>NZ_DDOK01000003.1:0-415000 GCF_002341635.1 Methylophaga sp. UBA2496 | reverse complement strand
TATGAAGGATCAACAAGCCCTAATAAATCCCCATCATCACTGCTTATATAAAGTATTCCATTATCGACAAACGGTGAGGCAAATATGGCCCATCCGGAATCAAACCGCCATGTTTGTTCACCGTTGTTTATATCAAGCGCATACAAATAACCATCCATTGAACCGAAGTAAACCTGTTCACCTGCAATTGCCGGAGATGAAAACACAACGGCTTGAGCGTCAAATTGCCAAAATGGTTCTCCACTTTCCTTATTTAAGGAAAATACCCGACCGTCTGTTGCAGCAAAAATAATCTGCTGATTTTTCAAAGCGGGTGAAGCAAACAGCCGTGAACCTGTTTCAAAGGTCCATATTGGTTTGCCTGACTCGAGGTCCACAGCAAACAACACTCCGGCATCATTGCCGACATAAAGCATATTATCTTCTTCAGAAATCACTGGAGACGCATCTATCGCTGCTCCGGTATCCAAGGTCCATAACACCTCACCATCAGTAGTGACCGCATACAAAGCGCCATCATCACTACCGAAATACAACCGATCATCTTTAATTGCTGCAGACGAATCCACTTGACCATTCGTTTTGATTCGCCATTTGAGCTCACCACTATGCCGGTCAATTGCATAAAAATGATGGTCAAGGCTGCCAATGAATACGGTGCCTTTGGCGATCAATGGCGAGGCAAACACCCGGTCTTGCGTTTCAAATGCCCATAAAAAGCTGCCGCTGAATTTATTCAAGGCATAAATATGTTTATCATCACTACCAAATATAACCTGCTCTTCAGCAACGGCCGGCGTAGAAAAAATTCCGCCTTGTGTGGCAAATTGCCATTGCTCCTGACCCGTCTTGTTATTCAAAGCCAGCATCAGTCCATCAAAACGTCCCGAAAATACCAGGTTGCCACTGGTGACCGGGGATGAGGCCGCACCCTCATCTGCATGATAACGCCAAAGCGTTTCAGGTTTTTGCTTTGGTCCCTGGGTAAGAAAGTCACCACTTCGCTGACTATCTGCCCTGAACATGGCTGAAGATTCGTTGTCCGCTTTCTCCGAACATCCACTGCTCATTGTGACTAGCAAGAAAAGTCCAAAAACCGGAATAAGCAACTTAACAAAACGATATTGGATCATGATTAACTTTTCTTAATAACTTGAAAAAATGGTCTGGCATCAATTCAGGATGGTTGATTTTGGCATCTGACCGCAGATTACAGAATCATTGAAGCGCTATTTATCGCCCCATTGGTTCCGGACAGGACATTTAATCATATCTGATGGTCTGGTGAAATTTCTTATCTAAATGACTGCATCGCATCTTCACCCAGCTGCTCGTAAAAATAGCTTCCAGCTGTGATAGATGGATAGCTCTCAAGCTTAATCATTCAGATAAAAAACCCGCTCCGCCTGGATAACCGGTCTGGTCATTTACTTGCAGGATGCGTTGTTTAAGATCCTCCTTACTTGCTGTGAACACATAAGGAGCCAGATCACGAAGACGCCCCTGAATGTAAGGAGAAACATTTTCCCCCTGTAAGAATAATTCTGTTCGGACTTCACATATCCGCATAATACCCTCTCGAAACCCGACAATATTTGCAGCAGGGCGCTTATCCTCACCTAATGTCCATCCCCTGCTCTGCCATTCCTGATAACAATCTGTAATCAAACTTTGCTTACTTTGCATATCGGCAGCGGTAAGCGACGCTGAAAACAGTAAAAACCAAATACTAAGCAGTTTATTCATTTATCCCATCTCATTTTGTTATCAACAGAAATGTTTGACTGACAAAAATCCGGGAAAAATTCATGGCTCACTGGTTTGTATGCGCTGCGGAGGTGCAAAGATGCTGTTTTGTGGTGCGAAAAAACGAATCTCAACTCAACATAAAACACTAAGAGACTGTTTTTAAATGATTTATATTTTTGGCATCGTTAATGCAATAACAAAATTGTAGTTTTCTTCAGTGCATGTTCGTTCTCTCTCGCTGCGTGCTGAGCTTTGGGTAAACCTTCGGGTTTACCCTTTTTTTTTGCGGTTATGTCGACGTTGTTGACGCTCTGTAAAAATCAAGAAGCTGAATGACCAGGAATAAATTGTCCGAGCCGAATATCTCCCATGAAAAATATCCATACTCAAACAGCCGATTGCATTTGATGAATTTCAATTTGGATTAATCGGGATTCAGAATGGTTTAAAAGCCGATAGAAGCAATACGCATTATTTAGGCTCATACTTAACGTTGAGGAAAATTTCACACTATCGGTATGAAACTTGCGTCAGGCTGTTTCAATATCGATTGGAACAGGCAATGGTGATGGTCAATCCTTCTACAAACATTCAGAATTTCCTGAGTACGCATCAGCTCTCAGCCAACTATGCAAAACAAATTGATGACTGGTTTAGCGTCATCACTGATGAATTGATTTTGCACCAAAAAAGGGCAAAACGCCCCATAATCATCGGTATCCATGGTGCGCAAGGCTCCGGTAAAAGTACACTTGCTGAATGTTTAGTGCATTTGCTGACTACCCAGCATCATCAATCCGCTATCGCTTTATCCTTAGACGATTTTTATCTCACGCATCAGCAACGAATTGATTTAGCCAATACCGTTCATCCTTTATTAGCGACTCGCGGCGTGCCCGGAACGCATGATGTTGAACTGGCATTAGCAACTATAGATAAATTGCTCTCGGAAAGAAAAAATGTTGCGATTCCACGGTTTGATAAAGCACATGATGATCGTTTTCCTGTTGAGCAATGGCCGGTACTGGAATACGCACCAAAGTTTATTGTATTGGAAGGCTGGTGCATGGGCGCCTGTCCCCAACCAGAAGATGTATTAACGGAACCAATGAATCTGCTGGAACAAAGTGAAGATCCCGATGTTTACTGGCGACGTTTTGTGAATGAAAAGCTTGAACAGGAATATCCTGCCCTTTTTCAACGGGTGGATAGCTGGATCATGCTTAAGGCACCTAATTTTGATTGTGTGTATGACTGGCGTCTGGAACAGGAAGAAAAGCTGCAACAAACAGTCAGTACAGTGAACAATAAAATCATGGATGCTGATGATATCGCACGGTTTGTTCAGTATTACCAGCGGGTCACCCAGCACTGTCTGGATACATTGCCTGAACAAATGGACTATGTATTTGAACTCAATATAGAAAGGGATATCGTGGCCTTGAAGCGTCCTAAACAATCTGTGCCAGAGGCATCATGTCCTAAGGCCTCTTTGCTGGTGTTTACCGATCTGGATGGTAGCCTGCTGGATCATCATAATTATCGTCATGATGAAGCCGACCCGGTACTGGCAAAACTTAAACAGCTGCAAATACCACTCATTCCTGTCAGCAGCAAAACCCAGTCTGAAATCGAACAGATCAGTGAATCACTGGATAATCTTCATCCTTTTATCTGTGAAAACGGGGCTGCAGTGTTTATTCCGGTGAATTATTTCCCGAGCCAGCCAGCCGATACCAAAACCTCCGGTAAGTACTGGATAAAAGAATTTGTACAACCACGCGCTCACTGGCAATCCATAATTAATTCGGTTAAACCTTTATTCAATGATGACTTCACCACGTTTGCCCAGGCAGGAATTGACGGCATTATCGCCATGACCGGTTTAGATGTGCATGCCGCGGCCCGCGCTGCCAGAAGACAATACGGTGAAGCTCTGGCATGGCATGGCAATCCGGGTAAACAAAAACAATTTATTGAAGAAGTCCGTAAACGTGGTGCTCAAGTTTTGATTGGCGGTCGCTTTTTACATGTTTCAGGACAATGCGACAAAGGTTGCGCCATTCAATGGTTGAAACAGGTTTACGAACATTTTTGCCCGGATAAACGTTTTACCAGTCTGGCGATCGGTGATAGCCAGAATGATGTCGCCATGCTGGAAACCGCGGACATGGCTTTATTAATTCCTTCACCCGTCAATTCATTACCTTCCTTAACGCGCCATAACAATGTCATGCAGGCTTCACATTGCGGGCCGCGTGGGTGGGCAGAAGGTGTACAGCAAGTCTTGCAACAGCTGCATATAAGCACGGCATTCGTGCACTAAAATTACAAGAGGCCACCATGGCAGACTTTCATCAAAATGGCATTATTACAACGCTACATAATCTGACGCATCGTCATCTGGCTGATCTGGAACAGGATCTATTGCAGTTCAGTCAGCAACGGCCGATGGGATTATTATTACCTTCTTTATTCTCAGAGCTGCAAGGTGAAGCTCTTCCAGCGATTGTGCAACAATTAAGAACCGTCCCGTATCTGTCAGAAATTGTGATTGGTCTGGATCGGGCCAATGCTGATGAGTTTAAACATGCTTTGGCATTTTTTAATGATCTGCCACAACATCATCGGATAATGTGGCATGACGGACCACGATTAAGCGCTATTGATGCTGAATTGCAGGCTTTGAATCTGGCTCCGCATCAAGCTGGGAAAGGGCGCAATGTCTGGTATTGCATGGGCTATATTTTAGCCTCAGGTAAAGCTGAATCAATTGCTTTACATGATTGTGACATCGTCACTTACAACACTGAACTGCTCGCCCGGTTGATTTATCCTGTTGCCAATCCAATGTTCAATTATGAATTCTGTAAAGGTTATTACGCGCGGGTTTCCGGAGGAAAACTGAACGGTCGGGTGAATCGTTTATTAATTACTCCCCTGTTAAGGGCGTTGAAATCGGTCATGGGGCCGAGTGATTATCTCGATTATATGGATAGCTTTCGCTATTCATTGGCCGGCGAGTTTTCGTTCCGCCGTGATGTGTTAAGCGATATCCGTATCCCCAGTGACTGGGGGTTGGAAATCGGTGTGTTATCTGAAATGCATCGAAACTATGCCAATAACCGATTATGTCAGGTAGATATTGCCGATATTTATGACCACAAACACCAGGATCTGTCTCCCGAAGATCAGCAAGGCGGTTTGTCGAAGATGTCGATAGATATTGCTAAAGCATTATTCCGTAAACTTGCCACCAAAGGCACCGTGTTCAGTCCTGAACATTTCCGCAGTATCAAAGCCACCTATTATCGAATCGCACTGGATTTTGTAGAAACCTATCGAAACGATGCCGTAATGAATGGCTTGAAATTCGATATTCATCAGGAAGAAGCCTCGGTGGAAATGTTTGCCCGAAATATCATGGATGCCGGACAGATTTTTCTGGAAAACCCGATGGAAACACCTTTCATCCCCAGCTGGAACCGGGTGCAAAGTGCTTTGCCGGATATTTTTGGACGCATCTATCAGGCGGTGGAAGACGACTATCAGGAATTTTCCGGTTAAAGGATGACCATGACATCAACATCTGAACGGCCAGCTGTATTTCAAAATGTGCTTTATCACCTGAACACTGTGTATGGCGAGCTTAAAGACCCTGAAATGCTTGCTGCCCTGACCAATGAGTTATTAGCCATTATGCGGGTAAACCCTGAGGCACAGTCCCCTCAGCCACATCAGAATAAATGGCAGGCCAGTGATATTGCCATGATCACCTACGGCAACAGTGTGTTAAAAACGGGTGAATCCCCCCTACAGACACTTAAACATTTTTTGGACGATTATTTTGCGGATTGCATTAATACCGTGCATATCCTGCCGTTTTTTCCGTACTGCAGTGATGATGGTTTTGCGGTAAAAGATTTTTTTCAGGTCAATCCGGAATTGGGTGACTGGGGAGATATTAATGCCATCGCAAAAGATTATCGGCTGATGGCTGATCTGGTCATTAATCATGGTTCAAGCAGCAGCCAATGGTTTCAGAACTTTATTGCCGGTCAGGGTGAAGGTCACGATTTTTTTTATACCTGTGAGGCGGATACCCCTGTTTCTCTGGTTGTGCGTCCACGTATTACGCCACTGTTAAGACAAACTGAAACGGCTCAAGGTATTAAACATGTCTGGTGTACTTTCAGTCATGAACAGGTGGATTTTGATTTTCGTAATACTGAAGTATTGAAAACCTTTGTAAAGATTATTCGCTTTTATCTGGATCAGGGAGTTCGCCTGTTTCGTTTGGATGCTGTGGCATTTTTATGGAAACAGGCTGGAACCAATTGTCTTAATCTTCCCCAGACACATGAGCTGATCCGATTGCTGCGCTTATTGATTGAGCAGGCACAGAGTGATGCCGTGATCATTACTGAAACCAATATTCCGAACCGGGAAAATCTGAGTTATTTCGGCAATGCCAATGAAGCACATTGGATTTATAACTTCTCATTACCACCACTATTATTAAATACGTTGATTAGTGGGAACTGCCGTTATTTACGCCAATGGCTGATGAGTATGCCGCCGGCTCAGAATGGTACGGCTTATTTTAATTTTATTGCCTCTCATGACGGTATTGGCTTGCGTCCTGCTGAAGGATTATTGACTGATAATGAGATCGCTGCACTGATTTCAACCATGCAGGGATTTGGTGGTGAAATCTCCTGGCGTGCCGCGGAAAATGGCATCAAAAAACCCTATGAGATCAATATTGCGTTATTTGATGCGTTGCAAGGAACAGTAAAAGGTCCCGACCAATGGCAACAAGCCCGCTTTATTTGCGCACACGCGATTATGCTGGCCCTGGAGGGTATCCCGGGTATTTATATTCATAGCCTGTTAGCCACTGGAAATGATTATCAACGGCTTGCGAAACATCAGCATAATCGCGCGATCAATCGCCATCAGTGGGATGATTCTGCCATTCGGACAGCTCTTAAACATCCCGCCAATAATCACTCTCAGATATACCAAAAACTCACAGGGTTGATTACGCTTCGCACTCAACATTCAGCATTTCATCCCAACGCAACGCAATATACCCTACAACTTGGCGATGCCTTATTTGGCTTCTGGCGACAAAGTATTGACCGCCGGCAAAGTATATTCTGTATATTTAATATCACTGATCAACCGCAAACGCTTCGTATCGCCGATCTCAACCTGGTTGCAACTGATGATTGGCATGATCTTGTCAGTGGTGAGGCTATCGATTCCTGGCAAATTGAAATTCAGCTATCTCCCTATCAATGCGCGTGGTTGAGTAATCGCTGATTTCCGCCACTAAATTTTACGAGGACCCATATTCATGACAGCAAACGTTTCAATTCGTAAATGCCTTTTCCCCGTCGCCGGCTACGGCACACGTTTTTTACCGGCCACCAAGGCGATGCCTAAAGAAATGTTGCCAATCGTTAACAAACCCCTTATCCAATACGGTGTAGAAGAAGCCATGGAAGCTGGATTGCACAGTATGGGCTTTATTACCGGACGGGGTAAAAGAGCGATTGCCGACCATTTTGATACCAGTTTCGAACTGGAACATCAGATTTACGGAACGAGCAAAGAGTCTCATCTTGATGACATTCGCAATGTGATGGATGCATGTGATTTTATTTTCATGCGTCAGCGCGCCATGCTGGGTTTGGGACACGCCATCCTCACTGGTGAGCCCATAATCGGTGATGAAGCTTTTGCGGTATTGCTGGCAGACGATTTATGCGCTACACCTGAATCCGGTGGCAAACGTGCATTAGGTCAGTTAGTCGATCTTTATCAGAAACATCAATGCAGCATCGTGGCAATAGAAGAAGTTCCAGCCGACGCAACCGGTAGCTATGGTGTGATATCCGGTGATGAAATTGAACCCGATATTTATCGCATTACCGATATGGTTGAAAAGCCTAAACCGGAAGATGCGCCCAGTAATCTGGCCATTATCGGGCGTTACGTTTTGACGCCCGATATTTTTGATTACCTGCGTAATACTCCCCCAGGTGCCAATGGCGAAGTACAGATCACCGATGCCATACGGGCAATGGCTCAGGAAAAACCGGTACTGGCAGTCAAGTTTAAAGGACATCGTTTTGATTGCGGCAGTATCGCGGGTTATGTCGAAGCAACCAATTATTACTATACTCAACAGTATGGTTAAGCCTGCCAGGTAAAAACCGGCTGTTAAGTTTCACGCAACCGCTATTCAGGGATAAGTTCGCAACTGCCCCACCACTACCCCCTGGATACTGAGTCGTTTAGCATCAATCGTCACAGGTTCAAACGCTTCATTTGCCGGCATTAAGGTAATGGTGCCATCTTTATTGACCAGCATGGTTTTAAGGGTGGCATCATAACCATCAACCAGTGCCACAATCATGTCACCATGCCTTGCCTGTCTTGTTGATTCTACAACCACATAATCACCCGACATGATGCCTTTGCCAATCATGGATTCACCACTGATTTTCAAGACATAACGACCTTTCCCTTTGAACATACTACCAAGGTCAATTTCAGACTCATCGGCTACGGCCTCGATCAAACGTCCGGCCGCGATTTTTCCCATCATCGGGAAAACCAGTGATTGCTCTGAAAACACCTGCTCATTCAACTTCAACCCTCGCGTTCTGCCTGTCAGCCGTTCCAGATAGCCACCATCAATCAAAGCCTGAATATATCTGTGAGCGGTACCCTGTGAACTGATACCCAGCCCCTCGGCAATTTCAGTGACTAAAGGTGCTTCACCATTTTCATTAATGTATTGGCGAATAAAGTTGAGCGTGTCTTGTTGTCTTTTAGTTAGCATACTTTTCACCTGACATGAGAATATAACGAGAAGAGAAAATATAGAGAATTTTTACTGCATACACAAGAAATATTTTTAATTCTTTTGCATCACCGGCCATATCATTGAAATCATGGAAGAAGCATTGTTTTTGACTGGCATAATCAATTTGCAGATGGTATCTTTATTAGTCGAAAATGATTGGTGTATGAGGCAAAAATGTTAAAAAAGATTGATGAATTTTTGATGCAGAAGTTTCCACATATCATTCTGCTATTCACCGTTTTCTGGTTGGGTTTGGTCGCAATCGGATGGTATTTATCGTAGTTCAGAATTAGCTTTAAATGGCCTGCCATCAAGGATAAACCTAATGGCTATGATTTGATCCAGATCAATGCCTTCTGGGTGATACAGCTTGATAATTGATAACGGATAGACGAAATATCTAACCGTTATTAAGGAGTTTTATCATGCACAAACTTGAAGAATGGCTAATGGAACATTTCATCGAATTTATAATAGTTATGTCGCTCGCCTGCATAGGGCTTGTAGCTTTCGGTTTATTGATGGCCTGAACATTTTAAGGGTCAGATCTCGTTAAACTGGTCTGATTTTGATGGTGCTTTAGGGTCATTTCCAAGGCAGTTGTTGGGCCAGATAAAGAATCCCTACAGTAGTGGCTATGAAACATAAGCAGACACTGATGTCCTGAAGTTGGATCTGAATTCATATTCCTTGAGGAATAGAACATAAGATTCTTTCAGGACATTTGTTTTTTATAATTCAGTTTCAGCGGTTTAAAGCAGCAAACAGTCGGATATCGTTTCCCTGCTAAATAGAAAACCCAGCCTCTGCATATTTATGTCATTGGGGCGTTTGCGTAAAGCCTTCTTACTACACATTTAAATTGGCAAACCTGACAGTTTTACCGGCGAAAACATGTCCAGAATGACCATTAATAATGCCGCAAAATAACGTTCATTCAGCATTGCCACTCTGTCAGAAACTTCATGTTCTCTCGGCGCAATATGATAGGTAATAACCGCTCGTAATTTACGATACAAAGAGTTATCTTCGTTTTCTAAAATTTGTATTCAAGCTTGCCCCCAGCGCCTCCAAACTTTTTGTTGATCAAAACAGCCATTTCAGCACATCATTACTAGATGAGTGAACTAACCGAAAATTATAACCAACCAATCAGAAACGTTTTTTTTGTATCGGATCGTACCGGTTTAACGGCAGAATCTTATGGAAAGTGCTTATTAGCGCAATTTCCTGAAATTGAGTTCGAAACAATTACACTGGCTTTTGTCGATACCAAAGAAAAAGCAGAAGATGCTCGCGAACAAATTAACGCGCTGTGTACAGAATCTGATCTACCGCCTCTGGTTTTCAGCACCTTAGTGAATAACGAAGCCCAACAGATTATCGAAGATTGTGATGGCTTTGTAATCAGCCTGTTTCATCAGTTTATCGGTTCTATGGAAGAGTTTCTTCAGGTGCAATCTTCTCAGAAACAAGGTGTTTCACGAATTTCGATCAGTGATACCACCTATCAAAAACGTCTGGATGCGATTGACTATGCACTGACTCACGATGACGGCATTCGCCCGGATCAATATGAAGAATCTGATATCATTTTAGTGGGTGTTTCACGTTGCGGTAAAACGCCTACCAGCTTATATTTAGCCATGAACTTTTCCCTTAAAGTGGCTAACTATCCGTTGACCGCGGAAGATTTGGAAGCAGAAGAACTGCCGGAGTATCTGAAAATTCATCGGCATAAACTTGCCGGTTTGACCATTAAACCTGTACCCCTGAGTCGTATTCGCCGCCAACGTCGCCCTGACAGTAATTACTCCTCATTGGAAATCTGTCAGCGAGAACTAGATAAAGCAATGAGTATGTTTGAGAAAGTTGATATTCCGGTATTTGATACTACGAATACCTCTATTGAAGAAATATCCAGCCGTGTTGTTCGCTCCATGGGGCTTGCGCGTGAGCGCATCCGCGAATCAACCATTACATTTAATAAAACTAAAAATTTAAGGTAGTTGTCATGACCGAATATGTAATTCCACTCGATAAGTTGTGCATGAATGATGTCGGGAGAGTTGGTGGAAAAAATGCGTCTTTAGGCGAAATGTTGCAGAATTTAGCACCTTTGGGCGTCGCCGTACCAAGCGGTTTTGCAACCACAGCGGATGCCTACAGAGAGTTTTTAAAACATGACGGGCTACAAGACCAGATAAACGATTTATTACGTGAACTGGATGTGGACAATGTCGTGGCACTGCAAAAAGCGGGCAAAACCATCCGTGATTGGATCATGACCATTCCCTATCCCGAAAAAATGGAAGCCGCGATTGATGAGGCTTATCACAAACTAGTTCAAGAATATGGTACGTCAACCAGCTGGGCTGTTCGTTCATCTGCAACTGCAGAAGATTTACCGGATGCATCATTTGCCGGTCAACAGGAAACCTTTCTCAATGTTTCCGGTTTAGACAATATCAAGTTTGCCATCAGAGAAGTGTTTGCGTCGCTATTCAACGATCGGGCAATTGCCTATCGCGATCATCAGGGCTTTGAGCACAGTGAAGTAGCTTTATCTGCTGGTATTCAAAAGATGGTGCGTTCTGACATCGCTTCTGCCGGTGTCGCGTTTACGTTGGATACAGAAAGTGGTTTTCGTGATGTCGTCTTTATCACCGGTAGTTACGGCCTTGGTGAAATGGTCGTGCAAGGTGCGGTAAATCCCGATGAGTTTTATGTTCATAAAACAACCTTGGCGGCTGAACGCCCGGCGGTATTACGCAGAACACTCGGTCAGAAAGCGCTGAAAATGATTTATTCCGGAGACGATAAATCACCCGTTAAAACCGTCGATGTAGACCCCGAAGAACGATTACACTTTTGTCTGAATGATGAAGAAATTGAGTCATTGGCCCGCATGGCGATGGTTATCGAAAAGCATTATCAAAGACCAATGGATATTGAGTGGGCCAAAGATGGCAATGATGGTCAGATTTATATTGTCCAGGCACGTCCCGAAACTGTTGAAAGCCGCAGTGTAAATGTCACTGAACAATTCATCCTGAAAGACAAAGGTGAGTTATTAGCAAGAGGTCGCGCGATTGGCAGAAAAATAGGCCGCGGCCGGGTCCGGATTTTGAGCAGCCTGGATCAAATGGATCAATTTGAAGCCGGTGACGTTTTATTAACTGACATGACCGATCCTGATTGGGAACCGATCATGAAAAAAGCAGCCGCGATTATAACCAATCGTGGTGGACGTACCTGTCATGCAGCCATTATTGCGCGTGAATTAGGTATTCCGGCAGTCGTTGGTTGTGGCGATGCCACTGAAAAAGTCGCTGAAGGCATTTCGGCAACGGTTTCCTGTTCTGAAGGCGATGAAGGTTATATTTACCAGGGGCTTCTGGAATTTGAACACCGTGTTCAGTCATTGGATCAAATGCCCGAATTACCCGTCAAAATCATGATGAATGTGGGTAATCCGGATCGTGCCATGAGTTTCTCACAACTGCCTAACGATGGTGTTGGTTTGGCCCGGCTGGAATTCATTATCAATAACACTATCGGCATTCACCCTAAAGCCTTAATGGCCGCAGATAAAATGGATGCTGAAGTACAACAGATAATTAAAGAAAGAACCACCGCCTACGGTGATCCGGTTGAGTTTTATATCAGTCGTATCACTGAGGGCGTTTCGACCATTGCTGCAGCATTTCATCCATCTAAAGTGATTGTACGTATGTCCGATTTTAAATCGAATGAGTATGGCAATCTGATTGGTGGCGCGCAATTTGAACCTCACGAAGAAAACCCGATGATTGGTTTTCGTGGTGCGGCACGCTACAGTTCGCCTGAATTCGAAGCTTGCTTTGAACTGGAATGTGAAGCAATCAAACGTGTCCGCGATGTAATGGGCTTAACCAACGTCGAAATCATGATTCCTTTTGTTCGTACATTAACTGAAGCTGAAGCTGTTATTAAGATTCTGAAAAAGAACGGACTGGAACGTGGTAAAAATGGTCTGCGTGTGATCATGATGTGTGAATTACCTTCAAACGCAGTACTTGCCGATCAGTTCCTTGAATTCTTTGATGGATTTTCCATCGGTTCTAACGATATGACACAGCTGACACTTGGCCTGGATCGTGATTCAGCACAAATTGCTAAAGCGTTTGATGAACGCGATCCAGCCGTTTTGGCAATGTTGGATATGGCGATTAAAGCTTGTCACAAAGCCGATAAATATATCGGTATATGTGGTCAGGGTCCTTCAGATCATCCTGATTTGGCAGAATGGCTGCTTGAGCGAGGTATCAGCAGTATTTCATTAAACCCGGATACTGTCGTCAGTACCTGGCAGGCATTAGCCAAACAGTAAGATTTGCACTACAAATACTATGAGCCCTGCGGGGCTCTTAGTGTTATGTGTTCGTTCAGCGTTTTTCCGGCAATACGTTTAGGGAAAATTCAGTCAAGCAATAGATTCATTGAGGCTTGATTGTAAACCACCCCATTGATAAGTATTTCAAAGGTGTGCCGGCCACTGTAATACTGTCTGGTAGTGAGTTTTAAAAATCCATGTGACTTACTCAGACGAATACTTTCTCTTGCCAGTAACTCGATATTTTTCCATTTATATACTTTTGCAGTGGTCGTACCGTTGGCTTTAACGTGCCATACACGATAGTCCACGACCAATACCTGGGTTTGATCTGCTGCAGAATGTATTTCGGCCTGCAGAACCAGCGATTCCCCCAGTTTTAGCTGTTGCTCAGTGAGAACTAAATCAACCTGGACTCGAGGCTTCTGAGTGAATCCCAGTAATGGAAATACTGCGGGCTCCCCCGCTTTAATAAGACTGCGGAGACCATGACGAATAATCCAGCGGCGTTGGGCTGTTGAATCGTTTAACCAATCACCACAAAGCTCAATAACCTGTTGGGGATGATCTTTACTGATATCGTTCAGATTGTTGGCGACCGATTTTTGTACATAGCGACTATGATCATCTTTGAGATAATTAAGTACCGTAAATATTGGCTGGGGATTTAGTTTCAAGGCTGTTAAATGCCCTCCCCAGGGCAATCTTGGTCGCATTCCCTCGGAAGCCAGTCTTCGGACATGCTCATCAGCATCCTGGCTCCATTGCAGCAGGTGATGATAGGTTAACTCAAAATGCTGGTCGATATAGGGCCTGATAGCAAATTCAGCGGTAAACAGTCGAGTCAAATGACTTAATAAATCCAATGCCGTTTCAGGCTGATGCAATCCTTGTTTGCCAGCATAGTCGATTAATGGCCATGCCATAAAACTGTACCAGCCCTTATTAATATTTTTATCTGGCCAGTTGTCAGCAAGCTGTTTGAGCCATTTAGCCGTGTCTGAATAATCCTCAATTAATAATTCCGTTAATACCGTGCTCAGGTGGCTGACTCGGCTTTTAAGCGGCTTAGCTTCCAGATCATCAGTCGACTTTTGTATAAACTCATCTGCCGGAAAAGACGGCTTATATTGTTTGATTAACCGGGCTAGTATTTCGATGGATCCGGCATTGATATGATCTTTCAATAAAGGTGCTGCATTGGTTTCAGCCGGCATATCAGACTTTTCCATATGTATTACTCGCATATTTCAGACATAAAAAAACCGTGGTATAAAACCACGGTTTTTTATTTTACGGTATTTACGAGAGGTTTAAGCTTGTTGTAATTTTGCTCTTCTACGCAGAGCTATAAAGCCCATTAAACCAGAACCGAATAACCATACTGCTGCAGGTAAAGGCACTGCAGATGGCATTGAAGTAAATTGGCCAAGCAATTTAACTGTTTTGTCTTTACCTTCTTTCAGGAAGATTTCATCCACCAGTTTAATACCATGTTTGGTATGAATCCCAAAGCCGGTCAATTCAAAGAAATAATCTGTGCCTTCGTGACTTAAAAACTTCGTCGGTACAGAATTCAGGAAAGTGATGCTGTCACCTTCAGGATTCACTGTATTATCAAGTGAAAATCCATAGGTAAAGGTTTCAGAAAATAAAGACGGACTACTGAAATCAAGAGTCAGTGCTAAATCAACACTTTCAGCTTGAGTGCCAGAATAAATGATACCGTTATTGAAGTTTAGATATCCCGCAACAAAAGTCTGATTAACCTCAGTATTAAAACCAGTATTGTAATAAGTTAACGAACTTGGGTCTGAATATTGAGCAACCTTATCTTTCGTGTTGTAACAGAAAAAACCGTGACAAACCTTGTTATATTCGTAAGTATAGTGAGTCAGAGCACCTTCGCCCCATGTAAAATGGTCAGTACCAACACCTGAAGTAACCATACCGGAAGGACCAGTAGGATTTTCAAAAGTGCCTGAAGTACTGCCCTGGAATGTAGCGGCATTAGCGGTTAATGAAACAGCTAAAAGTGAAACAAAAAGTAGCAAATTTTTCATAAAATTTCCTTTTCAGAAAAAAAGCAACCCGGCTGTCTTTTCATTAAGACCCGTGGTTTTCCGTCTCTTGGTTCACACCAAGGTTGGCACTCTGTATTAATATTATTGCGGCTCATACTTTGAGCAACGGTGCCTATATTAGAGAAAAAAAACCTGAAAACCATTGTACCTTGGTACTATCAGTCACTTTTTCGCGTACTTAGTCACATTCTGAGATATTTTTAAAGGTTTATTCACCCGAATCTTTTATTCATTTTTTGAATAAAGCTATGGATTCAACATGACTGGTATGTGGAAACATATCCATGATGCCTGTTTGCATGAGCGTGTAACCATATTGATTGACTAACTCTCCGGCATCACGAGCCAACGTTGCCGGATTGCAGGATACGTAAACAATAGTTTCGGCCCCCAGATCAGCAATTTGACCAAGAACTTCTAAAGCGCCACTCCGGGGCGGGTCCAGTAATACTTTGGTGAACCCGGCTGTTGCCCATGGATAGTCTTTAAGTTGGGTGACAGTCAGATCAGCCATTTCAAATTCAGCATTATCCAAACCATTGAGTTGCGCATTACGTTGAGCATGCGCCACCAGCGATTTATCACCTTCGACCCCAACCACACTGCTGACACGCTTAGCCAGAGGTAGTGTAAAGTTGCCTAATCCACAAAATAGATCCAGAACCCGATCTGTTTCCTGCAAATCCAGTAATTCAATCGCCTTGGCAATCATTTTATGGTTGATACCGGCATTTACCTGGGTAAAGTCGCCCGGTGCAAATTCCAGTCTGAGCCCTTCTTCAGGAGCATAGTGCAATTGTGGTGCTTCCGGCCATAACGGGCTGACGGTATCCGGCCCACCCGGTTGTTGATATATCCATAAATCATGTTGCTGACCATAGTGGATTAATTTCTGTTTATCGGTTTCGCACAATGGATCCAGATTACGGAATACCAGTGCAGTGTTGGCATCATCCATTGCAACTTCGATTTGGGCAATACGGTTGTAGGCTTCCAGTCCGGCAATCATTTTGCCTAGTTCTTCCAGACGTAAACCCACCCGAGGGTCGAGGACTTCGCATTGAGATAGTTCAGCCAGATATGGTGATCCCTTTTCGCGGAAACCAACCAGAACTTTTTCTTTTTTTGTCACATATCGAACACCCAGACGGGCTTTTCGCCGATAGCCCCATAATGGCCCAGTTAAGGGAGCCAACCACTGCTCAGGAGTAAGCTGACCAAAATGCGAAAGTTGCTCCTTTAAGGTATCTTGTTTCAAGCTTAATTGGGCTTGTGGAGACATGTGCATCAGACTGCAGCCACCACACACACCAAAATGCCGGCATTTAGCTTCAACGCGATCCACGGAAGCATTTTCGACAGAAATCACTCTGGCCTCATCGTATTTTTTATGCAGCCGGGTATAGAGAAAAGACACGTTCTCACCAGCTAGTGCACCATCAACAAAAACCGTTTTGCCTTCAATTCTGGCAATGCCACGACCATCATGTGAAAGACTCTCGATATTTGCCTGGACAGCTTCAGTAGGTAGCCGTTTTCTTTGATTACGTCGTGCCATTTGTTCAAACCTGTTTAAATTGGATAGTCATAAAAAAAGTCCGGTTATGCCGTGGCACAACCGGACTTTCCAGTGATGAGATTATTATTTTTGCTTCCAACTGCCACCTTGTTGGAACCACCAGCCTTTAGCTGCGTTACTTATCCAGCGTCTGGCAAAGGTTTCCTGGATATCTGATTCCCATTCAGGATGACCATTGGCGCGGGCAATTTCAGCATATAACGCTTTGCGATCCTGATTCTCTTCTGCAATCAGTGTATTAACAGTATTGCGATCTTTAAGCGGCACGGCTGAAGCTTCTCGTAAGGTAATCAAACCGTTACTGGTTAAGCCAATTGCTCCGGTTTGATAAAACGGATGTAAGCGCTCATGACGTTGTTTCATTTTCGCCTGTAAGGCATTAATGGCCGGCGAATTAATATTGATATTAGCTTCTGCATGGACAGGCGACACCATCCAGTTCAATACTTTTAACGCAACAGGAGTATTATGGTTTACTTCACTGGTCTCCTTCTCCTCAGGCGCACTCGGTTGCGGTTGGGTTTCCCGTCCCCATACATCTTCAATAATTCTGTCTGCGGCTTTTTCAGCGGCAGCAGCAGGGAAATAAATATTGATGGTGACGCAGGAAATCAGCATCAAGCCCGCTGTAGTGCCCATTAACCATTTAAATAAACGCATTAGACTTTCCTTTATTGAATGACCGGTCCGTCGCTCTGACTGACCGCTTTTAATCTGGCAATTAATTCCGGCCAATCCACCTCCCGGGTGTAGCCGACTACATTAATCCATGGAGGCAGACCGCCACCTTTGACAATATAGTAACCCTGCTCGGTTGCTTCGATACCATCCATTTGACAGACCGAATTCATCAACCGACAACTTAGACCAATTTTCTGATAGGAAAAATCTTCAAACAAGCCCATAAAGCCCCGCGATAAAATCGCACTCGGACCACCACCTATCTGCGAAATATTATTCACTGCACGCTGACTGATTCGACGGCGCCCAGGATCCTTGTCCGGCGTCATAAATACCGCATCAAATTGCACGGGTTGCCAGTTGGATAAGCGAAGATTATGTATTCGCCCGTTAATTTTGCCGCTTATATTACCAAAATCAAAGGTACTGGTGAGTGTCTGTAAGTCCAGACGGTTTATATCAATATTCGCATAAAGCTGAGGCAGGCTTCCAAACGGCTGTTGTAAACGAAGATCTTTTATTACCGTTGTGCCATCAAATAACTTCAATAACAGCGCCCCATCCACACTGATGATCTCGTCAGCATAACTGACTTTTGGAATCATACCGGATAATTTTCCCTGCAGTTCAGGCCAGCCCAGCAAACGGCTTAGCTGATCCATCGAAACCGGACTTAATAAGCCCTGAAACTGCCAGCGTGTTCCCTGTTCTTCTGCCAGACTTAATTGAAAATTATTCAGTGTTAATTCACCGTCCAGAATTGGTAATAACAAACTGTCGGTAAACTGAATCTGATTCTGACTGACTTCTGCCTGCAAAGTTGAGCCGCCCAAAGGCATCGATAAAACTGATGCGGATTGCCAGCTTAATATGACCGGCAATACCGCCGTTTGGTTGGTCCAGGCCATTTGCCCTCCGAGCCTGTCAATGCTGAATCGCCCAGCCTCATCTGCCAAACTGACTGACTGCAGATCCACTATGAATTGATACTGCTCATTGTCCCATTGGATATCGGCATCAAGTTGCCCGCTTGCCTGCAAGTGACTCAGCGAGGATCCCGGAATAAACGGCTGCAGCCAGTCTTTATACAATATGCTTATGTCACTGCTATTCAGATCCATTTTCAGGTGTTGTAATTGCGTATTTTGCCCCTGCAATTGTCCCGCTGCCTGAACAGATTCTCCGTGTTCAAACCGCAGCTTTTGTATCTGCCAACGTTGTTCGTTGAAAGAAAGTTGCCCCTCACTGCTTAGCATGACGGGCTGTTCAGCCAAATCTAAAAATATGGGTTCAAAATAGGCCTGCCCATCATCGACAGTCAGGGTTTGTTCCCAGCGCCAGCTTCCCGACTCGGCTTGCAGTTCCAGCGTGAGCTGCGCGTCTACTGTTTCTGCTACATAACGTCCACTGGGGTCAGAAAATCCGACATTACTTAGTGCGCCGGTAACCGAAGCTGATGTCAGATTTTGCTGCTGGCCTTTTAGTTTAGCCTCAATATCGGCGATGACATTAACATTCCATTGTGAAAACAGATTAAGCTGTTGCTGGTTAATATAGGGGCTGACAACACGCATCAGGCTCGCCAGTGCAAGTTGCTGTCCGGTTAGCTCAGCTTGCCAGTCGCCTTGTTGATAACTGGCCTGAATGGATAATTGGCCTTGCTCAATCCGAATGTTTTTAAGTGAAAGCTGATAATTGTCTTCTTCGACCTGGGATTGAACGCTAAACGATAATTTTTGACTGCCCCATTGTGCATGAGTGAAGTCGACTTGACCGGCCTGACAGTCAATTTGTCCGGATACCCAGCGTAGCGTGTCACAACGAAGTCTGACATCTGATAATCGGCCAAAAGGTTCAGCTAACTGAACACCGTTGGCAGTGGCGCTAATAACCAACCCCGTGGTTTTTAAATCAATTTCCACTTGCAAACCACTGATATCAACCTGTTCGCTTGACCAGTTACCAATCTGGATTGATACCTGTTCTATTGCACAGACCGATGTGGCTGATACGAGTAACAAAACCGTTAAAAACAGGGTCAGTTTATTTTTCATGGGCGCCTCTGTTGTGACTCTGAAAAATCAACAGACCCTCGTGGATATCCCGTCGTGGCGGACATTACTCTGCAGGGAACACACCCGTGGAAAGGTAACGATCACCACGGTCGCAAATAATACAGACGATTACCGCATTGCTGACAGTTGCCGATAAACGTAATGCCGCAGCAACACTGCCGCCTGATGAAACGCCACAGAAGATACCTTCTTCACTGGCGAGTCGACGCATCGTTTCTTCAGCAACGTCCTGCTCCATATCCAGCGTCAGATCAACTCTTTCCGGTTCAAAGATTTCCGGCAGGTAGGCTTCTGGCCAACGTCTGATGCCGGGAATTTTTGCACCGTCAACCGGTTGCACACCAACAATCTGCACCGCTGAATTCTGTTCTTTTAGATATCTGGATACCCCCATAATCGTGCCGGTGGTTCCCATGGCACTGACAAAATGGGTTACTTCACCTTTTGTATCACGCCAGATTTCCGGCCCGGTAGTTTCATAGTGTGCCAGGGGATTATCAAAATTACCGAACTGGTTCAGTACTTTACCCTCTCCCATCGCCTGCATTTGCAACGCCAAATCGCGTGCCGACTCCATTCCATCGGTCAGGATAATTTCTGCGCCATAAGCCCGCATTGATGCACGGCGTTCCTGACTCATGCTTTCCGGCATAATCAAAATCATGCGATACCCCAGAATGGCCGTGACCATTGCCAGAGCAATACCGGTATTACCACTGGTGGCTTCAATCAGTGTATCGCCCGGTTGGATATCGCCACGTTGCTGCGCATGACGAATCATACTGGCGACCGGCCGATCTTTTACAGAGCCTGCAGGATTATTGCCTTCCAGCTTGCCCAGAATGATATTACTGGTCTCACCGGGAAGGCGCTGCAAACGCACCAGCGGTGTATTCCCAATAAAAGATTCAATCGTCGGATATTCAGCCATCTCAGCCTTCCACTAATACAACGTAAGCGGTGGCATAATCGCCATCATCACTCAGACTGAGCATGGCCGTCTGAATATTTTTTTGGGATAATAATCGCTCGGCATAGTCATGAAATATCAGCTCTGGTTTACCCAGACTATTATTGCGAACTGCAATATGCTGCAGGCTCAGACCATCACGAAATCCAGTTCCCAGTGCTTTAGCTGCGGCTTCTTTAGCGGCAAAGCGTTTTGCCAGAAATGCTGCCGGTTGCTTGTTTTTTTGAAATTGCTCGAACTCGCTGGCATCCAGAATTCGCTGCGCCGCTTTATCGCCGTATTTGTTTAACATTTCTGTTATCCGCGGAATATGCACTAAATCTGTGCCAATACCACTGATCATCCGCGACGGGCTTCCAGCATCAATTGCTTCATTTCACGAACTGCAGACTGAAAGCCAGTAAAAAATGAGCGAGCCACAATGGCATGACCGATATTGAGTTCAACCAACTCTTTAATAGCTGCAATCGGCTGCACATTGTGATAATGCAAACCATGACCGGCATTAACCTGCAGTCCCAGTGCATGAGCTTGTTCAGCAGCTTTACGGATAATTTTCAGTTCCTTTTTAGCTTCTGCAGCGGAACTGGCTTCTGCGTAACGACCTGTATGCAATTCAATCACCGGAGCACCGCAGGCAACAGCTGCTTCAATCTGTTTTAATTCCGGATCAATAAACAATGAAACTGTTACTCCAGCTTCAGCCAGGCGAACGCAGGCATCATGCATACGTGATTGCTGACCGGCAACATCCAGTCCACCTTCGGTCGTGAGTTCCTCACGACGTTCCGGTACCAGGCAACAATCGGCTGGTCGATAATGTTCGGCAATGCTGAGCATTTCTTCGGTGACCGCCATCTCCAGATTCATTTTAGTTTGCAGAATATCCGCCAGCATTTTGACATCGCGATCCTGGATATGCCGGCGGTCTTCGCGTAAATGCAATGTAATGCTGTCAGCTCCGGCTTGTTCGGCTTCAATAGCCGCCTGAATCGGATCGGGGTAACGGGTACCGCGGGCTTGTCTTAACGTAGCCACATGATCAATATTGACGCCAAGATAAATCGACATGATGTTCCTTAATTAACTGTTTTTAGTTCCGGCATAACGCTGCATTTCTGCAAACAACTGCCGGCTTTTCAGCGGTTTGCCATCTAAATAATAGTTTATTATTAAACGCATAAGCTGCTTTGTTTCATTCAGGCTAGTCGGATCATTCAGATTTTCCTGCAACAGTTGTAACAAACTGGCACCTGAAATAATGCGCTTTGTGTCATTTACCAGACAAAGCTGCAACCCTTGATCAGGCTGATAGCTGTAATGCAGGTGCTGCTCAACCGGTTCACCCTGGCTGTCTGTGGTCAAATCCAGACCATACCCCAAAGCTTCGAGCAAGCGCTTTTCAAAAAGTCTCAGCACCTGTTCCGCCTGGTCAGCTTCTTGCAATCCTTCCAATGCTTTCTGATAGGCCTCAAACACCAATGGTTCAGGTTGCTGTTGCATCAGCAATCTGACCAGTAATTCATTGATGTACAAACCACACAAAGTAGCATTTCCCTGCAACCAATAGGGTGCACTGATGGTTTCAACTTTACTGAGTGTGAGTAAATCACCACGACCAAACCAGTTCAACCACAATGGCTGAAATAATTGCAGAGGATTATTATGACGACGTTTACTTTGTCGCATCCCCCTCGCCACCAGACTTAAACGACCATAATCGGCAGTAAACACGTCCAGCAGCAAGCTGGTTTCACGATAAGGACGTTGATGTAATACAAATGCCTGGGTGAATTCCACAGGATTGCCTAATCAAAGATCGTCGTTATAACCCAAATTGCGTAACATGCGCTCATTATCAGACCAGCCTTCACGTACTTTGACCCATAATTGCAGAAACACTTTGCAGCCGAATAATTTTTCCATATCTTCACGGGCATCTTTACCGACTTGCTTGAGCAACTCGCCTTTTTTACCAATGACGATAGATTTCTGACCACTGCGTTCAACATAAATCACGGCGCTGATACGGAACATACCGTTATCGTCTTCAAACTGTTCAATATCCACCGTCAGTGAATAGGGTAGTTCCTGGCCCAAATGACGGAACAGTTTTTCGCGAACCATTTCGGCCGCCAGAAAACGTGAGCTGCGATCGGTAAGCTGATCTTCATCAAAGATCATCTCGCCTTCTGGCATTAATTTATATATCGACTCTTCCAGAGATTCCAGATTGATGCCTTTACGCGCTGATAAAGGCACGATATCCGTAAATTTATACAATGCAGCCAGCTTTTCTACCTGTGGAAACAACGTTGCTTTATCTTCTAATTTATCAATTTTGTTCATCACCAGAATAACCGGCTTGGAGGTTTCCTTGAGTTTCTGTAATACCCGCTCGTCTTCCTCGGTCCATTTCATGCCTTCAACGACAAACACCACGACATCGACATCCTCTACCGAAGCCGCAGCCGCACGGTTCATATATCGATTCATCGCTCGTTTGCCATCACTGTGGATACCGGGCGTATCAACATAAATGAACTGACCCGTATCTGTTGTTTTAATGCCCAGAATACGATGGCGGGTGGTTTGTGGACGGCGAGAGGTAATACATAATTTTTGTCCCAGCACCCGGTTAATCAGGGTGGATTTACCGACATTGGGACGACCGATAATGGCGACATAGCCACTACGAAAAGCAGGTTGATCATTCATATTTTTGACTCGATTAACGTCAGGGCGCGTTCAGCGGCTTTTTTTTCAGCCTTCCGATGACTGCTTCCTTGAGCCACAACTAATTTATTCAACAAACTCACCTGACAGGATGCCTCAAATACGGGCTGTTTATCGGCAGATTCGATTTCTTTTACACTATAAAGTGGTAGTGGTAATTTGCGGCTTTGCAATAATTCCTGCAAACGGGTTTTGGGATCTTTAATGGTTTCAGTGACATCGATGGAATCCAGACGTTCATCGTAAAGCCGCAAAATAAGAGGCTTTACCACATCGATACCGCTATCCAGAAACAGCGCCCCAAAAATAGCTTCCAGCGCATCTGCCAGAATGGATTCTCGACGAAACCCACCACTTTTTAATTCACCCTGACCAAGAATCAACACTTCACCCAATTTTAGTTCACGTGCGATTTCTGCCAGTGTTTCCCCTTTAACCAGGCTGGCACGGAGGCGACTCATCTTGCCTTCCCTGGCCTGTGGAAAACGGTTAAATAATTCCTCGGCAATCACAAAGCTCAATATGGCATCGCCCAGGTATTCCAGTCGTTCATTATTCTTTGGTGCGGCACTCCGATGAGTAAGCGCCTGCAATAATAGGTCTGTATTTTTAAATTCAATGCCAAGTTGCTGGCACAGTTTTTTCTGCTTGATGTTTATCATCTAACGGCCGGTTCCACATCCACATCAGTGACAAAATGTCCTACTAAATCAATATGGGCAAAAAACGGTTTACGCACTTCATAATCAATGACGATTTTGGTGACGTAAGCATTACTTCTACCACGGGAAAGTTCGATATTTTCTTTTTTAACGCTGGATATATAGCCGGTATTAAAGCGCTTACTCAGTAACAACATCACTTGCTCATTGGTGAGTTTGTTATTTTTCAGTTCTGTTTCCATTGATTTCATGATTTGTAAAACACCGTAGTATTCCTGATACATCGGCACCAACCGCATAGTTAATGTGGCAAAAAATGCGATGATTGCCAGTACAATTACCCAGCTGATTAACGTCATTCCCTGTTGTTTTTTCATCATGTACTCCTAGACCCTAGTTAATAGAACGTCCAACCCTCGACCAGACGACACCACCATCATCCCAACTCCAGCTCATCCAGATAAAAAACGCTTTCCCGACCAGATTCTCTTCCGGTACTGTTCCCCACACACGGCTATCATTACTGTTATCGCGATTATCACCCATCACAAAGAAGTGACCTTCCGGGACAGTGATCTCCCCTTCCATCGATTGTCGCTGCGGATCCACTAAAATATCATGCGTCACGCCAGTTAAACTTTCTCGCTTAAGCTCGGCGCGCGGTGCGATCATTCCTGCCAGCTCTGAGGGTTTAGTGCCGGGTTCCTGCTTGATTTCCTGTCCGTTTATATAAAGTGTTTTATTGAAATAACCGACTTTATCACCGGGTAATCCGATGACCCGTTTGATGTAATCAATTTGGGGTTGCTCTGGATATCGGAATACCATGACATCACCCCGTTCCGGAGTGCCGGTATTGATAATTTTGGTATTAATCACGGGGAGACGAATGCCGTAGGAAAACTTGTTCACCAGAATGAAATCACCAACGTGCAAGGTTGGTAACATGGAGGATGAAGGAATACGGAATGGTTCTGCGACAAAGGAGCGAATAACCAACACCAGCAGAATAATTGGGAAAAATGATTTAGCGTATTCAACTATCGCCGGTTCATTTTCACTGACAGGGCGCTGCGGCGCTAACCAAAAACGGTCAACTAACCATATCAGGCCGGTTATCGCGACCAGTAACACCATTATTGCTGGGAAACTCACTTGACGCTCCTTTTAAGATTTCTTGGATAACTGCAAAACCGCCAAGAAGGCTTCCTGCGGCACATCCACTTTGCCGATGGATTTCATACGTTTTTTACCGGCTTTTTGCTTTTCTAGCAATTTACGTTTGCGAGAAACGTCGCCTCCGTAACATTTTGCCAAAACATTTTTACGCATCGCTTTGACCGTTGAGCGCGCAATAATATGCCCTCCGATGGCAGCCTGAATCGCCACATCAAACATTTGGCGCGGGATCAGTTCCTGCATTTTTTCGACTAACTGACGGCCACGCGACACGCTCTGATCCTTGTGAACAATCATCGATAAAGCATCGACTTTTTCACCGTTGATTAATACATCCAGTTTTACCAACGCTGCCGCTTCGAAACGAATAAAATGATAATCCAGTGAGGCATAACCACGACTCACTGATTTAATACGGTCGAAGAAATCAATCACCACTTCATTCATGGGCAATTCATAGGTCAGGGCAACCTGTTTCCCCATATATTGCATGGATTTCTGTACGCCACGTTTTTCAACGCAAAGCGTTATCACGGCCCCCAGATAATCCTGCGGAACCAGCATATCGGCAACCACAATTGGCTCGCGAATTTCTTCAACTGAACCGGCATCGGGCAGTGAAGCCGGATTTTCAATCTTTATCACATCACCCTTTTTGGTGACCACCTCAAACACCACCGTCGGAGCGGTTGTGATCAGATCCAGATCGTATTCACGCTCCAGTCGTTCCTGAATGATTTCCATATGTAATAATCCGAGGAAACCACAACGGAAGCCGAAACCTAAAGCCTGTGAGTTTTCTGGTTCATAAAACAACGAAGAATCGTTTAAGCGCAATTTCCCCAATGCTTCACGAAACGCATCGTAATCATCACTGCTGACCGGAAACACACCGGCATAAACCTGTGGTGTAACAGACTTAAAGCCAGGCAACATTTCGGTTGCGCCATGCTGAGAGGTGGTTAATGTATCGCCTACTGGTGCCCCATCGATTTCTTTAACACCGGAAATCACATAACCCACTTCACCACAATTCAATGCTGTGCGCTTACTGCGCTTAGGCGTAAACACACCGACTTCATCGACCTGGTATTCCTGTCCGGTAGACATCACTCTGATTTTATCGCGGGTTTTCAGTCTGCCCTGTTTAATTCGCACCAATGAGATGACACCGACGTAGCTGTCAAACCATGAATCGATAATCAGGGCCTTTAATGGACCTTCCGGATCACCTTGCGGCGGTGGAACGCGAGCGACCAATTCTTCCAGCACTTCATCGATGCCGACACCGGTTTTAGCACTGCAACGCACAGCATTGAGTGCATCGACACCGATAATATCTTCAATTTCCTGCGCCACCCGATCCGGTTCCGCTGCGGGCAAATCGATTTTGTTTAATACCGGTAATACCTCAAGGCCAAGATCGATAGCGGTGTAGCAGTTCGCCACACTCTGGGCTTCAACTCCTTGTGCGGCATCAACGACGAGTAAGGCGCCCTCACAGGCCGCCAGCGAGCGGGATACTTCATAGGAAAAGTCAACGTGACCGGGCGTATCGATAAAGTTGAGATGATAGGTTTCACCGTCTTTCGCCTTGTAGTCAAGTGAGACACTTTGCGCCTTGATGGTAATGCCCCGTTCTTTTTCGATATCCATCGAATCAAGAACCTGTTGTGACATTTCACGTTCAGTCAAACCACCACAGATTTGAATAAAACGATCCGCTATTGTGGATTTACCATGATCAATATGGGCAATGATTGAGAAGTTTCTAATATTTTTCATTGAGTAGCGATTATGAACGTGTTGGAGGTTGAAATAACGAGTTGCAAAATGTGTTCATCTCCATGATTTGGAATGTATTGCCAATGCGAAACACGCATCGTGCAAATGACCCGGTATTATACGCACTTAACTGAGTTATAACGATAATAAATACTAGGGTCTGTTGATCTTTCAGAGCCACCACTGCCGGAGACTATTTTTTTGTCCAACAAGGCGGAAATGATGCGATGTAGTGTTCTACATAAATTATTTTTAACGCAGTTGGGCGGAAAAATAGTCCCAGCCCTTCGGGTTGTGGCTTAAAATGCACCACTCTACGTGGCCTACATGGATGTAGGTCAGGGGCGTGAGCAGGATGCGGAAGCTTTGCTCGTCATTTATTTAGAACGACTACAAAAACGCCGGGAGTGTTTTTGAGCGTAAGCCCCAAAGGGGTAAGATACATGGATGTATCTCACAAACTGCATTCCTTACACCTTGATTGATGCATTTTAAGTCACAACAGAGGCGGCTATGAAAGATCAACAGACCCTGGGATAGTCTGTCGCGCTGCTTTCACATCACACAATAATCACAACAAAGCCTTTGCATAACGAATATGGATCATTAGCATTAAGTGCTCCTCACCCCAACTTCTTTAAAACGGATACCTGATGCAGGCCAGCAAAACTGACAACGACGTCCTCAACGGTCCGATTATTTCTACTTTTCTTCGCTATGCCATCCCATCGATTCTGGGGTTACTGGCCATTACGACTGCCAGTATTGTGGATGGTATTTTTATCGGACAATTTGTCAGCGCAGAAGGCCTGGCAGCCATCACCTTATTAATTCCATTTTTTACGCTGGTTTTTGCCATTGCCTTGATGTTGTCGATTGGTGGTGCCGTTCGCGCCGGCAATTATCTGGGACAAAACAATATCGAAGCAGCTTCCGCGGTATTCAGTAAATGTCTGATAAGCATTTTTATTGTTGGTCTGCTGTTTATGAGTATTTCATACATGCTGGATCGGCAGATATTATCGCTGCTCGGTGCACCTGAAGAGTTGATTGCACTGGTTCTGCCCTATTTCCATATTATCTGTATGGTGCTGGTGATGCAGGTAACCAGCATGGTGCTGTATTACTTTATTCGGCTGGATAACAATCAAAAGCTGGCTACATCGGCTCTGGTAGCCGGCGCATTAATCAATATTGTTCTGGATGCGATATTCATCATTGCTCTGGAGATGGGGTTAAAAGGTGCTGCCTGGGCAACCTTTACTGCGCAAATCATTCAGATGCTGATTCTTTCTGTTTATTTTGTCCGTAAACAACGACGCCTAAAACTGATATTACGACCCGGCAACTGGTCTGAGGTCGCTAAAGTGTCTTACAACGGTCTGTCAGAATTTGTAAACGAACTGTCGGGCGGTATGGTCATTCTGCTGCTCAACTGGTTGCTGGTTATCTACCAGGGCGTCAGCGGATTAGCTGCTTTTGCCGTGATTAATTATCTGATTTTTATCAGTCTGATGATTTATTACGGTATTGCAGACGCTTTGCATTTACTGATCAGTCAAAACCATGGGGCAGCACAAGCCAGACGAATTCACGATTTTGTCATCACAGCTTTGGCGATGGTTTTTGCTGTTTCAATCATTTTAGTCAGTGTTTTATTGCTTTATCCGCAGTGGTTGATCCAATTATTTTTACAGGAAGGTGCATTGGAAAGCCAACAGTTGTCGGCTGAGTTTATTCAACTGGTCTGGCCATTGTTTGCCGTAAATGGACTGAACGTCACCTTGTCAGTTTACTTAACAGCCATGCAAAAACCATTGCCCTCTATGAGTGTCGCGTTAAGCCGTGGTTTTATACTTCCTGTCGGTTTATTGCTCTTATTGTCTGCATGGCTACCAGACAAACAATTTCTTATTGCGCTTCCGCTTGCCGAAGGTCTGACCTTAATCCTGGCCATAATACTCTGCTGGAAATACTCTCCCGGCAGGATTATTCATTAGGATCTTAATACGCTAAAAAAGAAAAGCCGGATGTCATTGCAACATCCGGCCCAAAATCATCAAACCTTCATTCAGGGGATACAGCTTGATGGATTAGAACTGCCAGGCCACGCTTAATCGAACATCACGACCGGGATCAGGCAAACCGATAATATTTTCAAAATCGGCAAACTGGCTGAAATCTGCGTTGGTGGCATGATTAAGATAATCTTTATCAAACAGGTTATTGACGGTTAAGGTGACTCGTAAATCCTGACTTTGCATGGGTAACCATTGCGCATAAAGGTCATGAATGGCATAACCCGGTTTATCCAAGTCGCCTTGAGAGGTTTTGACATCTTTTAATCGCTCGACAAAATGTCCGTTCCAACCAAAAGACCAGGTACTATTCAGCTGATAATCCAGTTTGGCTGACCAGGTATTACCGATACTATTGGCAATGCCACCGTGATCATAGGCATTGGCATCTAATTCACCCACTTCAGCTTTGTTATGATGGAAACTCAGACTGGCAAGTAACTGAGTCCAGCGATAACCTGCTTCAAGTACATAACCTTTTGACTCTAAATCACCAACATTTTCATATAAGTTTGGTCTGCCAATGGGATCAGCAATCAAATTATCGATATTTGTTTTGTATAGTTTTGCGGAAGCAAATAAACGGGAATCATCATAAGCAATGCCGACTTCCGTGTTATCAGCATCTTCTGGCTTGAGATTCGGGTCTTTTGCCCACCCATCCAGTTTGAATGCATCCTGTGCCATCGGGCCTCTGAAGGCTTCAGCATAACTTGCAAACACATTGACTGAGTCCGAGACTTCATAATTCAGACCAATGTTATGGCTTATTTCACTCTCATTCAGCTCAAGACCATTATTATCTTCAAGTTCATATTTGTCGTAGCGAAGGCCTGCAGATAAAAGCAGCGCATCAGTCAGTTGAATAGCATCCTGGATATAAATGCCTTTCACCTTGCCTGTTTCTTTTGCTTCACGTCTGTTGGTTTCGGCACCGGCACGTGTTTCATCTTCTCGATAGTCAAATCCATAGATGACTGAATTTATGCCAATCACACTGGTATTACGTATATCCATTCCCTTACTTTTGATAAAACCATAGTAAGGTCCAAAGCGACCATTCTGATATAACTCGGATTCAGTATTAAACAGTGTCACCTTGCTATCAACCCACGGATTATCAGCAGGGTTGAAGTCATAATTCAGCGTAATGGTTTCACGCTCCAGATCCATTTGATAAAGATCATTAAAGCCTTCTGACACAATCCACTGAGGTCGGGCAGCACGGTCGCCTTCATCCTTGCGTTTTTCGTAACTCAACCGAACTGTCTGGCTATCAGTAATTTCACCAACGACCTTGGTAAACAGGAAATCCTGGTCTGAGCCAGTGCCAATGCGTTCAATACCATTACCATCTTCATAGTCATCTATATCCGCTTTGGTATAAGAGACCATAGCGCTGATACTATCTGATACACGACCGAACAGACTGGTGTTGGTTTTAAAACTGTCTGTATTACTGAAATATCCTGCCTTGAGTAAGGCACCGAAATCTTTACCGGGTTTGAGCATGTCAGTTGGATCTTTAGTAATAAATTTAACCGCGCCCCCCAATGCACCCGGGCCATTTAATGCCGAACCGGCACCGGCACTTACATCAACCCGCTTCAGCAATTCTGGCTCGATCGTGATACGGCCATTATGGTGGTATAAACTGCCGCCTTGGCTAGCACCATCAATTGACACATTTAAAAGTTTATCCTCAATGCCACGGATGTAGAGTTTCTGGCCGATCGGCACACCGCCACCTACAGTAACCTCCGGAGAATGGCGGAATAGGTCAGCCAAGTCATTGGCCTGCATTTTTTCGATCTGATCTGCATCAACGCTATTATTATCTAAGCTAATCGATTGGCCGGTCACTTTTACAACATCCAGTTGCACATTGTCCTTTTCAGCAGCCCAAACCGCCGGCCCTGATAAAGCAGCGGCTATTGCCAACGTCAATATAGTCGGACGACTTACAACACTCCGGTTTATTTTCACTTTAACCTCGCGAATAATAATCATTATCAAATAAAACAGATTCGCATTCTAGTCAGAGTGAACGGAGATTAAAACCAAATTTACAATTGTTACAATTGGCAGGTGATCAAGATGTTAACTTTTAGCGGTTATGGGCAACTGCATGATCATCGTTAATCCACCGAATTGATGAATTTGTGCCCATAACTCCCCCCCCGTCGCTTCCACTTGTCGCCTGGCAAGGGCTAGTCCCACGCCAAAGCCTTTATGTTCATTCGGGTGAGAACTGTGCAGGCGGAAGAAAGGTTTGAAGATATTTTGCAGGTGCTGTTCAGGCACACCCGGTCCCTGATCATCAATCAGCAAATCATAACGATCGGAATGCTGGTGCAGAGTTATGCTGACAGTCCCGGATAACGGGGTGTATGACAGTGCATTACGCAGTATATTTTCAATAGCATGGCCTAACGCTCGATCACTTGTTTGATGAAGACAAGCTGTTTCCGGCATCTTCACAATAATCACATGTTCGGGGAATTCAAATCGTGCATTTTCCACAATACTGTCGATCAGATCGGTCAGATCGAGTGACTCGTGACGTAAAGCCGGTCGCTCGTTCTCTAACCAGGCAAGTGTTAACGCATCTTCAACTAATTCTCGCATCTGCTGGCATTCATATCGAATCCGCTGCAGCGCTTCATTGTCCGGGCTGGTCTGTTCAGCGATGCTTAGTGCCAGCTCAACCCGTGTTAAGGGAGTACGTAATTCATGTGATAAATCTGAAGTCAGGTGGCGCTGAGTCTGAATCTGCTCTCCTATCCTTTCTGCCATGCTATCGAACGTACTGGCCAGTATTGCAATTTCATCGTTACGTTTACCCAAATCATCACGCACTCGTACGGCAAAATCGCCATCGCTGAATTGTTTAGTGGCTTTTTCAAGTTGTCTTAAAGGCGAGATGACATGCCGGTAAATCACTAAGCTCAGGATAGCCATCAGTAACATAGGCAAGGCTATTTGTAATAACAGACTGGCATAAGTCCAATATCCTCCGGGACGCATGCGTTGTGGCAGACGGATCAGAAAGTGAGTATGTCTATCTGCAAAAGTGACATCCATAATGGGATTCTGAGCAAAATACAGATGTATTTTCCATGTAATATCCCGGCCCAAAGCGAAATTATTAATAAAGTAATCGTCCATTTCGCTGTCTGCCAACGGGGTAAGCTGTGATCTTACCAGTGCAACCCAGGTATCTTCTCGCTGTTTGATGGTATTGATCCAGTCGGCCAGTTTTTCTACCTCGCCTTTTATATACAATTCTTCTGCCTTTCTGGCATAGTCGACTAACTGTTGCTGATATTGTTTATCAATAAAACTCATATGCTGCTCAGTGCGCAGAATCAAATGATGGATTATCCAGAACAAGGCAATGGTACCAATCGTAATCGTCGCACATAATTTCCAGAACAGACGACGTTTCATAACAGCATATAACCTGTTCCGTGAACGGTTTGCAGCCTGTCCACCGGCATACCGACATCAATCAATTTACGTCTGACCCGGCTCATATGCATATCCAGGCTTCGATCGTAACGACTGAAATCGCGTTCCATCACGAGTCGATACAATTGTGGTTTGCTTAACAGATGATTGGCATGTTGCGTCAACGTCCATAATAATTTGAACTGGATAGGCGTCAGTTGTACAACTTGTTCATGAAAAAATACTTTCTGTTTTTTTCTATCCAGCATCAGACCTTCATGCTCCAAAACAGAATTTTCCTGATGTGGATGGTCGATAGCTCTGACTCTTCGCAGGATCGCTTCAATACGCAGCACCAGTTCAGTGAAATTAAATGGCTTTGGCAAATAATCGTCAGCGCCGTTTTTAAACCCCATAATGCGTTCCTCTTCGGCACCATGAGCCGTCAGAATGAGCACCGGAGTTTGTCGACTTTGTCGCAGCGTATTCAATACCGAATAACCGTCACGTCCAGGCAAGCTGACATCCAGCAGAATCAGGTCAAATTGACCGCTTACAGCTTTAAGTAGCCCCTCTTCACCGTTAAAGCATTGGATAACTCTAAAACTTTTCTTTTCAAGTAGCTGTTTTAATTGATGATTTAAAACCAGATCATCTTCAATTACCAGAATATTGCTGTGGAAATTCTTTTTATCTGACATGGAATACGAAGTTCAACTCATCTAGATGATAATAATTATCATTAATGATAAAGCCAATCACCAAAATATGAAACTTTGTTTTATTCCATCCTTATTGCAAACAATAAAAAAGGCAGCTGATAGAATTCCATCAACTGCCTTTTAAACTTGCCAAGAATAATTTATTACATAAGCTGCTTATACATTATTCCGGAATTTTTAACGCCAGGAACTGCGAAGCTCCGGAACGTTGTACCAACACGGGAATCGCTTTATTGGTCGGCAGCTTTTTAGCCAGTTCAATAAACTGTTTAGCGTCTGTAATCTTCTCATTATTTATACTGAGAATAATGTCACCGGGAGCAATACCGGCTTCTACAGCAGGCCCAGACTCAATTTTTCTCACTGTGACACCGCTTTGATTTGGTCCTAACTCAGCGCGCTGCTCAGCCGATAAATCAGTGACTTCCATGGCCAGACGATTATCATAGAACTGGCTAATTTTAGGCCCGCTTCCGCTGGCAATCTGTTCATCTTCCGGTAATTCTTCCACTGTAACGGAAATCGTCATTTTCTTGTTATTACGAATAATTTCCGCTTTCGATTTTTTACCAATCTCGGTTCGACCGACGATAGGCGGAAGATCGGAGGAAGCATCAACATTACGATCATCAAACTTGAGAATAACGTCACCCGCTTCAAAACCGGCCTTCTCAGCAGGACTGCCTGCAACGACACGAGAAACCAAAGCACCACGAGGTTTACTCAGTCCGAATGATTCAGCCAGTTCACGTGTTACATCTTGGATGACCACACCCAACCAACCGCGGCTGACATAACCTTTATCTTTAATTTGCTCAACCACATTCATTACAGTGTCGACAGGTATTGCGAATGAAACCCCCATAAACCCACCGGTACGGCTGTATATCTGTGAATTGATACCAATAACCTCACCATCAAGATTAAATAACGGACCACCCGAGTTACCCGGATTAATCGCCACATCCGTTTGAATAAATGGGACATAGCTATCACTCGGTAAACTGCGTCCTAAAGCGCTGACAATCCCCGCTGTTGCGGAATAATCAAAACCAAAAGGTGAACCGATGGCTAAAACCCACTCTCCCACTTTCAGGTCATTTGAATCGCCTAATTTAACCGCTTTCAGGTTCATGCCTTCAGCATCAACCTTTAACAACGCCACGTCGCTACGCTCATCACTACCAAGCAATTCTGCAACTAGCTCAGTACGGTCACTGAAACGCACGATGATTTCATCGGCATCTTTGATGACATGATGGTTTGTCAGAATAAATCCATCAGATGAAAGTACAAAACCAGAGCCTAATGAACTTGGCATTGGGGCACGTGGCTGAGAAGGGTCGCCAAAAAAGCGTCTGAAAAAATCATCAAATGGTGTGCCTTCAGGCATTTCCATACCGGGAGGTAATGATGGAAGTGGCCCGCCAGCAGTATTTTCACTTGGTTTACTTTTAGTACTTATATTAACGACGGCATCGCCATTCTCGGCTACCAGTTCGGTAAACTCAGGTAAACCTCCCCTTGCCTGAACAGCTGAACTCAACATTAACCACATCAGCAATGCCATAACCATTGCACCTGTTGTTTTGTATTGCGTCATTATTTTTCCTCTATGATTTGAGTTTCGATGGCAATTTTCTGATTTTTAAGTCGGTTTTTGACCCAATAAAATCCAAGCATCAGACCAGCCAGTCCGGCAATAATTTCCACCAGTTCGTTTGCAAACATAAAACGGCTGGCTACCGCGCCTGCAAACATGAACAGTATTGGCAGAAGATACATCATGTAAGCACCATGCAATAATGCTTCCTCAGGAATTGAGACATTCATCTGCTGTCCAGGTTGCACCGTCTGTTTTTTAGGAACGGCAATCGTCGAAAAACGTCGACCGACATGTTCACTTAGCAACCCGGTACCACAGCCTTTTTTAACCTGACATTTATCACAGGTGGATTGACGTTCAGCTTGCAGCCAGATGGTTGACTCATCAGAACGGATGACCGTAGCTTTTTGTTCGATCATCGGGATTCAGGACCGGCATATTCGATGGCTGCACCAATTTTCTCTACTGTTACCGCAGGTACTTCACCCACAACCGTTACAAAATGCGCGTGAATGACGCTACCAAATGCATTCACGGCCCCCATATGAGAACCACCATGAAAATGATTGTGTTGCGCACGCATTTTTTCGATAAACACGGAAACTGAGCTTAACCCGTCGCTATAGACACGCTGTTCTATGTGTGCCCCATTGTTGGCACGTAATCTGTTTTGATGAGCCACCAGGGTAAAACCATCAGGTAACCATTTTGCCTGCCAGTTGGAGAAAGCGACTAAATCCTGTGTTGTCATTTCGCCAGGTTCGGTGCGGTGCCATACCATTTCATTGCCTGACATTTGTGCTTTCAAAGATGCATCCGGTATCTCAATGCCGGTTTCTATATCCGTAAATTCAAAGGTTTCGAGTACTTCTTTATTTTCACCTATCAATTCTGATTTAAGCAGCAAATCGGTTTCTTTATCCATCCACAATCGATAGCCATAACGATAACTATCTACAGGTTTGATTTCCAATCTCTGAGTTAATTTGCCGGCGATACGATCCTCGCCCTCCAATGTTAATTCATAGAAAGGTGTCGCCGAGCGAAGACGACGAGGTAAATCGCTTGGAAATCCTCGGCCTAAAGGACGCTGACTGACATTGATTTGTTTACCATCAGGATTAATACAGGTAACCGTATCGTTTGAACGGATTACTTCCCTGGCAGCGCCATTAAGTGAAATAAGCCTTTCTGATTCGGTACCGTCATTATTACGGTGATAAATACGTACCGACTGGAATGTTTTGCCACTTTGGTAGGCAAAAACACCTTCATAGTTGAGTTGCTTAGCTGCCTGACTCATTCGCTCAAGTAATTCTATCGAAGCAGACTCAGCCTGTACTGTTGGAATAAACAACACCAACAGCGCAACGCAAAAACGAAATACCTGGCGCATCTTTATCGCTCCGTGCCATAGGAAACGACACGTCCATAAGAAAACATGCCTGATGTACCAACATACTCGTTATGGTCAACCAGATAATTATTCAGTCTGTCTTCGACTTCCGGCTCAGCGACTGTCCACCGGTTCGACTGACTAATCATGGTAGCAGGTGCTTCGTTGGCTACCACACTGGCCACCGGCATATTATCAAAACCGGATTGTTGCTGAACCACGCCCACGACGGCAAGTGCCCCCACTGAAGCGGCCATCGCCAACCCAGTGGCCTGTTTCCAGAAGTTATCAGGGAAACGGAACAGTTTTGCTGTTGATTTTGTTTCTGTTGCAATCGTGTAAGCGGGTTCATTATCCAATGCAGTTGATATACGGAATGTCAAATCCAGTGGACGTTGATTAATGCTTCTTGTATAGCCATGCAATATATCGCTTGCTTGCTGATAGCGCATAAATGCTTCACGGGCGCTGCTGTCATTATTAATTAATTCCAATGCCTGTTCGAGTTCACTACCGGTCAGCTGGCCATCAACCAAAGCAGACACTAATTCGAGATGATTAATTGCCATTATTATTCCTCTTCACCCATCACTGACTTAACTTGTTTATCGATAGCTTCCCTAGCCCTGAATATTCTTGACCGGACGGTGCCGATCGGACAATCCATCGCTTCCGCGATTTCTTCGTAACTCATACCTTCAAATTCTCGCAACTTGATAGCTGTAGCGGTATCTTCCGGCAAATCTTCAATTGCTTGCTGGATAGCCTCTTCCAACTCTACACACATGAGACTGTTTTCAGGGGTCTCAAATTCCTTAAGTTCGGGTGCATCGTAATAATTTGTTGCATCCATAGCATCGACATCACTCATCGGTGGTCGACGCGAACTGGCAGTAAGATGATTTTTAGAGGTATTGATAGCGATACGATAAAGCCACGTATAGAACGCGCTGTCCCCGCGAAAGTTCGGCAACGCACGATAAGCTTTAATAAAAGCTTCCTGCGCTACATCCATTGCTTCAACTGGGTCATGCACAAATCCGGTTATCACATGTATGATTCGCTGTTGGTACTTCATTATCAGCAGATCAAACGCCTTTTTGTCGCCCGCCTGTACCCGCTGAACTAATTCCTGATCCACGTTCATTTATTTATCCGGCCTACTCCGACAAGCCGGAGACAATTTCTGTTTAATGCTAGATTGACCAATGTCATTTATTTTTGTTCCACAATCAGTGCACAATAATTGTTGGCATTCTACCTTTAACAGGACCCATGACGACAACTCATCATTTTGATCTGCTGATTATCGGCAGCGGAACAGCAGGTCTGACCCTGGCTTTAAAGATGGCAGACAAGGCCCGTGTTGCCGTTCTATCCAAAAGCCAGCTTGAGGAAGGTGCTTCGCTTTATGCTCAAGGCGGCATATCAGTTGTACTCGATAAAGCCGATTCTTTGCAATCCCATATTGATGATACTTTGCGCGCCGGCGGCGGATTATGCGATGAAGATGTCGTACGTTTTACCGTTGAACATGCGCGGGAAAGTGTCGAGTGGCTGATTGAACAGGGTGTTTCTTTTACCCGAGATGATATGACCACCGAGACTTATCATCTGACTCAGGAAGGTGGTCACAGTCATCGACGGGTGATTCATTCGGCTGATGCAACCGGTCGGGCGGTGGAAACAACTCTGCTGGATAAAGCCAAGGCGCATCCGAATATTTCGTTATTTCCTTATCATATCGGTATTGATTTGATTACTGCGCACAAACATCTGGCCACTGAAGAGAATAGTTGCCTGGGCTGTTATGTGCTGGATATCAAAAAAGATCAACCCAAAACCTTTTTGGCCCCCGTCACTGTGCTCGCCACGGGAGGTGCCGGAAAAGTGTATTTATATACCAGTAATCCAGACGTATCGACCGGCGATGGAATTGCCATGGGCTGGCGTGCCGGCTGTCGAATCGCCAATATGGAATTTATCCAGTTTCACCCGACCTGCTTATTTCATCCGAAAGCCAAATCCTTTTTAATTTCCGAAGCATTGCGTGGCGAAGGTGCCACGTTGAAATTAGCCGATGGCACCCGATTTATGCCGGCATTTCATCCTCAGGCTGAACTGGCGCCAAGAGATATTGTTGCCCGGGCAATCGACCACGAAATGAAGCGGTTGGGGCAGGATTGTGTGTATCTGGATATCAGTCATCAACCCAAAGAATTTATTACAACCCACTTCCCCACTATCTATAAGCGTTGCCTGAAATTTGGTGTCGATATGGCAAAAGAACCCATTCCAGTGGTGCCGGCAGCCCATTACACCTGTGGCGGCATTATGACCGATATGCGCGGGCGTACCGATATTGAGGGGTTGTATGCTATTGGAGAAACTGCACATACCGGATTGCATGGTGCCAATCGCATGGCCAGCAACTCGTTGCTGGAATGCCTGGTCTTCGCCGATGCAGCTGCAAAAGATATCGCCACGCTTTCGAAAAAACCGTTTCCTGAAAATATTCCACATTGGGATGACAGCCGTGTAAATCCGGCTAAAGAAGCCGTTGCCATTAGCCACAACTGGGACGAATTGCGCCGCTTTATGTGGGATTATGTGGGCATTGTGCGCAGTACTGAACGGCTCAATCGTGCTCGCCAGCGTCTGTTTCTGCTACAGCAGGAAATTAATGAGTTTTACAGTCAGCACCATATCAGCAACGATTTACTGGAATTACGGAATCTCGCAGATGTGGCTGAACTCATCATCGAATCTGCATTGCAGCGCAAGGAAAGTCGGGGCCTGCACTACACTCTTGATTATCCTGAAATGTCTGATACCGCGGTCAGTAATAGTATTATTGCCGGAAAAAAGCCAGTCTGATTCTCACTCGTAACTGTCGAAACTGTTCTTTATCGACAGCATCTTTAACGACCAGTATCGACAGGCTTCGCTTATCAGGTGGTTTGAACGTGATTATGACAGCAAAGCGTGTGACCCAGGCTGACTCCAGAACAAGATTAGGAATCAGAGAATTATCGGCATAGCGGATCTGCCAATATTCTTCACTGAAAGTCCGGAGCGCGACAGGGCGTTTGCTATATTCACCAACAATACCCAATCGGTAACTATGTAAAACCTGACTAATTAAAACCACCGTGACCAACAGTATTTTCACTATCATGCTCACCGCTAGCAGCGATATGCTCAGCACTGCCAGAATATGCACTAGAAAACTGTAAATAACGATATACCGTGATCGGGTTAATGGCAGATAAAATCCTTTTTCCTGCATCTTCATCCCTTATTTTCGCTAATGCCGCAAACTCGCTACAATGACTCGTCCTTCTTCATGCTATCCATAAGAGTAAATTCATGACCGCTGACTATCAATCCATTTTGCATCAACAGGCTTCTGCCGGACTCGCAGAAAGCAGTAGTGATACCCATTATCTGATTCCATTACCAAGTTATGGGGTGATAACGGTAAGCGGTGAAGAAGCTACAGGTTTTTTACAGAATTTACTGACAAATGATGTAAACCAACTCACTCAGCAGACATGTCAGATTTCAGCAATGTGTAATCCAAAAGGACGCCTGCTGGCACTTTTCCTGCTGATTAAAACACAAGAGAGTTATCAGTTAGTGTTACCCAGAAGCCAATGCGCTTTTCTGGCGCAAAGACTGCAGATGTTTAAATTACGCAGCAAAGTTGAGGTTGCAGATAGCAGTGAACAGTTATCCGTCTGTGCTTTATTGGGCAATGCTCCGGTCGATCATGCCATTCCATTAACTGTACCGTCATCTGCTTTATTGATTCACTCAGCAGAACAAATGGGTTCCAGAATTGAAATTTTGCTGGACCAGGAATGGCAGCTTGCAGCAGAAGCCAGCTGGCATATTAGTGAAATTGAGGCAGGCATTCCGCTGATTGTGCCAGAAAGTCGCGAACTGTTTACGGCGCAACAAGTTAACCTGGATTTAATTGGCGGTGTCAGTTTCCGTAAAGGCTGCTATCCGGGACAGGAAGTAGTCGCTCGCCTGCACTATCTGGGTGAACCAAAACGTCGTTTGTTTCACGCTGTTGCAAACAAAGCTGACATTCCTGCGGTGGGTGAAACGGTTAACGATAAAGAAGGTGCGGTGGTCGGCCATATCGTCAGGGCTGTTCATGGCCATGATGACCAGTTATTACTGCAACTAAGTCTAAAACTGGAAGGTGCGGAACAACAGTTGTTTTTAAACGACGGGACGCTGCTGGAACAGGTTCAAGCTTCTGCCCCGGCGAGGGAAGGGTTACTCTAGATCAAGCTTTTTAAGTTTATAGCGCAACGCCCGGAAAGTAATCCCTAAACGTTTTGCCGCAGCAGTTTTATTCCAGCGGGTTTCATTAAGTGCTTTTTCAATAATGGCCCGCTCCTGTTCTTCCAGATGACTTTCCAAGTCCTGATTCAGAGCGGGGGCAGATATAGATATACCTGTTTCAGGGATGGTAAAGGCGTTACCATTGGGTTGTGTTATAGCTGGCAGCATCAAATCCTCTGCCGAAATCCGTGTCCCCTCTGCCCAGGTCAACGCCCGCTCCAGCGTATTCTCCAGTTCACGAACGTTTCCCGGAAAGGGATATTGTTGCAAAGCCGTCATGGCTTCAGCCGTTAATGTAGTGACCGCAGAATGGGTTTTACCCGCCAGTTTTTTCAGGATATGTTCAGCTAACAATTGAATATCAGCCTGACGTTCTCTTAATGGCGGTACATGTAGTTCAATGACATTCAGCCGATAGAATAAATCCTGGCGAAAGGTCCCTTTTTCGACGCATTCCGCCAGATTTTTATGCGTCGCCGATAAAATCCTGACATCGACATTAATTTCATCATGACCACCTACCGGACGAATCGCTTTTTCCTGAATTGCCCTTAGCAGTTTGACTTGCATCATTAATGGTAAGTCAGCAACTTCATCGAGAAATAACGTGCCGCCATGTGCATGCTGGAATAATCCCTGTTTATCAGCAACAGCTCCGGTAAAAGCCCCTTTTTTGTGGCCAAAGAATTCGCTTTCTACCAACTCGTTGGGAATAGCGCCACAATTCACCGGCACAAATGCTTTTTCAGAGCGCGCTCCCAAATCATGAATTAATCTGGCCACCAATTCCTTACCCGTACCGGATTCACCACTGATATAAACCGGTGCCTGACTTCGGGCCAATTTGGCCACTTTGCCACGCAGTTCACGCATCAGCTCCGTTTCACCCAGTAAACGGTCTCTGGATCGCCGTTCGATTTTATGGGGTCGATTAGGTGACAATTTTAATGCCGCTTCCACCAGTTCACGTAAAACCTGCAACTTCAAAGGTTTGGAAACAAAATCGAACGCACCGGACTTCAAAGCGGTCACGGCTAAATCCATATTGCCATAGGCTGTAATAACCGCAACGGGTAGGTCAGGATGACTTTCCTGGATTTTTTTGACCAGCTGTAATCCATCACCATCCGGTAATCGCATATCGGTGAAACATAAATCAAATGATTGCTGTGACAACAGTCTTTCCGCTTCTGCGATAGTTTCGGCCGAAACACAATCTATCGACATGCCAGACAAGGTCATTGACAGTAAGTCAAGAATGTCTGGCTCATCATCGACAATCAACGCTTGTGGATTCATTGAATAAACTCTTGTCTTTGCATTGGATAACTGATTCTGAAACAACTACCGAACTCATGCAGATAGTTTAGTCTGGCTCCATTGGCCTGGCATAACTCACGGGCCAGGTACAGTCCCAACCCTGTTCCACCGCTCCGTTCAGAATGAAACGGCTCAAATAAATGTTGCATTGCCTGTGGGCTGACACCAGCACCATTATCAATAACATCGATATTGATATCGTCGGCTTGCAGTGTGATACGGATTTCTACTGGCTGCTCCTGCTCTTTATCAGCATAGTGCCATGCATTATCAATCAAATTCCACATCACCTGATGCAATTGTTCTTCATCAGTGCAAATACGTGCCAGCGGCACCGACGAAATCAACGCGATTTGCCGGGCCGGGATATGTTTTATTTCGCAATACTCTTCTACCAGTTTTTCCAGCCACGGACTCAATACCACTACGGTAGGCTCAACATTTTTACGCCGACTCATTTCTAAAATGGTTTCGATAATGCTGTTCATCCGGACACTATGTCGTTGAATGATTCCGGTAAGCTTGCTGACTGACGCATCATGACTTAACGATTCCGCCAGCAGCTCTCCGGCATGGCTGATAGCACTCAAAGGGTTACGAATCTCATGAGCGATGCTGGCTGTTAAACGTCCCAACGAAGCGAGTTTTAATTGCTGGGCTTGCTGTGCCAATGCCGTGGTATTTTCGATAAACACCAAAACTTCTCCTGAATCAAGCTGCGTGGCTCGCGCTAATAATTCAGGTAAATCAGCCCTGGCCTGAAAAGGTTCAAAGGCATCCGGTAAATGTTGTTTCCAACGCCAGATCTGATCAGCCAGCTCCGGTACATATTGTTTTAGTAAAAACTGTGAGGGAGCGTCTTCTATTCCCATATACTGAGCAGCAGATTGATTACAAAGTGTGACTTTTCCCTGCTCATCCAGAACCAAAACAGCCACCTGCATTCTGCTGATGATGTGTTGATTCAGGCTTGCCAGTTTATTCAAATCCTGAGCTTGCTGTTCCGCCAGCAACTGGGATCGCTGCATGGTTCGTGAGAGCAGATGCGCCAAAAGCGCCGTAATAAAGAATATCGCCCCCAGCATACCGGCTTGAGCAAAATGGCTTTGACCTATCCCGGTCAATTCAGCATAAACCGCTTCAAGTAAAACCGATAAGGTCGCTATGGCTGCAATAAAAACGGCCAGTCGGCCAGGAATCAGCGCACCACCTGCCACGACAACCACGACAAGTAGTGCCCCCAGACCACTTTGCAAACCGCCTGCCGCATGAATAATCAGCGCCAGCGCAATAATATCGATAATCAGCTGAATACTGCACTGCGTGACAAATATACCCCAGTGTCGACTGGAAAATATCATCAACAATACAGCAACCATCAGATAGGTCAGGCTGACATAATGATGTAATAAGGGATATTTATTCCCGATGAATTCCGGTGTTAACTCAAGGTAAAAAACCACAAACAGAATAGCTGCCAGAAATAAACGGTAGCCGGAAAAGAAGGTCAGCGCTCGCCAGGAAGCCTGATCCTGTTCTGATTTAGTGGTGGTGAAATATTCGCCAGCCATTATTTTTGGTGCTGATAAGCCTCAAGATGCTCGGTAGTACAAAAATAATGCTGATTTTTCTGTATTGCTTCCTGCTCTAACAAATGCAAGCCACATTGTTCACAGCGCACCATTTTTTCTGTTTTCTCGATTCGCCTCTCATTTTTTATCTGCCGGTATAAATTCCGGAAAATGACATATAAAAGCAGGCCTATCGCCAGCAGGATCAAAATTCGCATGGTTTACCTCAAAAAAAAGGGCATCCGATATAGGATACCCTTTCTTGTTCCGTTGGTGATACAGCCAGGGTATGAAAGATCAACCTGACCTAACCGCGTGAAGCACGTTTGCGCTCATGTTCCAGCAGGAATTTCTTACGTACTCTGATGGATTTAGGAGTCACTTCCAGTAATTCATCATCACCGATAAATTCCAGCGCCTGTTCCAAACTCATACGAATGGGTGGAACCAGTGTCACCGCTTCGTCAGAACCTGATGCACGCATGTTGGTTAATTGTTTACCCTTGAGAGGGTTGACCACCAAATCGTTATCACGTGAGTGAATACCAATCACCATGCCTTCATAGACTTCATCGCCATGGCCAATAAACATGCGCCCACGATCCTGCAAGTTAAAGATGGCAAATGCCACCGCTTTACCGACACCATTGGCAATCAAAACACCATTAATGCGTTTCCCAAAAGTGCCCGCTTTCACCGGTGCGTAGTGATCAAATACGCTGTAAATCAAACCAGTACCTTGGGTAGCAGTTAAAAACTCTGTACGGAAACCAATCAAACCGCGTGACGGAATAATAAAGTCGAGACGCACTCGGCCTTTACCATCTGGTGACATATCTTTTAGTTCGCCACCACGGGTACCCATTTTTTCCATCACAGTGCCTTGATGCGTGTCTTCCACATCAATAGTCACCGCTTCATAAGGTTCCTCTTTAACACCATCAACTTCACGAATAATAACCTCAGGACGGGAAACCCCCATCTCAAAACCTTCGCGACGCATATTTTCAATCAATACCGAAAGATGTAATTCACCCCGGCCAGAAACACGGAATTTATCCGGGTCATCGACCAGCTGTTCTACTTTCAATGCGACGTTATGAATTAACTCACGATCCAGACGTTCTTTAATTTGACGAGTGGTGACAAATTTACCTTCTTTACCGGCAAACGGAGAATTGTTGACCTGGAAGGTCATCGTCACTGTCGGTTCATCAACGCTCAACGGGGGGAGCGCTTCCACAGCATTCGGATCACATAAAGTGTCAGAAATATTTAGCGGGTCCAGACCAGTAAACGCAATAATGTCGCCAGCATGTGCTTCTTCAACTTCTTCGCGACGTAACCCCATAAAGCCCATGACCTGCATCACTCGACCATTGCGTTTTTTGCCTTCCGGGTCAACGACTGTAACAGGGGTATTGGTTTTCACTTTGCCACGCTCAATGCGGCCGATACCGATAACACCGACATAGCTGTTGTAATCAAGCGAGGTAACCTGCATACGGAAAGGGCCATCCGCATCAACCGCTGGCGGACTAACCTTATCAACAACCAGTTGAAATAACGGTGTCATATCACCGTCACGAACGGTATCTTCCAGACCGGCAAAACCATTCAGGCCTGATGCATAAATGACATCAAAGTCTAACTGCTCGTCAGTGGCATCCAGATTGGCAAACAGATCAAACGTTTGATCCAAGACCCAGCCCGGACGAGCACTTGGTTTATCAATCTTGTTGATAACCACGATAGGCTTCAGACCCAAAGCTAATGCTTTTTGTGTGACAAAACGCGTTTGCGGCATAGGTCCTTCTGATGAATCAACCAGCAATAAGACTGAATCGACCATCGACAGAACGCGTTCAACTTCACCGCCAAAATCAGCATGGCCAGGTGTATCAACGATATTGATACGGTAGTCATTCCAGCGGATGGCTGTGTTTTTGGAGAGAATGGTAATACCACGCTCGCGTTCCAGATCGTTGGAGTCCATTACGCGTTCCTGTAACTCTTCATGTTCACTGAAGGTACCGGACTGACGCAGCAGCTGATCAACCAGGGTCGTTTTACCATGATCGACGTGGGCGATGATGGCGATGTTACGTAGTTTGTTTATATCTCTAGAATTATTACTCATAAAATCAGTTCATTAAGGCATGTCTGGCATGCGCTGTTAAAAAATGTCCCGTTGGGGACCTCAATCACTTCAGATTGTCCATCACAAACGGGGCAATACATTTTTGCAGATGAGCATGGATTGATAAGTTGCCGACAATAACGTGCCCTTTATCTAAAACCTTGTCACCGCCGGTAAAGTTCGTCACCGAACCACCCGCTTCTTCAACCAGCAATTTTCCTGCAGCCACATCCCAGTTTTCCAGGCCGATTTCCCAATAACCATCGACACGTCCAGCAGCGACATACGCTAAATCAAGTGCTGCCGAACCGGCGCGACGAATATCCGCCACTTTTGGTAAAACCGCGGAAAACATCTGCATATAAGCATCTAAATGTTGCGGATATTTGAAAGGAAAACCGGTGGCAATTAACGCGCCATTGAGATCTTTACGTTTACTGACACGTAAGCGACGGTCATTTAATTGAGCACCTTCACCGCGACTGGCCGTAAATAATTCATCACGCATCGGGTCAAACACTACCGCATGTTCAATACGACCTTTGACCATCACAGCAATTGATACACAATAATGCGGAAAACTATGCAGATAATTTGTCGTTCCATCCAATGGATCAATTATCCAGACCACATCATTTTGTCCGGTTTCACCGGACTCTTCTGCCATGATGGCATGATCCGGATAAGATTTTTTTATCGTGTTAATGATTTCCTGTTCCGCCAGGCGGTCAACATCAGTCACAAAATCATTCAATCCCTTAGCGGTAACCTCTAAATGATCGACATGTTGTAAGGAGCGCATAATCAGGCTACCTGCCTGACGAGCCGCACGTACGGCTATATTCAGCATCGGATGCATAGAACAAATTTTTCCAGAGCAAAAAAAAGAATGCGACAGAAATAGTAAATACTATTCCAGTCCAAAAAAAGAGAGCATAATTATAGCAACTATCGCCACCGATTCGCAGTTTAAATTTGTGGCAATAGACAGCAGAAATATTTCCTGCTAGCCTTTTGACAGGCCTGCATTTACAAACGAAATGGAAATGCTACCAACCCTAGTACACTTTAAGGAGATACAAATGAAATCATTAGCTAAACTGAGCGCCGTTATCCTGCCTTTGGCATTACTGACTGCATGTGCAAATACTGCTGAAATGGAAGCATTAAAAGGTTCAGTAGAATCTGCACAATCAACAGCTGATTCTGCTTTAGTTGCAGCTCGCAACGCGCAAAGTACTGCTGATACTGCACAACGTACAGCTTCTGACGCTGAACTGGCTGCAATGAATGCTCAAAAAGCGGCTGAAGATGCACAAGCACAAGTTGATGCTTGCTGTGCAAAAATCGACCGTATGTTTGAAAAAGCAATGAGCAAATAATCTAAACAATTATTTTCAAAGCTAAAACAAAAAAGCCGGGATTTATCCCGGCTTTTTTGATTCTGCCGTTTGCTGTTTTGTCAGAACATTTCTTCTGACAGATGCGCAGGCCAAACTGGAATACCTGCTGCCGCAGAAATTCTATCCGCCGCTTCACGCGCAGCTTGCAGACTATCAAACGGCCCTACTACTACTTCATCAATCGCTTTATTTCTCAATGGCCAGAATTTGTCCTGCATATTCAATTCCTGTAATGCTTTGCGCATTTTTGCGCCGGTTTCCAACTTTAAACCGCCATGTACAAACCAGACATTATCAACAATCTTTTCTTCTTGCTGATTAAGCTGCTTAACGACACCATGCGTAGACATGACAATCTCTTCAGCAAAGGGCCAGTCCTGTTCTGATAACACGGAATCCTGTGCATCCAATACGGCCATCACCATGGGGGTCATATTACCGCTCACTCCATCATACATTTCAGGAATCGGCTTATGCGCTTCCAGATATAGCTTGCCGTTAGACAGGGCAGCTTTATAAGGATGATGAATAATATTCACTTGGGTGTTTAATGAGACCAGGCTATACAAATGTTCAATATCTTCCGGATACAAACGAATACAACCGCTACTGACTCGTAAACCAACCCCGTATGGTTTGGCAGTACCATGAATCAAATAGCTTGGATTGGATAAACGTATAGCGCGTGTGCCAAGAGGATTATCCGGGCCAGGAGGTACAACTGCTGGCAGGATATCGCCCTCTGCCGCATGTTCTCTACGTACAGATTCTGGTGGTGTCCATGAAGGATTTTCACGTTTTTGAATAATAGATAGCTTACCTAAAGGCGTGTCCCGGCCTTCACGGCCAATACCGATTGGGTGAGTGATGACTTGTTGTGCTTGATTGGCCTGTTTCGGCGGAAAATAAAATAATCGCATTTCCGGAATATTGATCACGACACCTTTTTGGGGAGCATCAGGCAGAATGAATCTGTTCGGTATCAATACCGGTTGATTATCGCCTGGCAACCAGGGATCCAGATTTGGATTCGCCGCAACCATATCGGTGTAACCCATATCAAATTTACGACCAATATCCAGTAAAGTATCTTCGTGTCGACTGTAAACAACGAGGTTGTGTCCGATGACACGGGTTTCCTCATCATGCAATTCAAAGGTGGTTGCACCGACTGGCAATACTAATAAACTAGTGGCCAAACCGATAAATAAACGACTAATCATTACAAACCTATAGAGTTAAGGGTGAATAAACAGCAGCTATTGTACAATGTTCCATGACAAGTGTTACTACTGAGGAATGTTGAACAAAAAAAGTAGCCTTCATTAGTGACACTGAAAGATAAACTGTCCGTGGTGATGCTTTGCCAAGTTAAACAGTCTACAATCGCAGGCTGTAATTTTTTGTTTTGATACAGATAGAAGCCAATGATGAAATACATCCTGACATTGTTCCTGTTGCTGACACTAACTGCATGTTCTTTCTTTTCAGGGAGAGAGCCTGTAGTTGCTGAAGAAAGCTGGACCGTAGAACGGGTTTACGCCGAAGCCAAAGCGGCTTTAAACATTAATGATTACCGCACAGCCATTGAATACTACGAACAACTGGAAGCGCGTTTTCCATTTGGTCAATATGCGCAACAGGCATTACTTGATTCGGCTTATGCCTATTACAAAATAGACGAGCCGGAAACCGCTATCGCTACATTGGATCGTTTTATGCGTGTCTATCCGCTTAACGAGAACGTTGATTACGCCATGTACCTGCGTGGGCTTATCAATTTCAACCGCGATATGGGTATTCTGGAAAAATATATTCCCCGCGATGAAACACAACGTGATCCCGGATCAGCCTTACAGGCTCTGCGTGATTTCACAACGCTGGTAAATCGTTTCCCAACCAGTCGTTACAGTGATGATGCTGCTCAACGCATTGTTTATCTGCGTAATCGTTTAGCCCAACATGAGTTACATGTTGCCAACTATTATATGCGTCGTGCGTCATATCTTGCGGCCGCTAACCGTGCCAAGTATGTCATTGAGAACTACCCGCGCACTCCAGCAATGCCGGATGCATTAGTGATCATGGCCAAGGCTTATAAAATTCTGGAACTGGATGATTTGTCTGAAGACGCATTACGCGTTTTGGAAAGAAACTACCCTGGTCATACAGGGGTAGCCGATGTACGCAGAACGACGCTGTTTGATTAACAGCGTCGTTTTATTGGCCGGCTGAATTTAGATAGCCGCTTCGCCATCTTCACCTGTACGGATCCGAATGGCTCGTTCCAGAGGTGAAACAAAAATTTTGCCATCGCCAATCCGACCGGTATGTGCGGCTTTGGTAATGGCTTCGATACACGCATCCACCTGATCATCTGCCAGCACGATTTCCATTTTTACTTTCGGTAGAAAGTCCACAACATATTCCGCGCCACGATACAGTTCTGTATGACCTTTTTGTCTGCCAAAACCTTTGACTTCGGAAACCGTCATACCGGTGACCCCGATATCAGACAATGCTTCACGTACATCATCCAGTTTGAACGGTTTAATAATGGCTTCGATTTTTTTCATGTGATTGCCTACTCTATAGTTGACGTTACGGTATAACCTGATGTTATCGGATAGCGACGATCTCTGCCAAATGCTCTGCCGGTAATGCGAATTCCCGGCGGAGCCTGACGCCGTTTATATTCACTACGATCTACCATTTTAATGACCTGTGCAACCGTTTCTGCATTAAATCCGGATGCGACCAGATCCTCAAAACAGCCATCATTCGCTACATAGGCTTCCAGGATGTCATCCAATACTTCATATGCAGGCAATGAGTCCTGATCCAGCTGATCGGCTGAAAGCTCTGCCGAAGGTGGGCGCGTAATAATTCGTTCAGGGATCGCCCGGGCCAGGCTATTTCGGTAATGCGCCAGCTTATAAACAAGGGTTTTATATACATCTTTCAGTGGCGAGAAACCGCCTGCCATATCACCATACAGGGTGGAATAACCAACGGCCATTTCACTTTTATTACCGGTAGAAAGCACCATAGCACCTGTTTTGTTAGATATCGCCATCAGCAATACTCCGCGACAACGGGCCTGTATATTTTCTTCGGTGCCATCCGGCTGTGTGCCCGCAAAAACATCTTCCAACTCATGCAGAAATGATCGAAACAAATTTTCAATACCAATTATCCGATATTGAACGTTCAGGATAGCGGCCATTTCTGCTGCATCATCCAGGCTGATTTGCGAGGTATAGCGTGAAGGCATCATCACTGCCTGTACACGTTCAGCACCAAGTGCATCAACGGCCAACGCCATGGTTAAAGCTGAATCAATGCCACCGGATAAACCGATGACTACACCCGGAAAGTGATTTTTTTCCACATAATCCCGCAAACCGCAAACTAAAGCGTTATATACCGTTTCCAGCTCACCCATCAATGGTTGTTGTGGTCCTTCCAGTTGAACTTCCTGTCCGGTTTTGTGCACCTTAATTGGCACCAATGCTGCTGCAAATTGTATGGCCTGGACGCTTTTTTCACCTGACGCATTGACCGCAAATGACGCGCCATCAAATACCAGCTCATCCTGACCACCAATCTGGTTCACATATAAAATCGGGACATTATTTTCCCGCGCCCGCTTGCACACTTCGGCCTCACGCAACAGCGTTTTGTCCTGCTTAAATGGAGAGGCATTCAAATTAACAATGATTTCAGCCCCGGCATCCACAGCCTGAGCCGTTGGCTCGACAAACCAGATATCTTCGCAGATGGTTAAACCGATCTTAATCTGGTTTATTTCAATGATGGTGGCTTCATGGCCTTCGATGAAGTAACGCTTTTCATCAAACACCCCGTAATTGGGTAGTTTTTGTTTGAAGTATTGTGCGGTAATCTGATGTTTGCTGATGACAGAAGCCACATTAAACAACTCTTTACCAACTTCACCTAACGGGTGACCCACAATAATCGTGATATCGTCTATTTGCTGACAAAGTGTTTTTAGTGACTTATCAACACGCTTCAGCAGGCCAGGCCTTAATAACAAATCTTCCGGTGGATAGCCGGTCAGACATAATTCTGGAAACACCACCAGTTCAGCGGCATGTTGTTGTCTCGCCTGCTGAGTTGCAGCAATCACCTTTCTGGTATTGCCAGCCACATCTCCAACAATGGGATCGATTTGTGCCAGCACTACCCGAATTTGATTATTGGCCATTAACTTTCCATCAGTTGCAGCATAGTTGAACCAATTTCTGCCGGGGATCCAGCAATGGCAACACCGGCGGCTTCCAATGCGGCTAATTTAGCCTTGGCGGTACCCTGACCACCACTGATAATGGCCCCGGCATGCCCCATACGTTTGCCTGCAGGAGCGGTTAAACCGGCAATATAGGCTGCGACCGGTTTGCTGACATACTGTTTGATATATTCCGCTGCATCTTCCTCGGCCTGACCACCGATTTCTCCGACCATCACAATACCCTCGGTTTGCGGATCAGCTTCAAACAATTCCAGACAATCAATGAAGTTCATTCCATGTATGGGATCGCCTCCTATTCCCACACAGGTACTTTGGCCTAATCCATTCTGCGTGGTTTGATAAACCGCCTCATAGGTCAGTGTTCCTGAACGCGAGACGATACCGATTTTTCCCGGCAAATGAATGCTGCCCGGCATGATACCGATTTTGCATTCACCCGGCGTGATAAGGCCCGGACAATTTGGTCCGATCAATCTGGCATCATAGGATTTCAATGCATGTTTAACCCGCAACATATCCAGTACCGGTATACCTTCTGTAATACAGGCAATCACCTTTATACCGGCATCTGCCGCTTCGAGGATCGCATCGGCAGCAAAAGCTGCAGGTACATAAATCATACTGGCATCAGCACCTGTTTCAGTTACCGCTTCATGCACGGTATTAAAGACCGGTTTATTTAAATGTGATTGACCGCCCTTACCAGGCGTTACACCGCCAACAAACTGGGTGCCATAGGCAATGGCCTGCTCGGAATGAAAAGTGCCCTGTTTACCGGTAAATCCCTGACAGATCACTTTGCTGTCTTTATTAACCAAGATACTCACGTTGTATTACTCCCCTGCCGCAGCGACAGCCATAGCTGCTGCTTCAGTTAAATCCTGTGCTACGCGCAGATTCATACCACTGTTTTCCAGCAATGTGCGCCCTAAATCGGCATTGGTGCCTTCCAACCGAACCACAACCGGTAACGATAAACCGACTTCTTTAGCGGCTTGCATAATGCCTTGTGCGATCAAATCACAACGCACAATGCCACCAAAAATATTGACCAGGATGGATTTTACTTTTTTGTCTGATAAAATCAGTTTAAACGCTTCAGCAACACGATCCGCGGTAGTCCCGCCACCAACGTCCAGAAAATTGGCCGGCTCTCCGCCCTGCTTCTGAATCAAATCCATGGTGGCCATTGCCAGACCAGCACCATTTACCATACACGCCACATTGCCATCCAGAGCGATGTAATTCAGTCCGAAATCACGGGCAATTACTTCGGCAGGATTTTCCTGGGTCGGATCAAATAATTCAGCCAAATCGGCATGGCGATATAACGCATTTTCATCGACGTTGATTTTGGCGTCCAGTGCCAGTAAATCACCCGCATTGGTTATCACCAATGGGTTGATTTCCAGCAGACTGATATCTTTTTCACAGAACAGCTGATACAGGTTTTGCATCAGCTGTTGCAGTTGTTTGAACGCCGCACCGGTGAGCTGCAAAAAGAAACCTGCTTGACGACATTGATAGGGTTGCAAGCCAGCAACCGGCTCGATATATAACGTCAGAATAGCCTCTGGTGTTTTCTCGGCTACCTCTTCAATGTCCATGCCACCCTCGGCAGAAATCATAAACACTACCCGCTGTGTCACCCGGTCCACCAGTACAGCCAGATAGAGTTCGCGTTCAATTGCAGATGGTGCCTCAATCCAGACTTTATTAACCGGTAGCCCCTCGGCCGTCGTCTGATGTGTTACCAGCTGACTTCCCAGCATGGCATTTACTGCGTCAGTTACCGCTGATTGACTGTCTTCAACTCTGACACCGCCGGCCTTACCTCGTCCCCCACTGTGTACCTGAGCCTTCACCACCCAACGTTGACCACCAATCGCCGTTATGGCCGATGCTACTTCATCAGAGCTGGATATCATCTGTCCTTTGGGTGTCTCGATGCCATATCGGTTAAACAATTGTTTTGCCTGATACTCATGCAGGTTCATGTTGTGTTCGCCTTGTATGTCTTTATTACTGCTGACCAGCAGTGCCAACAGTTAAACGTTATATTTTCGCCCATCAAGGTAATAATTACCATCATCTGACATGATATAGTTGCCTGCTGAAAACTAACACGGAACCGTTTATGCGTACTCTTTACCCTGATATCGAGCCTTTTCACAGCCAGCTATTAGCCTGTGAAGAAATGTCAGATGGACGCCGTCATCAAGTTTATATTGAACAGTGCGGCAATCCTGAAGGGATCCCAGTGATTTTTTTGCATGGAGGTCCCGGCTCCGGATGTCGCCCGCAGCATCGCTGTTATTTTGATCCTGAGCGATACCACATCATTCTGTTTGATCAGCGAGGTTGTGGACGTTCACAGCCGTCAGGTGAGCTGGAAAATAATACAACTGATTATCTGATCGCGGATATGGAAGCTATTCGTAAATTGCTGAATATTGAAAAGTGGATGCTATTTGGCGGCTCCTGGGGAGCAACGTTGGCATTGGCTTATGCCCGACAGTATTCACAGCATGTCTCAAAAATGGTGTTACGCGGCACTTTTCTTGGCAGGCAGCAAGATATTAACTGGGTATACGCTGCAGGAGGCGCATCAAGAATATTTGCTGAAGCGTGGCATGCACTGGTTAAAGATGTACCTGAAAGCGAACAGGAAAAGCCGTTAACTTACTTTTATCAGCAAATAACCCACCAGAATGAACAACAACAGATAATGGCCGCCAATACTCTGCAAAGCTGGGAAGCGACTATTGTGATGATGCGCGATCAGCATTATCAACCAGAAGCTGAGGCATCACCGGGACCGCTGGCACACGCCAGAATCCAATTGCATTATGCTTTGAATGAATGTTTTTTGGCCGAGAGTCCATTACTCGACAGTATTAAAAAAATTAACCATATCCCGGCAACCATTATTCATGGCCGTTACGATATGGTGTGCCCCATGCAGCAATCCTGGGAGGTCTATCAGCGTTGGCCAAAGGCCTGCTTTGAGGTGTTACCCCTGGCCGGTCATGCAGCAAGTGAGCCAGCAATTATTGATGCGCTGGTTCGAACTACCGATAAACTAGCAATGCAATTTGTATGATCGCTTTGTTACAACGGGTCAGCCAGGCAAATGTCACCATTGCCAACAACCAGACCATCGCGCAAATTAAACAAGGCTTACTTGTGTTTGTTGGTGTGGAGAAGGCTGACACCCCGCTTATCGCCGACAGGTTGTTGCAGCGGATTGTAAACTATCGGGTGTTTAGTGATGCTGACGATAAGATGAATTTAAGTTTGCAGGATATAAAAGGCGATTTATTGCTGGTGCCACAATTTACTTTGCCGGCGGATACCCGCAAAGGTAATCGCCCCAGCTTTACCCCAGCAGCGCCCCCTGAACAGGGCAAAAAACTGTTTGATTATCTGTTGACACAGACTCAAGATCTTTCAATGACTGTTGAGTCGGGACAGTTTGGTGCAGATATGCAGGTTTCACTGACCAATGACGGGCCGGTCACTTTTTGGTTACACGTTAATTAATTTCGGATTTTTATGCGTATATTGCTCAAATTTTTACTCGGTACAGCTTTAGTCATCATTGGCATTGCTGCATTAATGCTGATTCCGTCACCGCAACCGACGGATCCAAAACCGTGGGAAATTACGGTTATGCCCGATGAACAGATTGAAGTAATGGGCGTGCATTTAGGCACCACTTCCTACGGCGAGATTCAGCAGTTATGGCGTGAAGCAGGGGAAGTCGCTTTATTTATCAGTGTTAACGAACGTATTACTGCAGAAGCTTTTTTTGAATCCGTCAATCTTGGGGGATTGTCTGCTCGCGTGGTGGTTAATCTATTGCTGGATGACAATGAATTAAAATCCATGGCGTCACGGGCCGCTTCGGCGAAGTTACAGCCAAGTGGTGCACGACGTTATGATCCGGCATTTGATGATAAACAACGTTTATTGTCTGCTCCGGCGACCGCCATTACCTATATCCCTAGCGTGAGACTAGATGCAGAGATGGTTCGTAATCGCTTTGGTGAGCCCGATGAAATCAGTGATGAAGCTGAAGAAAGTGCAGCTGAAATCTGGCATTATCCTGCATTTGGACTGACCATCAGACTGCATCCGGAAGAAAGGCCCGTGCTGACTTATACAGCTCGGACCTTTTGATCATTTTGTTTTATATATTCCATCAGCTCGTTTAAGTTTATAGCCCTGCTGAAATAAAATCCCTGAGCACGTTTACACTGGCTCTTACGTAAAAATGCAAGTTGCTCTGCCGTTTCAACCCCTTCCGCAACAACTTGCAAGGCAAGACTGTTAGACATCGCCAAAATGGCATTAACGATTGCCGCATCATCACTGTCTTCAGTGACATCACGGACAAAAGTCCGATCAATTTTTAACACATTGAGTGGAAACTGCTTCAAATAAGACAGTGAAGAATACCCCGTACCAAAGTCATCAATTGCCAGCGTGATACCCAGCAAGCTTAATTCACGTAAGGTTTGCACAGCCTGCTCAGTGTTTTCCATTAACAAGCTTTCGGTGATTTCCAATTCCAGATTTTTTGCTGGCATACCTGATTGTTCCAGCAAATTACGAATAAAGTTAACCAGCAGATTGCCTTTGAACTGGCGCCCTGAAAGGTTAACAGCCATTAAGAAGTCATCCGGTAAATAATCACAATTAGCCATGAAGGCTTCACAGGTTTTTTTTAACACCCATTCACCCACAGTACTGATCAAACCCGTATCTTCAAGCACCGGCACAAATATCGCGGGCGACACATCCCCCCATTGTTCGGTATGCCAGCGTAATAACACCTCTGCACCAGCAACACGACCGGTCTCAAGTTCAATTTGCGGTTGAAATTGCAAATAGAACTCCTGCAACTCAACCGCACGACGCAGGGCGGTTTCCATCGCCAGACGCTGCGATGCCTGTGCATTCATTTCTGAGGAATAAAACTGAAAATTATTACGTCCTGTACTCTTGGCGTAATACATTGCCGCATCGGCATTTCTCACCAGCATGTCTACATCACGACCATCCGCAGGATATAAACTGATACCAATACTGGGACTGATATTCACTTCAATGTTATCCAGCATATAGGGCAGTGATGTTGTATTGAGAATTTTCTCAGCAACCTTTCCGACATATTGCGCTGAGTTGATATCTTCCAGAATCACGGTAAATTCATCACCACCCAGCCTGGCTACGGTGTCACTCTCCCGAACACAGGAACGAATTCGCCGCGCCACCTCACAAAGTAAAATATCGCCTGCCTTGTGGCCTAGCGAATCATTAATATGTTTAAAGTGATCCAGATCCAGGAAAAATACTGCCAGTCGACCATTTTGCCGTTGTGCTTTATGAATGGCATGCTCTAGACGATCTTTAAACACGCCACGATTTGGCAACCCGGTCAGAATATCGCTGCTGGCTAAACGTGTCAGTCTTTCTTCATTTTGCCGTTGATTGGTAACATCTTCATATAGCCAGATAGATCCCTCTGACGGGTTTTCAGGATCAATGACTTGCCCGGCGACAGCACACCAGAATTTCTCACCATTGGCCCTTTTCATCTCGACCTGGGCTTCAAAATTTTCTGCTTCAGACAGGGCGTTATAAGCCTGATCTCCGAAACGCTTAAATGCTTCCTCGCTTGGATGAAGACAAAGTGTGCTTTGACCTTCAATATCTTCGCGTGGAAACAAAAACAGTTGTTCGAATTTATTATTCACCCGAATAATATGACGGTTTTTAATAAAGGCAATACCCACCATGGCGTTTTCCAGAATGGCGTTTAATTCATTGCTGGTCTGCACCAACGCCAACTTGGTTCGCTTCCATGAACTGATGTCTGAAATCACGCAAACCCAGATATCATCGTCAAATTGTGATAAAGGGCGAAGTGACAACCACATGGAAAAAGTCTCCCCGTACCAGTTTCGCCCTTCAAATTCACGATTAATTTTTTGTGATTCAGCAATATCGTTGAGTGATTTAATGTGCTCGGATGGGGCAATGAACTGCAGAATATTCTGTCCAGCTAATTGGTTTTCACTCGCTTGTAATATTCGTTCAGCAGCAGGATTGCATGAGCTAATTGATCCATCCGCCTGGATAGCCAGAATCGCTTCAGGGACGCCGTTAAGAATGGCTCGAAGCCTTGTTTCACGGATTTCGAGCGAATGCTTGGTTTCATCCAGCTTTGCAATCAACTCCTGGGTTTGTGCAGCAAAGACATTAAAGTCATTGGCAAGTAAATTAAATTCACTCTGACCATTACTGGTTGACATTCGGGTATCAAATTTTTGTTCTGACAAGGCATGCATTGCACTTCGTAATCGCTGCATAGGCTGGTTGATACGCGCTTTCATGCTGAGTACAAACCAGGTTATTCCTAAAACAATCATTAAACTGCTAAAGATCATCAACCATCTGTAATGACTGAATACAGAAATGGAAATTCCAGCAATCACCAATACCATTAATAGCGTAATAACAGCCCATAAATTCAGCATGGTCCGGATGCTCCAATGCTTAAACATATTTTCCCTGTTCATATAATTCACACTCGTTCATGGAGCTGGTATGAAAACTCAAAAGCATCCGATTTGAATCGGAGATACATTCCATTTTGTAATTTGCTAAGTCAAACTTTGCTACTGAGACGGACATACTGTTGATACTGGAAAAGGTCCATCTCGCTATCTTAACTAGTGTCCCTGTTGCACAAGGCATAGCACTGTTCAGTCGGGGCATATAAAAGCTGCATAAAGATTGCTTTTCTGATGATTTTTCCTGGATAAAAGCACAATTATATGCAGGCCAACTACAGCTAATGATCCGTTGATACTCCCATTCATATTAAAGTACCGTTCTGCTGCCAAGCCATTGTTAGTTGGCATAAACGGGGTTGCGGATGGAATAATAATTTAATCAGATTTATGCTCATTATTATTTGTATTTTCCACGTCTGATTCCACTTCGATTTCTTCTGAATGATTATCATCTTCCATCAAAACTCGATTAGCGGCGCCTTCCATATCATCATATTGGCCACTGCGAACGGCCCAGAAAAAAACCACAACTCCCACTAAACCCAGTAATAACATCCCGGGTAAAAGTCCGTATATGACCTCCATAGCCTACCTCTTAAATATTCGACTAATCCTGGCAGCATTACCAATGACAAGTAACGAACTTATCGGCATCGTGATTGCTGCCAGTAAAGGACTGACTAATGCCATCATTGCTAATGGAACCATAATCACGTTATAGCTGATCGATAATACAATATTCTGGCGAATAGTGCGTAACGTCCGGGTAGCCAATTGCCGCGCTAATGCAACCTGACTTAATTGATTGTGTGATAAAACAATATCTGCACTTTCAATAGATACATCCGTTCCGGAAGCCAGCGCAATGCCTACATCAGCCTGAATCAATGCCGGCGAATCATTAATGCCATCCCCTACCATGGCAACACAATCGCCCTGTTGTTGTAATTGTTGAATAAACCGGCGTTTATCAGCAGGCAAGACCTCGGCCATGCGCTTAATATTTCCAAGGTCGGCCGTTACTGAATTGACTACCTGCTGTCGGTCTCCGCTTAACACAGTCACTTTAAGACCATTGGCTAACATGTCCGAAATCATGGCTTTGGCGTCATCACGTAATGTATCAAACAGGCCTAATATGCCGATTAATTTTTTCTCGCTGGCGACAAACACACAACTGATACCTTGCTGCTCCAGCTGATCGACTTTTAACTGCCAGGCGTTATTAAGAATAACCTGATGTGAAAGCATCCAATCCGCGGTGCCAACAATAATTTTATTGCCTTCAATCTGCGCTTCCACGCCTCTTCCCGGAGAGGCATAAAACTGAGATATCTCAAATAACGGGAGGGCATATTGCTGAGCGGCTGAAACAATCGTTTTTGCAATACCATGCTCGGATTGCTGCTCTGCCGAAGCCGCAATCTGCAGTAACTGTTGTTCGGAGATTCCTTCTGCGGTAATTCGTTCAACCAGCTTAAGTCGTCCTTCAGTCAAGGTACCGGTTTTATCAAACACGTAATGTGTTACGCGGGATAACGATTCCAATGCAACACCCTGTTTGATCAGGATTCCATTGCTGGCCCCCACTCCGCTGGCAACAGCAATGGACATTGGCGTGGCCATACCAAATGCACAGGGACACGTAACCACTAAAACCGAGGCTGCGGCCAGTAAGGCTTTTTCAAAATCACTCCCAACCCAGAATACAAATGTTAGCGTTGCAAGCGTCAGCGTAATAACGACAAACCAGGGCACGATTTTGTCTGCCAATGTTTGAATGGGGGCTTTTGAAGTTTGTGCCTCATCCATCAAAGCGATTATTTTGGCTAAGGCAGTATGGCGTAATACCTGCTGCGCTTTCACCACAAATGCACCTTCACTATTGATGCTTCCAGCGACAACCATGTCGTTTACCTGTTTGCGCACAGGTTGCGATTCCCCTGTCAGCATCGATTCATCTACGGCGCTCTCGCCATCTGTCACAACGCCATCAACTGGAATATTTTCACCCGGCCGCACTAAAACCAAATCACCGACCTTAACCGAACGAATAGGTACTGTTTTCTGTATCCCTGCTTCAATGACTGTTGCCAGTTTGGGCTGCAATTCGAGCATGCGACGGGTGGCTGATAACGCATTGCGTTTGGAAAGCGCTTCCAGATAACGCCCAATCAGAATAACAAATATAAAGTTCACGACTGTATCAAAGAAAACTTCGCCTTCAACTGAGCCAGTAAAAGTAATATAGGAAGAATAGAGATAAGTGGCCGTTGCACCGATAGCAATCGGTAAATCCATTGTTAAATAACGACTGCGTAATCCGCTGATTGAATTTCGGAAAAAAGGATAACCCGAGTAAAGTAAGGTTGGAGTAGCAATCAAAAAACCAACCCAATGAAACAAGTCTCGAAACTCATCCTCAGCAGCACCGGAATAAAGGGCAATCGAAACCCACATCAGGTTCATCATCGCAAACCCGGCAAATGCCATACGATAGATTAATCCACGGTGTCGCTTAGCCAATGCCCCTTCTGCCGTTTCCGGATCAAATGGAACAGCGGCATAACCAAGCTCAGCTAAATGCTGCATTAAAATGGATAAGGACGTTTTGCGATTATCCCAACAGATGCGACAGCGTTTTGCTGTCAGATTCACATCCGCCGCCAATACACCTGGCAATTTATATAAAGCATGCTCAATTAACCAGACGCAGGCTGCACAATGAATGCCATCAATTAACAGATTTATCGTGCGTTTTTCATCAACGGTGTCGACATAATCAGCCTGAATTTCATCGAGATCGTAGGCATGGAAATCATTTGCAGTATCGGGGGGTGGGGCGAGTCGTTCGCCCTCTGGAGTTTTGCTATAGAAGCTTTGTAAACCTGCAGCATAGATCGTCTGGCAGGCCATTCTGCAACCATGGCAACAGAACTCATGCGTGGTTGACTGAATTTGTGCAACAAATTCACCGGAATTCCTGACGGGAAGCCCGCAGTGAAAACAATCGCAGGCTTTAACTTGCGTAGTAGCTTCAGACAATGAGTTTCAACTTACCAGTTACTAACGAATTTAAGGATCGATAAAAATACGTCGAGTGATTAAAAATTCATCTTCACCACGTTTGGCTTCAACGATGATGTCCCAGTTTCCCGGCAAACCAAATTCAACATCGGTGCCATAGCGACCCAGTCCTATTGGGTTCATCTCAACTGAAAAATCTTCACGCATATCGGATGGACGATAAGCAAACAGGGTAACGGAGTCCAACTGTACTGCCGTTGAGTTTTTGCCCTGAATAAACACTTCATAGGCCTGACGTTGATTTACCCGACTTTTGGGCGGAGCCATAATAACGCCGCTCCAGCCCAGTTTTTTTTCCTGCTCCATTTGCAACTCTTGCTGGGCATACTTCTTACCACGCTCGTAATAGTTATCAACCACCAGATTAGGCGGCGAACTGAATGCCAGATAAATAAAGATAATATTGACGGTTACAAAGGTGCATAAAAATGCTAAAAAACCTAAAACCCACGGGTTTTTTAATGCCTGATTATTGTCTTGTGAAATAGCCATCATTTCGGCCCCATAAAAATACTTTCGTATTGCACAGAAATATCCGGATTTGAAATAACATTCGCGATAAATGTGACATGCTCAAGATCTTTGTTGAGCATTCCATCAGGAATTCTGACTAGCGCCTGCAATGGAATAACCTTACCGGGTTCGATAATAACGTTGTGATCGATACCATGCAAAGTTGCTCCATCCAAACCACTGATGGCATATTCTACCTCAATGTTTTCATTCGTCTTGTTGAGCATTTTAAGTGTGTAACGGTTTTGAATAGACCCATCGCTGAGCTGGACAAATACAGGTTGGCGGTTATGAATCACCTGAAATTCAGTTGTGGAAAGCGTCGCAAAACCATATCCGACGCCCGACAGTGCCATCATTAAAATGAATGAGTAAATGATAACTCTTGGGCGCTTGTATAAAGCAGCGGGTTGAGCATTGTGATGTAAATCCTTATAGGATGCGTAACGAATCAATCCACGAGGCTGATTGGTCTTATCCATAATGCTGTCACACGCGTCAATACACATACCACAGGTGATACAGCCTTCTTGCTGGCCTTTACGAATATCGATGCCGGTCGGACACACAGCCACGCACACCTTGCAATCAATACAGCTACCTTTAGTGGCATCAACAGCCCCCTTTTTCAGTTTACCGCGTGGCTCTCCACGCTCGGCATCATAGGCTGGCAGCACCGTATCCTGATCATACATTACGCCCTGTAAACGTGCGTATGGACAAAGCCAGAAACAAACCTGCTCTCGCATAAAACCCGCAAAAACATAGGTACCAACGGTAAACATACCTAATACAATCCAAGCCACCAACGAAGCCTGTAAAGTGAAATAGTCATGCCAGAGCTGGTAAGCATCAGTAAACCAGGCAGCAAACGATACCCCTGTTAACAGGGCAATTGCCAACCAAAGACCGTGCTTCAGAGTAATACGTGAGATTTTGCTGATGGAGGCCGGCGCATTTTTAAATTTCATCGCCTTCTGAGGGGTATCCCCTTCGATGCGTGTTTCGATAAACGTAAAAACATCTGTCCAGACAGTCTGAAAACAGAAATAACCACAGAATACGCGACCGGCTATACTGGTGACTGCAGCCAGTAATATGGCAAAAAACAACAAGGTAAGGGACAACATCCAGATATCTTGCGGAAAAATTGTGATATCAAAAAAATTGAACTGCCGATTGGGAATATCAAAAAGAACAGCTTGTTGTCCATTCCAACGGAGGTAGGGACCAAGAAAGAAGATTAACCACACTGACATGCCAAACCATTTCAGTCGTCTGAAACGGCCCGACATACGTTTTGCTACGACTTTAGTGCCGCCGGCGTTAACATGCCAGTCAGAGACCTCATCATAGATGTCATTAATATTGAGCTCAGCTGACTTCGCTTGTTCCGACACAGTTTGGACCTCATTCACAGCTTATCCGATGGAATTGTAACACGTTCGAGCACATAAGCATTTACTGATTTAGTTTTTAATTTACAAAAAAAGCCGAAATAATCGGCTTTTTTTGCGTTTATCATTTACTTAATTATCGTTGGAACTATCTTCCATATTTTTGACTACCTTGTATGCAATGACGCCAATGACAACTATCGTCAATACAAGACTTATAATGGAACCAATCGCTACAGCATCTAAACCCATATCAATCTCCTTGCATCTGTCGACACGCAATAATCAGTTTACGTTTACTATTCGCCACCACCAAGCTGGTGTACATAAATTGACAGCTTTTTGATTTCGTTTTCAGTTAAACGTTCTGTTTCATCACCTTCGTAATATTCTTCAGGATCATCACCGTACTCTTCTGCCTCAAGACGCACGGCAAGTTTTTCATTCCAGGCAGGCATAACAGCTACGCGTGTTTGCGGATCGTTGGCATCATTCACACCATGAAGAATGGTATGGCGAATTTCATCGGGCTCACCCGAAAAACGCCAAACTTTGTCCGCAAGATTCGCTGAACCAAGCTGCTGGATACCTTTGGCATCTGCACCGTGGCAAGCCACACAGCCTTTTTCGTTATATAGCTTCCACTCAGCTTCTGTGGCTTCGCCATTAGAACTGTTTATAACAAACTCAACCAAACCATCAACTTCTTCATCCGTCAATAATTCAGCATGTGCAGGCATCATGCCTTGACGGCCTTTAGCCAGTGTTTCGATAATTTTGTCCACAGTACCGCCATACAACCAGTCATCGTCGGCAAGAATGGGATAACCAGAACCAGGTTGTGGATAGCCACCAACACCATGGCAGGCAGCACAGTTATCGCCATAAAGCACCTTGCTGGAACCTACCGCATAACGCAACAATTCATCATCTTCAAGAATCTCTTCAGCAGACAGTGCAGCGATACGATCTTCAAACGGTGCACGTTTTTCTTCGATTTTTGCCAGATCTTCTTTGTATTCTTTAATCTGGGTCCATCCCAGAATACCTTTGGTATTTCCTGTTACCAATGGCAGAGATGGATACAAAATAAAATAGACCAGCACTAATAAACCACTCAGATACAGGGCTATTGTCCACCAGCGTGGCGGTGGATTAGTTAACTCTCTGATGCCATCCCATTCATGACCAGTATCTGGACATTCATTTGGGTTTTTATTGTTATCAGCCATCATTTTTCTCCGAATTTATATCGTCATCTCTCAGCGGCAAGTCACGATGTGATTCAAGCTTTTCTTTATTTTTTGGACGTAAGACCCAGAAATACATACCAAACATCAGTAAGAAAATTATGACCGTCAGTATCGTACCAACCCAATCGCTTACGGTCATTGCTGACCAATTTGTATTGAAGTAGGATAGAAAATCACTCACGGTAATCTCTACCAGGTTCGAAATTGATCATAGTGCCTAATACCTGCAGATAGGCCACCAAAGCATCCATTTCTGTTTTACCCTCTACCGCTTCAGCTGCACCCAGGATTTCTTCATCGCTATATGGCACACCCAATACCTTCATCGCTTTCAGGCGTTTAATCATGCCTTCTCCGTCAATGGTGGCATTATCCAGCCACGGGTAACGCGGCATAACAGATTCAGGTACGACAGAACGTGGATCCCGTAAATGCTGAATGTGCCAAGCATCGGAGTATTTACCCCCCACACGTGCTAAATCGGGACCTGTACGTTTAGACCCCCATTGGAACGGGTGATCATATTTTGATTCCACTGCGAGCGAATAATGACCATAACGATCTTTTTCATCACGGAATGGACGCACCATTTGTGAATGACACAGGTAACACCCTTCACGTTGATAGACATCACGTCCAGCTAATTCCAAAGCAGTATAAGGACGGACGCCTTGCAGTTCTTCATATTCAGGATAAACATCATCCTCAAATGTATTTTGCAGATAAAACAATGGCACAATTTCTACAATACCACCGACTGAAACAACCAAGGCCGTTGCCAGCACCAGTCCCCAAACGTTTTGTTCAACCCACTCTTGAAAACTAATGCGTTTATTAGATTTTTTAGCCATGCTGATACCCTCAAATATTCGCTGCAGTTGCCATTTCGGCGGACGGTTTTGCAATCGCGCGGCGAATGGTCACTGTTACGTTAAACAGCATGACGACCGCACCCAGGAAGAATATCAATCCACCAATTGCACGCATCGCATAATAAGGATGCATTTGAGCTACCGACTCGACAAAGGTATAAGCCAAGTTGCCATATTCATCATAAGCACGCCACATCAAACCTTGCATGATGCCGGATACCCACATTGCAGTGATGTATATAGCGGTACCAATGGTTGCCATCCAGAAATGCAGATTAACCAGTTTGACGGAATACATGGTAGTTCCCCACATACGTTCCACCATATGGTACAGAGCACCAACAGACACCATTGCAACCCAACCTAATGCACCCGAATGAACGTGTCCAATAGTCCAGTCAGTGTAGTGTGACAATGCGTTTACAGTTTTCGAAGCCATAACCGGACCTTCGAAGGTTGACATTGCATAGAATGCCAAAGAAACAATCAGAAAACGCAAGATGTAGTCAGTACGCAATTTATCCCAGGCCCCGCTTAGCGTGAACATACCGTTTAATGCCCCGCCCCATGAAGGAATAATCATCGCCAGAGAAATTGCAGCACCCAATGAACCGGTCCAGTCAGGCAACGCGGTGTATTGAAGATGGTGAGCACCTAACCATACGTAACCAAATACCAATGCCCAGAAATGGATAACGGACAGACGGTAAGAGTAAACCGGGCGATTTGCCTGTTTAGGTACAAAGTAATACATGATGCCAAGGAAGCCCGCCGTCAGGAAGAAACCAACAGCGTTATGGCCCCACCACCATTGAATCATCGCATCCTGAACACCTGAGAAAATAGAATAGGATTTCCACATACTCACAGGAATCGACAAGCTGTTAACCACATGGAGGTAAGTGATCATGATCATCATTGCCAGGAAGAACCAGTTGGCAACATAGATATGTGAAACCTTACGGATGGATAAGGTCATAATGAAATTGAACATGTAACTGATCCAGACCACTGCGATCAGAATATCCAATGGCCATTCCAGCTCGGCATATTCTTTTGACTGAGTTAAACCCAATGGCAGTGTGATAATTGCACCGAGGATAATCAGGTTCCAACCCCAAAAGGTGAACCAAGCCAGTTTATCACTCCAAAGTCTTACGCCTGAGGTACGTTGAACCACATAAAATGCTGTCGCCATCAGGGTTGAACCACCAAAGGCGAAGATTACCGTATTGGTATGCAACGGACGCAAGCGACCAAAGCTGATATAAGGATTATCAAAATTCAGATCCGGCCAGGCTAATTGTGATGCAATAAATACACCCATGCCTGTCCCAGCAACCAAATAGACAACCGCCATGTAGGCGAACCATTTGACCACTTCAAAGTTGTACTGTTGTTTCGCCTGCATAGCGATCACACCTTCTCTCTCATGAAAACTCTTTCACTGCTTCTTTTAATTATTTTCAGAAACAGAACCCAATTTCATACTGCCTAACAATCAAGCCCAATGAATTTTACCGCAAAACAACTATGTTGATGATTTCAAATCCGTGATCCAGATCAATTTTGCTGGTTTTGCTGAGTCTTTTGCCACAGTTTGCTACTTTCGCTAAGACTTTTCCTGCTTAACTATATTCAAACTAGGAGAATTTTCCTGACTTCACTCAGCGTGGTCAAGTTTTAGCATTTAAGCTATTTCAGTATCCGCTAATAAGTAACCTAAAAACAAGGATTTAAACCTTAAGTTTAATATGGGTATTTATCTGGTTATCTGCATCTGTAAGAGGTTCACCCGCACCGCAGTCTGTTTATTTCTAAACACCACCACTGCAACTGGAAATTTTGTTTAACTTGGGGAGTGACTTTAATATGAAAGATTTCCAACACTGCAGGAGATCGGGAAAGTACTCCCAACCTTTTGGATTGTGTCTGTAAAAGCTGTCCACAATGGCTGGTATTTGATTTGGAAAAAGTACTGAAATGTCTGCGAAGTTTTTGTCTGTAAGTCTCAAAGACAATTACAGTGATATATTTCGTAACTGGCATTGCGCACAGTTTATAAATCTTGATTCAAGTTACCTTGGAGGCACCGATCAAAATCAACCGGTAGCCGGACTAAAAACTAACCAGTACTATCGGCTTTCTGCCTTCATTCAAGAGCAAATTGTAGGTACGGCATGCAGCACCAAGTGACATGGTTTCCAGTGAAATACCATGCTCAGCCAATTTGGTGGTGATTTGTAATACTTGAGGAGTTATACCTTCGTCATTCACCATGATGATAACGTCAGCATTAAAGGCTTTTATTTTTTCAATGAGAGTGTTGCTTTGCTTCTCAGCCAAAGTTTTCAGATCAAACGTATCAAATACGCCCTCAGGTGACAGTGTGCAATTGTGGGTTATTCGTTGTTGCGGTTGATTTGGAGCTTGAATCAGTAGAAAGCCGTCGCCATAACTTTTTATTACAAGAGCGTCAGTAACGGCTTCCTGACTAATTTTCATTTCTGTTAAAAACCAGCGGCATTATTTACACGATCGCGTAATTCTTTTCCGGGTTTGAAGTGAGGTACATATTTTTCATCAAGCTTGACGGATTCACCACTTTTTGGATTCCGTCCCACTCTGGGGGGACGATGATGCAGTGTGAAACTGCCAAACCCTCTGATCTCAATACGATCACCACGTGACAGACAGTCGCTCATCTGTTCAAGAATTAACTTTACCGCTAGTTCAACGTCTCGGTAATTTAATAGAGATTGTTTTTCGGATAGTATTTCTATCAAATCAGACTTGGTCATAATTTCCTAGATTCCCGGCAGTAGACTTTGGGTTATGCCTTAAACATCAAGGCAGCTGTACAACAAGAAAATAAGCATCCGGCTTGACCGGATGCTTATTAATGATCAGATTAGCTATCTTTCTGATTCATTTGTTCTTTCAGCAAATCACCTAAAGTGGTATTGCCGGAACTGACATTGCTGTACTCTTTCACTGCTTCGGATTCTTCTTGATCATCCTTCGCTTTGATAGATAGAGTCAGCGTGCGATCCTTACGGGACATTCCTGTAAATTTAGCTTCGACTTCATCACCGATATTCAGCACTTTGCTGGCATCTTCGATACGTTCACGTGAGATATCAGCAACACGAACATAACCTTCAACACCTTCAGCCAATTCAATTGTTGCGCCTTTTGCATCAACTGCAGTGACTTTACCGGTAACAACAGTGCCACGTGGGTGTTCAGACAAATAAGCAGAGAACGGATCGTCTTGCAATTGTTTGATACCCAATGAAATGCGTTCACGTTCTGGATCAATAGCCAGTACCACGGCTTCAACTTCATCGCCTTTTTTGAAGTCACGAATCAATTCTTCGTTTTCTTCTTCCCAGGAAATGTCTGACAAGTGAATCAGGCCGTCAATGCCACCATCCAGGCCAATGAAGATACCAAAATCAGTGATGGATTTGATAGCACCGCTGACTTTATCACCTTTGTTATGAGTCATGGAAAACTCTTCCCAAGGGTTTGTCTGGCACTGTTTGATTCCCAGTGAGATACGACGACGTTCAGCGTCAATGTCCAGAACCATCACTTCAACTTCATCACCTAAAGTAACCAGTTTTGAAGGGTGAACGTTTTTGTTGGTCCAGTCCATTTCAGACATGTGAACCAAACCTTCAACGCCATCTTCGATTTCAACAAAACAACCGTAGTCGGCAATGTTAGTGACTTTACCCTGGATGCGGGTGCTGTTTGGATAACGACGTGCAATATCTTTCCATGGATCGTCGCCCAGTTGTTTCAGGCCCAGCGATACACGTTCACGTTCTTTATCAAATTTCAGAACCTGTACATCGATTTCGTCACCGATAGCAACAACTTCTGAAGGATGTTTAACACGTTTCCAAGCCATATCAGTGATATGCAACAGACCATCAATACCACCAAGGTCAACAAACGCGCCGTAGTCGGTCAGGTTCTTAACGATACCCTTAACCACTTTGCCTTCTTCCAATGTTTCCAGAAGGGCTTCGCGTTCAACACTGTTCTCAGCTTCCATTATGGCACGGCGAGAAACGACGATATTATTACGTGGGCGATCCAGCTTAATCAGTTTGAACTCAAGCTCTTTGCCTTCGAGGTGTGAAGTATCGCGAATAGGACGCACATCAACCAGTGAACCTGGCAGGAATGCACGGATGTTTTCCAGATCAACAGTGAAACCACCTTTGACTTTTCCGGAAATGATCCCCATAACCGTTTCATTGGCTTCAAATGCGTGTTCCAGTCTGATCCATGCTTCAGCCGCCTTGGCTTTTTCACGTGATAACTGCGTTGCACCAAATCCATCTTCCAGTGTTTCCAGAGAAACATCGACCAAATCACCAACAGAAACGGTGATTTCACCTTTTTCGTTCATGAATTCGGCAACTGGGATAGCGCCTTCAGATTTCAGACCTGCGTTAACCATAACAACATCAGGACCGACATTGACTACCGTACCGGTAACAATTTTGCCTGGTTGCATTGGGGTTGCGTTTAGACTCTCTTCAAAGAGATCAGCAAAGCTTTCGCTCATTATAAATATCCTTGACCCTGTATAGATAACAGAATCGCCCGTTAGACCTGCAAATGCAGGAAATTAACAAAAAACCTAGCTGGACCACCCAACTAAGTACCCTAATAAATCAGCCAGTTAATGCACTGACTTTTTCTAAAACTGCTTCTATTCCGAGTTGTGTTGAATCCAGAATAACGGCATCATCGGCAGGCCGTAGCGGCGCTACTTCACGTTGCATATCCCGATCATCACGTTCAGATATTTCAGCTACGAGATCGGAAAGGTTACTATCAATTCCTTTCTCTTTCAACTGCTTATATCGTCTCTCCGCCCGAACCTCCGCACTGGCTGTCAGAAAGACTTTAAATGTTGCGTCAGGAAACACTACGGTCCCCATATCGCGACCGTCAGTCACCAATCCGGGGGCCTGGCGAAAATCGCGTTGTCTTTGCAATAAAGCTGCACGTACCGCCGGTAATGCGGCAACTTTTGATGCGGCATTACCGGCTTGCTCGGAACGAATCAACAGTGAAACATCATCACCTTCCAGGACAACTTGCAGCTGACCATCTTTTAACAGAAACTTTACATCCAACTGTCCAGCCAGTGTTGCCAGCGCAGTTTCATCGGCTAAGTCAATATGATGTTTCAGGGCGGCTTGTGCAAGAACACGGTAAATCGCTCCACTATCCAGATAATGCCAACCCAGCTTTTCTGCCATACGTTGCGCTAAAGTACCCTTACCAGAACCGCTTGGACCATCTATCGTCAAAACCGGTATCTCAGACATCGAAAGCATCGATCTGTAAACCACTGTTATTTGCTAATTCGACAAAGTTGGGAAAAGAAGTCGCCACATTGGCACAGTCATTAATTTGAATAGCGCCACCTGCTTGTAAAGCGGCCATGGCAAATGACATCGCAATGCGGTGATCGCCGTGACTGTCCACTTCACCACTGCCTATCACGCCACCTTCGATAATCATCCCATCTGTTGTTGGCTGTGCATCGATACCCAGTGCTTGTAAACCATCGGCCATCACCTGAATTCGATCACTTTCCTTGACGCGTAATTCTTCCGCGCCGGTTAAGACTGTGCGACCTTGCGCACAGGCCGCGGCAATGAATATTGCCGGAAATTCATCAATTGCCAGTGGCACCTGATCTTCTGGAATGTCAATGCCTTTCAATGGTGCATAACGAACACGAATATCGGCAACCGGCTCGCCACCGGTGACAGCTTCATTACTCAGGCTGATATCGGCGCCCATTTCACGCAGGATATTGATCACACCAATGCGTGTCGGGTTAACACCCACATGTTGCAAAGTGATATCTGAACCCGGCGCAATTGCCGCACCGACCATAAAGAAAGTAGCCGAAGAAATATCCCCTGGTACATCGATACTGGTGGCGGTTAATTTGCCGCCACCTTTAATACTGATACGATTACCCTGAACATTCACTGGATATCCCATGCCCTGTAGCATGCGTTCAGTATGATCTCGTGTCGGCGCAGGTTCAGTTACACAGGTTGTGCCTTCCGCATACATACCGGCTAATAACAGACAGGATTTCACCTGAGCACTGGCCATCGGCAAGTCGTAATTAATAGCCGCTAATTTATGACCACCATGAATCGTCAGCGGTGGTTTGCCGTCGGTAGTATCAATCTGAGCTCCCATGAGTGCCAATGGATCGGTCACCCGACGCATCGGACGGCCTGATAAGGATTTATCCCCACTCATTATCACGTCAAAGGATTGCCCCGCCAGCAGACCACTTAATAAACGGATCGAAGTGCCGGAATTTCCCACATACAAGTCATTTTCGGGTGCCATCAATCCATGCATGCCGACACCATGCACGGTGACTTTGCCGTCGACCGGGCCTTCTATCTTAACCCCCATGGCTCGAAAAGCAGCCAGTGTAGCCAGCGCATCCTCACCATCAAGAAAACCGCTGATTTCGGTGACGCCCTCAGCCAATGAACCCAGCATGATAGAACGGTGTGAAATGGATTTATCTCCGGCCACACGAAAACTGCCCGTTAACTGACCACCGGCCTGTACCACAAATTTACGATCCTGTTGCCCGCTCACGCTGTTCATCACTCCCACTACACTTCACTATTGTCTTTTAGACTTGGATCGGCAAAACGGGTATCTCTGGCCCGCTTGGCCCGTGCAAAAATATCAATAAGATAATCACCATCATCTTGCCGAATCGCCTGTTCGATCTGATCCAGACCACGTCGGTATTGTTCTAATAATTCTAAAATGGCGTGACGGTTTCCCAGACAGATATCCCGCCACATAACGGCATCACTTGAAGCGATACGGGAAAAATCACGGAAACCGCCTGCGGCGTAACGTAATACTTCATCACAGTCATCTCGTTTGGAGAGCATACCCACCAGATTGAAGGCTAAAACGTGCGGCAAATGACTGGTCGCAGCCAACACCACATCGTGATGTTCAACTTCCATGTCAAATACGTCGGCACCGGCCTGTTGCCACATTTGACGTACTTGCTCGAGCGCGTTTTTGTCCGTTTCGGCAACTGGGGTTAATACCACGCGATGTTGTTGATACAGCTCCGCAAACGCTGCAGATGGTCCACTTTTCTCAGTACCCGCTATTGGATGTCCCGGGACAAAACGGTCAAACTTATCACCTAAAGCCCGACGGGCGGCTTCAACTACCTGATGTTTAGCACTGCCCGCATCGGTAACAATCGCTTGTGACTTCAGATGAGGAGCCATTTGCTCAAAAACCGTTTGCATCGCGCCCATGGGTACAGCCACAAAGACCATATCCGCATCTGCGACAGCCTCTTTCAATGAATCAGCTGCATTATCAATAATGCCCAATGCCAATGCTTCATCACGTGCTGCTGCCGATCGTGAATAACCGGTTACCTGTTCAACCAGCCCGGCTTTTTTTAATGCCAAAGCCAGTGAACCACCAATCAGTCCAACCCCGATAATTGCCAGTTTTTTAATCATTTGGCCTCTGCAAGACTATTTTCCAGCGCTTCCAGGCAGCGCTGGTTTTCATGTTCAAGACCAATACTGATGCGTAAATGTGTGGGTAAACCATAACCTGCAACAGGTCTGACAATGACACCCTGTTGCAACAGTTTTTCATAAATGTCAGCCGCATGGGTGGCGACATCCACACAGATAAAATTTGCCTTAGAGGGAATATAACTTAGTCCCAGCTTGTTAAAACCCTCAATATATTGTTGCATGCCTTCGGCATTAACCTGTTTGGCTCGCTGCAGATAATCTTCATCGCCCAACGCCGCAATCGCAGCACTCATTGCCAGATGATTGACATTAAACGGCTGGCGCAGACGATTTAATAAATCAGCAATCTCCGGACTTGATAGAGCAAAACCAACCCGCAAACCCGCCAGACCATAAGCCTTGGAAAAGGTACGGCAAATAATTAAATTAGGAAATTCTTTCAACCAGTCAATGCTGTTCTGTTCATTGTCGCCATACTCAACGTAAGCTTCATCCAGTACCACAATCACATTGTCTGGAATGGCCTGCAGAAAACCATAAATTTCATTAGCTGCTACATACGTGCCGGTGGGATTATTAGGATTCGCAATAAAAACCAGTTTGGTTTTAGGCGTAATGGCTTGCTGCATTGCGGTTAAATCATGGCCGAAATCCTTGGCTGGAACTTCTACCAGCGAAGCACCTATCGCCTGTGCCACCAATGGATAAACGGCGAAAGCGTGTTGAGAAAATATGACTTCATCAACAGGTGAGACAAAACAACGGGCAATCAACTCCAATACATCATTGGAACCATTGCCCAAGGTAATCTGCCCGGCATCCAGCTGAAATTTTTCGGCCAAAGCCTGTTTCAATGTAAAGCCATTCCCATCGGGATAACGCGTTAAATCGCGGGTCGCCAGCGCAATTGCGGCCAGTGCGGCCTGAGATGGGCCAATCGGACTCTCATTTGAGGCCAATTTAATAACATCTCTTACACCATATTGCCGCTGCAATTCTTCAATCGGCTTTCCGGGTACATAAGGCTGCAACGCGGCAATGCTATCTACCGCTAAATCACATAGATTCATTTTTGCTCCGCTGGTTTTCTGAAACTATCCAAAATCAACAACACAGCACCGATACAAATGGCTGCATCAGCAACATTAAATGCCGGCCAATGATAGGTACCGATATATATATCAATAAAATCAATTACATACCCATAGAAAAACCGGTCAAGCACATTACCAATTGCACCACCGATAATCAGTGAAATCGCTATCGCTTCCACTTTTGCCTGCGCCTTAAGACGGGACAGCCAAATAATTAATACGATTGAAACGGACACCGCCAGCCCGATAAAAAACCAGCGCTGCCAGCCACCGGCACCTGCCAGAAAACTGAATGCTGCACCGCTATTGTGTGCCAAAGTAAAATTGAAATACGGCATCACGGCAACGGTTTGGTATAACTCCAGCCAATTAGCCATGACCACCTTGGTCAGTTGATCCAATATAATGATCAACACACTTACCCATAACCACTTCAACATAGTAACTGCCTCAGGCAAAACGGCGGGTTTCGCCATCGCCATCTACGTTTTCAACGCAACGGCCACACAATTCCGGATGATCTGCATGGCTACCTACATCATCAGTTTGATGCCAACAACGTTCGCAACGGGCGTTTGGCGAGGCATGAATATCCACTGCCAAACCAGTTAATCCGGTGTCGATTGCTGTCGCCGTTTTATCTGCCAATGAAAAACGCTTGGCTGACGATGTAATAAGGATAAATTTCAGTTCATCGCCAACTTTATTTAATACGTTCAGCAAACTGTCTTCAGCGTACAAACTAACATCGGCAGTTAAACCGCCTTTCACTGCACCCTGGTTACGTTTATTTTCCAGTTCTTTGGCAACAGCATCACGAACAGCGAATAATTGCTGCCAATCCGCCACCGACAAAACACTATCCAACGATAATGGCACCAGATTTGAATACCAGTTATTCAGTAACACTGACGAGTTACGCTGGCCCGGAATAAACTCCCACAGTTCATCGGCAGTGAAACTCAGAATCGGCGCAATCCAACGGGTTAACGCTTCCAGAATATGGAACATCGCGGTTTGAGAAGATCGACGGCCCAGACTGTCTGCCGGCATGGTGTACTGCCGATCCTTGGTGATATCCAGATAGGCACTGCCCAGTTCATTGGCGCAGAAATTATGCACTTTCTGATAAATCAGATGGAACTGATAGCTTTCATAGGCTGCCAGGATTTCCAGCTGCAGATGATAGGCACGATCCAGTACCCAGCGATCCAGTGGTAATAACTTTTCAGTTGCGACCAGATTGGAGGCAGGATCAAAATCATTCAGGTTCGATAATAAATACCGTGCGGTATTACGAATACGGCGATATGAGTCCGCTGTGCGTTTGAGGATTTCATCCGACACCGTCATTTCAGCACTGTAATCAGTCGCCGCCACCCAAAGACGAATAATATCGGCACCCAGGTTATTCACCACTTTTTGCGGTGAAACCGTATTGCCCTTGGATTTAGACATTTTCTTGCCTTCGGCGTCCACGGTAAAACCGTGAGTCAGCACAGTTTTGTATGGTGCTTTGCCAGTGGTGGCAACTGATGTCAACAATGAAGACTGGAACCAGCCACGGTGTTGATCGCTGCCTTCAAGATAGAGATCGGCAGGACGATGCAAATCATCACGGCGGGTTAATACGCAGGCATGCGACACACCAGAATCAAACCAGACATCCAGCGTATCAGTGACTTTGAAATAATTTTCTGCATCTGCACCAATCAGATCGCTGGCATCCATATCAAACCAGGCATCAATACCGTTTTGCTCAACCGCCAGGGCGACTTTTTCGATCAATGCTTTCGAATCCGGATGCAATTCCCCGCTCTGCTGATGCACAAATAACGGGATCGGTACACCCCAGGTCCGTTGACGGGAAATACACCAGTCCGGACGACCTGTCACCATATTCTCAATACGTTTTTGGCCCCAGTCCGGCATCCATTTGGTTGCAGCAATCGCCTGCATTGCCTGATCACGTAAACCGTTCTGCTCCATACTGACAAACCATTGTGGCGTCGCACGGAAAATAATCGGTGTTTTATGGCGCCAACAATGTGGATAGCTATGACGGATATCCACATGGCATAACAAAGCTGATTTTTCTTTTAATACCTCAATAACCTGCGGATTGGCTTTAAACACAGATTCACCGGCAAAAATCGGGGTGTCTGGTAAAAACACGCCATTGCCACCCACCGGATTATCCACTTCCAGTTTATATTTCAACCCGACAATATAGTCATCCTGACCATGACCAGGTGCCGTATGCACAGCGCCGGTACCAGCATCGGTAGTGACATGATCACCTAAAATAACCGGTACTTTTCGATCATAAAACGGGTGTTGCAGCAATAAACCTTCAAGCGCAACGCCCTTGCAGCGGGCAATCACTTCACCGGTTAACTGATAACGTTCAAGTGCTTTTTCATACAATGCTTCTGCTAACACCAAACGCTCAGCAGCACATTGCACCACGACATACTCTAAATCTGGATGCAGACACACCGCCTGATTGGCTGGCAAAGTCCATGGTGTGGTGGTCCAGATGGCAATATTCACCGGACCATTGCCGTTGTTCGGGCAGGCTATATCAAACTCAACGGTATCATTAAATTGAAAACGTACATCGATGGCCGGTGAGGTTTTATCTTCATATTCGACTTCGGCTTCAGCTAATGCAGAGCCGCAATCCACGCACCAATGCACCGGTTTTACACCTTTGTGTAAATGACCGTTTTCAATGATTTCGCCCAGTGTGCGAATAATGTCAGCCTCAAACTGAAAATCCATGGTCAGATACGGATTATCCCAATCAGCCAATACGCCCAGTCGTTTAAAATCTTCCCGTTGACCGTTAACCTGTTTGGCCGCATATTCACGACAGGCCTGACGAAATTCTGCCGGGCTGACTTTAACGCCCGGTTTGCCAACTTTTTTCTCAACATTCAGTTCAATCGGCAGACCGTGACAATCCCAGCCGGGAACATAAGGTGTATCAAAGCCACTAAGGGTTTTGGACTTTAAAATAATATCTTTAAGAATTTTATTGACGGCATGACCGATATGAATATCGCCATTGGCATACGGAGGGCCATCGTGCAGAATGAATTTCGGTTTACCCTGATTGGTTTGCCGTAACTGCCGGTAAAGATCTTGCTCCTGCCAACGCTTTAAAATCACAGGTTCGCGATTGGGTAGGCCCGCTTTCATTGGGAAGTCAGTCGCAGGAAGATTTAAAGTGTGTTTGTAGTCGGCCACAAAACGTCTCGTTGTCGTCAAATAATAAAGCGCTCGATTATACGGGTTTTTCTCGCTGACCTAAATCACTGAAAAGAGTTTGTTTGGCCTTTGCCTGATGTTACACAGTAAAATGCACACCCATTATTCATTTTGTTTATTCAAGAGCACCAAAATCGATGACTGCAACGGAAAAAGTGATCATTAAAGGCATCACTGAGGACGGCGGTAAATTTCGCCCCAGTGACTGGGCAGAAAGACTGTGTGGAGCAGTCGCCAGCTATGGTCCAGGAAGAAGAATCATTTTTCATCCAAACGTTAAACTGGCTTCACTGGAAGGCACCAAATGTGTCGTGATTGATGCGCAACTTGAAGAAGAAGACGTGATGCTTTTTGAATTTCTGTTGGAATTTGCCAACGATAACCGGCTACAGGTTGAAAGAATGGCTAAGTTACCCGAGTCCTAATCTTTTATCCACAGCGTTAAAATCACTCTTCGTGGTCGGCATCCGGCCAATTCTGGATATAGTTTTTCAATAGCTTATTTTCAAACTTTGCTTTTTTCAGCAGTTCTTCCACTACATCCGTAATGGATAACATTCCCTCCAGCCGACCTTTGTAAACTACCGGCAAATGACGGATATTATGGTCAACCATGATATTCATCACTTCTTCCAGCGTGTTATCCGGATCACAGGTATAGGGATTTGGCGTCATCGCATCCGCTGCTGTTTTAGGTTCCCACATGGCGTGTTTCTTGTGTAACACATTGAGCAAATCACGTTCTGAAAGGATCCCCACCAGCGTGCCATTTTCCGTTACCACTAACGAACCAATGCGATGTTCCATCATCAAATGGACAGCTTTATCCAGTGAATCTGTCGGTGTCAGCCCGATAACCGGCTTACCTTTGTTTTTGGTAATGAGTCTGACTTTCATCTCTTTCTCCGGCAACGAATGGAAATTTCATTCTGCTTGAGAAGTCGGCTGTATGGCAAGACTTTTAGAGATGCTCACGGGTGGAACGGAAATCAATTTCCGGCCAACGTTCTATTGTGAGATCCAGATTGACCCTTGTTGGAGCAATATAGGTCAGGTTATCCGCACCATCAAGAGCCAGATTCATTGAGGCTTTCCGCTTAAATTCCTCCAGCTTTTTCACATCATCGCAATACACCCATCGTGCGGTATGCACCTGAACCGGTTCATAGGCGCATTCGACGCCATACTCCCCTTTCAAACGGTGAACAACTACATCAAACTGCAATACCCCGACCGCTCCCAGAATTAGATCATTGTTATCCAATGGACGGAATAACTGCGTGGCACCCTCTTCGCTCAATTGTTGCAGACCTTTCAATAAAGCCTTGTTCTTCAGAGGATCTTTTAATCTGACACGGCGAAACAGTTCCGGCGCAAAGTACGGTATCCCAGTGAATTGAAGATCCTCACCCTGAGTAAAGGTATCGCCGATCTGAATGGTTCCGTGATTGTGCAAACCGAGTATATCGCCCGGCCAGGCTTCTTCCGCCTGTTCACGTTCTGCAGCCATAAAGGTGACGGCATTGGCGATGGTCACATCTTTACCTATCCGGGTCTGACGTAATTTCATGCCTTTAGTGTAATGACCACTGCAAACTCGCATAAAAGCAATGCGGTCACGGTGTTTAGGATCCATATTGGCTTGAATTTTAAACACAAATCCGCTGAAGTTATCCTCATCCGCAACAACATCACGGGTTTTGGTTTCCCTTGGTTGTGGCGCCGGCGCATATTCCACATAGGCGTCCATCAATTCAGTAACCCCGAAATTATTCATTGCTGAACCAAAAAACACCGGGGTCATTTGTCCATTAAGAAAAGCTTCCAAATCAAATTGATCACTGGCACCACGCACCAGATCAATTTCTTCACGTAATTCTTCCGCCATAGAACCAAATAATTCATCCAGACGTGGATTATCCAACCCCTGAATCACCTCGCCGGCATCTGCGTCTTTGCCATGCGCTTCAAACAACCGAATATTGTCATTATAAAGATGGAAAATACCTTTAAAGCCTTTGCCCATACCGATTGGCCAGGTGATGGGGGCACAGCGGATATTGAGGATATTTTCGACTTCACTGAGTAAGTCCAGCGGATCGCGGCCTTCCCGATCAAGTTTGTTGATAAATGTCAGAATCGGCGTATCGCGTAAGCGGCAAACCTCCATTAATTTAATGGTACGTTCTTCTACACCTTTGGCACTGTCGATAACCATCAATGCCGAGTCCACCGCAGTCAGTGTGCGATAGGTATCTTCCGAAAAATCAGCATGCCCTGGTGTATCGAGAAGATTAACGATGCGATCTTTATAGGGAAACTGCATCACCGAAGAGGTCACCGAAATGCCCCGTTCCTTTTCCATTTCCATCCAGTCTGAAGTGGCATGTCTGTCAGTTTTACGTGATTTCACACTGCCCGCCATCTGAATGGCACCGCCGAATAACAACAGTTTTTCAGTCAGGGTGGTTTTACCGGCATCAGGGTGACTGATAATGGCAAAAGTACGGCGTTTTGAGACTTGTTTCTGTAACAGGCTTTCGGACATAGTGACTCAGTATAAAATTAGATAGGCCAAGCAGACTTGGCAGCATGCGCAACAAACCGCGTATTTTGGATGAAAATCAAGACCCAGACAATTCGGCACTTGCTGATTCAACACGATTACGCCCAGATTGCTTGGCTCGATACATCGCCTGATCGGCTCTTTCTAACAACTGCTTGCGACTTTCATTGCCCGGTATTGCTTGAGCTACGCCTATGCTGACAGTAATTATTCCAGCGGTATCGAACTGAACGCTTTCAATATGTTTACGTAAACGTTCTGCCAGAGCCATGGCTTCATCCAGAGCATTATGCGATGCCAGAACAATAAATTCCTCACCGCCCCAGCGGCCTAAATAGTCACTGGTACGCAGTTTGGATTGGACCTCTTCCGCAAGCCTGGTTAACACCTGATCCCCGGCATCATGCCCATAGTTGTCATTGACTGATTTGAAACGATCAATATCAAACAGTAACACCGAGCAAGGATGATCATAACGCTCGGCAGCAGCGAGTTCTGCATCAATGGCTAACTCCATTCGATAACGGTTCCAGGTTTTGGTCAGGGTATCGGTATGGGCAATTTCTTTAAGCTGTTTGTTGGCAAGCTGTAACTGGGTGTTCAGCCGGTTGACTTGATGCACGGTAATCGCAACAGCCAAATCCTCAGCCAGATCCTGTGCTGCATGCTGTTCATTCACAGACCAGCGATTAGCCTCATCCTCTATGGTTTCCATCCAAATCTCATGACCGCGTTCTTCAATACGTTTAAGTGGATTTGGGGTTTCTGCTTCGATTATCTGTTTTTTACCGACCCAGTTATGTTGTGCTTTTTGGGCCCGGCGGAACAACAAAAACCATCCGGATTGATTTTGCTCAATCGGTAAGGGAACGGCCAGCAATCCTGCCCGATTGCGAACGTTGACCAAATTATTCAAGGGACTCTTTGACAGTTGATCACATGCCCAACACATTTTCTGTCCGACATGCTCTGTAAGCCACTTGCCAACAATGTCCAACTCATAATCATCCAGGGTTTCACCAACACACCTCACCTGATTACGATATAACAGAGCAATGCCCGTGCAATTAAACAATTGCATCCAGTCCTTGCCATATTTATCGAGTAAGGTTGTCGGCTGAATTACTTTGTCGCGTTCAGCCGATAGCAGTTCACGACTGTTTAAGACATTTTTCAAAAACATTGCTTGCTGCCGCGCTTGCAGCAAAAACATACGTTGACTTGCCATTTGCACCAAATTAAATGCCGCATCCCGTTCAGCCGGCGATATTTCACTGGGAGTGAAATCATGGCAGGTCAGGATCCCCCAAAGCTGCTGCTCACCGGCAATCGCTATGGATAGGGAAGCCTTAACATTAATACTGCGTAAATACTGCTGATGATAAGCCGACAAAGCTCTCAGAATTCCCGGTGTCAAATCCACCACCGGAAGATCAATTTCATTTGAAGCAGGTATCAGGCCGACTATCTCTGCATCGACATCGGCAATGCTGCGCATTGGGTTAACGGTATAACGTGCTCTGACTTCCAACGGGATATCGCTGGCAGGAAACCGGAAGTTCATTAAGCTTTTATCGGGATCCCGACATTCTTCTGCAATAGCCGTCCGCTGCCAGTGCGTATCAAACTGACAAAGCAATACGCGATCATAGCCGGTCACCGCCTGCACACTCTGCACCAGCATTTGTTGCAATTGACCTATTTCCTGAACCTGTGCCAGACGGGTCAGCCACTCATTCACAATGGGCATTAAACGTTGTTCGCCGGAACGTGAGAGTGATTCAAACTCCACCACAATAGAATCATCACTGCGATAAGCCACCACGTAAAAACGCTGATAGGAACCGCTTACCTGGCGGTTGATGATGAGTGCTGCAGATAAACGGGAATTTTTAGCAAGCGTTTGCTGTAATCGCTGTTGTAATTTGCCACCCAGAATATCTCTTGGCGACGATGCAAGTGCCGCTTCAATGGAAACACCCAGTATTTGCTGCAAATTTTCGCTGACTTGTAAAATTTCAAGCAGGTCACCATCAAATCGAATTAAACAACCGAAAGGCTGAATTCCTTCAATCATAATCGCTGGATGATGCTGATCTTCGATTGTGTTGCCCAAAGAAATTCTCCAGTTCAGGGCCAGTTACTGAAATTGTAGGCTAATAACGGTTAAAAATCAGAACATTAGTCGGAGTTTTTATCTGCGCATTTTAGACACCGGGTAACAGTAGGATCAAAAGTCAATCTAGCCTCTGTGATGGGTTCATCACAAAGATAACAAAAACCAAAATCATCATTATTTATGCGATTTAAAGCGCCTTCTATGGCTTGCAGTTTTCGTTTAAGCCGGCGCTGAACTTCAATTGCAAGCTGTTGATCCTGCAACGCATCCATGCGTGACAAACGCCCCATCTTGGACTGATCAAGCTCTACCACCTGAGGTGGGTCCTCAGTAAGTGAATGCTCTACTTCCTGTTTGAGCAAAAATAATCGTTGTCGATAATTTTCCAACTGCACAATATTCATTTGATTAATGAAAAGTACTTCCATTAACGCAGCAACAGGATTGGGATATCACTCATCCTGACCATCTTGGCGGTATTGCTGCCTACCAGAAACTGACGAATGCGCGAATGCCCATAAGCACCCATTACCATTAAATCAATATTATTATCACGTTGATACTGATGCAGGGAAGGTTGAACCGCACCTTGTAATAGCGCAGTAGAAGCCTCAAAACCTGCAGCGTTAAGACGTTGTTTTGCCGTTTCTAACTGTGATTTATGATTCGTGTCATCTTCAGCTACCATCACGATATGGCATTCCAAACCTTTTAACAAATCACTCACAGCGACTTTTTCCAGAGCTTTGTTAGAGGTGGCGCTGCCATCATAAGCAATCATAAACCGCTGCGGAACATTGAAATCTGGCAAGGTAATTAGAATTGGTTTGTTTAATGCCCGGATCACATTTTCCAGATGACTCCCCAGACTATGTGTTTCATTTTCATGTGCCTGGCCTTGACGACCTAACACCAGAACCCGGGTATCATCCTGCAGATCAGATAAAGTTTCCATCAATCCGCCATGGCGTTGATGCGTGGTCACTTCAACCGCACCATGTTGCTGGGCCAGTGCTCGGGCATCCTGCAAAATGTTTTTGCCGTGCTCCAACGCCAGGCGCCCCCGTTTTTCATCGAGCTCAACCAATTCTTCCAATAGATTCTCGCGACTGCCAAGGCCAATATTGCCTGACAGATTCTTTTTTCTGTTTTCAGCCGTGGGATATTCGGTTTTATCCAATACATGCAACAAATCCACTGGTGCTTTTAACTTGTAGCTTACCCAAGCCGAAGCTTTACAGACTGCGGGCGAAGTTATTGAGCCATCAATACAGGCTATTATTTTTGTCATCTCTCTCAATCCTCTATTTTTAGTGACCGGCGAGTATTTTTTCGACTTCTTCCGGTTTATCGTGTACACCAAATCTGTCCACAATAGTTGCAGTGGCTTCATTCATACCAACCAGTTCCACTTCAGTACCTTCACGACGGAATTTGATCACGACCTTGTCCAGGGCCGAAACAGAGGTGATATCCCAAAAGTGGGCATGGGTCAAATCAATCTCGACCTTATCCAGAGCTTCTTTAAAATCAAATGCGGCAGCAAATTTATCCGATGAGGCAAAGAAGATTTGCCCACGGATTTCATAACGTCGCTTGGTATCCTGCTCACTGAGATCGCTTTTGACCACCATAAAGTGGGCAACTTTATTGGCAAAGAACAAGGCGGCAAGTAACACACCAACAAACACACCAATGGCCAGATTATGTGTTGCAACAACAACAATAACCGTCACCACCATAACGATGTTGGTAGAAAGCGGATGTTTTTTCAGATCACGTATTGATGCCCATGAAAAGGTACCGATTGAAACCATGATCATCACCGCCACCAGAGCAGCCATTGGAATTTGCACTAACCATTCATCCAATACCAACACCATGATCAGTAGATAAACACCTGCCATCATGGTGGATAAACGACCCCGGCCACCTGATTTGATATTAATAATTGATTGACCGATCATCGCACAACCAGCCATTCCACCGAGCAGACCAGAACCAATATTGGCAACGCCCTGACCTTTACATTCACGGTTTTTATCACTTGACGTATCTGTTAAATCATCAACGATGGTGGCTGTCATCATGGATTCCAGCAAACCAACCACGGCTAATGCTATCGCGTAAGGGAATATGATGGCTAATGTTTCAAAATTGAGTGGCACATCTGGCCATAGGAAAATTGGTAAAGTATCAGGCAAATCGCCCATATCACCGACAGTACGTATATCCATATTGGTAAATATGGCAACTAAGGTCAGCACGATGATGGTGACCAAAGGCGATGGTAATAACCTGCCGATTTTAGGCACATATGGGAATAGATAAATAATACCCAGCCCTGCTGCTGTCATGGCGTATACATGCCAAGTGACATTAGTCAGTTCTGGCAATTGCGCCATAAAAATCAAAATAGCCAAGGCATTCACAAACCCTGTTACCACTGAGCGTGAAACAAAACGCATTAAATCGCCCAATTTGAGATAACCGGCACCGATTTGCAGTATCCCTGTTAACAATGTTGCTGCCAGTAGATATTCCAGACCGTGCTCTTTAACCAGGGTGATCATTAATAGCGCCATCGCGCCGGTAGCCGCGGAAATCATACCTGGACGACCACCTACGATGGATATCACTACTGCTATGCAGAAAGAGGCGTACAAACCCACTTTCGGGTCAACCCCAGCAATGATTGAAAAAGCGATGGCTTCGGGGATCAGTGCCAAAGCAACCACAATGCCGGAGATCAGATCTCCACGGACATTGGAAAACCAGTCTCGTCTAAGGTTTTGCAACATTAATTCAGGTTCCTGTGTTCAAAAGATTTTTTCAGATAAAAAATTATTGCCAAGCTGCGTGACATTTTGATGTCGACTACATTCATTTAACTGTGGTTATGACCGGCACAACCGCATTGTTGGCGGGGACGATGTGTTAAACATCAAGGACCAGAAAGGTCCCGGGGGAAGTAATACGCTAGGGTGGATTAAGCTTCACGTTGATAATAGGGCTTGTTTGGAAAACCGGCCAATATACAGTAAATTGCTCTGTCTTCAAAACTTTACGGAAACCTTCCCGCCTTAAACACCGCATTATGACCCAGATTTCAAAGCCAATTGAATGCTACAATCTGCCCCCTGATGCAACGCTGCGGAGCACACTGTGGAAAGTTACAATCTTATAACTGAATGGCTGGAGAATTACCCTCATCTCTACACGCTGATTGGCCTGAGCGTATTGATCCTGGTCTCGTGGATCGCAAACTGGCTGGTCAAACGTATTCTGGTTCGCGGCGTCTATCGCATCCTTAGAAACACTCAGTTAGGCCGGTATTCATCTTTAGCGGATTCATCTTTTATCCGGCGCATGGCGAATATTGTACCGGCGCTTATCCTGTCCGCCGGGATCGTCATCATTCCGAATATTTCGCCAGTCGCTGTGGCAGTGGTACAGAATGTCACTACAGCATTTATTGTACTCACCATTGCGTTGGGCATTGGCAGCTTATTGACCATTATCAATGATGCTTATAACAAACGTCCAGATGCGCATTTGAAACCCATCAAAGGGTATATCCAGGTACTCAAAATCGCTATTTATGCAATTGCGGCAATCCTGATGATTGCCTCATTGATTGATCGTTCCCCCTTAATACTGTTGTCCGGTTTGGGTGCAATGGCCGCCGTATTACTGTTGATCTTTCAGGACACGTTGCTGTCATTGGTCGCCAGTGTGCAAATCAGTTCAAATGATTTGATCCGGGTCGGTGACTGGATTGAAATGACACCGCTTAATGCGGACGGTGATGTTATTGATATCGCGCTACATACGGTGAAAGTGCAGAACTGGGATAAAACCATCAGCGTCATTCCGACCAAACGTTTCCTGACCGATCCCTTTAAAAACTGGCGCGGTATGCAGGAATCAGGCGGTCGGCGCATTAAACGCAGTATCTTGATTGACCAGCAAAGTATTCATTTTTTATCGAACGATGAACGGAAAAAGCTGCATCGGTTCAGCCTGATGGATGAGTATTTACATCAGAAACAAAAAGATATTGATGAATGGAATCAACAATTAGCTGAGTGGGGTAAAGAGCCTGTTAATACCCGTCGCATTACCAATATTGGCAGCTTCCGCGCCTATGTCAGCAATTATCTGAAAAATCATCCAAAGGTTCATCAGAACTATACCCTGATGTCCCGGCAACTTGAGCCAACAGCCAATGGTCTGCCTCTGGAGATTTACTGTTTTACCAATACTACCAACTGGATTGAATACGAAGGCATTGCGTCGGATATTTTTGATCATTTGCTGGCTATTCTGCCCGAATTTGGCTTACGTGTTTTTCAGCAGCCCAGCGGCTTTGATATGCGTGAATTAAGACTGCAATCGTTGCCAAAGCAGGATCCGGAAATAAGCCCGGCATTGGGTGATTCACCAAACAAATAATATTAACAACTCAATAATGTAACACTCTGTTTGCTTAATGAAAGGAAGCTGACTGACCGTCAAAATGGATAAAGAACCCGCTATCAGCACCCACAATGTGGCACAGCTTATTCTGTTACTGGCCGGTCTTACCGCGATCGCTCCTCTGGCAATTGATGCCTACCTGCCAGCAATGCCGTTAATGGCTGCTGAGTTTGCTGTGAGCATTCATGATATTGAATTATCACTGAGTTTATTTCTGGCGGGTTTTGCTGTCGGTCAATTGACCGGTGGGCCGTTATCCGATCATTTTGGCCGGCGTCGCGTTATTTTTATTGGGCTCACGCTGTTTTGTGTTGCCAGCATGGGAATTGTGCTCAGCCATACCTTACTTGGCTTATGGATATGGCGAGTGGTGCAGGCTATCGGTGGCGGCATGGCAATTGTCAATTCTTCTGCCGTGATTCGTGATATCAGCAGTGGCCGTGACAGTGCCCGATATCTGTCACATATGGCGATTATCATGATGATTGCCCCACTTGTTGCACCGTTAATCGGCATGGTTTGTTTACACTTGGCTGGCTGGCATTCAATTTTTATTGTGCTGTTTGTCTATGCTTTGTTAATCGGCCTGCTGCTTTATCGCTTGTTACCTGAAACTCGCGTAAAAGCCATTCAGACTACGTCAGCGCTAAAGCGTTATATTGAAGTGCTCTCACATCGTAAAGCCCTGGCTTATCTGGCCGCACAGAGTTTTACCTATGGCGGTTTGTTCAGCTTTATTACCGCCTCCCCCTCGGTGTATATGATTTATTTTGGCGTTTCCGCTTCGGTCTATCCTCTATTGTTTGCCGTTAATGTACTAATGATGATTGTTGTCAATCGCATCAATGTCAGACTGCTGCATTTTTACGACCCACCCTGCCTGTTAAAACTGGGACAAATCCTGCAGGTCATCACAGGTTTAACAATGCTGCTATATATCCTGATCAGTCCTGCTCCGGCATTAGCCATTATCGTTATTGGCATCATGATATTTATCGGTTCACAAGCCCTTATTGTGTCCAATGCCATTGCCAGTACGGTTGAATTCTTTCCACGCAGCAGTGCAACCGCTACCGCCGTACTGGGTTCATTTGGATTCTTATCAGGTGCCGCCAGTGGTTTACTGGTCAGCTCTCTGGGCGATGGCAGCCTCTGGCCAATGATTACCGTAATGTCTGGCTGCGCCATTGCAGGTCTGACATTAAAAACCCTGATTCTGCATAGTTGTCAGGAGCATCCTCAAAATAAGACTGATTGTTAACCCGGCATTAACCCTCCAGCCTCTAAATTGGCTGTCAAATTGACACCCAACTTATAGGGAGCACGATATCAGGTGAGCAATATCAACCCGGATCGATATCTAAAAAAGCTGGCTTATCTGCCATTGCTGATGCTGTCAGCATGCAGTATTACGCCAGAACAACCTGACTACGTTGAATTAATCTCAGTAGAACAGCAACGGGTTAATGAATGGCAAAATTTATCGCAACAGACTCACGTCGCTTATCTGAACGATTTGGTTGATAGTGATATGTTTGACGAGTTGCTGAAGATTGCGATGCAATCCAACCCTGACTTGCAACAAATGCTATTAACCCTGCAAATTCGGCAATCACAGCGGATTCAGGCATCTGGCGAAAAACGTCCTTTTATCAGTGCCGGTGCCTCTGCGCAGAACAGCAGTGACAGTGATACCCGTTTCGGAGCTGATCTCAGTATCAGCTGGCAGGCTGATTTATGGGGAAAACTCGCTGACAATGAACGCGCGGCAGATCTGGATATTACCGAACAAAGCCTGTTGTATCAGTCTGCCCGTGACACGCTAGCAGCGGAAGTGATGCAAGTATGGTTAACGCTGATTGCCCAGCAACGGGCGCTTGATATAGAACAGCAGCGTCAGGCCAGTTTGCAACAGACTGAATTTTTTATACTACAACGCTATCGCCAGGGCCTCGGCACACTGGAAGACCTGGATAGCGCGAGAAGTGCTGTTGCCTCCTCATCGGCCGACATCGAAGCTTTAACCCAAAGTTTTCGTCAGCAAACCATTCAACTGAAAACGCTAGTGGGACAGGTAAACAATCCGGAATTTACGCTTCCGGCAGATTATCCTGACGTGGTCATCCCGGCTATCGATTTACCAGAGCAGACATTAAATCGTCGTCCGGATTTACGCGCGGCTTATGCCGCTATCCAGGCATCCAGTGCTCGTACGGAAGTTGCTTATAAGGATTTGTTGCCCAGTCTGAGTTTGCAGGCGGTTTTAGAGGATGTTGGCAGCTCTCCCCGGGCCAGTTTATTTACGGCGCCGGTATGGAGCTTATTAGGCCAATTGACTGCGCCGTTATATCAAGGTGGACAATTGCGTGCTGAAGCCGAAATACGTGAACTGGAGACAGCCATTAGTTACCAGCAATACCGGGATACCTTGCTCAATGCGGTAACAGAAATAGAACAGGCACTGAGTCAGGAGCAGGCTCTGGTAAAACAACAGCAGCATATCGAAACGGCTCTGGCCAGTGCCGAAAATAATCTTCGTCAATATCAGGCGAATTATCGTAGTGGACTGCTTACTATCCTGGATCTGCTCACCGTGCAACAACAAACCTATAATTTACAGGCTCAGCTTGATGATCTGATTTATCAACGATTACTGAATCGTATTTCTCTGGGACTGGCATTGGGCCTGGAGGCTAAAGCATGACAAAACGACTGCAATGGCTGGTGTTTTTAGCTGCTCTGTGTGCGTTAGTTGCCATATACTTTTTCACCCAATATCAGATCGATAGGTATGCCAACCGCCCACTGCCAGTAAGGGAAGTGCCAGAGATAAGACCTGAGGTTTCAGTCAAAACAGTCACACCTGGTCGCTATCAATCACGTATCAGCGCTTTTGGTTCAACTGAGGCGCATTACAGTATTAATCTCAGTGCACAAGTAGCGGGCCAGGTTGAGCAAATATCACCACAGTTTGAGTCTGGATTCCGTCTGAAAAAAGACCAGGAGATGTTACGTCTGGAAAACAGTGATTATCGTGCCGCCGTAGCAGCGGCAAAACAGCAGGTAGCTGAGGCCAGACTGCTTTACCTGCAGGAAGAACGACAAGGTCTGCAAGCGCAGGCTGAATGGCTGGCTTCAGGTCTTGAGGGCGATCCTGATTCTGATCTGGTGTTACGCGTTCCACAATTGGCCAGTGCTGAAGCCAGCCTGGCCAATGCTGAAGCCTTATTAGCCAGCGCTGAAAAAGATCTGCAACAGAGTCTTATCAGAGCACCATTTGATGCATTGGTGATCACCCGTGATGTCTCGCCCGGCAGTTATCTGCAAACTGGCACGCAAGTCGCCTCGTTATATAGCACCGACCGGGTCGAAGTGAAAGTATCCCTGTCAGATCGCGAGTGGCAAAGCTTACCGGAGCCCGAAATGTTAAAGACGGGAGAGTGGCCTGTCGATTTGCATGCTGTAGAAGGTGATGCAAGCTGGCAAGGTAAAGTCCTGCGCGTGGAACAACATCTTGATGGAACCACTCGTCAGCGTTCATTGATTGTTGGCGTGGAAAACCCACTGGATCAACAGCCCGTGCTTTATCCTGGTGTATTTGTCGAAGTGAGTCTGGGTGGTCGTCAGATGGATGAGCTTTGGCAGGTCCCAACGTCCAGCCTCAGTCAACGAGGTGAGATCTGGTATGTCACAGCAGATATGGAGCTGGCGAAATTTGCTACCTCACCAGTGTTTAGTGATGAGCGTTCTATCTATATCAATCCACCTGAGAATTTGAAAGCAACTGCAAATCAAATATTACTGCAGCCCATCAGCAGCTATATTGAAGGCATGGCCGTGGCGCCGATTGAGGCAGTAGATTATGAGTAAAATTATCGGTCGCAGTGGCATTATCGGCTGGTTTGCTACCAATCCGGTCGCAGCTAACCTGTTGATGTTTTTGGTCATCATTATGGGCTTGATGACCGTGGGTGACTTACGCAAAGAAGCCTTTCCCAGCAGTGAGCCTGACAGCCTGACAATTTCAGTCTCCTATGACAGCGGCTCAGCAAAACTGTCAGAGGAAGGTCTGGCGATCAAAATAGAAGAACAACTCGAAGGCATTATTGGTATAAAGACCCTGACCAGTGAGTCAACTCGCAGTGGCGTGACCGTGACCGTTGAAATGCAAAGTGGCTATGACCTCGACACGTTGATGCGTGATGTGAAAGCTCAGGTGGATGCCATATCCACTTTTCCGGCAGAAGCCAAAAATCCTGTTATCAGTAAAGCAGAACGGGAAGAACATGCTATCTGGTTACAGTTATACGGTGATACTGATCGGCACAGCCTGCAACAAATTGCAGAGTCATTGAAAGCGGATCTACTGACAAAATCCAACATTAACCGCGTGACCATTTCCGGTTGGCTGGATCCGATGATGATGATTGAAATCGACGATGCTCGACTGCAATCCTATGGCCTGTCATTAAGCGACGTTGAAAATGCCATCAATACAAATTCTTCTACGCCACTGACGGCTGTTCTGCGTAATGAAAATGTCTATCTGCAACTCAATGCCTCCGAACAGGCTTATCTTAAACAGGATTTTGCCAAAATCCCTGTAATTACCGGGGATGATGGCCAACAGCTTTTACTGGGCGATGTGGCCTATATTCTCGATAGTTTTGATGATGAAACATCTATTTTGTCCAGATTCCAGGCAAAAGACAGTATTGGTGTACAGGTTGTGACTACAGGGCTGGATGATATCGCTGACTCGGTAGCCGATGCTTATGAAGTCGTTGAGCAATGGCAGAACAGCAACAAACTTCCCGCACAGGTTCAGCTTGCCTCCTGGTATGACCGCAGTACCAGCATAATGGATCGGTTAAATTTACTGATTAAAAATGCCCTGACCGGTATTGTGCTGGTGTTCATATTACTCGCCGTATTTTTAAATCTGACGGTGGCCTTCTGGGTAGCCATGGGCCTGCCTTTTGTGTTTCTTGGCACGCTGTTTTTTATGGGCGATTCTTATGCCGGTTTATCACTCAACTCGTTTACCACCTTCGGCTTTCTAATGGCGTTAGGCATCATCGTCGATGATGCCGTGGTGGTGGGTGAAAGTATTTATAGCGTGCGATCCCGTGAGGGTGACACGTTGCGTAACACGATAAAAGGTACGATGCGGGTAGCTGTACCGACGTTATTCGGTGTGTTTACCACGGTCGTCGCCTTTTATGCCTTATCGCAGATTGAAGGACGACTGGGTGAGCTTTATTCACAGTTTGCTGCGGTCGTGGCCATCGCGTTAGTCATGTCCGTGATTGAGTCCAAGCTGATTCTTCCTGCTCATCTGGCTTATCTGAATACCCATAAAAAACCCTCTCAAAACATACTTGCCACTGGTTGGCGCAAAATTCAGCAGGGTGCTGATGGTGGCTTACAGTGGTTTGCCGAACATATTTATCAACCGGCTATCGAGTTTGCTTTGCGGTTTCGCTACGGATTGCTGATGGTATTTATGATGTTATTTATTATCGTCTTTTCAATGCCTTTTAATGGCACTATCCGCATGAGCTTTTTCCCAGCGATTCCGGGTGATACGGTCAGAGCAAATATCTCGATGCATAAAGATGTCAGTTTTGGCCGCACCCACGAAACGTTAATAATGATGGAGCGCAAAGCTTATGAAACGGATAAAGCATTGCGAGAGGATGCCGATTCAGCGAAAAGCGGAATAGCCAATCTGCAACTGCTTTCGCAGTCTGATCATAGTGGTGGTTTGACGGTTGAATTAGCCTCCGATTCCCCTTATGACTTATTCGAATTTCGCCGGGAATGGGAAAAACGTGTGGGTATGCCGGAAGCCGTTCGCAGTTTACGAATTCAGAGTGGCCGTCAGGCAGATGATGCGTTACGAGTTGAGTTACGATCCAACGATGATGATGTGCTGACGCTGGCGGGGGCCGAGCTCTATTCGTTACTGGAACCGATGCCGGGTATTATCGGCTTGCAGGATAATCTGCAACCCGGCCAGCCTCAATTACAACTTAAGCTGAATCAACAAGGCCGGGCCCTGGGGCTCAGTACAGATGAACTGGCGAGGCAAATCCTGCAAGGGTTTGCTGGTCAGGTGGTACAACGTTATCAGCGCAACAGTGATGAAATTGAAGTCAAAGTCCGTTACCCGGAGGCTGACCGGCAAAATCCGGCAGATGTATTGAAATCCAGGGTTCGTCTGGATGACGGAACCGTGATTCCGTTGTCCAGCGTGGCCGACATCAGCTATGGATTTACCCGTGACAGTATTACCCGCATTGATGCCAGGCGGGCAATCTATCTGTCTGCTGATGTGGATAAGAATTTACTCTCTATCACGGAGTTTGTAGCTCAGTTAAAACGCGATGTTGTGCCCCAGTTAGAAGCCAAATATCCCGGTCTGACCATCTATTTTGCGGGTGAAGCCGCTGAACAGGAAGAAACCCAATCTTCCATGCTTAACCTGTTTTTATTGGCCATGCTGGGTATTTATATGTTGCTGGCCATCCCTTTGAAATCCTATATTCAACCGGTATTAATCATGACCGCCATCCCTTTTGGTATTGTTGGCGCACTGCTGGGTCACTGGATGAATGATCTGTCTTTGGGGATCCTGTCACTGAACGGCATCATTGCGCTAAGTGGTGTCGTGGTCAACGATAGTCTGTTGCTGGTCTCACGATTTAATGATTTGAAGGAAGAATATACCGATGTACGTCAGGCTATCCTGATGTCTGCCCGTGATCGCCTGAGGGCGGTATTACTGACATCCTTCACGACTTTTGCCGGTCTGATGCCTTTATTAGGAGAAACCTCAAGACAGGCACAGTTTTTGATTCCTGCTGCAGTGTCTTTGGCTTACGGCATTATGTTTGCCACCGTCATTACATTGATATTAATCCCCTTGCTATTGATGATTCAACACGATGTGGCGCAGTATTTTCATCGTGGCAGCAAAGTCGTATTGCCTGCAACTGAACAAGGACCCGCCTGATGATTAGTGTGTTACTTATTGAAGATGATCTGGATCTGGCACAAACGGTGATGGATTATCTGCAGCTGGAAGCCATCAGCTGTGATCATGCCAGTAACGGCTCTGCTGGTCTGAACCTGTTGGAGGAAAATTATTACGATGTGCTGTTACTGGATTTAAACCTCCCACGTATTGACGGTTTGACAGTATGTGAACGCTTGCGCAGTGAAGGGTCGGATATACCCGTATTAATGCTCACTGCACGCGATCAGCTGACCGATAAACAAGCAGGTTTTACCGCTGGTACGGATGACTATCTGGTCAAACCTTTTGAATTAAAAGAACTGGTGATGCGGATCCAGGCATTATCACGCAGAAGGAGCGGACAAACGCAGCTGCTTCGCTGTGGTGATTTGCAGATGAATCTACAGCAACGTCAGTTAAGCAGAGCCGATATCAATCTGCACTTATCACCGACTGGCTGGCGAATTCTGGAATTGTTATTACGCGAATCACCGAATGTTGTCAGCCGTCAACGGCTTGAAATTGCCGTGTGGGGTGAGGAAGTGCCTGACAGTGACAGCCTGAAAGTCCATCTGCACCATTTACGTAAAACGATTGATGGTGAGTTTGCAACAGCATTACTACATACTATTCCCGGTGTAGGCATTGCTATCAGGGATGATAATGAAACGTAAAATCAGCCTGAAACGCCTGGTGACCGTCAGCTTTCTATTGTTTGGCGGCACTATTGTGCTTGGTTATTCCCTGTTAAGTGCCCATTTTTTTATTCGCGGCATGGACAATATTGTGACCGGTGGTATGGAAAACGCCGCGCTGACCTATCTCGCCAATAACAAATCACTTGCCGATGATGAACTGGTTAATTATAGAGGCAGCCAGCTTTCCGGGAGCTGGGAATCACAACCACCAGAGATTCGTCAGGTATTAGCTGAACCACCGCAGCGCAGTGGCGAATTAGTCAAACAGGATGATTCACACTGGTTGAATCGTCCGGACAAGGTGTATTTCGCCCTCAAAGTCGATCTGGCAAATGAATCGGTCTACATCAGCAGAACCCTTTCCCGCGAGAATGTTTCCAGTTTAATGGGCCGGAATATGGCCGACAGCATGCGGTTATTATTAGGTGTCAGTGCCTTAATCGCGCTGACACTAATGCTGATTACCTGGCTGTTAATGCGCAGTATCTCAACCCCTGTGTCACGGCTGAATGCCTGGACCCAATCATTAACCCCTGAAAATCTCTCACAGCCAGCCCCGGACTTTCTGTATCCTGAACTGAATCAAATGGCGAAACTGATCCAAAACAGTCTGTCGTCCGTGCAACGCAGCCTGGATCGAGAACATCGATTCCTGCGTTATACCAGCCATGAATTACGTACGCCTATCAGTGTTATCCGTAATAATATCGAATTACAGTACAAAGTATTACAGCAGAATTCGTCCACATTGAATCCGATGCAGCGGGATATTGCCGATCGGATTGATCGTGCCAGTATTACCATGCAGCATCTCACCGAAACATTACTCTGGTTAAGCCGTGAGGATAATGAAAAGCTGCCGGAATCAGTGGTTGAAATTGATAAATTGCTGCTGGAAATCACTGAAGAGATGCGTTATCTGCTGCGTAATAAAACGGTTGAACTTATTGTGGAAACCCACCCATATCAATGTTCGCTAAGTGCCGTGGCGGCAAGAATTGTCTTGGGTAACCTGATCCGCAATGCCTTTCAGCATACCTGGGAAGGTCAGGTCATTATCAGCCAGCAAGGTCCACGGATCAGTATCGTCAATCGTCAGTTTGACGCTGATATGGATGTGGCTCCAACGGAACTGGGATTTGGTCTCGGTCTGCAACTTACCGCACAGTTAACCGAAAAACTCGGCTGGTATTATCAGAATATTGCCAACGAAAATGGCCATAATGTGATGCTGGATATCAGCCACCAACAAAGCAGCTAAGACTGTTGATTTGTGTATATATGCCACTGTTGTGACGATAAAAAATCAGCTGCTCCGTTTCAACTCAGAAACTGGCGATAAAACTGTACTGCTGTGCGGCCACTATGGCTGGCTCGTCGCATGGCAAATTGCTTAGCCTGCTCATGGAGCATTGCCTGATTCACATCTACATTTTCAAACAGAATATCCACCATCGCCAGATAGGTCTCCCAACTCGGTGGATAGAATGATAACCACAAGCCAAACCGATCTGACAGGGCTAACTTATCTTCCAGACTATCAGTGTAGTGAACTTCACCATCCACCACCCGGCTGGCCTGATTTTCGGCTTGTTGTTCCGGCATCAGATGCCGTCGGTTTGAAGTAGCATAAATTCTGACATGTTCCGGAGGTAACTCCAGGCCACCTTCCAACAGACTTTTAAGAGGCTTAAATCCTTCATCACCTGGTTCGAAGGACAAATCATCGCAGAAGATCACAAAACGGAATGGCCGATCTTCCAGATCATCAAGGATTTCCGGCAACCAGCCAAGCTCCGCCTTATCGATCTGCAACATACGTAATCCCTCACCAGCAAACTCGTTTAATAATGCTTTGATAAGTGAAGATTTACCGGTACCTCTGGCACCCCATAACAAAGCGTGATTACTGCTTTCACCGTTAACAAATCGACGGGTATTTTCAACCAGCTGCTGTTTTTGTTCCTCAATGCCGATGAGTTGATCCAACCGAATTGAGTCAAGCCGGGTAATCGCTTTGAGCTTCTGCGTATGGGCACGCCATACCGCAGCGTGAATTTGATGCCAATCCAGATTATTCATCTGCTGTGCTCCTGATACTGCATTGTTACGTGGATTTTAATACTATGATGGTGCCTGACTCTGATGAACGTCAACTGCTTAATTCAAATGCAATAGGCACTTTTACTTCCAATTGCTGCTGTGACATCTCAGCAGGAAAAGCCGGTAATGGTTGTGCCTTTTCCAGCATTTCCACCACTGCCTGATCCAGGCGCTGATATCCAGAGCTGGCATCAATACGTGAGGCTTTGATTTTGCCATCACGGTTGACGACAAAAAATAACTGCACCACACCCTGCTCTCCACGGCGTCTGGAAATGCTTGGATAACGCTTTTGCTCTGCCAGCGTTCTGGCGAGTAAATTGAAATAGGTCTGTTGAGCTGCCTGTTGCAAAGCTGAAACAGTTTGACTGGAGATTGAACTGCTCTCAGCTGACTCACCTTGCTCGGCAATTTGCGTTTTTTCCAATTGCTTTTCAGAATTTGCTGTTGGTTTCTCTGCCGGAGCAGATGTGGCAGCAAGCACCTCTGAGCTATCAGATTCAGGTTCAGCGTTATCGGAAAGTGGCGCGCTATTAACGGCCTTTTTTATCTCCGTTTGCTGCAAGGGTTTTACCACTTCAGTTTTGCTGATTTTTTCCTCAACTTGCACTGGCGTATCGTTGCGTTCCTGAACCTCAGTGATTGCGGATTCTTCTTCAATGTTGGTCAATGGTTCTGAGGTGGCAGTAGCCTGTTGTTTCTCCATGGTGGTGGCATCCAGCATGCTGATATCAATCTCAATCCCAGCTTCCTTTATGGGGGCAACAAGTTGAAGCCGGGGCTGGTGTTTGAGCGTATACATACCAAACGCAAAGACATGAATTGATATGGCGCTCAAAATTGCCAATACCCAGTATCGAAATTTAATCATGTTTATTGCTTTGGGTCTGCGTTGCCAGTGACACCCGCAGTATTCCGGCGGCACGAACTCTTTTCAGTAACTCAGTTAACTTGTTAGCAGGGACAGTTGCATCCGTTTTAATCAGTAGTTTGAATGATTGGGCATTATTCGTTTCCGATATTGCCTGTTTTAACAAATCCGTTAAGGCATCGGCTTCCAGCAACATATCATTAAAGGCCAATTGCCCTCTGGAAGACACCAGCAAAACAGCATCATGTTCCTGCAGAGCCGATTGCTGCTGGGATGTTGGCGGTTGGATTTTGATAAAATCACTGGAAGTTAATTGCCCGGCAATCAGAAAAAAGATCAGCATCAAAAACACAATATTAATCAATGGGATAATATTGTCATCAGGTTGATTGCCTCGCGGGGCATGATTTGGGATAAGTATCATATGGCTAAACCTGCCAGACTGACTTTTTCAACGCCGATGGTTTTCAATTGATCCAGAAAATCAATCAACTGCTGAGTTGTTACCCCCTCTGCCACCGAGACAACAAATACACTCCGTTTATCTTCAGCACGCGTTTGTTTTACGGGGCTGAGCTTTGATAGCGGGTAACGTCTTTTATCGAACTCATATTCTCCAGCGGTCTGTAATACAAGATGATACTGAGTACGTATTTCATCTGTATTGTAGGATTCACTGGCAGCGGTAATATCCATTTGTCGCCAGTGGGTAAAACCGGAGGACAACATGAAAAAAAGTAACAGAATAAACACCACATCAATTAAAGGTGTCAGACTAATCATTCTGCGTTTTGCCGAAAATGGTTGTTCAAGCAACATTTTTAAAGCTTTCGCTGCAAACAGCTGCCTTTGGATTGATAAATGGGGCGTGTGTAAAGACCTGAGTTACCCCATCATTTATCAGCGCTGTAACTCGCTCCGTTTTACGCTCTAACCAGTTATGCGCCAGCACAGCCGGTATTGCCACCGCCAGACCAACCGCAGTGGTTAATAAGGCCTGCCAAATCCCCGCGGAAAGTACAGCAGGATCAACCTGACTACCGGCTTGTTCCATCTGCTGAAAAGCGAGGATCATGCCCATAACCGTACCAAACAAGCCCAGTAAAGGGCTTAAACTGGCAATCACTTCCAGAGGACGCAGATAACTGCGTAATTGACTGATACGCAAGCTGGCAACACGTTGCAACTCTTCCCTGAGTAAGCCGACCGGTATCTCGGTCTGCCTCAGTCCTTCCATGCTCAATGCCAGTAACTCATCCAATGGTTTGGAGATTTTCAGCTGCAGAATAGCCTGCTCAGGCTCGTTTTGTTTCCACAAGGCAATGGCTTTTTTTGCTGTTTTCGTTGATTCGGGTGAGATTAATAATATTTGCCATGTTTTGATTAAAACAATACTGACCGCAATAATCGAAAACCCCAGCAAAATCCACACAACAGGGCCGCCTACTTCAAGTAACTGTTGCAACAGCGTTAAAAAGGAAGCAGATGTGTTTTCGTTCATCGCTGAGCAAAGACCGGATTGAAGCCAATGATCAAATTTGTGCGCATCATGAATGATTCCTTATATTCAAACAGCTTTAATGATAATAGTTATCATTTAGCTTTGCAAAGAAATCTTCTATGGCGAACCCTTGCTTATTGCTTAAATTACAACAATAGTTCCGTCGTAATCCGTGTTACGGCTATAGGTTTTTATTGTGATGTTCAAAAAAAAGCCCCGCTAGGCGGGGCTTCCAAATCAAACCTGAATTGACTGAATTATTCTGCAGCAACTTCATGAACAGCTTTCATACTCAGGCGAATACGGCCCTGACGGTCAACTTCCAGTACCTTCACTTCAATCATGTCACCTTCAGACAGTTTATCACTGACATTTTCCACACGCTCATCAGAGATTTGTGAAATATGTACCAGTCCATCTTTACCTGGCAGAATCGTGACAAACGCCCCAAAATCCATCAGCTTGGCAACACGGCCCTGATAGACCTTGCCGACTTCAACTTCAGCGGTGATTTGCTCAATACGGTGTAATGCATCCTGACCCGCATTGAAATCCGAAGAGAAAATCATCACGGTGCCATCATCCTGAATATCGATAGTTGCACCGGTTTCTTCGGTGATTGCACGAATGGTTGCGCCACCTTTACCGATAACATCACGAATTTTATCAGCATGAATTTTCACAGTGATAATACGTGGTGCAAATTCGGACATTTCCTGACGGTGCGTTGAGATCACTGCATTCATTTTTTCCAGAATATGCAGACGACCATCACGGGCTTGCGCCAGTGCAATACGCATGATTTCTTCGTTGATACCTTCGATCTTGATATCCATTTGCAGTGCCGTCACACCTTTTTCGGTACCGGCCACTTTAAAGTCCATATCACCCAGATGATCTTCATCCCCCAGAATATCGGTCAAAACGGCATAACCATCTGGTTCTTTAATCAGACCCATCGCAATACCGGCAACAGGTGCTTTAATGGGTACACCGGCATCCATTAACGCCAATGAGGTACCACAGACAGAGGCCATTGAACTTGAACCATTGGATTCAGTGATTTCAGATACGACGCGAACCACATACGGGAATTCTTCAGCCGTTGGCATAACCGCCTGAATACCACGTTTGGCTAATTTGCCATGACCAATTTCACGACGTTTCGGAGAACCGACAAAACCGGTTTCACCTACACAGAACGGCGGGAAGTTGTAATGCAGCATAAAGCGATCACGGTATTCACCTTCTACCGCATCAATCATCTGTGCATCACGTTCCGCACCCAAAGTTGCCACCACAATTGCCTGAGTTTCACCACGGGTGAACAATGCAGAACCATGCACACGTGGCAGTACAGTAGTTTCAACAAATACTGGACGCACGGTTTTGGTATCACGGCCATCGATGCGCGGTTCACCGGCAATAATACGACCACGAACCAGTTCTTTTTCCAGTTTGCCAAACAAACCTTTTACATCATCTTCAGACCATTCACCATCTTCACTGACTAATGCCTCAACAGCGGCTTGACGAATTTCTGAGAGTTGATCCTGACGCTGCATTTTATCGCTGATAGCGTAAGCCGTTTTAATGCCTTCAAACGCTTGCTCTTTAACCGCATTATATAGACGATCATCTTTTTCCGGAGCAGTCCAATCCCAAGCCGGTTTGCCAGCTTCGGCTTTCAATTCATCAATCAGTTTGATTGCTGTCTGAATTTGTTGATGGCCATACATAACTGAGCCTAACATCACTTCTTCTGGCAATTCAGAAGCTTCTGATTCCACCATCAAGACCGCACTGACAGTACCGGCAACCACTAAATCCAGTGAGCTGTTGGCTAATTGTTTTTTAGACGGATTCAGAATGTAGTTACCATCAACATAACCGACCCGTGCGGCACCTAATGGGCCATTAAAAGGTAAACCTGAGATAGCTAACGCTGCAGAAGCACCGATCATTGCTGGAATATCAGGATCAATTTCAGGGTCCAAAGCCATTACGGTGGCAATTACCTGAACTTCATTAATGAAACCTTTCGGAAACAATGGACGTAATGGACGATCGATCAGACGGGATGTCAGCGTTTCTTTCTCTGAAGGGCGGCCCTCACGTTTGAAAAACCCACCGGGTATTTTACCTGCAGCATAAGTACGTTCTTGATAATTTACGGTTAACGGAAAGAAATCCTGGCCAGGATTTACATTTTTCTTTCCGACTACAGTTACCAGCACTGATGTCTCACCCAGACTGGCAATAATGGAACCACCCGCCTGACGAGCAATTTTTCCGGTTTCCAGGCTAAGCGTATGCTCACCGAACTGAACTGTCTTTTTTACTGAATTCACTAGTATTTCCTTCTCTTGACTACATCAGCCATGAACCTTTTCATCACTGATTTAAAAAACGATAAACGCATAAATGAATATGCCCCTGAAACCGCGGGGGATTTCAGGGGCATATCAGTCAACGCACCAGCCTAATGCCAAAGATATTGGCGGAGGCTCGATGAGATGTTTTGCAGATCACGTCGGGTAATTTAGCGACGCAGACCTAAGTCAGCAATTAAATCACGGTAACGGTTAATATCTGTTTTTTTCAGGTAGTCGAGCATTTTACGACGACCACTAACCATTTTTAACAAACCTTGACGTGAGTGATGATCATGGATGTTAGTTTTAAAATGGTCTGAAAGATTGGTAATACGGGCAGTCAGCAGAGCTACCTGAACTTCAGCTGAGCCGGTATCGCCTTCAGTACGACCGTATTTTTTGATGATTTCTTGCTTTTGTTCTGCAGTAATTGACATAAAAACTCCAACTTTTTATAGCCTTTGGCTATGAGTTAAATTCTGAAATAATCCAGCGGGTTAAACCGGATTACCCAACCTTTTAAGAGTGGCGAATTTTACCGGTTTTATCTGCTATTCACAAGCGGGTTAAACCGTATCACCGGTAACAAACAAACGTTTTGCTGACACCGTGCCGTCCTGCGCTAATTCACCCAGACCGATAAACTGATCCTGAACATCAAATAGACGGACTTTTGCGCAATGACCTTGAAATTCCGTTGTGACACTGCGACCAAAACGCATATCAGCAGACATATCGGCATCCAGTCTTACTTCAGGCCAGTCCGGTAATGCTTCATGAGCAGGTAATAATTGAGAATCAAGCCCCGGTAAGCCTTGTTGTTCTGCCAAATCCTGTAACCTCTCCAGACTTAATGCCTGGGTTAAATCATAACCAGCGGCATCCGTACGTCTTAACATAGTGACATGTCCACAACTGCCTAAAGCGGCAGCAATGTCCTGAACTAAGGTGCGTATATAGGTCCCTTTGCTGCAGGATACCTGCAAGGTAAAACTGTCAGCATCACAGGCCAGCAATTCAATACTGTAGATGGTAATCAGACGAGATTTCCGTTCGATTTCTATGCCCTGACGAGCCAGCTTGTATAGTGGCTGTCCCTGGTGTTTTAAGGCTGAAAACATCGGCGGAATCTGTTGTAGCTCACCGGTAAAGTCCTGCAAAATACGTTGCAGTTTTTCCTCTGAATAATCCGGGATATTCTGTTGAGCGATAACGTCACCATCACTATCACCGCTATCGGTGAGAATGCCTAGCTGGCAACGCACCTGATACTGTTTATCAGCATCCAGCAAATAGGTGGAGAGTTTGGTGGCTTCGCCCAGGCAGACAGGTAATACCCCGGTTGCTAATGGGTCGAGACTACCGGTATGTCCTGCCTTGTTTGCATTAAATAATCGTTTAACGCGTTGCAAAACATGATTTGAGCTCAGTCCGGTTGGCTTGTCAATAATCACGATACCGGTAATATCGCGACCTTTTTTACTGCGTTTTGCCATCGGAGAAACTCAATCTTTATCAGTTTCTGAATCGGGTTCTTGTTCGTCTTTGATATCGGCATTGGCCTTAGAGATCAGTTCATCCATATAAAAGCCATGTTCCAGCGTGGTGTCATAACGAAATTGCAGCTCCGGCATGATGCGTAATTTTACGCGCTTTGCCAGCGCCCGACGCAGGAACCCTGCAGCGTTATTTAATCCTGCCAGACATTCTTTGGCGGCTTCTTCTGAATCAAATCCACTGAGCCGTGTCACATAAATACGCGCATATTTAAGATCGGATGTCACATCAACATGTGACACCGTGACCATACTGACACGCGGATCAGCCAGATCATGCTGAATCAGCAAGGCCAATTCACGCATCATGACCTCACTGATTCGATTTGTGCGACTAAATTCTCTTGCCATTAAAGACTCGGTTTCATCAGGACACGTTCAAAGACTTCGATTTGATCACCCGGTTTGACGTCTTTGTAGTTTTTCACACCAATACCACACTCCGTACCGGCATTGACTTCATTAACATCATCTTTGAATCGACGCAGTGATTCCAGTTCACCTTCGTAAATAACCACGTTATCACGCAAGACACGAATCGGGTTGTTACGTTTGACGCTGCCTTCCAAGACCAGACAACCTGCAATATCACCAAATTTCGGAGAGCTGAACACATCATCAACCCGTGCCAGACCGATAATTTCGTCTTTATAGACGGGCTCAAGCATACCGGTCATGGCTTTTGTCACCACATCCAGCAAATCATAAATAATGCTGAAATATTGAACATCCAGGCCTTTTTCAGCAATTACTTTACGCGCAGTATTATCAGCGCGAACATTAAAGCCGATCAGAATAGCATCAGAAGCGGCAGCTAACTGTGCGTCAGTTTCGTTAATACCGCCGACACCAGAACCAACAACCCGGACCTGTACCATATCGGTCGACAATTTCTGCAGACCCTGACTGACAGCTTCAACCGAACCATGAACGTCACCTTTAATGACGACATTCAGTGTTTTCAGATCGCCGGCTTCCATTTTGTTGAACATATCATCCAACTTGGCAGCCTGCTGTTGTGCCATTTTCAGTTCACGTGCTTTGGTCTGACGGAAGCTGGCAATTTCTCTTGCTGTGCGATCATCCGGCGCCACCTGTAACTCATCACCCGATGCAGGTGTTCCGGACAGACCCAGTAATTCAACAGGAGTTGAGGGACCAGCTTCATCCATTTGTTGGCCATTTTCGTTGAACAAGGCGCGAACCCGTCCAAATTCCTGGCCAACCACCACGATGTCACCTTTTCTCAAAGTACCACGCTGCACCAGTACGGTCACAACGGTACCGCGACCTTTATCCAGTCGCGATTCAACCACTGTACCGTGGGCAGGCCCTTTAACCGGTGCAGTTAACTCCATCACTTCAGCTTGCAGTGAGATTGCATCCAGTAAATCATCAACGCCCATACCCGTTAAGGCTGAAACAGGCACAAACTGTACATCACCGCCCCAGTCTTCGGGAACAACTTCGTGGTTGGTTAATTCTTGCTTAACCCGATCTGGAGTGGCATCAGGCTTATCCATTTTGTTAACAGCAACAATCAGCGTTGAACCGGCTGCTTTGGCATGTTGTACAGCTTCAATGGTTTGCGGCATCACACCATCATCTGCGGCTACTACCAGAACCACAATATCAGTGACTTTGGCACCGCGTGAACGCATTTCAGTGAAAGCCGCATGGCCGGGCGTATCGAGAAAAGTGACTTCACCACGACTAGTTTCAACCTTATATGCACCGATATGCTGAGTGATACCACCCGCTTCACCAGATGTCACCTTAGTACGACGGATATAATCCAGCAGTGAGGTTTTACCATGGTCAACATGACCCATTACAGTTACAACAGGTGCGCGAGGAAGTGCTTCACCCGTTACTTCAATCGAGGCTTCAAGAGCCTGTTCAACTTCGTTTTCCTGGACTGGTTTGGCTACGTGGCCCATTTCCTCTACCAGAATAACGGCAGTATCCTGGTCCAGAACCTGATTGATAGTGGCCATTGTGCCCATACCCATCAAGGCTTTGATAACCTCGGCCGCTTTAACTGACATGCGCTGGGCCAGATCAGATACTGAAATGGTATCCGGCACACTGACTTCACGGACAACCGGTGCGGTTGGACGGGAAAAGCCATGTTCCGTAGACGTTTCGACTGTAGTCGTTTTTTGTGAAACACCTTTTTTCTTTTTACGGCGTCCCTTACCTTCACTGACATGAAGTTCTTTACGCTCAAATTCATCATCACGCTGAAAACGACCACGACGTGCTGGTTTGTCTTTACTTGCAACGTGTTTAGCGTCAGCCTCTTTACGATCGGGTTTCTGTTCTTTGGCTTGGGCTTCAGCTGCCGCCAGGCGAGCTTCTTCTTTCGCTTTTTCTAACGCTTCTTCTTCCTCACGGGCTTTTTTACGAGCTTCCAGGGCTTTTTCAGCATCAATTCTCGCGAGGTTAGCTGCACGACGTTTCGCATCGGCCTCTTCAAGTTTTTTATGGGCTAATTGAGACGCGGTTAATTCGGGTTTTGCAGGCGCCTTTTTAACCGTTTGCGATTGCTTTTGCTCTTTAACTTTAGCTTCTTCTGCTAATGCCTTTTGCTCTTCTTCAGCCGCTAAACGAGCTTCTTCAACAGCCAGTCTTTCAGCTTCAATTGCTGCGGCTACCGCAGCAGCTTCACGCTCAGATTCTTCTTGCTGACGACTGCTTTGTTCTTGCTGTTTGCGCGCAATTTCCTGCAGTCGGAGCTGCTCCTGGCGAGCCACTTCTTCGGCATTTGCCTGAGCCTGCGTCGCTACCGGAACAGGTTCTTCCGCAGGAGTGTTGGTTTCAACTTCACTACGTTTTACAAAAGTTCTCTTTTTACGAACTTCAACACTGACGCTTTTACCAGCCTGACGGGATGTGCCACCACCTAATTTAATTTCACTGACTGATTTACGTTTCAGTGTGATTTTTTTCGGTGATGCGTCTTTATCATTCGCCACTTTGCCATGTCTTTGCTGTAAAAATTGCAACAGACTTTGCTTTTGATCTTCAGTAATCAGATCATCTGGCTTTGAAACTTTAATGCCAGCTTCGTTAAGCTGATCAACTAAACGCTCAGGTGTGATACCGACTGTGTCGGCCAGGTCCTTAACCTTCATGTCACTCATTGGTTACTCCCCTGTTTCTGTTTGTTCGTCGGCAAACCATGACTCACGTGCTTTCATGATAAATGCGGCAGCTTGTTTTTCATCAATACCAGCCACTTCGACCAATTCATCCACGGACTGATCTGCAAGGTCATCAACGGTTAAAACACCCTGACTATTCAGTTTGGCAACCAGCTCAGCAGTCATTCCAGGCAAATCCTGTAACGTTTCGGCAGGAGAAGCGTTTTCAATCTGCTCTTCACTGGCAATTGCCCGTGTCAGCAATACATCTCTGGCACGTGAGCGTAACTCGTTCACAATATCGGTATCAAACTCTTCGATATCAAGCATTTCCTGTTCCGGCACATAAGCCACTTCTTCGAGAGAAGAAAAACCTTCCTGAGCCAGAATTAAGGCAACGTCTTCATCTACATCCAAATCCGCCATAAAGGTCTGAATCAATGAACTGATTTCAGTTTCTGCTTTCTGATCTGCATCTGAGGCAGACATCACATTCAGTTCCCAACCAGTCAATTGGCTGGCTAATCGAACATTCTGACCACCGCGACCAATCGCTTGTGATAACTGTCCATCTTCAACGGCGATATCCATACTGTGCGCATCTTCATCAACGACGATGGATAATACTTCAGCGGGTGCCATGGCATTAATTGCAAAACGTGCTGGTTCTTCATCCCATAGAATAATGTCAACACGCTCACCGGCCAACTCATTGGTCACAGCCTGAACACGTGAACCACGCATACCGACACATGCGCCAACCGGATCAATTCTTGGCTCGTGAGCTAAAACGGCAATTTTTGCTCGTAAACCGGGGTCACGGGCAGCCCCCTTGATTTCAATCATGCCGTCCCCGATTTCAGGTACTTCAAGACTGAACAGTTCAATTAATAATTCAGGCGCTACGCGGCTGATAATAAGTTGTGGCCCACGCACTTCTGAACGAATCTCTTTTAAATAACCACGAACCCGGTCACCACTGCGGAAATTTTCACGCGGAATCATTTCTTCACGTGGTAATAACGCTTCTGCATTGCCGCCTAAATCCAAAGTCACATTGCCGCGTTCCACACGTTTAACCGTGCCATGAATCATTTGACCGACTTTTTCACGGTACATATCGACCACTTGGGCACGTTCAGCTTCGCGAACTTTTTGAACGATAACCTGTTTTGCTGTTTGCGCAGCTATACGGCCAAACTCAACCGATTCCATTGGTTCGCGGATATAGCCACCGACTTCAGCATCAGCCTGTTTGGCCAGGGCATCCGATAGTTTTATTTGGGTTTCCGGAGATTCAAATGTTTCGTCATTATCGTCAACAATTAACCATTGACGGAAAGTTTCATAGTTACCGGTAAGGCGATCAATCGCAACATGCGCATCTATTTCCATTTCATAGCGTTTGCGGGTAGCCATAGCTAACGCCGCTTCTATCGCCTGAAAAATAACTTCTTTCCCCACGCCTTTTTCATTAGACATGGCATCAACAACCAGTAAAATTTCTTTATTATTCATCTCGCCCCCAGTGGATCGACGCAAGCGATTGATCCAAAACTAAGTTTTTTCATTAACAGCAAATAATACGCTTTTTCAGGCAACCAGTCGTGCTTTAGCCAACTTTGCCAATGGTAAGGCGTAAACCTCGCCATCTACTTCAATTAATACTTCACCATTTTCGAAGCCCTGAAGCACTCCAGTAAAATTCCGTCGACCTTCCACAGGTAATTTTGTGGTTATTTTTGCTGGCGAGCCAGTAAAGCGGATGAAGTCTCGTTCTTTAAATAAAGGACGATCAAATCCGGGTGAGGAAATTTCGAGGGAATAGGCTTTTTTGATGGGGTCTTCAACATCGAGGATGCCGCTGACCTGATGACTGACACGCTCACAATCTTCAATACCTATGCCTTGATCTGCATCAATATAGATTCTGAGGAGTGGATTTTGTCCACCCTGAATGTATTCCACACCGACCAGCTGGTACCCCAGCGACTCAATCGGTGCTTCAATTAGTTTTTCAATTTGATCAGATACGGCCATAGGCTAACAAATAAAAAAAAAGGGCCATTGGCCCAATTTTAACTCCACAAAAACAAAAACCCCAATTAGGGGTCCTGTCTTAACATTATTATTGGTAGCGGGGGCTGGATTTGAACCAACGACCTTCGGGTTATGAGCCCGACGAGCTACCAGGCTGCTCCACCCCGCACCTGACTAAGTCGCATACTATACACAGGATGCGACTTACCCGCAAGCCTGTTTATTAATTCTCTTTTAGTTTACGGGTTAAGGTATTTCGCCCCCAACCCAATAATTTTGCGGCTTCCTGACGTTTGCCTGCGGTTTTTTCCAGAGCCACCTCCATCAGCAGGTTTTCAATCATTGGTACCACATCAGCCAACACGCCTTCCTGACCACTTAGCGCTTTGTTTGCCGCCCATTGACGGAACAGCTGTTGCCAGTCTGTTCCGCCACGAATTGACTCAACGCCTGCATCGGAGGTGAGTTCCATCGGGAGATCATCCATCTGGACAACCTGGCCGGGGGACATCACCGTCAGCCAACGCGAAGTATTTTCCAGTTGTCTCACATTACCCGGCCAGGGCAACTGCGATAAATACCGCTCCACTTCAGGGGATACACTTTTTACTCCCATATTCAGTTCACGGGCCGCCTTATTCAGAAAATAAGCAACCAATGCCGGAATATCTTCCCGACGTTCACGTAATGATGGGATATGAATCCGGATAACATTTAAACGATGGAACAAGTCTTCACGAAAATCACCACGCTCGACCTGCTGTTCCAGATTCTGATGGGTTGCCGCGATGATTCTCACATCCGCTTTAACCGCACTATGTCCGCCAACTCTGAAAAACTCGCCATCTGAAAGCACCCTCAACAGCCGGGTTTGTAATTCAAGGGGCATATCACCAATTTCATCAAGAAATAATGTGCCGCCATCAGCTTGTTCAAAGCGACCTTTGCGCTGCACATGTGCCCCGGTAAAAGCCCCCTTTTCATGACCAAACAGTTCGGATTCTAATAATTCTTTGGGGATAGCCGCCATATTGAGAGCAATAAACGGATTCTGTCGGCGCGGGCTATGTTTGTGCAAAGCATGGGCAACCAACTCTTTACCTGTGCCGGATTCACCATTAATCAAAACGGTGATGTTGGAACGTGCCAGTCGACCTATTGCTCGAAACACCTCCTGCATTGCCGGCGCTTCACCAATAATCTCACTACCTATATTCATTTCACCGGCAGGATTATTATGCTGCTGTCGATGGTGGGTAACTGCACGTTGAACTAAATCAACTGCTTCATCAACATCGAAGGGTTTTGGCAGGTATTCAAAGGCTCCGCCTTCATAAACCGAAACAGCGCTGTCCAGGTCTGAATAAGCTGTCATGATAATGACTGGCAAATCCGGCTGATTCTGCTGGATTTCCGAAAGTAATTGCAGACCATCAAGACCTGGCATGCGAATATCACTGACCAGAACATCCGGAGGAGTATCGGTGCCTCGCTTTAATTGCTCTAAAACCAGATCTCCACTTTCAAAGGCTTTAACAGTAATATCTACGGCTTCCAATGCCTTTTGTAATACCCATCGAATTGATCGGTCATCATCAACAATCCATGCTATCGCTTTAGCGCTCACGGTTTTAACTCCAAGGGAAAAATAATTGAAAATATGGTTTGCCCGGCATGGCTGCTGCAACTGACAGTACCTGCATTTCGCTGCACAAGGTTCTGCACCAGGTAAAGGCCCAGTCCAGTGCCATCAGCCCGACCGGTAACCAAGGGATAAAATAAACTGTCCTGTAACTGTTTGGGGATGCCCGGTCCATTGTCCTCAACTTCAATCAGTACCCCTAATTTATAAAAACGTTTTTCAATGGTCAGATTGCGTTGAATTCGTGTTCTCAGGCGGATAACGCCAGTACCATGCATCGCCTGGACGGCGTTACGCACAATATTCAAAAAAATCTGAATCAGCTGATCAAAATCGGCATGTAAATCAGGAATACTCGGATCGTAATCAGCAATAAACTTCAATCGTTCATCCACCTCAATATCCACCAGCTGTCGGACCCGCTGTAATACCTCATGGATATTCAGATAGTGTTTTTCTGATTGCTGATATGGTCCCAGCATTCGTGTCATCAGGTTTTGCAGACGATCTGCTTCATTAATAATGATGCGGGTATATTCTTTTAAATCATCTGAGTCCAGTTGCCGCTCCAGTAACTGTGCAGCCCCTCGCAGACCACCAAGCGGATTTTTTATTTCATGAGCCAGGCCACGGACAACCTGCTGCTGAGTATGCAGATTTTCATCACGATTGACGCGTTGCTGGTAATCCAGTTGTGCCAGTTCAACTAACAGGTGCGGTTCGGCCACATCAAGCATTTTGATTGAACAATCAACTACTATTTCACCGGCTGCAGGCAGAAACAATTGGATTTCACGCTCAATTAACGCCTGCCCGTTACCGATAACCCGACGTAATGAATTCAATAAATGGGTTTCACCGGGTAACAGTGTTTGAAAAGGAATATGTTCGGCTTGACGTTGACTGATTTCAAACATGACTTCGGTGGCCGTATTGATATAACAGACACGTAAGTTCGTATCGAGCACCAAAATGGCTGTTGTTAAACTTTCCAGTACATCATTACTGGATAACTGTTCAACATTGATAAGTTTGTCATTCAAGTTCATGGCATGCCATTTGCAAAAAACGCTCCATTTGTAAGCATCTCTCAGAACATAAAATTTAACATTCTGATTCCAATAGAATTAATATATTTTTGCTCAAGATAAATCGCCAGAAGGCAACATTTCAGATGCGGTTTTAAGGAAATTCAGGCTATTGTACGCTTCATTTTGGTGCGTACAGTTATTCAAGATGAATTAGTTGGGATTAGGAACACTTGGGTTGGTGGGAATACCTGGAATAGTGGGAGCACCACCCCCAGGCAGATTGTTCTGTTGACGGCCCGGTTGAAGCAAGCTGGTTCGTTGCAAGTGAAAAGTAGTTGTTTCACTTTGTGCAATAACTTCTCCTGATGCATTCAGCACGACCGCTGAAAGTTTATGCGTACCCCTGTCCAGATTTTCCAGCATAAAACTTAATTGAGGCATAGGCACACCCGCGGGTAAACCATCAAGATATAGCTGAATCTTATCACCACGCTCAGGTACGAAAGCCGGTTGTAATTGCAGATTCACCGTGACATTACCGTTATTAACCCTGATGCCAGCATCATCTTCAGGCGCAACAATTGTCAACTTATAATCAGGGTCGACTTCTGACTCGCCGGATTCTTCCTGTTCATTGGTAGTGGTGGTCGAATCGGTCACACCAGGAATTTGCACGGGTGAATACGTCATGGAATCCTGTAACTCAATCTTTTCTGCATTTTCAACAGGTTCATCTGAATAAACCTGGTTACCATTGTCGTCAACCCAGCGATAGATATCAGCCGCCACAGCTGTGCCAAGACCAAACAACATAATAAGAAAGAATTTCATATTATGAATATAGGTCAGGCCTTACTATTGTGCAACTAGCAAACATAAAAAAACGCCTCCACGAGGGAGGCGTTTTGTGACATCAATCAAAAAAGTTTAAACACTGTAATATAAATCAAACTCTGCAGGGTGTGTTTCCATACGCAGACGGGTGACTTCTTCCATCTTCAATTCAATATAGCCATCGATCATATCGTCAGTGAATACACCACCTTCTGTTAAGAAAGCGCGATCTTTGTCCAGTTCGGCCAATGCCTGATCCAATGCATGACAAACTTTTGGAATCGCTGCATCTTCTTCGGGCGGTAAGTCGTACAAGTCCTTATCCATCGCATCACCTGGGTGGATCTTGTTTTTAATGCCATCCAGACCAGCCATCATCATCGCACTGAATGCCAGATAAGGGTTTGCTGATGGATCAGGGAAACGAACTTCGATACGACGACCTTTTGGATTACTGACAAAAGGAATACGGATAGACGCACTACGGTTACGTGCTGAATAAGCCAACATTACAGGCGCTTCGAAACCTGGTACCAGACGCTTGTAACTATTGGTTGAAGAATTGGTAAATGCGTTCAGCGCACGGGCATGTTTGATAATACCCCCAATGTAAAATAAGGCTGTTTCAGACAAACCGCCGTATTTATTACCAGAAAACAGGTTTTCACCTTCTTTAGCCAAAGATTGGTGAACATGCATACCACTGCCGTTATCACCTACCAAAGGTTTTGGCATAAATGTCGCTGTTTTACCGTACGCATGGGCAACGTTATGCACAACATATTTCAGTATCTGAACTTCGTCAGCCTTTTTAACCAGAGTGTTGAATTTAGTACCGATTTCACACTGGCCTGCTGTAGCAACTTCATGGTGATGCACTTCTGTAACCAAGCCCATTTCTTCCATGGTCAAACACATGGCAGAACGGATATCTTGCAGTGAATCCACTGGCGGCACCGGAAAGTAACCACCTTTTACACTTGGACGGTGACCTTTGTTACCATCTGCGAAAACTTTTTCGGTATTCCATGAAGACTCATCTGAGTCAATTTTATAGAATGAACCAGAAATATCGCTGCCCCAACGGACATCATCAAGAATGAAAAATTCTGGCTCTGGACCAAAGAAAGCGGTATCTGCCAAACCAGTAGATGCAAGGTAAGCTTCTGCACGTTTTGCCACACTGCGAGGATCGCGTTCATATCCCTGCATGGTAGCTGGCTCAACGATATCGCAACGAACGATCAGCGTCGTATCGTCCATAAATGGATCCAAAACGGCAGTCGTTGCATCCGGCATCAGAATCATGTCGGATTCGTTAATTCCTTTCCAGCCGGCAACAGATGAACCGTCAAACATGACACCTTCAGAGAAAGTATCTTCATCAATTGAATGGGCAGGGTAAGAAACGTGCTGCTCTTTACCACGCGTGTCGGTGAAACGGAAATCAAGGAATTTAACGTCCTCGTCCTTAATTATCTGAAGCACATTTTCGACTGACATTTATAATCTCCAAATTAAAAAAACTGCACACTCTGGTGCAAAAAAACTCACTCGCAACTTACAGCACAAATCTTGCCAACTCGCTGGCTCCGTAAAATCAACCATTTGAGTGCATTCATAAACCACTCACGCTCTAATTTGGTGCAAAACACAACTATTCCGCACCAATAAAGTGCTACGCACCAACTCGGACCGTAATAATGATCTCATCATCGTCTTCCACTGAATCCACGATAAGATGACCATGAATTCGGGCCCATGCAGGAATATCGCTTAAAGCCCCTGGATCGGTACATATCACTTTGAGAATATCCCCTGAAGATAGCTCGGCTACTTTATTCTGCGTTTTGATTACTGGCAAGGGACATAATAATCTTCTTGCGTCTAATTCGACTTGTTTCATACGTACCATTCCTGTGGAACCTGTTCTACACTGATTGGGCGAGCCTGAATATGTCTGGGTGGTTTATCAGGTACAGTAATTTCTACCTCGACCTCATCCGCATCGCGTCCCTGCCCATAACGCGCAACAATAGAAGCGGCAAGCGTAAAGTCCTGTTGTTCGATATCGCCATCAATGATGGCCATTGGACCATTATGACTGGTTGAATAAAGACTGATAAATTGTTTACGGTAACCTTCGAGGAACTTACTTTCGCCTGCATCCCGGGCAATGATCATTTTAAAATCGGCTTTCGGCCGAATATGCCGGCCAACCTTCAACAGCATAATGTCATCCAACTCATATTCACGGCTGTTTCTGGCCTTCCATAGATCCACCAGCTTACTGGAGTAACTTTCATCAGTCAGGAAACAGCAACCACCAGCAGGCGTTGCAAAATCATCAAAACCGAACTGTTTTGCCAAAGCGATTTGCGGTTTGCGATTTCGCCCATGAAAACCATAAAGCTTTTCACGATCAACCCAGCCTTCACGCTCCGGTCTCGTGGGTTGCAGATTTTTGGCACATAAAGGGCGTAACAGAAGGTCATCTGCTCCGGATTCAGCCGCCACAATTGGCATTGTGCGCTTTAATTGAGATTTGGGCCGCTGACCAATTACCTCGCCAGTAATGATAAAGTCAAAACCTTGCATATGATGTTGCCTGACCCACTCAACAGCTTTTCTGACCATAAAGATTTTACAGTCGAGACAAGGGTTCATATTAGTGCCATAACCATGTTTTGGATTAAGCAGAACATCTTTGTATTCTTCGATTACATCAATGATATGTAATTTGATACCGAGCTGTTCAGCCACCCACAAAGCATTATTGCGTTTCTGCTTGTCTTTATGCTGATTGCGAATCGCATGAGTATGGCCTTCGACGCAAAATCCAGTAAAAAAATTGATGCCTTCAACTTCAATACCCTGCTCCTGCATGACACGAACTGCCAGCATTGAATCCAAACCACCTGAAATTAAGGCAACGGCTTTGTGCTGTGAAGTCATTTAAGCGGTTCCCCCGACAGTCAAAGCGTCAATTTTCAATGTCGGTTGGCCCACACCGACCGGTACACTTTGTCCTTCTTTTCCACAGTTACCAATTCCAGAATCCAGTTCAAGATCATCGGCAACCATGCTGATACGATTCATGACTTCCGGACCATTACCTATCAGAGTTGCCCCTTTCACCGGACGGGTCACTTTGCCATTTTCAATCAGATAGGCTTCGCTACTGGAAAACACAAATTTCCCAGAAGTTATATCGACCTGGCCGCCGCCAAAATTCACGGCATAAATACCTTTTTCGACGGAAGCAATAATTTCTTCGGCCTTATGTTGTCCAGCCAGCATATAAGTATTCGTCATACGTGGCATTGGCAGATGGGCGTATGATTCACGTCTACCGTTGCCGGTACTGCGCATGCCCATCAAGCGGGCATTTAATTTATCCTGCATGTACCCAGTCAAGCGGCCATTTTCAATTAACGTGGTAAATTCGGTCGGTGTACCTTCATCATCAATTGTCAGCGAGCCACGGCGATCGGATAACGTACCATCATCGACTACAGTACATAAGGAAGAAGCCACCTGCTCCCCGATTCTGCCAGAAAAGGCTGAGGTGCCACGACGATTAAAATCACCCTCCAACCCATGACCTACTGCTTCATGCAGTAGCACGCCCGGCCAGCCAGAGGCTAATACCACGGGCATAGAACCAGCTGGCGCATCAACTGCTTCCAGATTAACCAGCGCCTGCCGGACAGCCTCTTTGGCAAATGTGACAGCTAAATCATTATCGATAAAGTATTGATAATCCAGACGACGGCCGCCACCGGCACTGCCGCGTTCGCGTCTTCCCTTTGATTCAACGATCACACTGACATTCATCCTGATTAACGGTCTGATATCTGCCGCATAGGTGCCGTCACTGGCCGCAATTAAAATATGCTCAAGACTTCCAGCCAAGCTGACGGTGACCTGATTAACTCGCGGATCAGCGGCACGCGCATAGGCGTCCGCTTCACGTAACAGATTTAACTTTGTCTGGGTGTCCATTCCCAATATCGGATCAAGATCAGAATAAAACGGAGATGCATCAACCATCTTGCGCGCATCGACCTGTTTTTGTTGTCCGTGTTTAACCACAGCACTGGCCGCATGAGTCGCCTCCAGAAGCGCTTTCAGACTCAGGTCATCTGAATAGGCAAACCCGGTTTTTTCGCCGCTGCAAGCCCGGACGCCGACTCCTTGCTCCAGATGATAACCACCATCTTTTATGATGCCATCATCCATTAACCAGTTTTCGCCTCGCGAACGCTGAAAATACAGATCAGCAAAATCAACACCGGGTCTCATGGTGCTTGATAAAGCCCGCTCAATATCTGATGTCTGCAACTCTGCTGGCATCAGTATCTGTTGTTCCAATTGGTCAAATATAGGGTTTGTCATTACTTTTGGACTATGTGTAAAAAGGACAATCTTAGCAGATCCAGGGGGTTGTTGATCTTTGATAGCTGTCTCCGTTGAGACTGAAAAAGCGCCAATTAAAGCGGCATGAGTGATGTCAGCCGGTACATCCATGACTATCATCCCGCCGGAACAGGCCCTAGAGTCTTGCCAATGTTTTTCTGGTAGCGCTTTATAAATGTCAATCTAACAAGATGAAACTAAGGTGTTTCCGGTCGACTCAATGAGAGGTCAGGATCATCCCAGGGACCGGTGAGTCGATAGCGATAACTAATCATATCCACTAAATCCCGGTCAAATAAACGACCCGCAATTCGGTCAACCAGATAAATCGCTGTTCCTACACCAAGCCCGACGGGCCCACCAGCAACCGCACCGGCAAGTGGCAAGGTGGAAGAAACATTGGGGGTGACCACTACTGTTTGATGATAGGTTCTATCAACAATATTGATAGGCCCGGAAACATCAATATTGGCACTTTCACCACGCATTTTGAGGTTATCGGTGACTGCCAGTCCATTGGCAAACTGGAAATCACCACTGATTTGTCTGAAGGCAAAACCTTTGCCAAAAAAATCACTGAAATCCAGGGACAAACGCCGTGGAATAGCGGCAAAACTCATTAAACCAAAGATCCGTCCAGCGGCACCTGGCTCTACATCGACCAGTTGACCATTATTGACTTGAAGGTTCAAGTCACCCTGTAATGCTGCCAGAGAGAGGTTTAATGGTTCATCTGGCCAGCTGAACTGTCCTTTAACCTCGACCTGATTCGCCTCAATGGCAGGCTGATACCCCAGATCCAAAAACAAACCGGCCAGGTCGTTACTGGTAAGTTGCAAGTTTAACTTACTGTTATCAGCAAGCTCATTTTTTTGCCAAACCCCATCCAGATTTGCCTGCAATACGGCTGATTGCAGACTGGCACTTTCCAATACCCAACGTTGGCCCTGTTGAATAGCTCGCGCTTGCACTCTGCCCAGCTGCATTCCATCCACTGTCAAATTATCAATATTTAACTGAAAGCTTGGCCATAAATCAGAGCTGAATTTTTTACGATCTGACGTTTCATTAGAGGCTGCTGGTAATTGAAGATCCACAAAATCAAAATGCAGCGTCGGTAATAAAGCAGAATCCATTGGCCAGCGAATATTGCCCCGCATTTGTCTCGACTGGATTTCCAGCTGCCAGATTTGATTCCTCTGAAACGCTTTTGATTGAACATCATTAAGCACCCACTGATTAAACTGCAGATTATCAACCGCCAGCTCTATTTCAACTGCAGGCCAGTTATCATTATTTTCTGTCTCAGGTAAGTCTTTCAGCCATTTCTGTTGCCATTGCGTCCAATCCGATATTGATAAATCGTTGAGTCGAGCTTTGAAGCGAATACCCGTTGCCGGCAGCTCTGGCTCCGGTAAACCAATAGTTATTTCAGCTCTTGTGGCATCCCCAGTTTGCCAGACGGCTTTTACAACATCGTCATAATTCAAGTGAAATAGCGGCCGCTGTTGGGTATCTTCCATCAATTCAACGCTGATCAAACGGCTATCAGCCGTCTTTTTCCCAATAGGCTCTGGGGCATCAATGGTTATTCCAGCCAAATCCGAAGTCACACGAATATCGGTCTCAAACTCACCCATAGATTTTTCCCGAATTTCGATATCAGCCTGATAACGGGTGGTACCACGCACAAACTCAGGCATATTTTTTTGCCACAGCCCCTCTAGCTGCTGACTATCGACTTCGCCTTTCGCTGTTACCAAGGTTGATTCAGCCTGGGGGATAACATCAATGAGGGTTGGTTTGGCAAAAATATTTGCATTAATGGCTTCCGCATTCACACCATCATTATTAAAGAATAAACGTCCTTTGATATCTTTAATTGGCATCTCAGGCATAGCCGCCAAACTGAGTTGACTGCTTTCAAAACTGAGATGACCAGTAACATCTGTTGCATTGGGGTCAAGCAATGGAATTTTCAGATTTAAGACAATGTTGCTATTGCCCTGAGCCGATACCCAATCGGTAATATCACCATAGCGTGGGCTAAGCGGACTGTTCTGCAAGAAATTCAGTGCATTCTGAGTAGTACCCGATAACAAGCCCGTCAAATCCAAAACAGGCTTACCAGCATAAATATTGTTAATGACCGCACTGACATCAACAAAATCAAACCCGGCGATTCTCCCTGACTTGGGCAAAATATCCAGCTTGTTAGCACTGCTGACGACTTGACCGGCAATACTTTCCAACGCCGGCCAGCCTTCCCCATAATCCAGTCCAACATCAACAACATTCAGGGTAAATTCGAATACATTTGCAGAATCATCAGCGGTAAATGGAAACTCAGCTAAATTGCCTTTTAATGTAAAGTTTCCACTTTCAATTTGTCCGCTGGTATAAGCATCTTCAGCCCATTCAAGATAATCAGGGTCCAAAATCGAACGGGGCACATAACTCAACCAGCTGGCAACAGCCACATCGAGCATTTGCAGATCTATATCGGCGAGAGTGGCATCAGATTGACTTACCAGGCCAATCTTGCCCCGGAAAGTAAGATCATTGTTCCAGATATTCAATTCTGTCAGTTGCATCTGCCAGTTCTGTTCGGCACCGGTCCAGTCCACGCTGGCTTCGACTACATCAAAGTAAATCGCCTCCGGCAGCCAGGTTGGGGCATACAACGTGAGATCACGGCTGTTAATCATTAGCTGTGTAGAAAGCGGATTCCAGTCAAGTTGCAAACTCAGTCCCGACACACCCGGCCATTCATCCACTGGCAAGCTGGCAAACTCATCCACTATCAACTTTGCCGATTGCAGCTCGTTATTATTCCATGAAAGCTGAATGTCGCGGATATCTCCCGCAGGTTGATATTTAGTCAGTATCGGCGGTGAACTCTCGCTGAGTAGGGCCAGGGTGGTCAAATCACTAAGCCGCAGAAAACTGCTTTGAGCGATCCAGCCTTTCATCTTTGAATACTGCAGATTTATCATCGACTGTGGCCAACTATCGCCTGCGACGGTCAACTGAACAGGATCGGCATTTAATTGCCAGGCAGCAGCATCACCCTGCCAGCTGAATTGTCCGGACATGTGATCAATGTCTAACGATTCAATTTCAGGCTTGTTCAGGTTTTCCAGACTGACATCGGTGAGCTGAACTTGGCCTTGCCATTGTTTTTTCAGTATCGATCCGGCATCTAATCTGAGATCTGCACGGCCGCGCGTCACTGAAATGGTATCGAATTGTTGGCTCTGAAAAATAGCAGCCAATTGCAATTGTCTGGCATCGAGCTGATTAACTTGCCAGTTGGCTATTCCAGCCGAATTTAACTCCGCCTCTATTGTGAAATTCAGCTGCTCTCCTAAATGGTGGGGTAAGGTGATATCACCTATCAAATTAGATTTGTTATTGTGAATCAATGCCAGTTGATTCAATTCATAAAGGCCACTCAGCTGTGGCTGTAACTGATCATCGAATTGAATTTCGGCCGATAACAATTCAATATCCCGCCAGGATCGCAATTGCTCAAACCATTCAATTTGAGAATCATCAAAATCCTGTTCTAACGATTTACCTTGCAAACCAATAAGGCTGAAACCACCTTCAGATGAACGCTGAATCGCCAGTTTCAGCCCGGATATACGTGCCGAATCAACCACCAATTGCCGTTGTTGCAGACTCGCAATCAGATCCAGACCAATGTATAGCTCATCAGCAACAAACAATTCACCGATATCAGGTTTAACCTGCATCACAGCAATATCAGTCACCATCAGTTTGGGAAACAGATCGAACCAGTAGAGTCCCGCTTCCCCGATCTGAATCGGATAGCCGGTTTTTTCACTGGCCCAGGCGGCAATTTCGTCTTTACGATCCGCTATTGCACTGGATAACCAGTAAGCCAGCCCCAGTGCCATCAGCATTACTACCACAATCAAGGCCGTAATATTGGTAATTTGTCTGCCAGCGATACGCAGGCTACGATGAAATAGCGGCATGGCTACATCAACACCACGTTAAATTGTTCACGACCATACTGAGGCTCACATTGAAACAGAATCGGCTTACCAATAAACTGTTCTAATTCCGCGACTTTAGTGGAATCTTCATCATTAAGTCGATCAATCACATCCTGAGAGGCCAGCACCAGAAACTGTTTGGACTCATACTGACGAGACTCACGCAGGATTTCACGAAAAATTTCATAGCAAACCGTTTCAACGTTTTTGGTATATCCACGTCCATCGCAACATGGACAGGGTTCACAGAGGATATGTCCAAGACTTTCACGGGTGCGTTTACGAGTCATTTCAACCAGCCCAAGCTCTGAAACAGCGCAGATATTATGTTTGGCGCGATCCAGCTGCATGGCTTTTTCCAGCGTCCGTAATACCTGATCGCGGTGGCTGATTTCTTCCATATCAATAAAATCAATAATGATAATGCCGCCCAGGTTACGAACCCGTAACTGCCGGGCTATGGCCTGTGCCGCCTCCAGATTGGTTTTAAAGATGGTTTCTTCGAGATTTTTATGGCCAACAAAACCGCCGGTGTTCACATCAACCGTGGTCATCGCTTCGGTTTGATCGAATATCACATAACCACCTGATTTCAAAGGCACCTTACGATCAAGCGCCTTCTGAATCTCATCTTCTACGCCAAATAAATCAAATAAAGGACGGTCGCCCCGATAATGCTCCAATCTGACGACACACTCAGGCATAAAGCTTTCTGCAAATTGCTGTGCCTCTCTGAAGGTTTCAGCAGCATCAATTCGAATACGTTCAATTTCCGGTGAAAAGAGGTCGCGCAGAGCTCTTAAGGTTAACGGTAAATCCTGGTACAGGGCTTCACCGCATTGAGTTGTTGCTACCCGCTGACGTAATTTTCCCCACAGGCGATGCAAAAATTCCAGATCGGTGCTTAACTCTGCATCGCTCACTCCTTCTGCTGCTGTTCGCAGAATATAACCACCCTGCTGTTCAGCCAACAGTTCGGATAAACAGTGTTTCAGTCGCTCCCGCTCTGCTTCCCCTTCAATTTTCAGGGATATACCAATGCCTTCTGCTTCTGGCATATAGACCAAATAGCGTGACGAGGCCGATAATTGCGTGGTTAAACGCGCCCCTTTACTGCCCATCGGATCTTTGATGACCTGCACTAACAGTTCATCACCTTCACGTAACAGGCTGGTAATCGGCGGAGTAATACGCGGCGCTTCTTTTAAATCACCAGATTGTCCCTTGGGGATCGAAATATCAGAAGCATGCAAAAACGCTGCACGCGATAAACCGATTTCGACAAAAGCGGCCTGCATACCAGGTAACACGCGACAGACTTTTCCTTTGTAAATATTACCAACCAGACCACGATGTTCATTACGTTCAATGAAGACTTCCTGCAATACCCCGTTTTCCACCACAGCTGCACGGGTTTCGCTTGGCGTAACATTAATCAGAATTTCACTGCTCATGAACACTATCTACCTGTTGTAAAAGCTGACGGGTTTCAAATAGAGGCAGCCCCATCACGCCGGAATAACTACCGTTGATATTTTCAATAAACATAGCAGCTAAGCCTTGAACAGCATATCCTCCTGCCTTATCTTTACCTTCGCCAGTGTCAACATACCACTCAATTTCAGCAGCGGTCAGCGTTTTAAAACGCACTTGACTCACCTGCAGACTTAACCATTTCTGCTGTTGCCAGACGATCGCTACAGCACTCATGACCTGATGCTCGATACCGGATAATTGCGATAAAAACTCTCTGGCCTGTTGCGGGCTTTCAGGCTTGCCAAGAATATCCTGTGAAGGCAATACCACAGCAGTATCTGCGCCAATTACCGGACGCCAGTCAGCTTGTAATGTTTGCCAGCCAGCACGCGCTTTTGCCAGGGCAATGCGTCTGACGTAAGCCGAAGGCAATTCTGCCGTTAAAACGGATTCATCAACAGCAACATTCAGTACTGAAAAATCGACCCCGATTTGTGTCAGGAGTTCTCTGCGGCGAGGCGAAGCAGATGCCAGATAAACTGCGGGAAAGTTCATGCGCGATGATAGGGATGATTTTGCAGAACCGTCCAGGCCCGATAGAGCTGCTCTGCAACCATGATACGTACTAAGGGATGAGGCAACGTCAAACTCGATAGTGACCAATGTTGATCGGCACGCTGTTGACATTCACGGGCCAGACCGTCAGGACCACCAATCAATAAACTGACATCACGCCCAGAGGCTTGCCAGTTTTTCAATTGATCTGCTAACTGTTCTGTCGACCAGTTACGACCGCCAACTTCCAGCGCAACAACGTGATCATTTTCAGGTAAGGCAGTCATTATCCGTTTGCCTTCTTCCTGCATCCATTGACCCACACTACCGGACTTACCTCGTTTTGCAGGTGCAATTTCCTGCAAAACAAGCTGGCATTCACGTGGCATTCGCCGGGAATATTCGTTATACCCCTCGGTTACCCACTGTGGCATCTTCTGGCCAACAGCGAGCAAATTCAGTTTCATTCACCATCAGCCGAAGCACTTTGCGTGACTTCAGCGACAGACCATAACTTTTCCAGATTGTAGATCGCTCTGGTTTGCGGGGTCATGATATGCGCGATCACATCGCCCAAATCAACCAATGCCCACTCACCAATGTCTTCCCCTTCCATCCCCAGTGGTTGTACACCGGCGGCTTTTGCCTGAGCTGACACCTCGTTAGCCAGAGCTTTTACCTGCCTGGTAGATTTACCGGTGGCGATTATCATCACATCGGTGACATCGGTCATACCGGTCACATCCAGCACGGTAATATCTTCCGCTTTAATATCTTCCAGTGCATCTATTACTAATAATTTCAGTTGTTCTGCCTTCATGGGCACTCCAATAAATAAATTTGTAGATTAAGTTTAACGTATGTCGACCTGTGCGTCTGTGGCTGATTCATTCAAGCCGCCTGTCTGCATTGCCGGAAACCATTGACTGGTTTTTCCGGCTACAAAATAGGCTGTCAGCCCAACCCACTCACGCCAGGCCGGCTCAAGTTTTTCCAATTGGTCAAACACAGCGAAATCTAATCGACGTGAATCCCCTGTCTGGCTCCGATAATCGACCGGATAGGGCAACACATTAATGCCTTGTTTTTTTGCAATACCGATTGATCGTGGCATGTGATAAGCCGAGGTAACCAACAGATACTGACCATGCCGTTGGGGTAATACCGTTTTTAACATCTGAAAATTTTCATACGTATTGCGTGACTGAGACTCAATAATCAGCCGCTTTTCATCAATCCCTACCATCGTCAGCAACTGATGACTCAGCTGCGCAGGTGTTGTGCCTGCATCAAAAAAAAGTAAATTATGACCACCGGTGAAAATAACCGGACTACCTGGATAACGTGCGGCTAAATAGGCCGCACCAAAGTAACGATCACTGGCTTGTCCTACCTGTGGCTGCTGCCAGCTGATCGTGCTTTTTATATCTTCACCACCACCCAGAACAATAATGCCATCGATATCATCGGGTAGCTGTAGTGGTTGGCTGATACGGGCTTCTAATGGATAGATTAACCAGTCGCCGACCGGTAATAACATCAGGCTTAAACTGAACAACATCGCTGGAAACAGAAATCGCAAAGCAATTCTTCGATAACCCAAAATCAGCAACAATGTGCCGAACACCAACAGTATATTCAGCAGCATTACCGGACTAAGCACGGCCCAAGCCAATTTAGAAATAACAAAGAATAACTGATCCATCAATTAATGCTGACATTTGAACGGTACAGACCTAATTGTTCAATCACCGCTATCACCGATTCAGGGAGCAGAAAGTTGACAGGATGACCGGCCACTAAATCTTTACGGATTTGCGTGGCAGAAATCGCCAGTGGTGTCACGGTCAGTGGCCAGATTTTGCCTGCCAGAAGTTGACGGTCTGCTGCTTGAGCCAGGTTGTGCACGTAGCAGTTTTGCAGTTCTCCCGGCAAATCCAGAGTTTCCTCCGGGCGTTGGACGACAACGATATGTGCCAGCGGCAAAATCTGCTGCCAACGGGACCAACTCGCTAAACCACGAAAAGCATCTGTTCCCAATATAAGAAACAATGGGGTATGCGGAAGCTCTTCACGCAAGCTAAGTAAAGTATCCACCGTGAATGAAGGGCCATCTCGTTGCAGTTCACGATCATCAACAATTAATTGCTCAACAGATTTGACTGCCAGTTCCAGCATTAAACGCCGGACTTCTGCACTGGCCATTGTCGCCTGCCGATGTGGCGGCACCGCACAGGGAATCAGACGCACATGATTCAGACTGAGCTGCTGGCAAACTTCCAAAGCCGAACGTAAATGTCCGAAATGTACCGGATCAAACGTACCGCCTAAAATACCAATCGCATCGGATTTATTTTCTGACTTGACCACTACCGAACACTATCCATTTTTGTGATGTCAAACCATTTAACCCTACTGGACCACGGGCATGCAATTTATCGGTGGAAATACCGATTTCTGCTCCGAGCCCATATTCAAATCCATCGGCAAATCGTGTTGAAGCATTGACCAGCACCGAGCTGGAATCAACTTCCTGCAGGAAACGTCGGGCGGTATCATAATTTTGCGTCACAATTGTCTCGGTATGCGCTGAACTATGCTGATAGATATGCAACATTGCGGCATCGACATCCTGCACAACCTTAATGGAAAGAATCGGTGCCAGATATTCAGTGTCCCAGTCTGCATCCATGGCTGAATTAATGTTTGGCAAAATACTCAAAGTCTCGTTACAACCACGTAATTCCACACCTTCTTTCATAAACCGTTCGGCCATTTCAGGTAAAAAGCGAGTGGCAACACCGGCATGAACCAATAACGTCTCCATCGCATTACAAACACCATAACGATGACATTTGGCGTTAAAGGCAATTTCTTCTGCCATGGCAAGGTCTGCTTCAACGTCAACATACACATGGCAAATCCCGTCCAGATGTTTGATAACAGGTACACGAGCATCGTTACTGATACGTTCAATCAGATTTTTGCCACCACGTGGCACGATAACATCCACATAAGCCGGCATTGTGATTAACTGGGCGACGGCCTCACGATCAGTGGTTTCCACTACCTGCACCGCGGTCACTGGCAAGCCGGCCTCTTGTAAGCCTTGATGAATGCAGACGGCAATGGCCTGATTCGAATGTATGGCTTCACTGCCACCACGCAAAATAGTGGCATTACCGGACTTTAGACATAACCCGGCAGCATCCGCAGTCACGTTAGGCCGTGATTCGTAAATAATGCCGATCACTCCAAGCGGCACACGCATTTGACCGAGTTGAATACCTGAAGGACGATAACGCATATCACTGATCTCACCAATCGGATCAGCCAGAGCAGCAATCTGCTCAAGTCCTTCTGCCATTGATTCGATTCGAACATCGGTCAATGTCAAGCGATCCAGCATAGCGGCATCCAGCCCTTTTGCCTTGCCCGCCACTAAATCTTGCTGATTGGCTGACTTCAGAGTCTCAGCCTGGCTACGAATGGCATTGGCCATCGCCAATAACGCAGCATTTTTACTGTTAGTTGTCGCACGGGCCAGGACCCGGCTGGCTTCACGAGCCTGTTGACCCAGTTTCTGCATATAGGCTGCAACGTCCACAGCACTCTCCTCTGCTAATAGTTCCGCTTTCATGTTTGCTGCAATTGCATTGACACGCCGGCAACTTGCAAACACAGGGTTGTCAGCATTCGCCAGGCATTATCATTACCGCCACCTTTTGCAGCTCTATCAATGGCTGCCATTTGCGGTAGAAATGCTCGCCATTTTGCCGAAGTGTGTCGACGTAATCCCGATTGAATCAGCGGTCTTGCCTTATCCCAGATCGGTGGTTTTTGGCTGGCAAAAACCTGTGCAGCTTGTGCGCCGTTTTCAATCTGATCCGCCATATCTATCATCCGATGTAACGACCAGGATACCGCCGAAAATACAGCTAATACATCATTCCCTTCTGCCTGCAACATCCTCAACATACGAGGAATTTTTGCAGCCTGACCAGCGTAGACAGCATCCATCAGGGAAAATGCTTCAAATCGAGCACTGTCGGCAACGCTTTCTATCAGCAACTGTTCATCGACCTGCCCATCCGGACTCAGTAAAACAAGTTTATCGATTTCCTGGGCAGCGGCGAATAAATTGCCCTCGGTCCTTTCAGCAAGCATCGTGGCGACTGAAGGGTTTGCCTGCAAACCTTTCTGGCGCATCCGCTGTTGAATCCAGCGAGGCAACATATCCAAACTGACCGGCCATACAGGTACACTGATTCCCGCCCGTTCAAGTGCCGTAAACCATTTGGCTTTTTGCTGTTGTGGCGATAACTTTCCAGTAATCAATAACAGAAAAGTGTCAGCCGCAGGTTGCTCGGCAAATTTTCTTAGAAACTCGCCGCCCTCTTTGCCCGGAGCGGCTGAAGGCAACCTGATTTCAACCAGCTTTTGCGAAGCAAACAAAGATAAACTGTCGTCAGCGAATCTGAGCTTTGACCAGTCAAACCGTGCATCAGCATGCCAGACCTGTCTCTCGGCAATACCCTGTGCTTTGGCCTGATGACGGATCTGATCCGCCGTTTCTTCCACCAACAATGCTTCATCACCAAAAACCACACTGATGACCGGTAACGTATTTTGTAATTGTGAGCTTAGCTGTTCTGCCTTTACTCGCATCAGTTTTTAATCCAGTGCGGCTAAACGGCGGAGAATCGCCTGACTGACCTGTTTGTCCATTTCTTCACGCAATAAACGCTCTTCTCCATCGCGCCCTAAAACCTGTTCCTGGTCAAACTGATAATCACGCCGGGCTTCTAAACTTTCATTGTCGATTAATTTATTCTGTTGCTTATCTGTCAACTGAAAGGTCACTTCTAAAATCAGTTCATATTCACTGACTTTGGCATTGCCCCCAACGGATAAAACACGTCGTTCATAGCGGTTTTTCAGGAAGCTTAATACTGCTGCGCCTTCACTGTAATCATCAATGACATTGATACCGTTACGTCTCAAAGTACGTTTAAGTTCCAAGCCTAAACCTTCACGCATACTAATGCCCTGAATGTGCATGGTCTGAATACTTTCCGGCAGGTCGGCTGCACCACGCAACTGAAAACCACAGGCGGCCACCATCGTACATAAGACAGCAATAACCAGTTTCTTCAACATCATTGTTTCCTTTGTTTATCAGCCGACAACGATATTGATCAGCCTGCCAGGCACCAGAATGACTTTTCGAATCGTTTTGCCATCAATATAACGCTGAACATTTTCATCTGCGAGGGCAAGGGGCTCGATATCAGCTTGCTGGGCATTTACATCAACCATTAATTTAGAACGTAGCTTACCATTGACCTGAATCATCAGCTCGATTTTGTCCTGCTTTAAAGCATCATTATCGACCTGGGGCCAGTCTGCATCAATTACCGCATTATCCTGACCCAGCAGGCTCCACAGTGCATGACAGATATGAGGCGTAATCGGGGCCAGCATCAATACGACAAGTTCCAGTACTTCCTGACGGACGGCACGCGCTTGTTCATTTTGCTCTGTAAATCGAGCTAATGCATTCATCAGTTCCATTATCGCCGCAATCGCGGTATTAAAAGTATGACGCCGCCCCAAATCATCTGACACTTTCGTCAGAGTTTGATGGGCCAGACGACGCAGATCTGTAGCGGCTTCTGATAAATCCGTTAACTTTTTATTTTTTACTACGCCAGCCTCTGCGTGTTCATGCACACTACGCCACAACCGCTTGAGAAAACGATTGGCACCTTCCACCGCATTATCAGACCACTCCAGGGACATTTCAGGTGGCGCAGCAAACATCATAAACAAGCGAGCGGTATCAGCACCATATTCATCAATCAGCGCTTGCGGATCGACTGTATTGCCTTTTGATTTGGACATTTTGGCGCCGTCTTTCAGCACCATGCCTTGAGTGAGCAGGTTTTTGAATGGCTCATCACCACTCACCAGTCCTTCATCACGCAATAATTTATGGAAAAAGCGCGCATAAAGTAAATGTAATACAGCATGCTCAATACCACCGATGTATTGATCAACCGGTAACCAGTAATCTGCACGCTGATCCAGCATTGCCTCATCATTATCCGCGCTGGTGAATCTTGCGTAATACCAGGAAGATTCAAAAAAGGTATCAAAAGTATCCGTTTCCCGACGTGCCGGCTTGCCACATTCGGGACAATCACACTGATAAAATTCCGGCATGGATTTGATGGGGGAACCTGAACCATCAACTACCACATCTTCCGGCAATAACACCGGTAAATCGGCTTCTGGTACAGGTACAGCACCACAGCTATCACAATAAATGACAGGAATAGGCGTGCCCCAATATCGTTGGCGGGAAACACCCCAATCACGCAGACGATAATTCACCTGACGCTCGCCTTTATTTTGCTTACTTAATTCATCAGCGATGGCATCAAAGGCTTCTGCTGAAGTTAAACTGGTGAATTGTGCCGATTGAATTAACCGTCCCTTTTCCGTGAAGGCAGCTTGCTGCAGATCGATACTGGTATCATCTAAAGGTGCAATGACCTGACGGATCGGTAAGCTGTATTTCTGCGCAAATTCGAAATCACGTTGATCATGTGCCGGTACCGACATAACCGCACCGGTTCCATAGCCCATTAACACAAAGTTAGCGACCCAGACCGGTATACGTTCACCACTGACTGGATGAATGACTGATAAGCCGGTCGCCATGCCTTTTTTCTCAGCTGTTTCCAATGCCGCTTCGGTGGTGTCAGTTTTCTTGCATTCTTCGATAAACTGCTGCAACTGCGCATTGGTTTCAGCCATGCGCAAGGCTAATGGATGTTCAGCCGCAATGGCCAGATAACTCACGCCCATCAGGGTATCAGGACGTGTGGTATACACCTCAATATCTTCTTCGCTATCCGCGACAGCAAAGGTGATTTTTAACCCTTCAGAGCGACCAATCCAGTTTGCCTGCATGGTTTTGACCTGCTCAGGCCAGCCAGACAACTGCTGCAAGTCGTCACGCAAATCTTCTGCATAATCCGTTATCTTCATAAACCACTGGGGAATTTCACGACGTTCTACTAACGCACCGGAACGCCAGCCACGTCCATCAATCACCTGTTCATTAGCCAAAACAGTTTGATCGACCGGATCCCAATTCACCGCTGCTGTTTTGTTGTAAACCAGACCTTTCTTGAATAACCGTACAAACAGCCATTGCTCCCAGCGGTAATAATCCGGTTTACAGGTGGCAATTTCACGATCCCAGTCATACGCCAGCCCCAGACGTTGCAGCTGAGCACGCATGTAGTCAATATTTTTATAAGTCCATTCTGCGGGTGGCACCTGGTGTTTCAACGCCGCATTTTCAGCGGGTAAACCGAATGCATCCCAGCCCATCGGTTGCAGCACATTTTTCCCCAGCATGCGCTGATAGCGGGAAATAACATCGCCAATGGTGTAATTACGAACATGCCCCATGTGCAATTGACCACTTGGATAGGGAAACATGGAAAGGCAATAGAATTTTTCTTTGCTCGTGTCTTCTGAAGCACGGAAAGTTTGATGCTGTTGCCACCACGTTTGGGCAGCAGCTTCGATCACATCTGGGCGATAATCAGCTTGCATGGGTTCTCTTTGTGAATATGGTGCAGAAAACGTGGAAGGATACCTCAGCGACAGAAATGCCGAAAGCACCGAATACTTGAAAGACCATCAGCGGAATGATTTCTGCAACCAGTGCTATAAAAACTAAAGTGCAGTTATGACACTGCACTATGATGTTCTGCTTAGATTCTGAATTCTTCGAGCTTACGCCCGCGATTTAATTCTTCAACCAACCATAATGGACGCTTACCAAAGCCTTTCCATGTTTTTTGCGGATCTTGAGGATGACGGTATTTATCAGCACTTTCAGCACGTGGCTTACGTGCGCCTGACAAACCTACTCGCATATTTTTAGCAACAGCTGTAAGCGCTTCTGCAGGGGTAACTTTTTTATCTTTTGCCAAAGCTCTTACGGCATCTGCAACAGCGACAACATCGCTGTCTTTACTATTGAGTTCCGCAACTTTTTTGGTTTTCAGTTTTTTAATCTGTTTTTTTGATTGACTAATCAATTTTTGTAATTCTTGTTCGGAGAGTTTTTCAAGTTGCAAAGCAGATAAAGTACTCATCACATTACCTTTAATTTAAAACATATAAAACAGAATAATATCAGTATTACTTACTTTGTCTATTTGAAAACTTTATTAATTCCCGACTGCCACTAAAACTTTATATTTTGCATAAAGTTGATCATGTGTTTCAACGTTATCAGGATCTTTCGGAATGCAATCAACCGGACAGACTTCAACACATTGCGGCGTATCAAAATGCCCTACACATTCTGTGCATAAGGCAGGATCGATTTCATAAATCTCCTCACCTTGCGAAATCGCGCCGTTAGGGCATTCAGGTTCGCATACATCACAGTTAATGCATTCGTCAGTAATAAACAGAGACATGATTTACTCCGATAACTCTTTAATTAAACGGTAATGAAACTGATAGATTTTAACTCGACTACTTTTTCACTGCCAGCTGCTTGTTTAACGCTTCCTGAACACAAGGGGCAACAAATTGTGAAACATCACCACCTAAAGCGGCAATTTGTCTGACCAGGCTGGAAGAAATAAAGGTAAATTGTTCAGCCGGCGCCAGAAATAAAGTTTCTACTTCACTTTGTAAACGACGATTCATTGCGGCAAGTTGTACTTCGTATTCAAAATCTGAGACGGCACGTAAACCACGAATGATTACCGAAGCATTTCGCTGCATTGCATAATTAACCAGTAAACCATCAAAACTGGTAATTTCCACATTCGGTAATTCATTTAACGTTTTTTTGGCTAATTCCAATCGTTGTTCTATTGAAAAAACCGGTTTTTTACCTGTATCTGCGGCGACGGCAACAATCACTTTTTCAAATAACCGACTGGCACGCTGTACCAAATCTATATGTCCATGTGTAATAGGATCAAAGGTACCGGGATAAATGGCGATAATTGACATGCCAAAACCTTATTTCATTGCGAATAAGCAATATTTTACATCACCGGCTTGTTTATCTTTAATTAAATGCCAATTATCTGGAAGCTGATTCACTTTTTGATGTTTATTAGATTCCAGATACACCAGACTATCTTTATGTAAAAGGTTTCTCTGAGATAATAAATCAGCCATTTCAGACCAGATATTCGCTTCAAATGGTGGATCCAGAAAAACAATATCGTAGGTCCCAGCTGATTGATTCAGAAACTGCTGAGCAGGCTGTCTGAATAACGCACACTGTTCAGCAGTTAACATTGCTTTATTGGTCTGCAACTGTTTATAGGCTTGCAGATCCAGCTCAATCATATCGACCTTGTCTGCACCTCTTGAGGCGGCCTCAAAACCTAATGCACCACTGCCACTGAACAAGTCGAGACAAACCGAGCCCGGTAAATGCGGTTGCAGCCAGTTAAACAAAGTTTCCCGAATACGATCTGAGGTTGGCCTCAGTCCTTCAACGGCGGGGAAAGACAAACGCCTCCCACGCCATTGACCTCCAATAATACGTACTGATTGACGTGTAGATTTATTCAGCTTCGCCACCTACCAGAATGGTGACCATCTTTTGTGGATGAATACGTTTTTTATAAGCGGCTTTAATCTGTTCAATCGTCACCGCATCCACTCTTTCATTAAAGGTGTCCAGATGATTCAGCGGCAAATTATAAAAACCGATCATCGCCAGATAATCGGCAATTTTACTGTTGCTGTCTAAACGCAAAGCAAAGCCACCGGTGATATTTTTTTGTGCAGCAATAAGCTGCTCTTCAGTTGGCCCCTGTTCAACGAAATCCACTAATGTCTGTTTCAATACTTCCAGCGCATGCTCAGCCTGATCATTGCGGGTTTGCAGACCAAACTGATAAGTCCCGGCCTCACGCATGGGCCGGAAGAAGCTGTAGGCACTGTATGATAAACCGCGTTTTTCACGAATTTCGTCGCTGATAATAGACACGAGTCCACCGCCACCCAGAATGTGATTACCTACATATAATGGAAAAAAATCCGCATCATCGCGGGTTAATCCTGGCTGTCCCATCAAAATCGTGGTCTGACTGGAAGGGTACGGTAGACGGACTTCCTGTGCTGTTTCCAGAGGGGAGACTTTAGGCAAAGCTGCTGCTTTTGTTCCAGCAGGCAGACTTGCAGAAATAGTTTCTGCTAAAGCTTTTGCCTGATTTTTATCAGCATCCCCCACAATGACCAATACCGCATTGCTGGCTACATAATATTGCTTATAAAACTGCTCCAAATCGGCAATGGTTATTTCATTTACCGAAGTTTCAGTTCCAATGGGCATGGCCGCATAAGGGTGGTCACCAAATAATTGCTGATAAAAAGCACGGTCGGCGATAGCTGAAGGTGACTGCTTTTCACTTTGCAAACTGGTTTTCACCTGATTGATTAATCTGGCAAATGACGCTTCGGGAAATGTCGGTTGACTGATGACTTCAACAAAGGTCTCAATCGCTGGTTCTAATGCATCGGGCTTGGATAATGTTCGCAGGCTCAATACCGCCATGTCCCGCTCAGATTCGGACTTGAATTCAGCACCTACATCATCAAACGCAGTGGCAATTGCATCGGTATCTTTATTCTGTGTGCCCTGGTTAAGCATGGAGCTCGTCAATAAGGCCACTCCGCCTTTCGGATCCCGGGCAGCACCTGCATCAAATACCAGACGAATATCCATCATCGGCAGCTGTTTCGCTTCCACAAAATAGACCTGCGTACCGTTAGCCGTTTGCCAATTTTCTATTTGTGGACTGGCAATCGCTGAACCAGCTAATAAGAGCCCCGCTATTGAGGCAATGAACTTAACGAGCATGTGGATCTCCCGAGGTAGGACGTGGTGTTGCATTGTCTGATGGCAGTGGAATTAATTCAGCAATGGTCAGACCGTCTTCAATAAAATATTTTTCTGCAACCTGCTGTACCTGTTCAGCGGTGATCTCACTGATTTTATCGGGATAACTATCAGCAAGCCGCCAGTCCAATCCGACAGTTTCCAGCATACCTAATTGCATGGCTTGATAAAATACGCTGTCGAGCTGGTAAACAGAGCTGGCGATCACCTGCGTTTTGACCCGTTGCAATTCCGCCTCGGTGACCGGCTCAGTTTTGACTTTATCCAGTTGTGCAAACACCGCCTGTTTAACCTCTTCAATCGTTTTTCCCTGTGCAGGCGTTGCCGCAATAGTGAAAATATCATCCAATCGGGAAAACGCGCTGTTATAGGCACTGACACCTGCAGCAACCTGTTGCCCACGAATCAGCTCGCGAGAGAAACGACTGCTGGCGCCACCATCCAGAATGCCCGCCAGCACGTCTAATGCATAAGGCTCCCAGTCCTCAATGGCTGTGGTGACAACAGGCACTTTCCAGCCCATCATCAGATAAGGTAATTCGGCAGGTGCTTTCAATTCCAAAGTCCGCTTACCGCGTTGGGGAATTTCAACCTGAGGTTTTACCGTCGCTAACACTTCAGGTTGCAATGGGCCGAAATATTGTTTAGCCAATTGGTAAACCGCTTCTGGCTCAACATCCCCAACGACCACAACCGTAGCGTTATTAGGGGCGTACCACATTTGATACCACTCGCGCAGATCCTCTGGATCGTAATGATTGATATCGTTCATCCAGCCAATCACCGGGTGATGATATGGACTGTTCATAAAAGCCATCGCATTCATGGCTTCACGTAACAACGAACGAGGATTGTCATCGGTACGCATGCGGCGCTCTTCGGCCACCACCTCCTTCTCCTTTAACAACTCAGCATCATCGATAATCAGTTTGCGCATTCTTTCAGCTTCAAGGCGGAAACTGATTTCCAGTCGCTCTTTTTCCAAAGTCTGAAAATAGGCGGTGTAGTCACGTCCGGTAAAGGCATTTTGTGAGCCACCATTTTCAGCAATAATGCGTGAAAACTCGTTTGGGCCCAGATTCTCCGTACCCTTGAACATCATGTGTTCAAGAATATGCGAAATACCGGTAATGCCATTGTGTTCGTAACTTGAACCCACTTTGTACCAGACCTGAGAGACCACGACAGGCGCTCTGTTATCCGGTTTGACCAGTAACTTGAGTCCATTGTCCAGCTGATATTCACTGACTTGTGCAAAGCCAATAACAGGCACTACCAGCAGCGCCCAAACAAGTTTTTTTAAGTTGTGCATCTGCATCTCACAATTGATGACATGATAAGATTATTAATCGAACACTAACGACAAACCGAGAATATGTTTAGTTTCCTCAGAAAAAAAGCCAAACCCAGCGAAAACAATAGCGAACCTGCAAAGCTCACTGATCAGCAGTCAGCCGCACATGATGCGGAAATTAGCGCAGATACTCAAGTTGCCGACATTTCAGATAAACCAAGTTTTTTTGGTCGTCTTAAACAGGGACTGAGTCGCAGCAGCTCAAAACTGACTGAGGGTTTTGCTGATCTGGTGCTGGGGAGAAAAACCATTGACGACGATCTGCTTGAAGAATTGGAAACCCAGTTATTAAGTGCTGATTTGGGTATAGAAGCCACGCAGACAATCATTAATGACTTAACGCAACGCGTAGCCCGCAAACAGTTAAATGATCCTGAGGCCTTGTTTGCCGCCATGCATGCGGATATGGTCGAAATCCTCAAACCGGTATCCAAACCACTCCAGATTCCACCCTCATCAAGTCCATTTGTCATTTTAATGGTGGGTATTAATGGTGTCGGAAAAACGACTACTATTGGCAAACTGGCCAAACAATTCCAGTTACAGGGCAAAAAAGTAATGTTAGCGGCAGGTGACACCTTTAGGGCTGCAGCGGTGGAACAGTTACAGGTATGGGGCGAACGCAATCAGATCCCGGTAATTGCCCAGCAAAATGGTGCCGATTCGGCCTCGGTCATTTTTGACGCATTGCAAGCTGCTAAAGCACGACAAATGGATATTTTAATTGCCGATACGGCAGGCCGTTTACACACCCAATCCAATTTAATGGAAGAACTTAAAAAAGTAAAAAGAGTGATGGCCAAACTGGATACCAATGCCCCGCATGAAATCATGCTGGTGCTGGATGCCGGTACTGGGCAGAATGCCCTGTCACAAGCTGAACAGTTTAATCAGGCGATTGGCTTAACCGGTATTACACTGACGAAACTTGATGGTACGGCAAAAGGCGGGATCATTTTTGCGATTGCCAAGAAAATCGGTCTGCCCATCCGCTATATCGGTGTCGGTGAACAGATTGATGATTTAAGAAGCTTTGAAGCAATAGATTTTGTTGATGCCTTACTGGGTCGTGAAACCACACCATGATACGTTTTGAACAGGTTTATAAACGCTATGAAAGCCAGCAGGAAGCGCTTTCCGGGCTTAGCTTTGAATTGCTGACTGGCGAAATGGCTTTTTTAACAGGCCATTCTGGCGCAGGTAAAAGTACTTTACTGAAACTGATCGCCCTTATAGAACGCAGTTCACACGGTCAGGTTATTGTCAATAATCAAAATCTGAACCGGTTACCGAAATGGAAAATCCCCTACTACCGCCGCAAAATAGGTCTGGTATTTCAGGAACATAATTTGCTGCATGATCGCACTGTGTTTGATAACGTTGCGTTACCGTTAATTATTGCCGGTGAAAATCATCGGGAAATCGGCCGCAGGGTTCGTGCAGCGTTGGATAAGGTCGGCTTACTTGGCAAAGAACGTAACCTGCCGATTGCCTTATCCGGGGGTGAACAGCAACGTGTGGGGATTGCTCGTGCGGTGGTCAATCGTCCGCCGGTTTTGTTAGCGGATGAACCAACCGGTAATCTGGATCCGGAACTATCCCGGGAGATCATGCATTTATTCGAACAGTTTAATCAGGTCGGCGTAACGGTATTTATTGCCAGCCATGATCAGGACCTGATCAACCAGATGCCCTATCGCCACATCACCCTGCAGCAGGGAAAACTCGCTGAAAATCATTCATGAAACTATTTAATATTCATAACTACCTGCTGCGCCACATACAGGTCATGCTCTCCAGTCTTGGTGAGTTATGGCGACAACCAGTCGCCACCATGATGACCCTACTGGTAATTGGTATCGCATTGCTCTTACCCGCAGGCCTCTATGTCATCCTGAAAAACGTCGAACAGGTAAGCGGAGAATGGCAACACGCCAATCGCATTTCATTATTTCTGCAAAATGATATTGCCGACAAACGCGGCCAGCAATTGGCAGAACAACTGTTGACCTGGCCGGATATAAATGAAGTTTCCTTTCAATCTGCCCAGCAGTCCTTAAATGAATTTCGCGAGATATCTGGCCTGGAAAGTCTGTTAGATACATTACCTGCTAATCCACTGCCCGCAGTAATCATTATCGAACCGGAAGAAAATCAACAGCAGGAAGCAACTGAGGCATTATTGGCAAGACTGGCTGCGTTACCTGAAGTGGATTTAGCTCAGCTTGATATGCAGTGGCTACAGCGTTTACGCAGTATTAATGAAACAGGCCAACGCGGCATTACTATACTGGCTATTCTATTGTCGTTAAGTGTGCTTCTGGTTATAGGCAATACTATTCGGCTGGCCATTCTTAACCGTCAGACTGAAATCCGCGTTATCAAATTAGTGGGCGGCACCAATACCTTTGTCAGACGACCGTTTTTATATACCGGTATGTGGTATGGCTTGCTTGGCGGCGTATTGGCGTGGATAACATTACTGATCAGTCTGCTTATCATCAGCGGCCCGATTGATGAACTGGCCGCATTATATGACAGTCAGTTCCAGTTAAAATGGTACGCTGGTCAAATGTTATTTGGTCTGCCGCTCTGCGGATTATTACTTGGCGTCATGGGGGCATGGCTGGCAGTCAGTAGACATTTGAATGCAATTGAGCCAAGCTAGTCGGCTAATGAAACTTTCTATCCCAACTTCATTCTAATAGAGAGTTTTTGGTATTCTATTTGGTAAAATGAATCAGGTTTTCTTAGGGAGAACGCATACATGACAACCCATGCAGCCCAATATCAACTTGCCACCGCACCGATTGGCAATCTGGATGCATACACCAATCTCGTGCATCAAATTCCCGTTTTAACGGCTGAAGAAGAGCACGATTTAGCAACACGGTTACAACAAAATGGTGACCTTGAGGCAGCCCAACGTCTGGTTCTGTCGCATTTACGCTTTGTTGTTCGTATCGCCAAAGGCTACAGCGGCTATGGTTTGCCGGTTGCCGATCTGATTCAGGAAGGTAATATCGGTCTGATGAAAGCGGTCAAACGCTTTGACCCTGAAAAAGGCGTGCGTCTGGTTTCATTTGCCGTGCATTGGATTCGCGCTGAGATTCACGAGTATGTGATTCGCAACTGGCGCATCGTCAAAATCGCCACGACCAAAGCGCAACGAAAATTGTTTTTTAATCTGCGTAGCGCCAAACAGCGTCTGGGCTGGTTGAACCAGGATGAAATTGAAGCTGTTGCTGAAGATCTTGGTGTTACCGCAGCCAATGTAATTGATATGGAACGCCGTCTGGCCCAGCCGGATACATCGTTTGATTTGCCAGTAGATAGTGATGATGACGATTCAACTTATTCACCTGCAGCCTATTTAAAAGCAACGGATAACAGTGATCCATCAAAACAACTGGAACAGGATGATTATGCTGATTTTCAACAGCAGAAACTGGTCAATGCGCTAGCGACACTCGATGATCGCAGTCGCGATATTATCAGTCAGCGCTGGTTGCATGATGATGATAAAGCCACCTTGCATACACTGGCCGAACAATATCAGGTTTCCGCTGAACGGATTCGTCAGATTGAAAATAATGCGATGAAAAAACTTCGTCTGTTAATGGATTAAACAACTGCCATAAAAAAGCCCGCTGACCTTATGGAAAGCGGGCTTTTTTTTACCTGAGCTTATCGTTCCAGCAAAGGCGTTTTGTTTGGTTTTCCATCCCACTCTTCAGCATCGTCTAATGGATCTTTTTTCTCGGAAAGCACCGGCCAGACTTGAGATAATTCCGCATTAATCTGCAGGAACTCCATTTGTTCATCAGGCAAATCATCCTCGGAGAAAATAGCTTCTGCTGGACATTCAGGTTCACAAAGCGTGCAATCTATACATTCATCAGGGTCAATAACCAAAAAGTTAGGACCTTCGTGAAAACAGTCTACTGGGCAGACATCAACACAATCAGTATATTTACATTTAATACAGTTTTCAGTGACAACAAAGGTCATGGTGAAATCTCCACAAATACAATTTTTTACAGGCCAGACCTGTCAGAATGTCGGATATTCTACATGATTTACCCACACTCTGGGCAATGAAGATAATTACGGTATGATCATCTTCACCCAGCGAATTCCCCGCCTGAAAACAGGATGAACAGATGATAAGAAAAATTTTTATTCTCGCCTTATTTATCAGTGCTTTTATACTTAGCACTGCATTTGCTGCATTTAACATGCAAGTCGTGTCGCTTGATTTGTTTTTTGTTCAGTGGCAATTACCTTTAGCCGTTTTATTAATTGCTGTATTGCTGTTGGGATTGATGATTGGAGCAGCACTTATAGCGCTCAGTACCATCCGTATCCGCTATGAAAACCATCGATTAGTCAATAAATTACAAAATGCCGAACAAGAATTAAACAGCCTGCGTATTTTACCTGTGCGTGATAGTCGCTAGGTCAATATGATGATGCAATGGCTATTTTTGTTATTACCGGTTGCGGCATTGTCAGGTTGGCTCCTCGCCAGGCGACATTACCAACGCCTTCCACAAAAGCATGCTAAGACCTTCAATCCAGAATACTTCAAAGGGTTGAATTACCTTCTCAATGAACAACCTGATAAAGCAATTGATGTGTTTATCGGCTTACTGGAAGTCAATAGTGAAACGGTTGAAACCCATTTGGCTTTAGCGAATCTTTTTCGCCGTCGCGGTGAAACCGAACGCGCCATACGCATTCATCAAAATTTAATTGCCAGACCCAGCTTACATGGTGAGCAACGACTGCAGGCAATGGTGGAATTGGGTCTGGACTACATGCATGCCGGGGTATTAGACCGGGCAGAACATCTTTTTTTAGAGTTACTGCAACAACCCCACCCCCACCCGGAAGCCGCAAAACAATTAATGCGCATATATCAGCAGGAAAAAAAATGGTCTCAGGCGATCGAAATGGGCAAACAGATTGATGCGAGTAAAACCGGCCAGGTCAGGCCCTTGATTGCCCAGTTTTACTGTGAATTAGCTGAACAACATGCCGATCAGGATCGACATGAAGCCTTTACTATGCTGAAACAGGCCCTGTTTCATGATGCCAATTGCGTCAGAGCAAGTCTCCTGGAAGCCAAACTTTATCTGGCATTAAAACAGCCGCGCAAAGCGCTGGATGCACTGCAGAATATTGAACAGCAAAACCCTAAATTTCTCTCAGAAGCATTATCATATTGGCACGAAGCCTATCAGCAAATGGGAGATTTACCAGCGTTTCGTGAACAGCTATCGCAACTGATTACCCGCCATCCGAATATGACTTCCGCCCGTATTATGTTGACGCATATTGTCGCACAGCTTGAAAACACTCAAGCCGCTCAACAAATACTCTTTGAACAGTTGCATCATCATCCTTCTGTTGAAGGATTACATACATTGATTAAACTTGGCGAAAGCAACCAGATTGCACTGATACCTTTGATTGAACGTATTACCAGAACCATGGTGGAAAAAGGTGATCGTTATACCTGTAAAAACTGTGGCTTCTCAGGAAAAACCATGCATTGGCTATGTCCCGGATGTGCCAGCTGGGGAACAGTCCGTCCAACTGAAATTCATCTCACTGCTTTGGAAAAATTACTGGATTCACCTTCATGAACAAGACACGTATTTATCACAACCCTCGCTGTAGCAAATCACGCGAAACCCTGGCGTTACTTGAAAGTCAGCAGCAAGATATTGAAATTGTCGAATATCTGAAATCGCCACCTTCAGTGGATGAATTGACGGCTATTCTACGACAACTGAAGCTTCGTCCCAGACAGTTGTTACGTTCTAAAGAATCGCTATACAAGGAATTACAATTGGATAATGCGGATTTATCTGATGAGGATCTGATCACAGCGATGTGTGCCAACCCGAAACTTATCGAACGCCCTATCGTCATTAAAAACAATCAGGCCATTATTGGCAGACCACCCGAAGCGGTGTTGAATATTCTTTGAGAACCCAGCATGCATGAAATTTTGATCCTCTATTACAGCCAGTCAGGCCATGTTAAATCCATGGCAGAACACATTGCACGGGGCGTAGAAAAACATCCGGAATGTACTGCGAGGCTCAGAACTGTTCCCAAGGTTTCAACCGTCTGTGAAGCAACTGAAGAAGAAATCCCACCTGGGGGCCATCTTTATGCCACGGCAACGGATTTACAGGAATGTGCAGGGTTGATTATCGGTAGTCCTACCCGCTTTGGCAATATGTCAGCTGCCCTTAAATATTTTATTGATGGCACCAGTGATCACTGGCTATCCGGGACATTGAGCGGTAAACCTGCCGCAGTCTTTACCTCGACCGGAAGTCTGCACGGTGGGCAGGAAACCACCTTGTTATCGATGATGTTACCGCTATTACATCATGGCATGGTAATCAGTGGCTTGCCCTATTCAGAAGCCGCATTGATGACAACACAGACAGGTGGCACCCCCTATGGTGCCAGCCATTTCGCAGGCCCGGATAATAAACACGCTATGAGCCAGGAAGAGATTGTTCTCTGTCAGGCGCTGGGGCTACGGGTAGCTGACCTTGCTGTAAGGCTGATCAGATGAAGTTAGTGCAATCCCTTAGAATGATTTCTTTAATCAGTTTTTTTGGACTGATGATAAGCTTGCTGATATGGATTTTGATCGCAGAACACAGTGAAAACTTTCCGGTAGCAGCATGGTTGATTATTGGTGTAATGCCCTTGCTGTTTCCAATGCGTGGGATCTTATATGGCAAAAGCTATACCCATGCCTGGGCCAGCTTTTTGATGTTATTTTACATTGCTCATGGTATTGGCGAACTCTACAGTCGCGATGCCATTATCTGGTATCCTTTATTTGAGGTCATATTCAGCAGCGTTTTCTTTATTGCAGCGAATCTTTATATTCGTGCCTTAGCAAAATTGCGAAGAAACTCACAGACTTAAGCTGTGAACAGTGTTGAAATACAACTACTATTTTTCCGGAATCCATTATGAGCACTATTCCAGCCATCCAATCAGCTTACCAAGGTATCCAGAGTGGTATGCAAAGCCTGAACAAAAACGCCTTTGCTGTGGCCAGTGAATCGACCAAAGGTGGTGATATGGTGACACCGATGGTGAATATGAACAGCGATAAACTTCAGGTTCAGGCTTCCGCCAAAGCCTTACAAATCAGTTCAGATACACTGGGTTCATTGCTCGATATCAAAGTTTAAACGGCTTTTTAATCTCAATATCTCATAACACTGGCAAAAAAATTACATTTGACGATACACTATAGTCGTTACTGACTATGAAGCCTTATTTTGAGTTTACCTCCATACGTTGCGCTCAACGCAAAAATTATCCGCGAAACGCTACCCCCTGAAATACTCCATCAGCTTGATAGCCTTCAGGTGTTTTCTGAAGTCACATCAACCAATGATATTCTCTGGCAAAAAGCACAAAACGGAAAAACCGGTACATCAGTGTGTCTTGCTGAAATGCAAACCGCCGGGCGTGGACGACGTGGTACCGAATGGGTTTCCCCTGCCAGTGGCAATATTTACCTTTCAATAATGCGTCAGCTGACAAGCGAGTCAGTTCGAAATGGTTTGAGCATTGCTATTGGTATTGCCCTGATAAACACGCTCAGAGAATATGGAATTGACGACCTGCAACTTAAGTGGCCCAATGATGTGCTACATAAGCGACGTAAACTTGCAGGAATTCTTGTAGAATCACGTTACGGAAGCCAAAACTACGTTACCGTCGGTATCGGCTTGAACCTCTCACTACCGGACAATATACAGACTGCCATCCCTCAGCCCATTATCAGCCTGGAGCAACTTTGTAACCCGCTCCCCTGTCGCAATCGGCTGGCAGCTAAAATAATTCAAAATATGATTGAAACTCTAGAACTGTTTTCTCATCGTGGTCTTAACGACTTTTTGCCTTTATGGCCACAATATGATGCTTTACATAATCAAGCCATCAATATCATCAGTGAAAACGGTCAATTTACCGCACTTGCCTGTGGTATCAACGAACAAGGTGAATTACGATATATGCGAGACCAGCAAGTAGCCTACTTGTCCAACAGCCACCTCAGCATCAGGTTTGCTTCATGATCCTATTAGTCGATATCGGTAACAGTCAGGTCAAGTGGACAACGATAAAATCCAAGGTTTTGGCTGACTCAGAAAGCTTTGCCAGACCAAAGACCGGCATCAAAGCAGCCCTGAATAAAGCCTGGAAATCACTTGATGGCATTACAGCAATTTTTGTCAGTAATGTAGCAGGTGAGAAAATGGCCGCTCAACTCAGCGAATGGGTTGAAAAACAATGGCAGCTCACTCCGGTATTTATTCGAAGTGAGAAAAGACGTTTTGGTGTCACCAATGCTTATGACCAGGCTGAAACGCTTGGTATAGATCGCTGGTTAGCTATTATCGCTGGCCGTCAGCACGCCAAAGAAGTCACTTGTATTATTGATTGTGGTACGGCAATTACGGTCGACATAGTCACTGAAAAAGGTCAGCATCAGGGCGGTTTGATTCTTCCGGGGTTATCACTGATGAAACAAATGTTGACCGATAATACAGATGCACTGAATAACGCCACACAGGAAAGTGAATTTAAATTATTGGCAACCAATACGCACAGCGCTATTCAAGCCGGTACGTTGTATATGGTGACCGCTACCCTGGAAAACCTTATCAACGATCTGCAACAGAATTTCAAAAACGAAATTCGGTTTTTAATCACCGGTGGTGATGCTGACGAATTAATCCGGTTATTGCCACAACTCCTTATTCATGAACCTGATCTGGTACTGAAAGGCCTGGCTCAATACGCAAGACAAACCAATCAACGCAATCAAAACAAACCCTCAAAACAATCAGAAACAAAATCATCGGCAGATGAAAACCATGTTGAAGACTCAACGGCATTGCCAGAAAACACGAACTGAGATAAGCTTTTGCCCCCTTATAGGAGAACTGGCCGAGTGGTTGAAGGCGCACGCCTGGAAAGTGTGTATAGGTTAATAGCCTATCGAGGGTTCGAATCCCTCGTTCTCCGCCAATTTAATTCCGATCATAGCGTCCTCGATTTATCTCTCTGATTTTTTTCTTACGCATGCCTCTTTCATATTTACCGCAAGCTTTTTGGTTTGTTACACCTAACTGAGAAAATGCAACAATTCTAAATAGTGTCAGTATCGGTCACTGCGTTATGCGAATGCCCTTTGCAACTTCTAACAAGAAAATCTTCATTACTCCGTCAATAACAAATTTCTTTGTTTTTATTACTTCTATGCATGGCACTGAAATCAAAAAAAGCATAGAATAGCTAACTCTATGGTGGCCCAGCCGGTCTCCTCGCGACGATATGTTGGTTACCACGTCAGGCCCGGAAGGGAGCAGCGCAGCCATCGGACTCGGGCGCCGAGATTGGGCTGGTTTGGGTCACCACCCTTATGACCACATTGGGTATCTGACAAGCTGCATGAGTTATCTGGTACTGGCCCGCAAGTGGCGCCCCAAAAAATTTGCCGAAGTTGTCGGCCAGCAGCATGTTTTACGCGCGCTGATCAACGGTCTTGATCAAGATCGCCTGCATCATGCTTTTCTGTTTGCCGGCACCCGTGGCGTGGGCAAAACCACATTGGCAAGGATCTTTGCCAAATCTCTCAACTGTGAACAAGGCATCAGCTCTACCCCTTGTGGTGTATGTAACAGCTGTGTTGAAGTCGACAATGGTCGGTTTGTTGATCTGATTGAGGTGGATGCGGCGTCACGTACCAAAGTCGATGATACCCGCGAACTGCTGGATAATGTTCAATACGCACCGAGTCGTGGACGTTATAAAGTCTATCTGATTGACGAAGTGCATATGCTGTCTACCAGCAGTTTTAATGCATTATTAAAAACGCTGGAAGAGCCCCCTCCCCACGTCAAATTCCTCTTTGCGACAACTGATCCACAAAAATTGCCAGTCACTATTTTATCGCGCTGTCTGCAATTTAATCTGCGTCGGCTGGATATCAGACAAATCGAAGATCATCTCGCGTTTATCCTGCAGCAGGAAAACATTGATTTTGAGGCCGAAGCTTTAAATCAAATTGCGTTTGCCGCCGATGGCAGCATGCGGGATGCGCTGAGTTTACTGGATCAGGCAATTGCCTTTGCCGGTGGAAAAGTCACCGCGGAAATTGTCAGCCAGATGCTGGGCAGTGTGTCACAGCAGCAGTTAATTCAACTTCTCCAAGCGTTTGCTACAAAAGATGCTAAAGCCCTGCTGGCGCATACCGATGAGTTGGCCTCTTTAGGGCGTGATTTTGTCGTGGTGCTGGATGGTTTGATGACCAGCCTGCAACGTATTGCCACAATTCAATTGATTGCCGACACAGAAACGCTCGACCAGCAAGATGATGCGGCACTTAAAAATTTCTCAGATGTTTTCAGCGTAGAAACGGTTCAACTGCTTTATCAGATTGCCCTGCATGGCAAGCGTGATATGCCATATGCAGCGGATCCACGCAGTGGTTTTGAAATGACCTTGTTACGGATGCTGAGTTTTCAGCCTCAAACAGTCAATAATAGTGCAGGACAGTCCCCCGCAAAAAAGCCGCAAACTAATGCGAAACCGGTGCCTGCTCCGGCACCGCTGAGTCCATCAATTGAACCTGAAGCAAATTATTCCCCGGATGCGAATACCACAACTCCATATTCTGTGGCAGCCACGGGACAAACGGTTGCGCAGCAAACTGATACAGTCGCCGTTAAGATAGAAGAACCAACAATTGATCATAAAACGGCTTCGGTTGCAGCGGTTGAAACAAAAACAGAATCAGCGGTAACTTCGGATTTGCCCATTTCTGAAGAAGTAGAGCAACTTGCCAGTTTAACCACTGCAAATTGGACGGCATTGATTGCGCAATTAAAGTTGTCGGCTTTTGCCAGACAACTTGCCGATCATTGTGCATTTATCCGCACGGATAACAATAAAATCTATCTCTCCGTCGCGCCTGAACTACAGCATCTGGCTAATGATAAATCGGTTACAAAACTACAAACAGCTGTCAGTAAACAACTGCAGTTTGAAGTCATATTAGTGTTCACTGAAGCAACAAATACAGAAAATATATCTACATTGGCTGCTGAGCGCGCGCAACAAGCCGCTGAGCTTCAGCAAAATGCGGTTGATGCCATCCACAATGATCCTGTTGTGGAACAGATCAAAAATGCATTTAATGCCCGTATAATCGATACTACAATTAAACCCTTATAACTAGTGAGGATCTCCTATGAAAGGTGGATTAGGCAATCTGATGAAGCAGGCCCAGCAAATGCAGGCCAATATGCAAAAAGCCCAGGAAGAACTGGCCAATGTTGAAGTGACCGGCCAGGCGGGTGGTGGCATGGTACAAATTACCATGACCGGGAAACACGATGTAAAACGGGTAAGTATTGAGGATAGTCTGTTTCAGGATGACAAGGACATGCTGGAAGATTTGATCGCTGCGGCAGTCAATGATGCCGTCAGACAGGTCGAAAAAACCACTCAGGAACGCATGGCCGGTATGATGCCTCCTGGTATGAAGATGCCTTTCTAATCTCAGGCAATTATGGCGACTCTTGGACCCAGCATTGATCAACTGATTCAGGCTTTACGCTGTTTACCCGGTGTCGGGCCTAAATCAGCCCAGCGTATGACATTTCATCTGCTGGAGCGCGATCGTAGCGGTGGTGAACATCTGGCTGAAATGTTAAGTAAGGCACTCGCCAATGTAAAACATTGCCGTCGATGCCGGATTTTAAGTGAAGAAGATATTTGCAGTCGTTGCAGTGACTCTTCTCGTCGTGACGATCAACTGTGTATTGTCGAGATGCCCAGCGATGTGATTGCAATTGAACAGGCTACCCATTATCGAGGTCAATATTTTGTGCTTACCGGCCATTTATCTCCGTTAGATGGTATTGGACCTGAAGCACTGGGGATTCCTGATCTTATCGAACGGTTTGATCAGAAGACTGTTTCTGAAGTTATTCTGGCAACCAATCCGACTGTTGAAGGACAGGCCACGGCGCATTACATCAGTGAACTGGCACGGGCAAGAGAAATACATGTAACACGTTTGGCGCATGGTATTCCATTGGGGGGTGAACTTGAATATGTTGACAGTGGTACACTTTCTCATGCATTTTCTGGACGAGAATCTTATTAACCGAACGTAAACATTAAGAGCGGCTTTACATGACGGATATCTATACGGCATATGACTCACTGAAAAGCTTTAACGGTCTCATTCACCGCCAGCCATTATTTCTATCCAAAAAGCTTGATGTTGACAGCTATCACCTGACATTTCTTGACATCAATGGTAACCCGCTAAATGAAGACTCACCGGTTCCCGATTTTTTGTCGCAGCTATCTGATATTCTGCAGGCAATAAACCACAATCAAAAAACCTTATTGACGATTCCCGCCTCATGGCAACAAGCGCTTTTTGATTACGCCATGCCAGGTATAGATTTAATTATTGAAGCAAATGAAAAATCGTTATCCAAACCGGCCAGTACGCATGTAAGTTATGCTACTGATGCCAGAAATAATGTAGGCCAGACCCAAACTTTATTGATCGACCTGGATACATTCTCTGCAGATGAGATAACCGCAAACTTACCCCAGTGGCGCCAACAACATGAAGTGCTATGTGCCTTGAACGTCAACGTACTCAAGCAGTTCAGTTTGTGCCAGCTTCACGATATAGACTTACTTCAGGGTTTTTTCTACACCTTACCGGATACTTCCCACGATAAGAATGTTGACCCTGCGGCGCAAACGCTGATGGAACTTTTAGTCAAGCTGCAGGATCCAGAGGTAGAAGTTGATGAACTGGCTGAAATTATTAATCAGGACGTGGCGTTAAGTTATAAGTTACTTCGTTTGATTAACTCAGCATTTTTTGGTCTACCCCGCGAAGTCGGCAGTACCCGCCAGGCTGTTGTGATGCTGGGACAAAATAAAATTAAAACCTGGGCCAGCCTGTTATGCCTGTCTGGCCTTGATAATAAACCCAGTGAGCTTCGCACCACCGCGATGATTCGAGGCAGAATGTGCGAATTGCTGGCGAAATACTATAAAGGCCATTCCGATGTCTTTTTTGCTGCTGGCTTGTTTTCCACGCTTGATGCCTTAATGGATAAACCGCTTGAAGTACTATTACAAGACCTGCCGTTAAGCGAAGAACTGCACTCCGCCCTTTTACTTAAAGAAGGCGTTGCCGGTACCGCACTTAACCAGGTATTGAATTATGAGCGGGGCAACTGGTCTGCAATTGATTATTCCGTAGTGAGTGCCGAAGCACTCCTGGCAGCCTATCTGGACGCACTTTTCTGGGCCAAAGAGCTTAATCTACAGTTAAACGATTAATGGCTATCAGCTGGTTAGGATCCTCAGTGGACAGTCCGTTCCCACCAGTTGAACAGACAACCTCACATGGCTTATTAGCTGCTGGTGGAGACCTGTCTGTTACGCGATTACTGAATGCTTACCGCCAAGGTATTTTCCCCTGGTTCAATGCTTATGATCCGATTTTATGGTGGAGCCCTGATCCCCGCATGGTATTCGAAACCGATAAGATCCACATCAGTAAAAGCTTAAAAAAAGCCTTACGACAAAAACCTTTTCGCATTACATTTGACCAAGATTTTAAAGCGGTTATGCAGGCCTGCGCCGCACCTCGACTGAAAATGCCTGTCGATCAACATGAAACCTGGATTCATAATGAAATGATAGCGGCTTATACAGAATTGCATCAGACAGGTTATGCCCATAGTGTGGAATGTTGGCAGGATGGACAGCTTTTTGGTGGTGTTTATGGTGTGGCCATTGGCAAAATGTTTTTTGGTGAATCCATGTTCAGTTTTAAAACAAATGCTTCAAAAATTGCCCTGGTTGCCCTCTCCCGGCAGCTCAGATTATGGGGTTATCCACTAATTGATTGCCAGGTGTATTCTGAACACTTGGCACGTCTTGGAGCAGTCACACTACCAAGAGAACAATTTGTTGAGCGGGTGCAAAAACTGTGTTCCTTATCTGGCCAGTCTGGCAGTTGGCAAACCAGCGCGTTACCGTTTGTTTATGAGCCTTGATTTTTATCAGGACAGGCCACATGCCTGCTCTTATCTGGAAGATCGTTTAGCGCGAAACATTTATCCGGATCCGCTGCGCCCACTGACAAATACGCTTTACAGTCAACTTATCCAGCATGGTTTCCGCCGCAGTGGAGAGCACGTCTACCGACCTTTCTGTCCGGCATGCGATGCCTGTGTACCGGTCAGGATTGATGTTAATAACTTCCGGCCAAACCGCAGTCAACGGCGTTGCTTGCGCAACAATAATGATATTGACATCGTTATCAAGCCAGCTAATTTTAATGCCGAACATTACGAACTTTATCAGCGCTATCTGGCACATCGTCATCCCGGTGGCGGAATGGATAATCCAAGCAAAGAAACCTATCTCCAGTTTCTCACCAGCAGCTGGAGCGATACGGCGTTTATAGAATTCCGAGCGCGAGAGAAGTTACTGGCAGTTGCCATTACAGATTTTGTCACTGATGCCGCTTCAGCTTTCTACACGTTCTTTGATCCTGAGTTGTCGGCGAGAAGTTTAGGTACTTTTGCTATTCTCAAACAGGTTGAATTAGCCCAACAACAAAATCTGTCGTGGTTGTATTTAGGCTACTGGATTGGTGATAGTCCTAAAATGCGTTACAAGAGTCGTTTCTCTGCTTTACAACAATTTAATGGTCAATGGCAAAACTGTGATAAAAAAACTTTGAATAATCAGTGATATTACGGCAAAATGGATCTTTTAATCGCTAGGTAAAATCAGACCTGTATGGCAAAAGAAGATCATATTGAATTCGAAGGCACTGTCATTGACACCATGCCTAATACTACTTTCCGTGTCGAACTGGAAAATGGTCATGTTGTGACAGCACATATTTCGGGGAAAATGCGTAAAAACTATATCCGCATTCTTACCGGAGACAAGGTGACTGTTCAGCTGACTCCCTACGATTTAAGCAAAGGCCGCATCGTCTATCGCGCCCGTTAATCGCTTAAGCTATCAATTCTCTTTACTAGTTTTGTTGTTCAATTACGTTTTAATGCTGTCGCCAGGCAGCAGCAATTGCCAAAACTAACATTCCCACAAAGGCCAGCAGCGTCCACGCAGGTATACTGAGGTTCAGGAATGTCCATGACACTTCCGCGCATTCTCCTGAGCCTCTTAACACTAAAGACAATGCGTCGGACAAGGGAAAGTTTTCCATAATAAAGCCCATTCCCGGGCCACAGCTTGGTACCTGATCGGCAGGCAGGTTTTGTAACCAGACATGTCGCGCAGAAATTGCCGCCCCCAGTATCGCCGAGAAACTAATTAGCCCTGCATAAACTTTAATCCCTTTTTTTGCCGGATTATGGATTGCTGCTACCAGAAAAAATATCCCCGTTATTAACACCATGACACGTTGCAGAATACATAATGGGCAAGGTTCTAATTCAAGTACATGCTGCATATAAACAGATGCCAGCAATAAACTCAGACAAAATAAAAACCCGCCAAACAAAAGCTTGCGTGCAGTGCTCAAAACGGTTTCCTCCGTTGGATTAATTTGTGCTAAGTTAACTTAAAAACCGCAGCAGATAAAGGGTTAAGTCATGTCAGATAATAACTTCGAAGAAAAGTTCACAGCGGCCTATGACAAAATGATGGAACGCATTCATCATTTTTTTGATGATGCCGAAAAAAATGCAGTTCCCACTCTCAAACAACGTATTGAGCTGGCGAAGCTAAGAGCCATTGAGCTGCGGGAAATAACGGCAGAAGAAGCCGATAAAATTGCTTATTATGTCGAGCGTGATTTGCAGGATGCCGCGAATTATCTGGAAACCACAGGGAAAGAATTTTCCACCTGGTTCAATTTTGATTTACAACTGGTTGAAGACCGGCTTTATGAATTATTTGCCTCTGTTGCCGACCGGACCCGGCTTGAACTTGGTCAATTAGCGAATCAGGCGCAGATGGCTCAGCAATATCACACCGGCGAAATTACCGGCATAGGCTCTCTGGTTTGCGATTCCTGTGGTTCAGAAATGCATTTTAAAAAAACCGGACGCATTCCACCGTGCCCAAAATGTCACCATACTGAATTCAAGCGCCATTCAAAATAAGTTTTAGACAAACTCTTCCGGCCAATAGAAGGCACCTTCGGCAATCAGTTCACAACAGACATCGGCTAATACAGGATATTTGCGTAAACACTGCCAGTCCTGATGATTAAGCTGGGCTTTAGTGGTGAACCAAGAGAGATGTTCTGCAGCGGCAAGTTCAACGCAATAGGCTTCCCCGGCTACAAATAAATACGCCTTGGCAGAGTCTTTATGCCAGGCAAAGCGAATATACACATTGCGTTGTAAATATTCGCCGTTATTAAATCGTTTCTCCAACTCATCGAGCTTAGGTTTATCGGTGATAAATTCGTCGGCCAAAACCTCTAAAGTTGATTTTGTCTCGGTGACCAGCCGCCCAACAGCTAATGACATCAACCCGGTATTTTCATTTATGGTGTCCAGCAATAATTTCTGAAACCGCTGTATTGCGTTAGCATCAATCTCCGTTGCTGAAAACGTTACGTTTATATCAGCATCGGCGTAGAGTCGCTCGGCAATATCCTGCTCCTGCAGTGTGTGACTGAAAGCATCAAGCAACTGTAACTGCGATGGGGCTCTAAAACCTACCGAAAACGTCAAACATGGATTTAATGCCACACCATGATGCGCATAATGAGGCGGTAAATAAAGCATATCACCCGGTTGCAAATCCCATTGTTGTTCCGCTGAAAACTGCTGCAAAATACGCATATCAGTATCATCTCTGAATATGGCGTTATCTAACGGTTTACCGCTGATTTGCCAGCGTCGCGTCCCCTGTGCCTGTAACAAAAAAACATCATAACTATCGGTATGCGGTCCAACGGATCCCCCTTCCGGTGCATAACTGATCATCACATCATCGTGGCGCCAGTCTGCCAGAAAGTCAAAAGCCGCCAGCAGATTCTGTAACGGTGGATAATGCTTATCCATATCCTGAACCAGCAAAGTCCAGTGCGTTTCGGGTAATGCAGCAAAATCGCTTTCATCGAAAGGGCCATGTTTTAACTGCCAGGGCTTTTCCCCAAACTCCTGAATCAAACGTGACTCAATATCCTCGTCGCCAGCAAAGCTCGCCAAATCATCGGGGGTCAGCTCGCTCACAGGCAGAGGAAAAGCCTGACGAATGACGAATGGTTTTTTTTGCCAGTACTCAGCCAGAAACTGCTGCTGGCTTAAACCGGTATTAAAAAACGCCGTCATAGTTTTCCTGCATGAAACTGTAATTGGGGATAGAGTCTGGGGCCTTCGTTGTAAATAACAATACGGCTAACCGAGGCATAAGGAACCTGGATGCGAAACATGGCTTCCAGAGGCATCGCCAGGACCTGAGTAAGAATCATACGAATAACACCTGAATGGGCAACCAGCAGAATATGTTTGTCAGCATGCTGTTCCAGCAAGGTTTGCCAGGCCTGTTGAATGCGCCGTTGAAAATCGAGCAATGGTTCTGCATTGGCAGGTGTATTACGGATGGGATCTTCATAGAAAGCATAAAATGCCGCTTTATCCTGTTGTTCCAGTTCACTGGCCGTTTTGCCTTCCCAGTCACCAAAACCTATTTCGGTAAATTGTGTATCCAGTTGTAGTGGAATGGCATGCTTAACTTCAAGCTCTTTGGCAAAATCCGCACAACGACTCAATGTCGAACTGACAATTTGCTGCCAGGGTGGATTATCCATGGTGGCAGATCGCATTTGCTGCCAGCCCAACTCACTTAACGGATCATCCAGTTGACCACGATATCGTTTACCGCCCTGGGGTTCACCATGACGTATCAAATCAATCAAAAAAGCCATAATGTTCAGATAATTATTTCAACGTTAAGAATGACGCTATCCACGGAGGTAACCTGAACACGGGTACCTGTCGGGCAATCGGGACCGTGTACCTTCCAGGTCGAATCATCGAGAATGACTTTCCCTTGTCCATTCACAATAGGATGGGTCAGGGTAATAATACGACCGACATGTTGTTCACCACGGCGATTTAACAACGGCTCATCTGTTTTAATCGGATGTTTTACGTAATACCTGCGCCAAAGCACGATGCTGAGCACTGATAACACGGCAAACATCAGCCATTGAAACTGCCATGGAATCTCGGGAAACAGCAGTAATACCAAGCCGGTGATAAACGCCGCAATTCCCATCCATAAAGCAAAAAAACTGGGCAGAATCACTTCCAGTGTAATCAGTACTACAGCCAATACCCACCAATGCCAGAAGTCTACGATAATCGGCATATTACTTCTCTTTACTGATGAAGGCTTCCTTGGCAAGCTCGGTTATACCTGCCAATGACCCTATTACACTGCTCGCTTCCAGTGGCATCATGATGATCTTATGATTATTTGCACTGGCCATATCTTTAAGTGCTTCAATATATTTTTGGGCGACAAAATAATTCACTGCCTGCAAGTCACCTTTGGCAATGGCTTCTGACACCATTGCTGTCGCTTTGGCCTCCGCCTCCGCCAAACGTTCACGCGCCTCCGCATCACGAAAAGCGGCTTCACGGCGCCCTTCAGCATCTAATACCGCGGCTTGCTTTTCCCCTTCTGCGCGCAGAATTTCAGACTGACGATGTCCTTCAGCTTCCAGAATATTGGCGCGCTTAATCCGCTCAGCTTTCATCTGCCGGCCCATAGCTTCAATCAGATCAGCCGGTGGCTCAATATCCTTGATTTCAATACGGGTAACCTTAATTCCCCACGGCGTTGTTGCATCATCCACTACAGTTAATAATCGAGTGTTGATTTCATCGCGTTTGGAGAGCAGTTCATCCAGATCCATTGACCCCATCACTGTCCGCACATTGGTCATGGTTAAGTTCAGAATCGCATTATCCAGTCCACTGACTTCATAAGCCGCTTTTGCGGCATGAATGACCTGATAAAACACCACACCATCAACACGCACCATCGCATTATCCTTGGTGATAATACCCTGAGAAGGTACATCCAGTACCTGTTCCATCATATTGATACGTGCACCCACCTTATCAATCACCGGCACAATCAGATTCAAACCGGGACGTAAGGTTCGGGTATAGCGGCCAAACCGTTCAACCGTAAATTCCCAACCCTGATCAACTGACTTTACGCCCATTAAAATCAGGACGACGGCGAGTACCAGCACGACGATGACAAATAGCGAAAAACCTTCCATTGAGTTTGCTCCATTGTGATTTTTGATGTTCACTGGATGATACCAGCAATGCAGAATATCAGGGGCTATTGATTGTTCATAGCCACCTAGATCTTGGACTTTTTCAGGTTGGCGTTAGACAATAGTCATATTCGTCATTCGGGATCACTTTTCTATGAAATTTATGGGCCTTATTCGCAGCATATTACTTGTCGCTTTAATGAGTTTTGGTGTCGTCGCACAGGCTCAGCAGTGGTATCACGTTGAACTGATTGTATTTGAAGTGCTCAATCCCTCCGACAATGAGCAGTCACCAGTATTTACTCTGCAGGATCCTGCACCATTAAGTGTTGGCATGACGAATAAAGCCATTCAACCGGCTGGAAATAAAAATCTGGGTAATATTGCACAACGTCTTCGCAATTCAGCAGGTTATCGGGTGGTGAGTCATCAATCCTGGCAACAAGCGGTAGGCAACCGTAATCGTGCCCAGGCAGTAGCGATAGAATCTGATCGGGTAAAAGGACAAGTACGTTTCCATATCGCCACCTACCTGCATGCAAATCTGGACTTATGGCTGCAGGATGGTGTCAGATCAGTTGAGAGTGACTCATTCCATACTTTGCATCAACCTCGTTTAGTGGAACTGCGCCGTATTCGCAGTAAACAGGTGCATTATTTTGACCACCCACGGTTTGGGGCGATTTTACAGCTAATTCCAGTATCGACACCGGATCAGGTGTTATCTAATATGACTGGGCCAGAAACCTACTCTCTGCCCTCTGAAGGTGAAGCTACAACAGCGGAATAACACCTTTTAACAGTCGATGTACCTGTACCATAGACTCTTCCATGGTTTCCAGGATTGCTTCAATGGTCAATGGGTGTGAGCTTAAGCCTGCGGCGTGATTTGCCACCACCGCTATGCTGGCATAAGCAATATTCAGCTCTCGCGCCAACACCGCTTCAGGCATGGCCGTCATGCCCACCATATCGGCGCCATCTTTTTTAAATCGGCCAATCTCGGCAGCAGTTTCCAATCTTGGCCCCTGTGTGACCGCATAGCTGCCACCATCGATCACTGACATTTCTTCACTATTGGCAGCCAACTGTATTTGCTGACGCAGTGTTTCATCAAATGGATAGGTGAAATCTATGTGTTTATCTGCCGCAAAATCCTCGCTGGCAAAACTGGACTCCCTGCCCCAGCTGTAATCTATCAGTTGATCCGGTAAGGCAATTACACCCGGTTTGTATTCTTCTGTAATGCCGCCCACTGAAGCAACAGCGAGAATCTGTTCAACACCTAATTGATGCATCGCCCAGATATTCGCCCGATAATTAATCAAATGTGGCGGAATCGTATGGTGTTCTCCATGCCGGGGCAGAAAAGCGACCTCTTTACCCGCAAAAGTACCCACCATTAACGGTGCCGAAGGTTCGCCAAAAGGGGTCGCCCGCTGCATTTGCTCTTGCAGAATCAACCCATCCAGCTGAGATAATCCGCTGCCACCAATCAATCCGATCATGATGCACTCTCCTTAACCGCATAAATACCGGGCGCATTGCGCAGATAGCCTTTGTAATCCATGCCAAACCCAAATACATAGCGATCGGGGATCTGTAAGCCGATATACTCCGGTTGGATGCCATATTTATCAGCATGTTGTTTATCTGCCAACACCACCGCTTTCACCGATATAGCACCACTTTGCTGACAAAATTTACGTAAGGCGGCTAATGTAATGCCTTCGTCGTAAATATCATCGACCAGCAATACATGGCGGCCACTCAGTTCAATGTTTGGTTTTGCTCGCCAGTTCAACTCACCCCCGACTGTTTTATCGCCATAGCGGGTGGCATGTATGTAATCGGTTTCCAGATTAAATTGCAGCTTCGGCAATAGATGTCCCATGGTCATCACAGCACCATTCATCACACAGAGTAATACTGGATTTTTATCAATATAATCCTGATTCAGCCTGGAAGCCAATTGCTCAAGACGTTTATCGATAACCTGCAAAGTAAATAAACACTCTGCTTGCTGCATAATCTGATTCATGCGCTTTACCTAATCTGTATCAACATCAGGCAGTATAATAGGCTGATTTGATTACGGGAAAGCCAAAATGGCTCGTTTTTGGCCGATTCTGGTGTTTATTGCAGTATTTGTTTTTGTCTGGTTGCAGCCTGAAAAACCGCAGCCAGTAAGTAATGTGCCTGCCATATCCAGTCCGCAGCGGATCATCAGCCTGGCCCCCAGTATTACCGAAACCCTGTTTGCCATTGATGCGGGAGACCGGGTGATTGCAGTAACCGACTACTGCCAATATCCCGCCAAAGTAAAAAATCTCCCCAAAGTGGGCGGCTATCTTGATCCAAACCTGGAACAGATTGTTCGTTTACAAACGGATATGGTCATCCTGCTGAAGCGTCAGCATGCGCTGAAAAAGCAACTGCAACAGTTAGGTATTCAAACGTTAAGCATTGACAATTCAAGCCTGGCCGGTATTCGTAACAGCATCCGCGATATTGCTGCCGCATTGGATAAATCGGCTAAGGCTGAAATTTTGCTCAATGATTTTGACCGGCGTCTTGAATCCATTCAGCAAAAAGTTGCGGGGCATCCGCAACCCAACGTGCTACTGGCCATTGCCCACAGTTCAAACACTCATTATCTGGATAAAGTGTATATCGCTGGACAACAGGATTTTTACAATGACTTATTGTCATTTACCGGTGCGAAAAACGTCTATCAAGGCAAACAGCTAAGAGTGCCAGCCTTGTCTACAGAAGGTCTGTTAAGGCTGAATCCGCAAATCATTGTCGATATTTTTCCGGATGCTGGGGTGTATTCCCCCGATATCAGTGAACTGCGCCAGCAATGGCAGCGCCTGGACCAAATTGACGCTGTCCGGAACAATCAATTGCATATTATTCAGGCCGATTATGCGGTGATTCCCGGGCCCAGAATCATTCAACTGGCTGAACAGCTGGCACGGATATTTCATCCACAGCTTGATTGGGACTCGCATGATTAACAGTCAAAAGATATCGGTAAAGATTGGCGATAAAACGCTGATTGAAAGTATCAGCTTTGATATCACGCAAGGCGATTATCTTTGTATTGTGGGCCCTAACGGCTCAGGAAAAAGTACTTTGTTAAAAACCCTGATTGGGATCATGCCAATCCACAGTGGCACAATCACAATTGATAGTCAGACAGTCAGCCAATTCAGCCATAAACAGTTAGCTCAGCGGGTCAGCTATGTACCACAAACCGGCGGCAGTCATCTGACCTTCACTGTTGAAGAGTTTGTCCGAATGGCAAGATACAGCCATCACCATGTATTTTCAGAATGGCAAACCCATGACCATGACATGGTGGAGAATGCCCTTGATATCACCGAATGCCGGCCATTCCGCCATCGCAAAATGTCGACCCTGAGTGGTGGTGAATGCCAGCGGGTCATGATTGCGGCGGCATTGGCACAGGATACGCCCATCATGTTACTGGATGAGCCCACAGCCTTTCTGGATCCGCATCATCAAGTGGCTGTACATCAATTGATCAGCAAACTGAATCAGCAGCATCACAAGACCATTATTGAAGTGACACATGACATTAATCATGCCGCACACCATGCCAGGCATGTTTTGGCATTACTGGGTGGAAAAGGCCTCTGGCATGGTAAGGCAGAAGACTTTCTGGATGCAGCCCGTCTGAAATTACTTTATCAACAGGACTTCTTATTTGTTCAGCATCCGCAGCATAACCGGCTGATTGCTTTGGCGGATGAATCATGAGTATACGGCTTAAACTGATTTTATTAACGCTGTTCACCGCTCTGGTCATGCTGGCCAGCCCCTGGCTGGACTTTTCAGAAGCTGGCTCCGCAGAGATTCAGCAAATGATCATTTATGAACTGCGTATTCCACGGATGTTATTTGGGTTTATCGCCGGCAGTGGTCTGGCGCTTTGTGGCATGGTGTTTCAGGCAATGTTTCGTAATCCTCTGGCCACACCCTTTACCTTGGGCGTCGCCAGTGGTGCATCGCTGGGCGCAGCAATCAGTGTCTATGCTGGCATCAGTTTTACGATATTAGGTTTAACGGCTACCAGCCTCAGTGCATTTGCCGGCGCGTTACTCGCGATAAGTTTTGTCTACAGTATCAGCCGTTTTCGCTTCGGTTTTTCCGGCGAAACCTTATTGTTAACCGGCGTTGCTATCAGTTTTTTCTTTTCCAGCCTGATTCTGTTTATTCAATATCTCAGCAATGTCGCCGATTCATTTCAAATTATTCGCTGGTTAATGGGCAGTTTAACGGTGGTGGGGTATCAGGAACTGAGACAACTATTGCCTTTTGTCGGCCTGACGGCAATAGTGATTATTTATCTGAGCCGCGAATTGAATCTGCTGATGGCCGGCGATGAAATCGCCTCCAGTCGAGGTGTTTCGGTGAAATATGTCCGTTACGCTTTATTTTTTGTTACCTCATTGTGCGTGGGCGCTATCGTGGCCTTATGTGGTCCTATTGGCTTTGTTGGTATGATGGTGCCACATATCTGCAGATTGATAATCGGTGAAGATCACCGTTATCTGATACCGGCAACTTTATTGTTTGGCGGCAGTTTTCTGGTGATTTGCGATACCCTCGCCAGATTAATCATTGCCCCTGCAGAATTGCCCGTTGGCGTTATTACCACGTTACTTGGCGGGCCGTTTTTCTTATGGTTGCTAATGCGCTATAAATCGCGGCATTAATACACATAATGCATAGCTTAAGGGTTGAGGCGCACCTTATGCTGAAACAACTACTTTTCGTTCACAAAATATCACTGCTTCTAATAAATATGGCACTGACGCAATTCGGCAAAAATCTTTTAAAAGAAATGGGATCCCGGGTTGTATAGCCATTAACCAAAACGGTGATGGCAATGAAAGAGCAACAGCAGCTAACCCTCGGCAATTTCCTGCATTAACATTTGTGCCTGTTCATAAAAGAGCTGCATCTGTTTTTTATATTGCTCGCTGAATTGTTGATGATGCAGTTGCATTTTATGGTGCAGCTTACGCAATTTATCGTGAAATGCCCGTTGCTTTTCCAGATCAATATAACTGTCACAGCTAGTCATGCACTGAGGGTCAAGTCCGCATTCATAACGGTTTATGGTTTCTTCATGTTGCATGATTAATTCAATATGTTGATCCAGTTTGGCGGTATGTTCAGGTAAACTTCGTTCCAGTTTATGCAGAACAGCGATTAGTCTTTGAGTATGATGGGTCCATGAATCGGCATCGGCCAACCAGCGAAGATGATCAGCGCGCCACTGTTCACTTTCTTGTTTGAGTTGTTGCAATTCATCCATTTCACACCTCAATGGGTTGATTGGTAAAATTATTTACTGCTTGCTAAGGCTTGCTGTCAAGTCAGCATACACGGCCTGACAATTTCCCTGTAAAATGTAGGGTCTATTTACTCGTTACGGAATACCAACTATGGCTCAAACTGTGGTCTGCGCACTCTATGAATTTGTGACATTAGAGGATTATCCTGCGCTCAAGCCATCGTTACTCAAATTCATGCTGGATCATGAGGTGCGCGGCACCCTATTGCTGGCACAGGAGGGTATCAATGGCACTGTCGCCGGCTCGCGAAAAGCGATTGATGCCTTACTGGATTATCTGCGGGCCGATTCCAGACTTAAAGATCTGAGTTACAAAGAGTCGTATACCGATACGCCACCATTTTTGCGCAGTCGGGTAAAATTAAAACGTGAAATCGTCACCATGGGTGTGGAAGGCATTGATCCGAAACAGTCGGTAGGCACCTATATCAAACCCAAAGAATGGAATCAGTTGATCAGCGATCCGGACGTCCTGCTGGTCGATACACGTAATGACTATGAAGTGCAGGTCGGTACCTTTAAAAATGCGGTAAACCCGCACACTGAAAGCTTCCGCGAGTTTCCGGAATATGTAAAACAGCATCTGGATCCGCAAAAACATAAAAAAGTTGCGATGTTCTGCACGGGTGGTATTCGTTGTGAGAAATCCACTGCCTATTTGAAAGAACAGGGTTTTGAAGAGGTCTATCATCTTGAAGGTGGCATCCTCAAATATCTGGAAGATGTGCCTGAACAGGAATCACTTTGGGAAGGTGAATGTTTTGTGTTTGATGAACGCGTTACCGTCAATCATAGTCTTGAAAAAGGCGAATACGATCAATGCCATGCCTGTCGGCTACCGATCACTGAAGAAGACAAACTAAGTGAAAAATACCAGCGCGGTGTGTCCTGCCCGCATTGCTTTGATAAAACCACTGCCGATCAGAAAGCCCGCTATGCCGAGCGTGAGAAACAGATACAGCTGGCATTAAAACGCGGGGAAGCACATATCGGTATGGAATCTAACGAAGCTGCCGAACAGCACCGACTGGAAAAAGCCAGACGAAAAGAACAGGATAGGCTTGCTGCCCTACAAAAACATCATCGATGAGATTAATCACCAGCCTACTGCTCTATGTTCTGATCGTTCCACTTAGCGTTGCTCAAAACCAAAGCGGACAAGCAGCGATTGCTTCGGCTCACCCGCTGGCAACTGAAGCCGGATTTGAAATTCTGCAACAAGGGGGGAACGCCTTTGATGCCGCCGTTGCTGTCAGTGCTGCTCTAGCGGTAGTGGAACCCGCCGGTTCAGGTCTCGGTGGTGGCGGTTTCTGGTTATTACATCGGGATGCTGACCAGCATCAGATCATGCTCGACAGTCGTGAAACCGCTCCTGCCAATGCCCATCGAGATATGTATCTGGATGACAATGGTGAAGTGGTACGCGACTTATCTTTAAACGGACCATTGGCTGCGGCCATACCCGGCACCCCAGCCGCTCTGGATTATTTAACTCAACATTATGGCAAGTTGCCGTTATCGATAACTTTAGCCCCGGCTATTCGTTATGCCAGAGAAGGCTTTGCGGTTACACCACGTTATCAGCGGTATATGGGGTTTAGAAAACAGGCATTAAATGCCGAAGCTAAAACAATCTTTCTGGATGGCAATGACATTCCCGAATTAGGCACGGTAATTATTCAACAGGATTTAGCCAACACCCTCGAAGCGATTGCCGAGAAAGGGCGCGATGGTTTTTATCAGGGGGATATCGCTCAACAGATGGTCGAATCGGTGCAGGCTGCCGGTGGTATCTGGACCCAACAGGATCTGGCCAATTACCAACTGAAAATACGCCAACCAGTGCAAACACAATTTGCTGGTTACACCATCACCACAGCAGCTTTACCATCAGCAGGCGGACAATTAATCAGCTTAATGCTGAATCAGTTGAATACACTGGATTACCTGCAAGCCACCGCCCAACAAAAACGACATTGGTTGATTGAAACAATGCGCCGGGCCTATCGCGAACGCACTCTACATTTAGGCGACAGTGATTTTGTTGAGGTGCCGGATTATTTAACCGATGCCAACTACGCGGCGCAGCTGGCTGCCGATATTGATGCAGAAGCTGCCAGCAAAAGTGATGATTTACCGGATGAATTCAGTAATAAAGGTGAAGACACCAGCCATTTTTCGATAGTCGATCATTACGGAAATCGGGTTTCCGCCACCCTAAGTATTAATCTGCCTTTCGGCAGCGGCTTTGTCGCTGGCAATACTGGCGTATTACTTAATAATGAAATGGATGATTTTTCTGCCTTAATTGGCAGCCCGAATGCGTATGAGCTGGTCAGTGAATCGGCCAATGCGATCGAACCAGGCAAACGCCCCCTCTCCAGTATGACCCCCAGTTTTGTTGAGGATGATCAGCGTTTACTGGTCATCGGCACCCCGGGTGGCAGCCGGATTATTACCATGGTGATGCAAGGTATCCTGCATTTCATCGACGGTATGGACGCGATGGAAATTGTTACTGCACCTCGATTACATCATCAATATCTGCCAGACCGGATACAAATGGAAACGCCCGGTTTTAGTGAGGCGGAGCAAGATGATTTGATCCACCGGGGTCATCAACTGGATATATTAAACCGGCAATTTGGCAATATGCAGGTGATTGTTGCCGATAAAACAACCCGCAATCTCAGTGCTGCCAGTGACCCACGTGGAGAGGGGCTGGCAAAAACTGAAATCATTACGCTCGATTAAAACTGTTTGATTACAGTTTCATCTCTGAAGGCATCACGCCTTTGCGTGCCTGCACCAATGCACTCCCCTCCAGCACAATCAAGGCGATTAACGTCAATGAAATCGGTACTAAAGCAAACCAACCGAGCACTGAACGCTGAATAAATCGCATGCTCTCATCGGCTTGTGACATGAGTAAAAATGAACCAAGACCAAATATGACGGCGGCAACCAGATAAGCACCCAGCAAGTACCAACATCGTTTCCAGGCAAGTTTCCAATGGGCTTGTACCAATGCAGTCTGGTCTTGTGAGTTGTACGCTTTATAGGCTATTGAGCCAATCATCACAAGGGAACCCAGCAGCGATAATGAGAAAATTAACCACAGGTTTCGGGTGCCAAACAAAATGGCCGGAACAAAAAAATGAAATATCGCCACGTTGAACATTAGGCGCTCATGTGGCTTACTGGCTTCATGATAGATTTCAGACATAAAGTGTTCCTCTGTTTATAAAGGCAGTATTAACATGTTGCACCTGATTGACAGTCATTGCCATCTCGACTTTCGCGAATTTGATACAGACCGCGACACTATCCTGCAAAACTGCCTTCAATCCGGTATCGAAAAAATTGTCATACCCGGTGTCACTGTCAGTAGCTGGCAAAAGCAAGTTAAATTATGTCAAAGCTCGCCAATGCTTTCGCTGGTTTTGGGATGTCATCCGATGTTTATGGATGAGCATCCGGATGATGCTGTGCAACTTCTGGATGACGCTGTACAACAATACAAGCCGATAGCAATCGGAGAAATCGGCCTGGATTTTTATGTTTCAAATGTCGATATGGCTGCCCAGTTAAGTTTGTTTGATGCCCAACTGGATATTGCCGTTAAATATGCTTTGCCGGTTATCCTGCACGTGCGTAAAGCCCATGATGAGGTGTTGAAACTATTACGCCAAAAACAATTACCTGGCGGCATCGTCCATGCGTTCAGCGGCAGCGCTCAGCAAGCTGAGCAATACCGCAAACTTAATTTTCTATTAGGTATCGGCGGTGCATTAACCTACCCAAGGGCACAAAGGCTGCAACGCCTGTTTACTGAGTTGCCACTATCGCAGATTGTGCTGGAAACCGATGCTCCTGATATGCCGCTTTGTGGTCATCAGGGGGAGCGCAATTCCCCCGAAAATATTCCGGTTATCCTGGAAAAGCTCAGTCAATTGCGCGGTGAATCCATCGCTCATATTGCTGAAATCACCTCCGCGAATTGTCGTCAATTATTTAATATCTGATTAATCGTGATGATGGGTGATTTCACCTTCAGTAAACAAATAATCGCGTAATTGCTCATCCATTTTTTTATCCTTGCGACGAATCCATTCCAGCGTCATCGCAGCGTGTTCTTTCTCTTCATCGCGATTATGCTCAAGAATTTTTTTCAATTCCGCATCTTTGCAGGCATCTACCCGCTGGTTGTACCAGTCAACAGCCTCCAGCTCTTCCATCAACGATACGATGGCACGATGCATATCTTTGGTTTCATCCGATAATTCATTAAACGGCTCGTGGTAACCTTCGTTTGACATATAAAACCCTCAAGTAAAAATAAAAGAACCCAAATCAAATTAACATGTCTATTCCGACAACAACAATAACCTATATCAATACAGGACTTTCCATGACGCAAGGCAGCACTGATCGCATACTCCACTCAATTAACGCGGTGATCCTGGGTAAACAACATGCCGTCAAACTGGCCTTATCCTGCCTGATTGCCCGAGGACATTTATTGATTGAAGATTTGCCGGGGGTCGGTAAAACCACGCTGGCACATACGCTTGCCACCACATTGGGTTTACGTTTTCAGCGGGTGCAATTCACCAGCGATATGCTGCCAGCGGATATTCTCGGTGTGTCGATTTATGATCCTGAAAAACACCAATTCAGCTTTCATCGCGGACCGATTTTTACCCAGTTACTGCTGGCTGATGAAATCAATCGGGCTTCTCCGCGCACGCAAAGTGCCTTGCTGGAAGCTATGGAAGAACAGCAGGTGACTATCGAAGGCGATAGCTATCCGCTGGAAGATCCTTTCTTTGTTATCGCCACTCAGAACCCAACCCATCAGATTGGCACATTCCCATTGCCTGAGTCACAACTGGATCGTTTTCTTATGAGGATTCAGCTGGGTTACCCCGATCATCAGGCAGAAAGGGCTTTGTTAATGGGAGAAGACCGACGACAATTACTCAGACAACTCGATGCCGAAATAACCCCGCACCAATTAATCAAATTACAACAAACTGCCAGCCATATCGCCTTGAGTGAAGCGTTAATTGATTATGTGCAGGCATTGTTACGTTACACCCGACAAAGTAGCCAGTTTTATAACGGTCTGTCGCCGCGCGCAGGCTTGGGGCTAATTCAAGCCGCCAGAGCCTGGGCGATGATCAGTGGACGGGATTTTGTACTTCCTGAAGATGTGCAGGCCGTGTTTCCCAGCATTGTGCAACATCGTCTGCAAGCCCGTGAACATCTGCAATCGGCGGATTGGGCGAACGATATTCTGCAGCAGGTGGTGATCCCCTGATGTGGGCCCGACAATACTGGCAGCGCTGGCGTCAGCAGCAGCGTTATCGCGTTTATATCCTGCCCAGCCGTTATGGATTAAGCTATTCGGTGTTGATTCTGGTGATGTTGCTGGGAGCGATTAACTACAACAACAGTCTTGGTCACTTGCTATGTTTTCTGCTGGTCGGTGTCGGCCATGTAGCCATGCATCACAGTTATCGCAATGTGCGTCAACTGGATTTTCAACTTGGTCAGGCTGAACCGGTATTTTGCGAACAGAACATACCATTGCCGCTAAATCTGACCAACCAGAGTCCCCGCCCCATCCGGCAATTGGAGATAGCCTATTTGCCATCAGGTCATCGATCAGCTTGGTGGCCGTTAAAACAATTTTCTCGCTATGTTGCAGTGTATAAGGCCTCAGCCATAGCTGCTGAGCAAACCAGTCAGCATCTGATCCCCATCCCAACCACCCGGCGGGGATGGCTGGAGTTAGGACGCCTCCGACTCTCCAGCATCTATCCTATCGGCCTGTTATTCAGCTGGTTTTTTATTGAGATCAAACAACGGGTTCTGGTCTATCCCAAACCAGTCGGCAATAAATCCCTACCGCTCGCTTCGGCACTGGAAGAAAGTGGTGTATTGCAACATCAGCATGGACTTGATGATTTTGCCGGCTTTCATCGTTATCGTGAAGGTGATGCCAGACAACATATTGCCTGGAAAGCGCTGGCGCGTGATGGTGTGTTACGCACCAAACAATTCAGCAGTCCGGCGGGCCAGTCATTGATGTTGCAGTGGGAAGCTGTGGCTGATTTACCTGATACTGAAGCCAGGTTGTCGCAGCTGTGCCAGTGGATTCTCACTGCTGATGCGGCCGGGATGCAATATGGTTTGAGCATGCCAAATCAAATGATTGCCGTCAGCAGTGGCGAACAACATCGGCACCAATGTCTGCAGAGTCTGGCGTTATATGGCGAATAAAAAACCCGTTATTGCCCCCTCAAAACCGGCTATTCACTGGCTGATGGTGACACTGACCATTATTGCGATTCCGCATTTCTTCTATCAGCCCATCTGGGTTGCACTGATATTCTTGTTCATGATGAGTTGGCGGCTGATGCACAGCTGGCGAGGATGGCCTCTGCCCGCCGATAAACGCTTGTTAAAAGGTCTGCACTCGGTCAGTGCCGTACTGACTATCTTGCTGGTGTTTTACAGCTATGGCATCACCATTGGCCGCGATGCAGGTGTAGCGTTATTGACTACCATGGCTGCCTTTAAGATTGTCGAAGTGAAAAGTCTGCGGGATTATTACCTGAGCTGTTTTATGGGATTTTTCCTGGTAATAACCCACTTTTTCTTTAATCAGACGATTCCGATAGTCATTTTAATGCTGGTCAATGTGATCCTGCTGACCAGCTGTCTGATTACCGTCAACGAAACTGACAGTTCTGCAAAAAGCCGGGTTAAACAGGCTAGTATTATGGTGCTGCAAGCCACACCGTTAATGCTGTTATTGTTTGTACTGTTTCCTCGTATTTCCGGTCCGATATGGGGACTACCGAATGACGCCATGGATATCCCTGACAGTTTGCCAGACAGCATGACATTGGGCGAATTACCGCCACGCAACAGCGCAACCACTGGAATGTCTGATGACATCACTATTGGCAATATCAGTCAGCTGATTCAATCCGATGCGATCGCTTTTCGCGTCAAATTTGATAACAACCGGTTTCCAGACAGACAAAATCTATACTGGCGTGGCCCGGTGCTGTGGCACACCGATGGTAAACGCTGGTTACCGTTGCAGGATAATCAAAAACAGTCCGATGCCGTATCAAAAATCCGCGTTTCTGGAGAAGCACTTTCCTACAGTATGACTCTGGAACCGCATGATCGGCGCTGGCTGTTTGCACTGGATTTTCCAACGGCCTATCCTGCAACCATGCAGACCCGACTGAGTGGTGATGGCGAATTAAACAGTCAGGAAACCGTCAAACAACGCATCCAATATCGGCTCAGCTCCAATACCGAGTATTTATTCAATCCGCTGAATGACCCATATCTGCGATATGGGTTAAATTTACCGGAAGATCATCATCCCCGCAGTCAGCGACTAGCCAGACAACTAATCGAAACAAGTGAATCAAATGAGGCTTATATTGATGCGGTTTTAGCATATTTCCGTCAGCAGAATTTCAGCTATAGCCTGACACCACCGGCTTTGCGTGGCGACACCATTGACCAGTTTCTATTTGAGACCCGGCAAGGGTTTTGTGAACATTATGCTGCAAGTTTCACCATATTGATGCGTGCCGGGGGCATTCCGGCCCGAATTGTGACCGGTTATCAGGGGGGTGAGATCAACCCAGTCGATCAGGTTCTGACCGTTCGGCAACGTGACGCCCATGCCTGGACTGAAGTCTGGCTTCCCAACAAAGGCTGGCTCAGAATTGATCCCACCGCCGCAGTATCGAGTAATCGGGTAGACTTCGGTATGAGGGATTTATTGCCAGCTGAACGACGCTCGCCCAGAGCGATTGCCAACAATGATCGGTTGGTGGAAATGTGGCAATCCGCCAAAAACAATTGGGATGCACTGAATAGCGCATGGGATATGTGGGTAGTCAGTTATGGACCGGAAAAACAATTGGAATTGCTTAAAAAGCTTGGCATGCAGCAACCGGACTGGCAAAAAATGATCCGCTGGCTGGCAATTGGTATTGCAATGGTATTCATCTGGATTGCCTGGACCACGCTAAGACTGAAGTCTCATTCGACAGACAGGGTACAGCGCGCCTATTTGAAATTTTGTAGCACACTGGCACGACATGGCATCGAAAGACAGCCGAATGAAGGTCCAGAGGCGTTTGCCATACGTGCGCAACAGGCTTTTCCTGCTTACCAGCAACAAATTTCTACCATAAGCACACTGTATATGCATGTCCGTTATCGTGGTGATGCCAGTGAAAACGATTTTATACAGTCAGTAAAACAATTTAAGCCTCAACATTCAGCCTGAAATAAGCCGGCTTTGCCATTAACGGGCGGTTATCGGAAAATAGCGGCAATTAAAATTGGTCCAGAGGTAAATTCATGGCGCACAACAACCCATTATTTGAGCGCACCCATATTTTGCTTGGCGATACTGGTATTGAACGGCTGCAAAACAGTCATGTTTTTCTGGCCGGTATGGGCGGCGTCGGCTCTTTTACGGCAGAAGCTTTAGCGCGCATGGGTGTGGGCAAAATGACACTGGTGGATCATGATGTGGTCTCAGCCTCCAATATGAACCGTCAGTTGGTAGCACTGAACTCAACAGTCGGTAAATTAAAAGTCGAAGTCATGGCACAACGGATCGCAGATATAAATCCGCAATGTGAACTGAACCTGATTACTGAATTTTTAACGCCGGAAACGATTCCTGACACGCTCAATCAAGGCTTTGACGTAATCATTGATGCGATTGACAGCATGAGCAGCAAAACCACCCTACTGGAAACCGCATGGCGTAATCAGTTGCCGGTATTCTCCAGCATGGGCGCAGGCGGCAAACTTGATCCGAACCAGGTGCGTACCGGCGATTTAATGAATACGTCTATTTGCAAACTCGCCAAACAGTTACGTTCACATTTACGCAAGCGCGGTGTCGGTAAAGGTATCCAAACCGTTTATTCGCTGGAGTACCCGTTACCACCATTGCCCCCGGAACCAGTCAGTCGCGGACGGGCCCGTGCTGTAAATGGCACGGTGAGTTATATGCCCTCTATTTTCGGTTTAACGCTGGCAGGCCTGGTAATTAATCATATTATTGGTGATGCCCGACGTGTCTGATCCGCAAAATGTGGTGAATTGCACAGCGTATTATCAGCAACATCTGCAAACACTGCTTCAGCCTTACGGTATTGAAATCAAACCGGTTGCTGAGCATGAAGCCATACCCGGCAGTTTCTTTGGTGAACGTGAAGCTGGACTGCTAGGCAATCAATTATTGCTGCGGCTTGATACGCCAGTACATTCGGCACTACATGAAGCCGGGCACTATATCTGCATGGATGGTCAACGGCGCATTACTTTAGATACCGATGCGGCCGGTGATTACGACGAAGAAAATGGCGTCTGTTATCTGCAGATCTTACTTAGTGATTTTCTGCCTGATCTCGGTCGAGATCGGATGATGCTGGATATGGATAGTTGGGGTTACAGTTTCCGCCTCGGCAGTGCCAAAGCCTGGTTTGAAGAAGATGCCGAAGATGCGCGGCAATGGTTAATCAAACACCACATCATTAATGAAAACGACCAGCCCACCTGGCAACTCAGAGAATAAAAAAACCATTCATTGCAGCAAATTAACAGCCTGCTTATAATGCCCCCTGTCTTAGGGGAGTAGTCTACCCATCTTAGGGCCTGTTTATCTCTCATCGACGATGAAAGACAAACAGACCCTAGTGCGTGAATCTGTCAACATACTTGTGTCCTCAAGACGCATGGCAGATTCGTGTCATTCGCTGGAATGGCATTGGCAAGACCTGAGGCAAATAACAACTCCATAGGCGGGTAGTTGTTATTTGCCTTTGGTTTTTTATCCCGCCTGAGTAGCCAAATCATGGAAGCTTTTTTTGTTTCAACCACCACCGTTGCCCTGGCGGAAATTGGTGATAAAACCCAACTCCTTTCGTTATTCCTGGCAGCACGTTTCCGTGCCCCCATTCCCATCATTTTCGGCATCTTATTCGCTACCCTGCTTAATCACGGTCTCTCCGCCTGGCTGGGAGTATGGATCACTGAATTCATCTCTCCTGAAACTGGCAGGTTACTTATTGGCATCAGTTTTATTGCGGTTGCTTTATGGATATTAATTCCTGACAAAGAAGAAGATGCTTCTTCCAACCTGAATCGTTACGGGGCATTTGTCGCAACTTTAGTGTTATTTTTTCTGGCCGAGATCGGTGACAAAACGCAAATCGCCACCGTTATTCTGGCCGCCCAATATCAGCAGTTCTTCCTTGTTACATTGGGCACAACCCTTGGCATGATGCTGGCGAATGTCCCTGTTGTCTTATTTGGTTATCAGTTGATGCAAAAATTACCGTTAAATGCAGCGCGTTATGCAGCTAGCAGTGTTTTTATGGTTTTGGGGCTGCTCACTTTTATGCTTTGACAGTTTCGGTGGTAAATTCATACAGTAAGCGTTTTCGAATCACTTAGATGGAGAATCCATGAGCCAGACTATCAGCTCCCCGGTCACTGAATTATTAACTCAGCAAGCAATAGAGTATGAAGTGATCGAAATTCCACTCAGTGAAGATAAAAAACCTATCCGTAATCTGGAGGAATTACTGAGTGGTCAGGGCCGTAATCCTAACTCGGTGATTCGTAGTCTGTTATTTAAAACCGGCTCGGATAAATTTATCTTACTGGCAGTCGCCGGCGGCGGACGAGCCGATTGGGCGGCTTTACGAAAGCATCTCGGTGAGAAAAAACTGCGCATGGCAGAGTTTGATGAAGTCTCAGAGGCAACAGGCTATGTCGTTGGTGCCGTACCGCCTATTGCTTTACCTCAAACTGTTACGGTTTTAGCTGATAACAGTGCATTTCAATTTGAGCAGGTCATTATTGGCAGTGGTGTACTGGGCTATGCGCTGTCATTAAACACCAACGATCTCCAAAAAGTCATGTCTGAGGTGCCGGCAGGCGAGTTTGTAAAAATATAAGGTTAACAACTTTAGGCTGGCGACCTGCTCGCCAGCTTTCATTTCACTAAACTGGAAACTATCTCTTACGACTGAGTAGCTAAAACGCCAGACAAGTTAATAATAAAAATCTAATTTAGATTTCTCTAATTTAGAAAAATCGAATATACTTGCAACATTATTTTTGCAAGGACATTCCATGACCACCCAGACCTTGTCATTTCCTGACATGAGCGAAATGCATACGCATGCCAAGGCGGCCGCAGAGTTACTCAAGCAAATGAGCAATGAGCACAGACTGATGATTTTATGTGCATTGGGAAATCAGGAACTGGCCGTGAGTGAGCTCAATCATTTGGTGCCGCTCAGTCAGTCTGCCCTATCACAACATCTTGCCAGCCTGCGCCACGCTGAATTAGTGGTCACCCGCAAAGTTTCACAAACGGTCTATTACCGTCTTAATGGCGACGCCGCATTGCGTATCATCGCGGTACTGCAATCACTTTACTGTCCTGAATATCAAACTTCTTCATGTGGAGAAAACTCATGAGTTATTCGATCGAAAAACCTGAAACCCTATTTGCGAGCAAATCACCCAATGATGCATGCATTATTGATGTTAGAACTTCTGCCGAGGTAAAAGCAAAAGCGTTACCTGGCGTTATTCATCTGCCTTTACAATCCTTTACAGTTGATGCGCTGCAACAGGCTATAAAAGAACAAGCGCTAAAACCTGAGAAGATTTACTTTTTATGCCATTCAGGACGTCGCGCCGAATCCGCCGCCAAACAAACAGATGGGCAAGTTAGCCAATCATTAGTTGTCATTGATGGTGGCATTCAAGCTGTTGAAAAGATGAATCCTGATTGGGTGATTACCCAAGGAAAAGCTATTTCAATTGAACGTCAGGTACGTATTACTGCGGGTGGTTTGGTGTTACTGGGGGTGATTTTAGGGTTTGCGATACATTCAGCCTGGTTTGCCCTATCCGGTTTTGTCGGCGCAGGACTGATGTTCTCAGGAATAACCGATAGCTGTGCGATGGGCATGATCATCGCCAAAATGCCATGGAATAAATAAAAAATCATGCTGCTGATACTGGGCATTGTGATTGGTTTATTGCTGGGCCTGACCGGCGCAGGCGGCTCGGTATTTGCCGTACCACTTTTGATTATGATTGGCGGCATTTCAATTCATGAAGCGGTGACATTGTCGTTAGCGGCTGTCGCTGCCATCACATTGTATGGCAGCGTACGAAATCTCACAAAACAAACTATTTTATGGCTGCCAGCGGCCTTATTGGCCGGTAGCGGCATATTGGCGGCACCGCTTGGCAAAGTGTTAGGCACGATGCTCAGTGAAACCATACTGATGGCAGGGTTCAGTATTTTAGCCATCCTCATTGCCATTCGTATGTGGTTGACGGCAACAACGATGCCGGAAGCCAGTAAAGTCGTACGTGGCAGTCATTTATCATTAGAAAGCACTAATGGCCTGCTGTGTAAATTCAGTCCAACCGGCCAATTTCAAATGCGTCCAAAATGTATGAGCGGCCTGCTGTTGGGCGGTTTAATGGTCGGCTTGTTATCCGGATTATTCGGCGTGGGCGGTGGGTTTCTGATTATCCCTTTGCTGCTTTTGCTCAGTCAGGTCAGCATGATACAAGCGGTCAGCACCTCATTAGTGGTCATAGCGCTTATCAGCAGCAGCGGTTTTATTGCTCATATTGTATTGGGCGAAACAACACATTTGTCATTGGTTTCACTGGCCTGGTTAATTACCGGCGGTTTAATCGGTATGTTTGCGGGACAGTTACTCAGTCACAGGATTGCCAATGCCAGCTTACAGAAAATCTTTGCCATCGGTTTGATGGCAGTTTCCGCACTGATGTTATTCACACAACTGATATAGGATATAAATCACCATGCTATTCAGACAACTTTATGAAAAACATTCGTCAACCTACACGTATTTAATTGCTGACAATGAAAGCAAAGAAGCCCTGTTAATTGATCCGGTGGTTGATGAAACAGATGGATATTTGAGGTTATTGAACGAACTGGGATTAACCCTCAAAATCGCCATGGATACCCATACTCATGCCGATCATATTACGGCTCTGGGCAAACTTCGTGATATAACGGGTTGTGAGACCTATATGGGACAACAGGCCAATTCTTCCTGCGCCAATGACAGTTTCCATGATGGAAGCCAAATTGTTGTCGGAAAGCTGACCCTGACAGCACTGCACACCCCTGGGCATACCGATGACTCTTACAGCTTTATGCTGGAGCATGCGGGTCAGAAATATCTGTTTACCGGGGATACGTTATTGATTCGTGGCACTGGTCGAACGGATTTTCAAAATGGCAGTGCAATAGAACAGTACAGCAGTCTGTTCGACAAATTATTGAAATTTCCAGAGGACACGTGGGTCTATCCGGCGCATGATTATAAAGGCTGGATGGTCAGTACCATCGGTGAAGAACGCCAGCATAATCCACGTTTGCAAGTGAAAGATGTGGTTGAATACAAGCAAATCATGGATAACCTGAATTTGCCCAATCCTAAAATGATGGATGTCGCCGTACCGGCTAATCGCGCCTGTGGCAATATTTAATTGCTCAGGCAGACTGAATGCAGTTACGGCCTTTTTGCTTGGCCTGATAGAGCTGTTTATCTGCTCTATCAATCAGTTCATTATGCTCATCATTTGCCGATGGAATCATGGTGCTGACGCCCAGGCTAATGGTGAGCAACTGACTGACTTTTGAGCGGTCGTGAGGGATCTGTTTTTTGAAAAGTGCCTGCCGACAACGCTCGGCTATGGACCAGGCGGCATTATTATCTGTTTCCGGCAACAGCATCACAAACTCTTCGCCACCAAAGCGTCCAAAAAAATCCCGGGAACGTACGGCAACATTATTCAAGGTTGCAGCAACCTGCTTCAGACAATCATCACCCTGCAAATGACCATAACAATCGTTGTATTCTTTGAAAAAGTCGATATCAATAACGATCAATGACAATGGCTGTTTATTCTGCCGAGCCTTTAGCCACTCAGTTTCAATGACCGTATCAAACATGCGACGATTGGCTACACCGGTCAATCCATCTTTGAAAGACAGTTCTTCAAGTTCTTTTTGTAACTTGATCAGTTCCTGTTCCGTTTTTTTACGTTCACTGATATCAAACATAAAACCAATTAAGGAATCGACCTCACCATTTTCCTTGCGAACCACATGAACTACATCGCGGATCCAAACATAGTCGCCATTTTTTGTCAGTGCTCGATAGTCGGCTTCATGATCAACGCCTGACTGGGATTGCGAAACACAGAAATCCACTACCCACTGCCGATCTTCCGGATGCATTCGGGTTGCCCAGTCTTCAACCGACTGCCAGCTGGAAGGCTCCCAACCCAGCAGTTCTTCAATCTGTGGACCGATATAGGTGAATTGCAAAGTTGCCCAATCAATTTTCCAGGGAATAGCCCTGGTCGATTCGAGCAGCGTTTTGTAGACACCGTTATCGGTGGGGTTGTCGTTTATCAAATCGGTCATGGCAACACTCGTTGAGACTTACCGTTAAGGGTACTTATTTCCACAACATAAACAAGGTTTTTATAATCCATTCTGAGTCAATTTAACGTATTTTTCTGGCCCGAATTGTACGGCCTTTGATTTTTCCATCGGCCAGATAATTCATTGCCTGTCGCAATGCGGATTTGCTTACAGCCACATAACTCGACATATCAAAAATATCGATCTTGCCGATATCGGCACCATCCAACCCAGCATCCCCCGTCAATGCCCCTAAAATATCTCCTGGTCGAAGTTTGTTTTTACGCCCGGCATCCAGTTGAATAGTCACCATATTGGCTTCAAGAGTATAACTGTCATCGCGATCCAGCGAAGCTGGTACATCACAGCGACACGGTTTTTTTTGATATTTCTCAATTGCCAGCATGCGTGGCACTTCGGCTTCAGCTACCAGACTCATAGCCAGACCTGACTCTCCTGCCCGACCAGTTCGACCGATACGATGTACATACACTTCCGGATCACGTGGTAATTCATAGTTAATCACCATTTCAATCGCTTTGATATCCAGCCCACGCGCGGCTACATCGGTGGCAACCAAAACAGGACAACTCTGGTTGGCAAAACGCACCAGGACCTGATCCCTTTCACGTTGTTCCAAATCGCCATGAATGGGCTGGGCATCAATTTTATGGTTACGAAGCCATTCTGCCACTTCATCACATTGTTTTTTGGTATGACAGAACACAATCGCGTTTTTAGGCTGATAATGCTGAAACAACATTAGCAATGAACTGTTACGCTCATGCTTTTTGATTTCGTAAAACAGCTGCTCGATGACCGCTTGTTGATGTTGTGACTCAACCGTCACTCGTGCCGGATCACGTTGAATGCTGCGACTTATCTGTTTAATGCTATCGGGAAAGGTGGCAGAAAAGAGTAACGTCTGCCGCGAGCTGGGCGTCTGTCCGATAATGTCCTGCATCGCATCGACAAAGCCCATATCCAGCATGCGATCCGCTTCATCCAGCACCACTGTTTTAACTTTATTGAGCTTCAAAGTGGATTTTTTCAGATGATCCTGAATCCTTCCCGGTGTGCCTACAACAATATGTGCACCGTATTCCAATGACGCAATTTGTGGGCCTAACGGTTTACCCCCGCATAACATCACCAGTTTAAGATTCGGGATAGAACGTCCCAGACGACGTAATTCTTTGCCTACCTGATCGGCCAACTCCCGTGTTGGGCAAATAATTAAGGCTTGCACGGCAAAAAAGTCAGGCTTAATCGTTTGTAAAAGACCAAGGCCAAAGGCAGCGGTTTTACCACTGCCGGTTTTTGCCTGAGCAATCAAATCCTTGCCCTGCAGGATCAGTGGCAGGCTCTGCGCCTGTACAGCGGTCATTTGTTTGTAACCGAGCGAATCAAGTACAGCCAGTTGTTCAGCAGGTAACTTCAGCTTAGAAAAATCATTTTCAGACATGGGAAACTTTAAACAGAGAAAGATAGCGCGCATGATACCAAAAAGCTCGCTGAAACATTGCTTTACCTGAATTTACATTCATGGCAATGAACCCCAACACAGACTGCAAGTCTGATAGTCATCAGCCAGCCAAACTGTGAGGTAATGGCTATGTCATTCATTAAAAATCTATTTCTTCCAGCTTTCACCGCCAGCCTGCTTACTGGACTAATGGTATTTATACCAAGTCAACACAGTTATGCCGATGTGTCGGTGAACGTGCAACTTGGTCAGAATCTGCATAATCGACCACACTATGGTATTTCGGGAAACCGGCATTATCGCTCCCCTTCTATCGGTATTACTGGCCACCGTTCATTTGGACTGGATCCCAGGCTCAACCACTTCAAGCAACCTCGTTATAAACCGTATTACCGACATTACGATACAACCCGACCTCGTCATCGAACAGGCTATTATGGTTTTCGAGGCAACAGTATCACCCTGATTACACCGATTGTTTATTCTCAGAATTATCAAAATGCCGACCCTATACGTCGCTATACAGCTAATTCATCACGGCCCCTTTCCACAGCTGCGTCTATATCAAACTATTCCAATATTGATGGTTGGGAAGCATTATCACGCTATGAATCAACAACAGCGATTAATGCCTTTAAAGCGCAATCCAGTAAAAATCCCAAAGCTTCTTTACCCAAAATTGGTTTTGCTTTAGCCACGGCTTTACAGGGTGAAACGGATAAAGCATTTTGGGCTTTGAACCTGGCATTAATTGCCGATACCAGTGATCTGCGTTATTTCAGCGCCGATCCCGGCCTGCAATTGGTGATTGATGATTTATTGGAAAATTATCATAACAAACCTTTGATGACGGCCACCCTGCTTTATTTGAAGCAGGATTACCGTTCAGCTCGAACACTGATACAAACGGCATTGAATGAATGCGATAACTGTTCCGCCACTCGGAATATGCAGCGGTTAATACAGCAACGGCTCCATGGATAAATAAAAAACACCCTGCCGTTATCAACAGGGTGTTTACTGTTTAATGTTCTTCATCGAAATCCTGTTTATGCTTTGGATTGGATTTTGATGATTTTGAGCTTGTTGTTTTTTCAGGCTTCTGCTCTAACTGAATGGCAGAATTTGCATCCGAGTCTCCGACCATTTTCAGCGGTGCAGGTGGCGCTGAGCCATCTTTATCCTGACCAAAGTAAATGGTCATATGCGGGAATGGAATCTCAATGCCCGCCGCATCCAGATGCTGTTTAACCAGACGATTATAAGCCCGGCCGACACCCCATTGTGTCCCCGGAAGGGTTTTAATACGTACCCGGATATTCACCGAACTGTCCGCCAGCGCGGTCACACCATGGACTTCCAGTTCGTCGATCAGAATTTTTTCACGCTGTTCAGGATCAGCCATTAATTCAGCAAACGCTTCACGCAGATGCACAATGACTTCATCTGTATTTTCACGATACGCCACACCATATTCACCAACATGGTAAGCAAACTCCCGCATAAAGTTGGAAACAGTATCCACCGCCGAAAACGGAATCATATGGTAGGTACCGGATAAATCACGTAAGCCTAACGAACGGATAGTAAGTTTTTCAGCGGTCCCCGTAATACCACCAGCTGTCACAATATCTCCGGCATTAATGGCATTTTCCATTTGAATAAATACACCGGTAATCACATCCTGAACCAGTTTCTGGGCACCAAAACCAATAGCCAGACCCAATACACCAGCCCCTGCCAGTAATGGTCCGATATTGACACCTATTTCTGCCAGCACAATCATCACTGTCATAATGATCAGAGCAATCGCTGCCGCATTACGGAAAATGGTCAATAATGTTTTTGCTCTGGCCGTAGGCATCTGACCATCATCATTAGGGTTTAGCCGATGCTCAATCCAGCTGGCCAGAGCAATCCAGATGGCCATCGCACCCACAAGGATCGCCGCCACACTGATTACTGTACCGATAGTCTGAATACCCGCATCTGAAGCTAACCAGGCCGAAAGACTGAATATTCCCCACGCATCCAGAATCACGGCAGCAACCACTACGACCAGCAAAATGCGTAAGGTTTTATAGATATTGGGCACAAATCCATTCAACCGTTCTTCGAGTAATGGAAAACGTGAACGCAAATCATCTGAAACATGTACCGGACGACCAATGGTTTTGGCCATAAATTTTGCCACTAAGCCGCCAATCACTAATGCCAGAATCGTTTGGAAAGTGGCTTTAAGCATCATCGGCAAGGCATCCTCCGGACGAAGTAATAATGCTCCCGCCATTACGGCAAAATAAACAATACCCAACACATGCCAGCTGCGCGCAAGAATTCCCAGACTGACCCGTGAAAAACTAAAGGTGGACTGCTGCGCGTGGAATAACAAACGTTGTTTGACTAACATGCGGTTTTGCATGATCACCAGGACGGCATAGATAAATGCACTTAATACCACCAATACACTGACCAACTGGCCAATCACCGGATTAATATTCAGATTGACAAGTGGCACCACCAATAGCATGCCGTAGCCGATATAATTGGTTAAACGCACCAGCCAGATATGCCAGTATGTCGCACTTTCAGCTGAGATGGGTAATAAACGCAAAGCATCATCCCGCCCAGCAAAGACGGTTCTCAGAATCACTTTGAATATTTCAATCGCCAGAAAGGCATTCAGAAATAGCGATTGACTGACATTCATCTCACCATTACTGCCAATGGCAAATAAAGCCACAGCATAACCGGCTACCCATGCCAAAATAACGGTTAGTAAATCAACAACTGCAGCCAGTAAAATCGCGCTGAATTTTCGAAAAACCGGATATTCGCCATCTGCTTCAGCCCAGTTATTGGCACGGCGAAAAGCATGGCGTGCCAGACTGCGCAGCACGTAAAACATCAATAACGTGGCAGCAATCACGACGACCAGAAAGAAGATTTCATCCAGTATCAGCTGCCAATCAAACGCGCTTTCTTGATCCGAATCCGTTCCGGTTAAAGCAGAAAAACCCGCACTCACTGTTGAAACAATTTCCTGGGCGACGGCTTGGGTTTTATTAGCAATTTGCCGGGCAAAAGTGGGCTCAGCTACCAGACTGACTGAATCAGTCTCTTTATCCATCGCGCCTGCGGCTTCGGCCAAATCACGCAGTTCGGTAATGAGTTTTTCACGTGCCTGCTCATTTTCAAGCGTATCGGCAAGTGCCGAGTAATGCGTTTCGTTATTGGATGAAGCAGCAGGTTCAGCCCATACCATGTCGGTAAAACTGAAGGCTAACAACAATGTCATCAGCAGACCCGAAGTTAACTTCCATTGCATATCAAAAATCCGCACGATGCTGAGATCTCCCTTGTTTGGTTTCGTTATTTTTTAATCGATTGCAAGCCTAAAGGCTTGAGACTGATGCCATTAGTAAATTTTTCCGGAATCCGAAAGCATTTTACTGAGCCGGCTAAAAGCGAGTGTTTGTGTTAAAGGACTCTAACAGGGCAAAAGGGTTCATTGCAAAACCGATACAATTTCCAACGCCTCATTTTCATCCACTTCCACTATGACCCCTTCACCGGATAAGATGAACTCATCTAACAGCCCGGAAATATTAACCTGATGAGTAATATAAATTCGGGGTTTCTCTGTTTGCTGCTGAACAATATGTGTCTTCCAGTCCTGCAGAAATTGTTTTTTTAAATGGCGATTTGATGCATGAAAAAACGAATTCAATGCCGTCAGCTTTTGGGGACTTCCAAAGCCCAGTAGTTCCGCTGTTTCCAGACAACGGCACCATTCACTTGAATAAACCTCTGCATCGCTGATACCCAGATCACGAAGTTTATCGCCCAGCTCAATGGCTTGTTGTCGGCCTTGCTCAGATAAATTACGTTGTGACTGGCAATCTTCCAGTTCGAATCCCGGCGGATCACCTACTCCAGGAGCAAGCGCATGCCGGAAAATAATGATTTGCTCGGCAAAAGCTTGCACGGGCAAGAATCCCAAAACGAAGAAAACTATTCGCAAATATGTCATTTGTTCGCAGTCATACAGTCAAACTCATTTTTCAATTGAGATTATTAATGAACATACGTAATTTAAAGGAATCACATGTGTATGATTCCATTAGGTTCAAACAGTTCATTTGAGTACCGGAGCCAATATGCCCGAAACATCCATGTCACGAAAACTTACTCTTTTTTTACAGTTTCTTTTGTTTATCGGGCTGGCCGGGGCAATTTGGGAACAACAATGGCTTAATGTGGTGATTACCACCGGCATAATCATCATCACATTATTCCCGATTTTGCTCGCCAAAAAATTCAATGTGCATGTGCCACCTGTATTTCAGCTGATGGCAATCGGCTTTATTTTCGCGTCAATTTTTTTAGGTGAAGTTCATGGCTATTACACCCGTTTCTGGTGGTGGGACATTGCACTGCATACTACTTCAGGATTTTTGCTGGGAATTACAGGTTTTCTTCTGGTTTATTTACTGAATGAAAATGACAGTATTCATATGCAGATGCAGCCCGGATTTGTGGCGTTTTTTGCTTTTATGTTTGCGCTGGGAATGGGGGCTTTGTGGGAAATATTTGAATTTTCGATGGATAAGATTTTCGGCACCAATATGCAAAAACCGATGTTCGGCGATCATTCAGGTTTAACGGACACAATGTATGACCTGATTGTTGATGCGATTGGCGCGTTGATTATCTCGATACTTGGTTATGGCTATTTGAAAAAAGCTCAGGCGAAATCTTTTCTCGAACGCTGGATCTTTTCATTTATCGTGAAAAACCCGCGTTTTTTTAACAAACACAAAAACACATCGAATAAATCCAATCTGCCAGACTGACTTGTAGCAGCTTGTGACATCTTCCCTAATAAATCAGGACTAACTCTGATGTACTTTTAGCCCTAGCACTCTAGTATGCCCCTAAATTGCTGTTTGTCAGCAATGTCATCTGGAGTACACATGTTAAAGCTGTCTTTTGCATTACCACCATTTTTCATATTGAGCTTATTACTGATGTTATCGCTGGGAGGCTGTGAAGGAAGTGATGCTGTTCCGGAAATGGAGACTGCACCGATAGTTGATGAAGATAAAATCCCCCTGTGGCTGGACGGACAAGTTGAAATGTCACCGCAGGAATGGCTGGTAAAACGCAGCCGTGCAGAAGTAACAGATGAAAGAGCAGAAATAGAACGAACCGCAGAATTACTGGTTATCGCGGCTGACCGGTTCGATGAAAGTCACCGGATGATTGCCAATCGTGCAGCACAACTGGAAGATATGTTGCTCGAACATCGCATTAATGAAACCGCGGTAGATCGATTGGAATGGTTTACCAAGCTGCCAACATTACAAACTCCGCACAGTTTCTCGGCACTTTGTCAGTACTATTACAATCTACGTACCCAAGGTAAAACCGAAGACGAAATCATTCAAAATCTGCTGCGGATCTAAGGCAGCATTTTTCTGGTAATAAGTGATTTTTAAACGGCTGGATATGCATTATATTACTATTATTCGGGCATCATGATGATGCCCGAATCTTTATATCCAGAGAATTAATATGTCCAGGTAACAGAGCCTATGGCACTTCTTGTTGCACCGTAATTAGCCTGTCCCCATTGCGGACTTTCAAAATATTTTTCATTGCCGACGTTATACAAATTCATAGCAAGTGTAACGTTTTGATTGAGCTGGTACTGGGCAAACATATCCACCAAGGCATAACTTCCCTGCACTTCAACATCGCCAACGTAAATTTCATTTTGCCATCTTACCCCGCCACCGACATTGAGTCCGACAACTTGAGGTACATGATAACTTGCGGCTACTTTGAATTGATTAGTGGGTATAAAGGTTCGAGTTTTATCACCATTTTCATCCTCTATATCCAAGTGTGTGTAACCCATACTCAGGTTTAATCGATCTACCACTTCACCAGATAATTCAATTTCATAACCTTTGCTCTCCATCTCAACACCACGGTAAATATTTAGTCCCGACGCAGCATCACGATCAATCCATTCACCAAAATTTTCCTGTCTGGACTCAAAACGCGCTAAGGTTAATACGGCGCGGCCATCATTAAATTCCTGTTTGATACCAATTTCTCTACTTTCACCTTTCACCGAACCTAATGGCGATAGATCTGCGCCAACCCATGTCTGGGCTTTGAACACTTCACTGTAGCTACCATAGAGCATGGTTCCATCAATAACTTCATAGGTAACACCTGCATAAGGCACCGTCTCTGAATCCGATACTTTTTGTGGGGCACCATAACTGTATCCATCCTGTTCAATCTTGACAGTTCTGGCACCTAGTAAAAAGGAAAGCCTGTCAGTGGCACTAAGTCTGGTTGAGAAATAGGCCGAGTCTTGGTCTTGATCAATATTGGTTGATTGGGTGTCTGCATCATAAACATCAAATGCTGGTCGAGGGGTGTATCCTGCAGCCCAATTAGAACCAACCGGGGCGTAATTCCATTCACTGGAGTAAATAGATCGTCCTGTAAGTTTAATATCAGCTTTATTGATGCCGACCACCAGCTCATGTTCCCTGCCGGCTAATTCAAACTGACCACTAAGATAAAGATCGAATATTTTTTCTTTATCTTGTGCATCATAATGACTGGCATGGGCTGTTAAACCTTCTTCAGTAAAGGCATCTGGGCTACCCGAAAGATAGAATGAATCCCACTGTTTTTCTTGTTTATTCTGAGTATAGATAGCTTTTACTGACCAGTTCTCACTTAACTCATGATCCAGTTCGGCAAAACTTCGTGTTTGTTTCACATCCTGATAAGCCCAATCTGGCGCGGTATTAGTCGACACGTCATAACTGGTTAACGTACCGTCGCTGTAAAAAAGTGGTAAAGCACCTGAAGAATTACCTTTGCTGTATGTATCATTTACACTGTGAGCTAAGGTCAATTCGGTTGTATCTGTCAGATCAGCTGAAACAATGCCATAAAATACATCCCTATCGGTCGTATATCGGTCCAGGTAAGAGTCGCCTTTTTCTTTTGCGACGACTAATCGACCACGTACTCGCTCATTTATAGGCCCCGAAAGATCCACATCAATTCGACGTGTATTCCATGAACCATAAGATGTTTTCGCAGAAGCATGAAACTCATCAGTAGGCCGTTTACGAACAAAGTTAATTGTCGCTGAAGGATTAGCAAGCCCGGTAATCAAACCACTTGCCCCCTTAATGACTTCGACTTTTTCATACATTGCCGTGTCATCATGACCTTGAGTCAGTCCAAATGAAAATGGCACTCCAAGACCATCGTACTGGAAATTGACTATGTCGAAACCGCGCGCGGTGTAATAGGTTCGTCCTGTTTCAACCTGCTCAACCGTTACGCCCGGGGCATATCTCAGTAGTGTATTCACATCACGTAATGCAAAATCCTGGATCTGGTCATTCGAAATAACCGATACGATTTGAGGTGTTTCAAAAACAGTCAAATCAAGTTTGGTTGCTGATTTGGTTTCTTCTGGTTCCCCATAAACATGAAGTGAATCCAGACTGACATTGTCAGACGTTTCTTGCTGTTGCTCTTCTACTTGGGATTGTTGTTCAGTATCGGCAATTGCCATTCCACAGCAAAGTGATGCTATAGAAAATGTGATAGCGCGTCGTGTATCAGACTTCATAAACCCACCTAGATAAATTTAAAAAAGTTTACACAATGATATTTGCTAATACAAACGATTTGCATTTACATTGCATTAATTAAGATATACAAAACTCGCCCTGGAACCCTTCCATCATAAAATTGATAAATCAATGGAACACTCGTGCCAGCAAACTTGGTTTAACCGGATTCGCACGCACTGATTCACTGCTTTATAATTTTTAGTGATTTACTTTTCTGCTATTGGAAAAGCTGCGGCCCACTTACCTTTCACGTCGGAATCTATGACCACACCTCAAGCAAACAGTTATTTCAGTTTGATCCGCAACCAGTTTGGTTTGCTGGCCATTGGTTTTATCGCACTGTTCACCGGTAATCTCGGACAAAGCTTTTTTATTGGTCTGTTTCAGTCTGATATTGCCAACTCATTAAATTTATCCGCGGGTGAGTTTGGTGCAGTGTATGCCGCGCTCACCATGATCAGTGGATTTCTGGTACTGCATTACGGCCAGAAACTGGATTGGATTGCTCCACGGCGCTATGCATTGTTAGTGCTGACCGCATTACTTACCGGCGTTATTTTACTGACCACTTCACCTTGGCTGATCCCCGCGGTCATTGGTTTAGGCCTGGTCAGATTATGCGGTCAGGGATTGATGACGCATTTTGGTAGTACTTTGGCTGGGCGCGAATTCACTGTTAATCGTGGCAGGGCTCTGGGACTGGTCAGTCTGGGTATGCCTTTGGGTGAAATTATTTTAGCGCCGGTTATCGCCTTATTAATCGGATGGTTGAGTTGGCAGCAAATCTGGTGGGCAGTAGCAGCGATTATTTTTCTCATTTGGATAGTGTTATTGTTTATGGCGCCCTGGCCTGAGGCACCTGAAATCAAGCGTGATAGTAGTGGCAACCAAATCAAGGGTCCCAATCCCTTGCTGGAAAAGCGATTCTGGCTGATTATTCCTCTGACCATGGCCTTGCCGGTCACGCTGACCGGTATTTTTATTTTTCAGGCACAAATGACATTGGATTTAAACGCTACCACCACAACCTATGCTTTGGGCTTAACAGCGATGGGCGTTGCCCGTTTTCCCGGAGCCTTGCTTGGCGGACGCTGGATTGATGAGTTAGGCGTGTCACTGCTTGCCAGAATTTATCTGATGCCATTTGCTTTAGCCATCATTCTGGCTGTTATTGTGGGAGGAAATGCAGGCGTTTTGATTTTAATGATTGGGGCCGGTATTTCACTCGGTATGTCCTCACCCGTCGTTGACAGTTTGTTGGTTGTGCTGTGGGGGCGGGAACATCTTGGCCGGGTACGCAGTGTGAAATCTGCCTTAATGGTGTTTTCAACCGGTCTGGCACCTGCCGTTTTAGGCTTTTTAATTGATGGTGGCGTGCAGTTTGAAGTTATCCTGCTGGGGATGCTGACCTTTATGATATTGGGTTGGTTACTGGCGTTAAGCCCTATTCGAGAAGCTCAAAAACAAGTTTGATTACAATGCTGTATCAACAACTCAAACAACAGCTTCAAGATAATCGGCAATCCGGTGCCAGTGAGCTGGCTATTGAAACCCTGTCTCATCTGCATGAATTTCTTCAGCAAACTGATACCAAAACTTCAGCAGAACTGGCAAATATTGTAGTGGAACTGAGCCAGATTCGCCCCAGTATGCATGCTGTTACTAACGCATTAAAACGCTGGCTGGCTCAGGTTATTACCCTGCACTTCAATGGCGAGTTTCGTCTACATTATCTGAAACAGCTGGCCGATATTCGCGTGTTATTAATTCAGGCCAGCGATCATGTTGTCGGGCATGCCTGTCAGCTGATTCAGCCTGGTCAAACTATTCTTACGCATAGCCGAAGCTCTCAAGTATTGGCCCTATTCAAGATGCTTAAACAGCAACAAACCGATTTTCGAGTGGTTGTTACTGTCAGTGCACCGGGCAATGAAGGGTTTCTGGTGGCTGAACAACTAAATCATTGGCAGATTCCGGTTTCGGTTATCACCGATGCACAAATGGGAAAGATAATGTCTGACATTGATATCAATCTGGTGGGCTGTGACACCTGGCTTGCCGATCAGTGTTTTGTTAACAAAAGTGGCTCTTATCTGCAGGCACTGGCCGCAAAAGACTGGCACAAACCTTTCTGGGTATTAGCAGATAGCTTTAAAAATTCGGACCAAACCAGCAAAGAGGTGATACTGGAAGCCATGGCTGCCGATGAGATTGGCTGTCCTTACGGAGCATTTATCCAGCCAATAAACCATTATTTTGAAATCATTCCAGAACGACTTATCAGTGGTCGGGTAGATGAAAATGGTCTGCATCCCTGCTGCCCGAATTGATTTTTATCGGCCAAAAAAGCAAATAATAAACTCAAGTTCTGATCATCGCGTCCGCTATAATTTGGGTAGCTCCTTCTAGAGGACAAGAATATGACCATTAATAGTACCCCATTCGGCCAGACTGTCAGTTCCATGGCAAAAGATCCTGTAAACAAACAGGATGGTCCATTTGGACAGCAGGTTTCTGCTCTGGCACAGGAAAAAAAGTTTTCGGTATCCGACACCAACAGCCAACTGAATTTATCCATTCTGCAGGTTTCTTTTAATATCAGTGAGGGCAATGGCGATGGTGCAATGTCATTGCTCTTCAAAACGGCTCTTGAAGGCATTAATGATGTTTTGCGACCCGAACTTGGTGATAACGCGATTCAAAAAGCCTATGAATCAGGCCTTGATGTCTCACCTGAAGCGACTTCAGATCGCATCGTGCAAATGAGCACTGCCTTTTTTGATGCCTATTACAGCACCCGTCAGGACATGCCATTGGATGAAGCCCTGGAATCATTTGTGAAAGTGATTGGTGGTGGAATCGATCAAGGCTTCAAGGAAGCCCGCGATATTCTTGGCGGACTGAAAGTACTTGAAGGTGACATAGCCAGTAATATCGATAAAACCTACGATCTGGTTCAGCAAGGTTTACAGGCCTTTTTGCAAAATTATCAATCTTCACGCGAAGCTTAATCCCCCTTTTACCGCCATCCATTTTGGATGGCGGTTTCGCTCTACCCTCATTTTCATATTGATTCCGCTCTTGAGTTCTACCTGATACTCGCCGTACTCTGTTTTCATGTTCTGAGTATTTCGAAGTTATCTCAGGTCATCCCGTGTTCCAGCCACAGGAGAAGAACATGAATAAAACATTAGTCATCGGCGCAAATGGTCAGATCGGTAAACTGTTGGTACAGATGATGACCGAACAGAAGCTGCCGGTAAAAGTAATGCTACGCAAAGCAGAACAAGCGACTGAATTTGAACAGATGGGCGCTGAAGTGGTGATCGCAGATCTTGAAGAAGAGCTGCCAGATGATACTTTTACTGATTGCGATAAAGTGGTGTTTACCGCCGGTTCAGGCGGCAAAACCGGGGCCGATAAAACTATCCTGGTGGATTTATGGGGCGCCTGTAAATCTATCGATAAAGCCAAACAACACGATATTAAACAATTTGTGATGATCAGCTCACGTGATGCCGGCGATCCGGAACACGGCACGCCCGCCATCAAGCATTACAACATCTGTAAACATTTTGCCGATAAGCATCTTATCGAAAGCCATCTGCCCTACACTATTCTGCGTCCCGGCAGATTAACCGATGGCCCGTTAACCGGTAAAATCACTACCACTCGTCCCGCTGATCAACAACAGCAATTTATTTCCCGGACCGATGTGGCAGCTTGCATTTTACAATGCCTGGATCATTCGGAAACAGTTAATCAGATTGAAGAGTTGTATCAGGGAGAAATGCCAATACAACAGGCTTTTATTAAATCTGTAAAAAACCGTCTGGGTTGAATTGGACTGGCCTTAAAATGCCCAAATGAAACCAATAGTTGATCAAATTTATCACACAGAATCACGACAGATTCTGAGTACATTAATTCGCTTACTGGGCGATTTTGATCTGGCTGAAGAAGCCATGCATGAAGCCTTTGCGATTGCCTTGCAAAAATGGAAGTTGGATGGCGTTCCAGATAATCCGCGAGCCTGGCTGATATCCACTGCTCGCTTCAAAGCCATTGATCAAATACGCCGACAGGCACGTTTTGATTATTCCCTTGATACCATTAATGATGTAATTGCCGCTGAAGATCCCTCGCTGGATGAACAGCAGATTGAAGATGATCCATTACGACTGATCTTCACCTGTTGCCATCCGGCATTAGCCGAAGACGCGCGACTAGCACTGACATTAAGAGAGGTCTGTGGCATGACCACCGAGGAAGTCGCCCACGCCTTTCTGAAAAAACCAACTACGATTGCACAACGAATAGTTAGAGCCAAAAACAAAATTCGTGAAGCAGGAATTCCTTATGAAGTTCCTGAAACTGATCAATTAACTGAACGGCTGCAATCCGTCTTGCAGGTTATCTACCTTATCTTTAATGAAGGCTATTCGGCCAGCAATGGCGAGCAATTGGTTAAACATGAATTAGCCACTGAGGCTATCCGCCTTGGAAAATTATTAAAAAAGTTGTTACCGGAACCGGAAGTAACAGGATTACTGGCATTGATGCTGTTACAGGATTCACGGCGTTATGCCCGGGTGGATACCAACGGCGAGTTGATTACTCTGGAAGAACAGGATCGTAATCTGTGGGATCAACAGCAGATTCAGCAAGGTTGTGAACTGGTAATACAGGCCTTGGCAAGCCAACGATTTGGTCTTTTTACCCTGCAAGCAGCTATTGCCGCCGTGCATGCAGAAGCCAAATCCTTTGAGCAGACGGACTGGCAACAGATTGTAGGGCTCTATGACGCGCTATTGCAATTTAACAATTCACCGGTAATCAGATTAAATCGGGCAGTAGCGATTGCAATGCACCAGGGACCCGCAGCGGGATTAACCATCATTGAAGATTTGCTTACTCAAGGTGAGCTTAACCACTATCATCTGATTTATGCCGCCAAAGCGGATTTATGTCGTCGAATAAATCAGTTTGATACTGCCCGTTTAGCTTATCAACAAGCACTCGCCTTAACCCAACAAGCTCCTGAACAACGCTTTTTGCAAAGACGATTAGACCAATTGGATTAATAAGGGACATACCCGGCATTTAAAAAATATTTCCGTGCTGTCGATTTTGCTGTTTTACATTCGACTAGTTAATAAGACCCACATTGCGGGGCTTTTAAACTGGAGGAAAAGATGAACGCAAAAACTGAAATTGAACACCAACTGGAAAACTGGAAACAAGCAGTTCTCAGCCAGAGCCTAGAAACAATTATGCCTTGTTATGCTGAAGATGTCCGGGCATTTGATGCGATTGCTGAACTGCAATTTACCCATCGCAGCAAGTATGAGACGCATTGGCAAAACTGCTTACAGATGTGCACCATGACGCAATTTGAAATCGGCCAGATTGATATCAAAGTGGATGGTGATCTAGCCGTGTGTTTTTTTCTTAATCAATGTGGCGGTATTGATGATAAAACCGGTGAAGAGCAGGTAGGCTGGGTCCGTGGAACACAGGTTTATCAAAAGCGTGATAACAAATGGTTGATTGTTCACGAGCATTTTTCATTGCCCTTTGATATGGCAACCGGTGCAGCTATGTTCCATCTGACACCCGAAACATCATGGTAAGGAGACCAAAATGAAATTTATGATTTTACGTAAGGCTGATAAACATACCGAAAACGGCGTCATGCCCAGTGAAGACTTGTTATCCGCGATGGGTGACTACAATATGCAACTGGCACAAGCTGGCATATTACGAGCCGGTGAAGGTTTAAAACCCTCTGCTGAAGCCGCCCGTATTCAATTCCAGCAGGGCAAGCCAATCATCACTGATGGGCCATTTACCGAGACCAAAGAAGTCTTGGCTGGCTTTACCATTATTGAGGTTAATTCCAAAGAGGAAGCGCTGGACTGGGTGAAACGCTGGCCGGTGGAAGATGCCGATGGCAATGTTGAACTGGAACTCAGACAGCTCTATGAAATGAGTGATTTTGCTGAAGGTCCGGGCTTACAGAAACATATTGATCTCGACCAGAAACGTCGTAAACAACCGCTTTCCACCAGTTCTTATCTGTTATTTGATGGCAACTGCCGGGAGGCGTTTGAGTTTTATGCCGAGGTGTTAGGTGGCGGTATCGTCATGATGATGAGCGGAGGCGAATCACCCATGGCAGACGACATGCCCGCCGAGTTTGCTGACAAAGTCATGCATGTCTCTCTGCAGGTCGGCAATTGGATGTTAATGGGCTCTGATTGCCCCCCCGGCATGTTTGAAAAACCGCAAGGCTTTCATGTGCAGATTGCTTTTGAAGATGAACAGCAGGCGGAAACCACCTTTAATCAACTGGCGGAAGATGGCATAGTCCAAATGCCATTTGAACCGACTTTCTGGGCTAAACGCTTTGGCATGCTGGTCGATCGGTTTGGCACGCCATGGATGATTAATTGCGGACAATGCTTACAAGGAAATTAAGATGAAATATCTGGCTTTGGTGTACTACCAGGAAAATATTATGAACGCAATGTCTCAGCAGGAATGGGACAGTCTGAATCAGGAATGTATAGCCTGTAGTGAAAAACTGCAAAACAGTGGCCATATGCTGGATGGTTCAGCGTTGCAATCAGTTGAAACCGCGACCACCCTTCGGGTTCGCAATGGCAAGGTCACAGTGACCGATGGGCCTTTTGCCGAAACCAAAGAGCAACTGGCCGGGTTTTATTTACTGGAAGCTCGCGATATCAATGAAGCCATTCAACTGGCCGGTAATATTCCTCCAGCCCGTTACGGCAGTATTGAAATCCGTCCAGTGCGTGAGTTGCAAACCGAGCAAAACATCAGAGGAGGCTGAGATGCAGAAAATCACGCCCTGTCTGTGGTTTAACGACCATGCCCAACAAGCTGTTGCCTTTTATCTGTCAGTATTTGGCGGTGAGGAAGTGGACCGACTGTATTACAACAGTGCAGGTCCTGGCCCTGATGGTTCGGTGCTTTCCATTACCTTCCGCATCGAAGGTCAGGAATTTATTGCGCTGAATGGCGGTGCTGACGTGGCCTTTAATCATGCACTGTCTTTGTTGGTCGGTTGCGAGAACCAAGCTGAAATAGATCGGCTCTGGGAGAGATTGTTAGTCAATGGTGGCAAGACATTGCACTGCGGCTGGGTACAGGATCAGTTTGGCGTGTGCTGGCAGATTGTGCCGACCATGCTGGATAAAATGCTGCAGGATAAACAGCGTGCTCCAGCAGTTATGTCAGCATTACTGTCGATGAACAAGCTGGATATCCTGAAACTCGAAGCAGCCTATCAGAATAGCAAATAAGTCAGATAACCCGCGGCAATAGCCATGGTCATCACCACAGCAACAAAGGCCACTAATAAACGCGTTTTGAATAATGAACGCAATAATATCAATTCCGTCAGACTGGCTCCGGCGCTGCCAATGATCAAGGCCATCACTGTCCCTGCCCCAACGCCTTTGGCTAATAATGAATAAGCCAAGGGAATCACGGCTTCAGCACGGATATACAACGGCACGCCGATAATCGCTGCCAATGGGATAGCGAAAGGATTATCACTGCCCGCATAGTGCTGCAGAAAATCGGTTGGCACAAAACCATAAATCACACTGCCAATCACTATCCCCACCAGTAAATACGGTAATACATCGATAAAATCCGACCAGGCTTGTTTGCTGATACGTTGAAATGGTGTTGTAGCAACCGGTTTATTATCACAACAATCGTCAGATTGGTTTTCAGCTGAGCAACATCCGGTCCCCTTATCTATAGTGTCTGTTGCTGACTCACCGCGACTTGCTGATTCTGCTGATGAACCGCAGCAGAAATCTGCCACTTTACTATTTTCGTAATGCGTATCCCGTACATAGCGTTCAAAGCCAATTTGGTTTAATAACCAGCCTCCACTCACGGAAACGATAAAAGCAGATATGACATAAACCAGCGTCAACTGCATCCCGAACGTCGCGAAAAGCAACACCACAATAATCGGGTTCAGCAATGGCGAAGCAAACAAAAACACCATCATCGGGCCAAACCCGGCTCGGGCTTTAATCAGCCCTTTCAGAATGGGTATGGTTGAGCAACTGCAAAAAGGCGTGATAGCGCCTAAACCTGCTGCAATTAAGTACCCACGACGTCGCTGATGACCGAGCAGACTCTGAATTTTTTCAGCGGGAATTTTCCATTGCACCAACCCCACCAGAACGCTCACTACGAGAAACAAAATTGAGAGTTCAATAGCTAAAAAAGCAAACATCCCTAACGCATCATGTAGATTCTGGCTCATCTTTAAATCCTATATTTCTAGAAAAATAGAAATATAAAATAACTTGCTTGTTTTATCTGTGTCAACTAAATTTCCATAAAAATCGAAATATAGGAGAAATCATGACCCATGACGAAGCAGCTTTGAGTTTGGCCGAGTTAGGCAATAGCAGTCGTCTGGCTATTTTCCGGTATCTGGTAAAAGCGGGACATGAAGGTGTGCCGGTTGGTGATATCCAGCGTAGTTTAGCCATACCGGGCTCTACTCTCTCCCATCATTTAACCAAAATGGCGCATGCGGATCTGATTATTCAGGATAAAAAAGGGCGCAGCATTTGCTGCAAGCCAAACTTTCCTCATCTGGAAAAGCTGATGGACTATCTGAAAGAAGAATGTTGTCAGGGTCATCAACCACCCGAAACCGAAACAAACTCCTGTGATTGTTAACGCATTTTTCGACCCTAACATTGACCAGCGATGCATCTTAATTTTTTGATCATGAGCAAAAAAATGGCCGTTCGCGTACTATATCGCGCGATGCCGCCGACGCGCTGGCTTATTAAATGAGGTTTGAAATGAGTGGTTTACCCAATTGTCCGAAGTGTGATTCTGAATATACCTATCAGGATGGCAATATTCTGATTTGCCCGGAATGCTCTTATGAATGGTCAGCCGATCAGGTGATGGACAAGGGCGAAGCCTCAAATGAGATTATCGATGCCAATGGCAATGTGTTACAGGATGGTGACACCGTAACGGTCATCAAAGATCTGAAAGTGAAAGGTTCGTCATTGGTGGTGAAAGTTGGTACCAAAGTCAAAAACATCCGCCTTGTGGATGGCGACCACGATATTGACTGCAAAATTGATGGCATTGGTGCGATGAAACTTAAATCGCAATTTGTGAAGAAAGTCTGATGTCATGCCGCCTTGCTAACAAAAATGCAAAGGGCTCTGTGAAGAGCCCTTTTTTGTGGACGATTTACTGATCTGCCACTTTTTTCATATTTTCATTGATTTTGAATAATACGATAAGCAGTTCACACCAGATGCGAGCGCCTACGGCACCTGCCAACATGGTAAAGATCCCCATTAAAAAACTGCCAAAGCCTCCAGCGAACATCATGCCAAGACCGGAAACCAGCGCGGCAACTAATAACAACCAGTAAACCAGCGTAATGATTTTCGGTGTTAACATGGAATCGAAAAACAGAATATCTCGCACTTCTTTCTCTCCTAGATTAATGAGTGGATGGCAGTATTCTTTAACCAACATCCTTTTCAGGATTCAGGGGCATCACAGCACCCTATGGCAATAAATGAACAGCGTTTTTAATTCAATGTCATATCAAAAGAACGGTATGTAACCTCTGTCTGCTGATGACCGACATATCTATTACCAATGCGTATAATGCCATTTTTTACCTTTCATTTGTTGGCCGACATCACGGAAAACTGAATTGAAGCACACTGCAACTGCCAATAATCTGTCTGCCGATATTGCCCCGGCATCACCGGAAAGCCGAACTTCGTTAAGAAGAATGCGCGCTTGCCATGAATGTGACTGGGTAGTGGTTTTGCCAACATTACGCCCGGGCGAACATGCGACCTGTCCACGCTGCGGGCATATTCTGGTTCGTCGACACTTTCGTCCTGCTCAGCGCAGCATGGCCTTAGCGTTAAGTGCATTAATCGCTTTGATTCTGGCGATCTCCTTTCCGTTTGTCAGCTTTGAAGCCAGAGGTATTGGCAATAATATTGAACTCACCCAAACAGCGACCAGCATGATTGGTTTTCATCAGCCGCTGGTGGCGATCATTGTGGCCTTAACCATTATCGTATTACCTGCCGTTTATTTATGCGGAGTGATTTGGTTGCAACTGGGTTTACTGCGTGCAGCACCCTTTCCATTCAGCCGTGGCATTGCCCGTTCACTTACTCATCTGAACCCATGGATGATGGCCGATGTGTTTATTATCGCGGCGCTGGTCAGCCTGATTAAAATTGCCGGTATGGCACAGATTATCTTAGGCGTATCATTCTGGGCATTTTGTGCGTTTGCTATCCTGTTATTAATGACGACCCGATCGATTGATGCAGATTGGATGTGGTTCTCACTGGCCGGAGAGCCACAGGCTCCTAAAGCTATTCGCACCGGAGAAACCGCAGCATCTCAAGGCTTGGCAGGTTGTTCAACCTGCGGTTTGATTAACGAACTCGATGACTCAGGTCATGGACATTGTCGTCGATGTGGTGAAGCTTTGCATTTACGCTTACCACACAGCCTGCAACGAACCTGGGCGCTTTTGGCCGCCGCCATCGTGATGTATATTCCGGCTAACGTCTATCCAATCATGACGACAACATTATTAGGACAGAGTAACCCTTCTACCATCATTGGTGGCGTGATTGAGTTATCGCAAAAAGGATCGTGGCCCATCGCCGCCGTGATTTTTTTCGCCAGTATTGTCGTACCGGTGGGCAAAATACTGGCATTAATCTGGCTGTCTATTGTGGTGCAAAAAAGTAGCGAACTGATGGCGAACACAAGAACCAAACTATATCGGATAACTGAATTTATTGGCCGTTGGTCCATGGTAGATTTATTTGTAGTCGCTATACTGGTGGCATTAATCAGAGCCGGTAATCTCATGTCGATTACCCCCGGTCCGGCTGCATTAGCGTTTGGTGCCGTTGTGATTTTAACCATGCTGGCCGCAATGACATTTGATCCACGGTTGATATGGGACTCGCCCCAAACAGCGAGAAAACAGCCGTCCAAGGAAACCATCAATGAGTGATGCACCCGTCACCACCGACGAAAAACCAACTGACCTGCACAAAGCCAGATCCGGCAAACAATCCCGGTTTTCACCTATCTGGATTATCCCCATTGTGGCCTTAATGATTGGATTGTGGCTGATATATGACAATTACACGCGCATTGGCCCCAGAATCACTTTGACCATGGCCAATGCAGAGGGCATCGAAGCCGGTAAAACCATGATCAAAACGCGTAATGTCGATATTGGCCAGGTTGAAAAGGTTCGTCTATCTGATGATTTAACCCACACCCAAATCATTGCCCGTATCAATCCGGAAGCTGAACCAATGCTGGTCGATGATTCACGTTTCTGGGTGGTCAAACCACGTATCGGACGTGAAGGTATCAGTGGACTGAATACAGTACTTTCTGGTGCTTATATCCAATTACAGCCCGGAGAAAGCACTATCGAAGAACGCCAATTTGAGGTTTTGGAACAACCTCCCATATCCACACTGGGTGTTCAGGGCTTGCGCATCAAACTCATCAGCCAACTCGGTAATTCTTTGCGGGTAGGTGATCCAGTAACCTATCAGGGCTTTAATGTAGGCCGTGTCGAAAGCGCAGAATTTGACAGTGAACGCCGGGAAATGCGCCACCAGCTATTTATTGAAAGCCCTTATGATGTTTTGGTCACCGAAAGTACCCGCTTCTGGTCAGCAAGTGGGGTCGATTTAAAACTGGACTCAGAAGGCTTCAAGGTCAATATCGCCTCTATGGAAGCGTTATTAGGAGGTGGCGTCACTTTTGGCGTGCTCGAAAACTTACCGATTGGCGCTCCCGCTGAAGCGGACACTACATTTACCTTGTATGGTGATGAAGAAAGTGCGCGTCAGGAAGCCTATACCCAATACCTTGAATATGTGCTGTTAATTGAAGATACCGTCCGCGGGCTTTCCAAGGGCGCTCCTGTAGAGTTTCGCGGGATCCGCATCGGCACCGTTTCCAGTGTACCGTGGAAGTTCACTTCCCCTGAACGTAATGCGCAGAGTGGCTTTGCCATTCCGGTGTTAATTCGTCTGGAACCCCAACGACTGGGCGGTAATGAAAAAGTTGATATCAAGGAATGGCAAGCTCGATTTGATCGCATGCTCAATGCAGGCTTAAGAGCCACACTTAAATCCGGTAATCTGCTGACCGGTTCGTTATTTGTCGATCTTAATTTTCAGCGTGATGATAAAGTTGAGTTTGTAGCCAGAACGTTTGAAGGTCATCAGGTGTTGCCAACGACTTCAACAGGTTTGGCACAAATTGAACTGAAGGTCTCTAATTTGCTGGATAAACTGAATCAGCTGGAAGTCGAGCCGATTTTAACCGGCATGGATCGTAACCTGGAAAGCTCTGAAACGATGCTGAAAGAAATCCGTGATCTGACAGCCAGCATTCAGACATTGGTCAATGCGTCAGAAACCCAGGAAATTCCAGCCAATATCAATCAGACATTGGCTGAAATTCGTACCACGCTGCAAGGCTTGTCACCTGATTCTTCGGCTTATCAGGAGATGACCGGTACCCTGCAACGACTGGAAAAACTGTTGCGGGATATTCAGCCCGTTGCCAAAACCTTGGGCGAACAACCCAATGCACTGATTTTTGATCGTCGTAACAGCAGCGATCCGTTACCTAGAGCCCCGACTGAATAATCAGGATGTCCCATGTTATTAACATTTTTTAAAACGTTATTTAGCGCTCTGCTTCTAATGAGTCTGGTGGCTTGCACTACCAAACCTGTCAATACTGAGCGTTATAATCTGCCTGAAACTGCTCAAGCTATGACACAGGTTTCAACCAGTGCTGAGCAGGTATTAGTCATTGGATCTATCCGTCTGGCCGAATTTCTGGATAGTGATCGTATTGTGCTACAACTGGACGATATTACCCTGCATCAGGCAAGAGAAAATCTTTGGGCAGAAAATCTGGCTCAACAAATACGTCGTGGTCTGCGTAACCGTTTGAGTTCACAGCTTCAAAATACATTAGTGGTCTCAGATAGCCGTGGATTGAAACAGGATGCGTTAACTTTACAGCTGGAGATTGAACAGTTTCAGGGCCATTTTAACGGCAAGGCCGTCAGCAGTGGACAATGGCAGCTTCAAGACAACCAGGGACACCTGCTGGCTATTTCACCATTCAATATAGAAACCACCTTGGCTACCGATGGTTATCCAGCTCTGGTTCGTGCATTAGGTAGCAATCTGGATAAGCTGGCAGAGCAACTGGCTTCACAAATTCAGCAACGTTGAACTTAATGGGGGTGAACACATTGGTGTCACCCCCGTTAGCAAATTATTTAATCCACACCTGTTTGGCATTCACAAATTCATGAATTCCATGCGGTCCCAATTCCCGGCCATAACCTGAACCTTTGATGCCACCGCTAGGTAAGCGTGGATCGGTTTTGACTATGCCGTTAATCGCGACCTGTCCAGCTTGCAATTGCATCGCCAAATGGCTGGCTAATTCGCTATTTCTGGTCCAGACACTGGCTCCCAGACCATATTCGGTGTCATTCGCCAGTTCTAACGCATGTTCGTGATTTTCGGCTTTTATTACCGCCATAATCGGACCGAAGGTTTCTTCACGAAATGCACACATGGTTGGTGTAACGTCAGTCAATAAAGTGACCGGATAGAAAAACCCTTCAGCATCTGGCAGTTCGCCTCCCAGTAGACATTTAGCGCCTGCGGCTACCGTATCTTCAACCTGCCGATGCAGATTCAATTGCAGATCTTTACGGGCAATCGGCCCGATATCAGTATTGGGCTGCAATGGGTCACCCAATTGCAATTTGCTCAGTCGTGTTGAAAGTAAGTCTATAAAATGATTATAGATTTCAGCTTCGACAATAATACGTTTGGCAGCAATACACGATTGACCGGCATTAATCACCCGTGAAAGACAGACCACATCGGCAGCTGTTTCCAGATCTGCATCTGCAAGAATAATACTGGGATCCGATCCACCCAGTTCGAGTACACAGGGTTTGATTTCACTGCCGGCTATTTCGGCTACTTTCCGACCTGCCCCACCCGAACCGGTAAACGAAATAGCCATGATGCGTGGGTCACGAATGGCTAATTCAACCTCGGGGGTTTCTAATGGCAGATTCACCATAATATTTTCCGGTGCACCAGCTTTAATAAAAGCATTGGCGATGGCCTGGGCGGTTTGCGGGACATTTGGATCATGCTTCATGACGCAAGTATTGCCTGCCATTAAAGCTGGTGCCAGATAGCGAAATGCCAGCCATAACGGTGCATTCCAGGGCAGAATGCCCAGTAAAGTTCCTAATGGCTGATAGCAGACGTAGCTAAGTGATGCATCTGAAGCGATGGTATCCCGAGCGAGAAACCTTTCAGCATTTTCGGCATAAAACTCTGCACAAAGCGCGGCCTTTTCAACTTCCGGTATCCCTTCTTTAATCGGCTTACCCATTTCCAATGCCATCAGTTGTGCCAGATCATGTTTTTCGGCGCGTAATTGTTTGGCAACGGCATGCAATACTTCGCCACGTTCATTAAAACTTCTGTCACTCCATTCGGCAAAAGCCGCATTGGCTTCACCAATACGTGCATACATTTCATTTTTAGTCAGGCAGGGAAAACTGTCGATTTTCTCTCCAGTGAACGGATTGGTTGCTGTTAGCATGTGAACCTCTTTAACTTTTTTTACTTAGCTAGCCGATTTCCGGGCTTGCTCGATTTGCTTATCGGCTTTTGCTTCGCTTTTAGAACTTTGATCCACCGAAATAAGCTTTTGTTTACCCTGATCGGCTTTCACCACAAAATCGCGATCCATGGTAAAAAACGACTCACAACCATCTTCAGTAATGTGGATGGTGTCAGAAATTCCACAGGTTTTATCGCCATCAACACCCCACATCCATGGAATGATATGAAACGTCATGCCGGGTTTAAGTACCGCCGATTCGCCTTGTTTGAGACTGACGATATAGCCTTCATCCCAGCTGGGGGGGAAAGCTATGCCAATTGAGTATCCCGAACGGGTGACCAGCCTCGCACCGATATCATTTTTGGTAATAATATTGCGGATCATATTGTCAGCATCTGACACTGTCATTCCGGGTTGGAAGTTTTTATGTACTGCATCCAAAGCCATTTTCATGATTTCCTGAGCCTTGTACATTGATGGACTCAGTGCTCCTAGAACAATGGTACGCATCATCGCGGTGTGATAACGACGATAGCAGCCACCTACTTCCAGAAATACATGTTCACCGGGTTGTACAATCCGACCTTCCCAGGTGGCATGACCAATCATGGTTCGCGGCCCCGAAGTCACATACGGCATAACGGCTGGCGGTTCACCACCCGCTTTGAACATGGCAGCACTGATTGCGGCACCAATTTCATTTTCAGTGACACCGGCCTGCACGGCGTCAATACCGGCTTGCATGCCAGCTTCAGTGGCTCTGGCCGCATTTTGCATTAACGCAATTTCCATCGGTGATTTGCAGACCCGACCTTCTTCGACAATGCCAAAACAATCCAGCAATTTGCCATCCGTAAGCGTGGTATGAATGCAATCCTGATGATAGGCCGGAAAGAAGTAGCTATTACGCTCATAACCAATGCGTTTTTTATCCAGACCAAATTCACGCAACGCATCAACCAGCATCTGAATCGCATCACCGGTATCCGGATAGGGCCGGGTAATTTCCACCCAGGTCCGATGAATTACATTGGACTCTTCCAGTTTACGGGTAATCATGAACGGTTCATCTTCCAGCGGTACCACCAGCGCCTGAAAGAAGGAATAACCGGTGGTCTGATAATCCGTCAGATACATAATGTTTTCCGGATCGGAAATCACCACGGCATCCATATGCCTTTCGGCAATACGTTCGCGTAATTCACGCAGTCGTCGTTCGTATTCTTCAAAAGGGAAAGTCATATCATCACGCTGTCTCATGCCGCTTCCTCCATTTGCATGACTTTTTCGGTCACTTTCACCAGGATATCCAGACCCGTCTGTAAATCCGCCTCAGGTATGGTTAATGGTGGTATCAGTTTAACCACTCGCCCACCCGTGCCACAGCTGGCAATCATTAATCCGGCATCAAAACACTGATTGACAATGGCTTTGGCTCGATCACCATTTCCAACATCCAGTCCCAGAATCATGCCTTTACCGGTGATATTCACATCTGAATACCTTGCAGCCAGTGGGGCTATGGCTTCAGCCATTAAGTGGCCGTTTTCTCTGACTTCTTTCATTAACACATCATCATCAAAATAGGTCAACGCCTGATCACCGGCCACAAAAGAAATATCCTGGCCACGGAAAGTACCGGTGTGTTCGCCGGGTGACCAATGCTTGTCGAGTTCTGGTTTAACCAGATTCATCGCCATTGGCGTTCCCATACCGCCAATGCCTTTGGCCAGGCAAATAATGTCCGGATCTATTCCCAGATCGTCGAAGCTGAAAAACGAACCGGTACGACCGACACCCACCTGAATATCATCGACAATAAGTAAAGCGCCCACTTCTTTTGCCAATGTTTCCAGTGCCTGCAACCATTCCTTAGAGGCGACTTTAACCCCGCCTTCAGCCTGTATGGTTTCCAGCAGAAATGCTGCTGGTGGAGCAATACCACTGGAGCTATCAGCATAGATAGCCTGTAACTGTTTAATACTCTTCATACCACAGCCCAAATCACAACCCGGACATGCTTTGTCACAACCAAAGGCAAAGTGTTTGACATGGTTCAGTGGCACACCGGCCGCATTACGGAAATATTGGTTAGCAGTGGCACTCAAGGCACCTAAAGTCATGCCATGAAAACCGTGGCTGAAGGCGACAACATCCTGACGTCCGGTGACCCTTCTGGCCAGTTTCATCGCAGCCTCTACGGCATTGGTACCCGTTGGCCCCATAAACTGCATTTTATGAGGCATATTGCGAGGTTTCAGAATGGTATCGGTGAAGTGCTGCATAAACTGCCGTTTGGCAGTGGTATGCATATCAAGACTATGTGTTACACCGTTGGATTGAATGTAATCCACCACCGCTTTGGTCATGCGTTGATTGTTATGACCAAAATTCAATACACCGGCGCCGGCAAAAAAATCGATGTACTCCTTGCCGTTTTCATCAGTCTGCCTCGCATTGATCGCGGTATCGAACACCACTGGATAAACTCGACAATAGGCGCGGATCTCAGACTCTCTTTCTTCAAATATACTCATTTAAATTTCCTCTTGAAACGTCTTACGGACGATTTATGGCAGTTCCTCCGGAACAGGTGCGCCCACTCCAACCAGGCGCGAAAACAATCGTGTGACCGCCGGAATCAGGCGATCGTTAAAGTCATAATGGGGGCTATGGCATGGCGCCTGATGATCAGGACCGTCATCACTGCCAATCAATGCAAATGCACCGGGAATATGTTGCAGGTAATAACTGAAATCCTCTGAAGCCATGATGGGTAAAGTTGTGACAAAATCCAGCGAATCTGCCCCATTTATTTCCTGCCATAACCGACGCATTTGCGTAGATTGAAGCGGATGATTAATGGTGGCGTCATAACGTGGCATTATTTCAACTTCAGCGACCACGCCATAGCTCATAGCCGTTTGCTGACTGATTTCGGTAATCAATTGATTGATCTCATCGCGAGTCTTTCTGTCCGGAACCCGAATACTGCCCCCCATCACAGCATGTTGCGGGATAACCGTTGGTGCACTGGGGGCTTCAATGGAAGTGACACTGATCACCGCAGCTTGCTGGGGTGCCAGACGTCGACTGATGATCTGTTGCAGATTAAGGGTGATAGCACTGGCCGCTAACACCGGATCACGACATAACTCCGGCTGACTGGCATGACCTCCTTGTCCATGCAGGGTGATTTTAAACGTGCCATTACCACACATAACCAAAGTATCGGGGCATAACATTTGGCCGAATGGTATAGCAGGCCAGTTATGCCAGCCATATATTTCATCAACGCCATCAAGCGCACCGTCCTTAATCATTTCTCTTGCGCCATGACCACCTTCTTCGGCTGGCTGGAAAATCAGACTGACAGGACCTTTTAATTCTGCTTCGTGATACTCGAGCCATTTGGCTGCCGCTAACAAGGTTGCGGTATGCCCGTCATGACCACAAGCATGCATACAGCCTTCATTCATTGAACTCCAGGCTTTTAACGTCGCTTCATGAATGGGTAAGGCATCCATATCACCACGCAGGGCAATATGAGGCGCTGCCGTGCCCGTGGGATTAAGAATACCTACCGTTCCGGTACCGGCGCAGCTGCGCCAGGCAATATTCAGTGAACTGAGAATCTCGCGAATACGTTGTGCAGTACGATGTTCCTGCCAGCCCATTTCCGGATGAGCATGGAATTCACGGCGTATGGTTTCAGCTGTGGTGATGGTGTCTTGCCAGACATCTGACATGAGCCCTCCCCTGTTTTGGACCGAGCAACAAAATTGTTTGGTGATCCGTTTTAAAACTTTAGTCAGGTCACAATGTGACTTTTTAGTGCAATTTGCAATGCGCTTTGATGGTATTTCCAGAGAATTCATCTCATCATTGATGATGAGCAATTGCTATGCCATTTGTGACTCATTCACTGAATGTATGGTTCAAATACTCTGTCATTTTGCCCCGTTCTGACTGTAACAAGTAGCGATACTGTCTACCAGTATTTTTCGATACTGATATGCCCGGGATCCCGACGACTATGTTTCTTCAATCCACGTTTTGTTAATACATTCATTGTGTCCTGCACCATATCCGGATTCCCACACAGCATCACGTGACTGTCAGTATCCATCCGTCCGCCAGCACGAAGTTCCAGCTTATTGTTCATAATGGCTTCCGGTATACGACCGGGAATCGCATAATCGCATGGCTCGCGACTGACCATAGGAATATAGCTGAACTGATGGGTATAGTTTTCGGCGATATTACGAACGGTTTGCTGATAGGTCAGCTCTTCCATGTAACGCACGGCATGAACCAGCGTTACCCGTTCAAATTGCTGCCAGATTTCAGACGTTTTAATAATGGATAAAAAAGGACCAATGCCGGTACCGGTTGCCAGTAAAAATAATTTTTTTGCCGGCGGTAACTGCTTCAAGGTTAATAACCCCGAAGCCTTGGGAGCTATCTTAATGGTATCCCCCGCTTTAAGATTGGCCAGTTTTGCGGACAACACTCCACCCGGCACTTCGATAAAGTAAAAATCCAGCGGCCGCTCGCCTGGCGCATTCACCAGTGAAAATGGCCGACTGATCTCTTCGCCATCGATATCCAGTGCCAGGCGAGTGAACTGTCCAGCCTCAAATGCTTCAATTTCGGCATCGACTCTCAGTGAATGCAAAGTGGTTGTCCATTGTTTGTTTTCCACTACAATGCCTTCATTCCACTTGGTCATTTTTCTCTCCTGCATAGCTTGGATCTATTAATTATTTTAGTAGTGACCATAGCAACAACTATGGGGTTGCAGCAAAACTTATCTTATCCCCTTGGCATATATTTTTCTTAGGGATATTCTGGCTTGCAATCAGATTGGCAAGTCATTTTGTATTATCATATTGTGCTTATACGTTCCTTACTATGCATTATCGAGAACACCATATGAACTCAGTACTGGATCTGCAGGCCTTAAGGGCCGCTCCTGTCAACACGGCTCCCTTCCCATTCTTTAAGGTGGAACGATCGATCCGCCCGGAAGCGCTGAAGGGGATTCTTGAGGATTTTCCAAACATTGATGATGGCGGTAGCTTTAATGTAGATGATGTATCGGTTAAACCGGATTTCAAGGCATTCCTGGATTCCATCGACAGCCCTGACTTCAGGCAACTTATTTGTGAGAAATTTGATGTTCAGGTAATGAGTCTGCCGATGATGATGACACTTCGTGGCTACTCAAGACAGAAAGACGGGCGTATTCATACCGATTCAAAAACCAAGCTGGTGACCATTCTCATTTATCTGAATGAGACATGGGATGCAACCACGGGCCGGTTACGGATTTTGAATAATGCCAATGATATGGAAGATTTTGTTGATGAAATCATTCCTGGTCCCGGCTCATTAGTCGCGTTTAAAGTCACTGATAACTGCTGGCATGGCTATCCAAGTTTTGAAGGTACTCGTCGTTCCATTCAAATTAATTTCCTGACGAGTGAAGCCGCTGGCAACAAACATCGTTTCTTCCACAAGCTAAGCGCCAAGCTCAAAAGCTACCTGAGAAAACGTAAAGCCAGGGCAGTTTAGTCTATGTCCTACCTTCAGGATCCACGCGTTTTATTTGCCGCCGAACGTACCTTACTGGCATGGAACCGCACCGGACTGACCTTTATTATGTTCGGATTTTTAATCGAACGTTCCGGCTTGTTGATTGAGGTATTATCGAACGGTGAGGAGCATCTTAATACCACCCTCACATTTCTTATTGGCATCGCATTTATCATGCTTGGCAGTTTTACAACAGTCTATGCAGCCAGGCAGTTTCAACGAGTATTAAAAACGCTTGGGGAATCAGAGTTTCCGGAAGGTTACAGGACACAATGGGGGGCAGTGATAAGTTTAATTGTTGCTTTGTTAGGCAGCTTGTTGGCTATCAGCCTGTTTTTCTCTTACAACTGAGTCTTCCTGATGTCTAAATGGTTACTATTAAGTATCGCTATTATTGCTGAAGTATTTGGCACCAGCTTTCTTAAAGCTTCGGAAGGATTTACCCGATTTTGGCCATCAATAGCTGTTATCCTCGGTTATAGTGTTGCCTTTTATTTTTTAGCCCTGTCGTTAAAAGTTATTCCAGTGGGCATTGCCTATGCTATCTGGGCAGGCATCGGCGTTGTGTTGATAGCATTAATCGGCTGGATTGTATTTGGTCAAAAACTCGATACAGCAGCCATCATTGGAATTTCAATGATTTTAGTTGGTGTGGTGGTATTAAATGTATTTTCCAACAGCATAACGCATTAAACTTCACCTCTGAATTAAGACCTTTTCTTTGCCTCAAATAGCCCACTACCGGGCATGAACTTTCGGATTTTTTATGAGCACGTCGGACAACTCGCAAAACAAGATTGAAAATGGCCCATTAATGGACGCAAATTCACTGGGCAATGCTTTGCGTTATGTATTTGCAGGCCGTTTGGCTTTACCTGACGGTCATTTACCCAAAGCTAAACATATTGTTCCGGTAGATTTTGTTGGCGTCGGTGTAACCACTTCCGACGATCCGGCCGTCGATGACTATATCCTGCAAAGACTGACTGAATTAGAAATTAAACAGGTTCGTCTTGACTACACATACGGTGATGAAGGCGGTCCAGTCACGCGTTTACTGGAACGCCTGCTGGCAACCGACATCAAGGTGTTACTACATTTAGTGCAGCCTTTTAGCGAAGCCCAGCAAATGAAAACGGGTAGCGCACAGCTACGCTGGCGTGATTTTGTACAAACAGTGGCCAGTCGATTTGGTTCAAGAGTCAGTGCTATTGAGGTCGGTTCCACCAGCAATCGTCGTCGTTGGGCTGGCTATGACACCGAGAGTTTTTTTAATGCCTGGCGCATTGCGTTTGAAGAAATCAAATCCCGTAATATAAAACTGGCTGGTCCAAATATTTCTGACTTTGAACCGCTGCACAACATTGCGGTACTGACGCGTCTGCGTCGTGAGAATCAATTACCGGATATTCATACGAATAATCTCTTCAGTGAACGTGTCACCGAACCGGAACGCTTTGACCACCGTATTTTTGGTACCAAATTAGCCATGCGGCTGAAAGTGAACCTGGTTAAAAAAGCAAGAATATTAAAAAAAATCAGCGACGATTTTGGCGTTAAGGAATTTATTTCGCCAGCAGCGTTCTGGACATTGCCGCGTATCCGCCGGGTATTGGTCAATGGTGAAGAGAAACAAGCGGACTATCTGAGTCGTTACCTGACCTTGCTTGCCGCGTCCGGAGCAATGCAGCAAGCCTATTGGGGCCCATTCATCTGCCACCGCGAAGGTCTGATTGATGATGGTTATGAGACTTATCCTGAGCTGGAGAGAATTACACATTACCGATCCGTGCTTGGACAGCGCCAGGATTTTCGGACGCGTCCGGCTTTTTATGCCATGAAAAATTTTAATCGGCTGATACCGGGCAGTCTGTACGAGGGTCCACTCGCCACAGCCGAAGCCATTGAAGTCCATGCTTTCCGCAGCAAAGACAAATTAATTCACGTGCTATGGACGGCCAATGGTCAGGCTATGCCAATGCATGCTTTATATGCTCCGGCACAACTTGAAAATGTTGAAGTCATCACTCGGGACGGAGAAATTGCGGTTGAGAAACCCGAGTTTGTTACCGAAACACCGGTTTTTCTGTGCTGGCCGGCCGGCGCAAAAATTGAACTTAAATCCAGCCCGAATGCGCGTGAACGCGTTTCAGTTTATCGTCATGCACCCGGCAAGAACTTGTATGAGTTTGAACAGGATGGCTGGAAAGGTTTATTAATTGCTGAAAATGCCGAACATGCTGCTGCACTGAAGCAAAAGCTGCATCCAGCCTATTTACCTGAAGCAACCGAAGCAAACACCTTACGCAAAGCCCGTAATGTTATCTGGCGGCTAGATAATATTTTAGACAAACCGATTGTCATCAAAAAACCATTACGTATGCCGCCGCATAAATTGTTATTGGATAAATTCAAGCCATGCAAATCCCGACGCAGCTGGAATGCAGCAGCTGAATTATTACGCCGAGGCATTCCGACCGGACTGCCAATCGCTTATTTTGAACGGGCCGATGATAAAACACTGACCGACAATTATTATCTGTGCGATTTAGTTGAACACGATTTCTCAGCCAGAGACATCCTCACTGCGTTTAATGAAGGTGCTACAGAATATCAAGGTGTCAGCGAAGACCAGCTATATCAGCAACTCAGTCAGTTTCTGTTAGAGCTGCACGGTCGTGGAGTGTTCTTCCGTGATCTGGCAGGCGGCAACATTCTGATCAAAAAACAAGCCGATGCTGAGCTTGAATTTACGCTGATTGATATCAATCGGGCCCGCTTTTTCAATCGTAATGCGACGCTTGCTGAACGTCTGTCTGATCTCACTCGGATCTGCAATAAACTACACTGGCCTGGCAGAGAAAAACTGGTTGGACATTATCTGCAACATACCAAATATAAATTGCCGTTTAACTTTCGTTGCCGTTTGCCGTTTTATCTTTATGATTTTAAAGTTAAATTCAAGCGCCGCTATGGACGCAAAGCAATCAAGCGTCTTATTAAAAAGCTGCGCGGCAACAGGTAAACACCGGCGACTTTTATTCAGCAATAACTCAGCGTAAATTAGGCACTGTTGAAAGGAGTATCTGCAATGACGCTGGAAACAATGACCTTTGTTTTGGGTTGGACCACTGTGCTCAATTATCTGCTGTTGACGCTGTGGTTCATCTTGTTTGCTGTTGGCCGTGACAAAATATATCGGCTGCATAGTCGCTGGTTCACTCTGAGCCAGGAGCACTTCTCACAACTCCACTACTTTGGAATGATGCTGTATAAGCTAGCCATTTTTTTGTTTTTACTGGCACCTTATATCAGTTTGAAATTTGTGCCATCATAATCAGGTCTCGGATTTTCCCCCAACGCCATGAAAATGAATGCCGTCAAACATAGATGGTAGTTTTTTGTGCGTCTTTTAATTTGTTGAATGGAGTTTATTGTGAATACGCAACCTGACATTATTATTTCTGAACTCGATTACGCACGTATCGAAAGCTTACTGCAGGTATCTGCAGGGATACCGGCGAATATTAAAACTGCTTTAGAAACTGAACTGGAGCGAGCTGAACTGGTTGAGCCTGAAAAAATGCCAGCCAATGTAGTAACAATGAATTCACAGGTGAAATTTTCCGTCATTTCCAGCGGAGCAACTTTTACGCTGAAATTGGTCTATCCAAAGGATATGGATGATTCTGGTGACCGGATTTCCATTTTAGCACCAGTAGGCAGTGCCATGCTGGGCTTAAAAGAAGGCGACGAAATCAATTGGCCAGATGGTAATGGTGGGATGTTACAGGTCAGAATAGAAGCCATTGAATATCAGCCGGAGCGTGCAGGTGAATTTCATCGATAGCTCCGGGCAACTTTAACCGGAGTTCAATATGTTGAAGTATGGGTTGATCTTGATGTCATTCCTGTTTATCAGTGCTTGCAGCACTGAACAAGCTGATGAGCGTCATTTGATTACCGACGATTTACCAGTCAGCTACAGCGGCACTTTGCCCTGTGCTGACTGCCCCGGCATTGATTATCATCTCAATTTATTTGCCGACCAAAGCTATTATCTTCAATTGCATTATCAGGACTCAGGCGATAATGCGACGTTTTATCAACTTGGACAATGGCAGCAACAAACGGGTCAGCTCCGGCTACTATCTGACGATCCTCAGCAAACGGCATTCCAAATCGAAAAAGATGGCAGTATCCGTTTGCTGGATCAGGAATATACGTTGATTAATAGTTCGCTGAATTATCGATTACAACGGGAAACACAATTCCGGGCTGTCTACCCTGCTATGCAGTTTCACGGGATGTATAGTTACATGGCTGATAGCGGCATCTTTACAGAATGTCTGACGGGTCAGCGCTGGTTTGTTGCTCAGGAAGCAGATAATGCAACACTTGAATCGCTTTATCTGGAGTATGCGGAAGAGGTTAATCAACCTTTATTAGTTGAGGTGACGGGTTACCTGGAGCCTCGTGCTAATAGTGATACTGGCGAAATTCAGCCAAATCTCATCGTCACGAGTGCCGACGATATCTGGCCTGGTGAAACCTGTGGCGAGCTGGGCTATAACGAAAACCTGCTCAACACCTATTGGAAACTGACTCGTTTGAATGATGAGCCGGTAGAAGTATATGAACAGCAACGTGAACCTTCAATTATTTTAGCCAGTGAAGAAAACCGTCTCTCCGGATCGGATGGTTGCAACCGGATCATGGGCAGTTTTCAACTTAGGGAAGACAAGCTGAAATTTAATCGTATCGCCAGCACCATGATGGCTTGCTCTGAAGGCATGGAAACGGCTCAGGCAGTCCATTTTATGCTGGAAAAAGTACGTTACTGGCAAATTGAAGGTCAACATCTTGAGCTGGCTGATGTGGAAGGTAATGTAATGGCCCGATTTGAAGCAGTACATCTGCAATAATCATGAAGCTGATATTTCGCGGTTCCAATATTCTTGAAGCACACATTGTGGCGGGCCTACTGGATTCACATGGCATAGAAACTCATGTTGGCGGGCATTATTTACAAGGCGCTGTAGGAGATTTACCTGCCAGTGATTTTGCCCATATCTTTGTCAACGATGAAGATCTCCACGCTGCAGAACAGCTAATATCAGATTATGAAGCGGGTAAATTTGCCAGCGACCAGGGCGACTATAACTCGATGTGACTCTCAAAATAATCTTTCGCCTGCGCGGAGTCGAAATGAATCTGTTCAATCAATTTTTCCAGACTGGCAAATTTCTGTTCATCACGCAGTTTTTTTAGAAAATAGACCTGTACGTGCTCACCATAAATATCACGCTGAAAATCAAACAGATGCACTTCGAGCAAAGCTTTATCGCTGCCTGAAATTGTAGGTCTGACACCGATATTGGCAACCCCATTTACCGGCTCTTCATCAATGCCGTACAACTGCACAGCATAAACACCATTTAACGGTACTTTTGCCCGATGCAGATGAATATTTGCCGTCGGATACCCCATTTTGCGACCACGTTTATCGCCATGTGCGACGCGGCCACTCATCCTGTAAGGTCGGCCTAGTAATTTTTCTGCCACGCTCAAATCCCCCTCACGCAAAGCGTCTCGAATACGGGTACTGCTGACCCGCATCGCATCAATGGCAAAGGTATGCATATTGACGACTTGAAAACCTTGATTTTTGCCGACTTGTTGTAACAGGTTAAAGTCACCTTGTCGATCTTTGCCAAAGCGAAAATCATCACCCACCACCAGATAGCGAACATTCAACCCTTCTACCAATAGTTTTTGAATAAAGGTTTCGGCCTGCATTTCGGCAAGCTGGCGATTAAAACGCAATACGCAGAGTTTTTGAATCGAATAGGCGCGTAATGCTTCTACTTTTTCACGGAAACGCGATAATCTGGCGGGAGCTTTTCCCGGTACAAAATATTCAAAAGGCTGGGGTTCAAAAGTGATCACCACAGCAGGCAAATTAAGCATGTCTGCTTTCATCGCCAATTGAGTCAGTACAGCCTGATGCCCCAGATGGACGCCATCAAAGTTACCAATCGTCGCCACGCAACCTTGTGCGGGGTCGGGTAAATTGTATAAGCCGCGAAAGATTTTCGGCATGAACAGTTCAGTGTAAGAGGAAAACGCTACAGACTAACGGGAAATTAACAAACATTCCAGCAGGCATGTCAGCTTCGATTGACTTATAATGTGACGTTAACGCGAAATTTGTACAGAGGCCAATATGGTGGCAAAACGCAAAAAACTGGATTATGAAGCGGCAGTCAGTGAACTGGAATCACTGGTAGAGCGTTTGGAACAAGGTGATATCAGCCTGGAAGAATCGTTAAAACTCTATGAACGCGGTGTATTGCTTACCCGTGATTGCCAGGAGGCTTTGCAGGCTGCAGAACAGAAAGTACAAATGTTATTGCAGCAATCCGGTCAGTCTGATTTAGTAGATTTTGATCCTGATTCCGAGGCCTCGTGACACAAGAATTTTCGCTTTCTGACTGGATGCCCGCGCACCAGCAACGTATTAGTCTGGCTTTACAACAACGATTACCCGATCAAAATACTGTTGCAGCTGCGACCTTGGCTGAAGCTATGCACTACGCGACATTGAATGGTGGTAAACGTTTGCGTGCAATGCTGGTCTACGCAACTGGAGAAGCCTTCAATGCAGATCCTGAGGCATTGGATTCAGCTGCCTGCGCAGTCGAGATGATACATGCCTATTCACTGGTGCATGATGATATGCCTATGATGGATGATGATGATTTACGGCGTGGTCAGCCGACTTGTCACAAAGCCTATGATGAAGCGACAGCTTTATTAGTCGGTGATGCACTGCAGAGCCTGTCATTTGAATGTTTAACTGATAACAATTTGCCACCTGCCCAGCAAATTGCCATGGTGAAATGTCTGGCAAACGCCTCTGGTGTTCTGGGCATGGCCGGAGGACAAGCTATTGATTTAGCTTCAGTGGGCAAACAACTCAGCCAATCCGACCTTGAGGCCATGCATTTATTAAAAACCGGGGCATTAATCAAAGCCAGTGTCATGTTAGGCGCCTATTGCAGCGCAAATCACAGCACAGCGGATTTAAAACAGCTGAACAATTATGCTGAGGCTATCGGTCTGGCATTTCAGGTACAGGATGATGTGTTGGATGTGATTGCTGATACTGCTACATTGGGTAAACAGCAGGGTGCAGATATTGCTCGTAATAAACCAACGTATCCGTCATTGATGGGACTGGAAGCCGCCCGTAACAAGGCACAGACGCTGGTAACAGATGCATTGGCAGCACTCGATAATCTAGAAAATCAATGTTTAGCACTGCGGGCACTGGCAACGTTTGTCGTGCAACGAACCTTTTAATCACACTGATTCAACATGACAAGCCTACTTGCCCAAATCGACTCCCCCGCCCAGTTACGTAACTTGGAACGTAAACAACTGGATCAATTAGCGAATGAGATCCGCGAACTGATTATCGACAAAATCCAGCAAACCGGCGGTCATATTTCGTCAAATTTAGGCGTTGTCGAGCTCACATTAGCTTTGCATTATGTGTTTAACACACCTGAAGATCGCCTGGTCTGGGATGTTGGACACCAAAGCTATGCCCACAAAATTCTGACAGGGCGCCGAGATCAACTGCATACCATGCGTCAACCCGGAGGACTTTCCGGCTTTCCCAAACGCAGTGAAAGTGAATACGACAGTTTCGGGGTTGGTCATTCGAGTACCTCAATCAGTGCCGCATTGGGCATGGCTATTGCTGCGCGTGACAGCGGAGAATCAAGACGTTCGGTAGCCATTATTGGTGATGGTGCTCTGACGGCTGGTCAGGCCTATGAAGCACTGGCGCATGCGGGTGATCTGAATGCCGACTTATTGGTCGTGCTTAACGATAATGAAATGTCGATTTCCAAAAATGTCGGCGGTATGGCCAATTATCTGGCCAGACTGCTCTCCGGACGTTTTTATCGTTCTGCGCGTGAAAGCAGTAAGAAAGTGCTGGAAAAAATACCCTCAGCCTGGGAGTTTGCCCGTCGAACAGAAGAACACGTCAAAGGCATGATGGTGCCTGGGACCCTGTTTGAAGAAATGGGTTTTAACTATATCGGTCCCATTGATGGACACGATCTCGACACGTTAATTACGACATTGAGCAATCTGCGCAACAGTAAAGGTGCGCAATTTCTGCATATTGTCACCAAAAAAGGTAAAGGCTTTGAACCAGCCGAACAGCAGCCTTGCAAATACCATGGCGTCAGTCCTGCTAACAGTAAAAAATCCGGTCCCACGTTTACCCAGGTTTTCAGTCAATGGCTGTGTGATATGGGTGCCGCCTCCGAAGAATTAATAGCGATTACGCCCGCCATGTGTGAAGGATCGGGCCTGAATGCCTTTGCGGAACGCTTTCCTGAACGTTACTTTGACGTTGGCATAGCAGAACAACATGCAGTAACGCTGGCTGCAGGAATGGCCTGTGAAGGTAAAAAACCTGTTGTGGCAATTTATTCAACTTTTCTGCAACGCGCTTACGATCAATTAATACATGATGTGGCATTACAGAATCTTCCCGTGTTATTCGCCATTGATCGCGCAGGGTTAGTTGGTGCGGATGGTGCGACACATGCAGGAAGTTTTGACCTTAGTTATCTGCGCTGTATTCCCAACATGTTGATCATGACACCAAGCGATGAAAATGAATGCAGGCAAATGCTGACCACCGGGTTTCATCATAATGGCCCTGCGGCCGTAAGATACCCGCGTGGGTGCGGCAATGGCACAACGGTTGAACCAAAACTGGACAGCATAGCCATCTGTAAAGCCCATACCTGCCGTTCGGGCAAAAAAATCGCTATTCTGGCCTTTGGGACGTTATTACACGCAGCGCTTGATGCTGCTGAGCAAGTAGATGCCACTGTGGTGAATATGCGCTTTGTCAAACCACTGGACACTCAGATGCTTGATGAGATTGCCGCCAATCATCAATTAATCATCACGATTGAAGAAAATGCCGTTCTGGGGGGCGCCGGCAGTGCTGTCAACGAGTACTATCAGCAACAGGATATTCGTACTCGCTTACATATGATGGGCTTGCCTGACCGCTTTGTTGATCATGGTGATCATGGTCAAATGCTTAGCGCCTGTGGTCTGGATGCAAGTGGTATTATCGATACCATCAATCGTTATTTTGCGTAATAATGGCCTGTTCGATAGCCTAATTCCTGAGTATAATAGTCAACATTATGAGCGCCACCTATACATTAAAAATTCTGGCTGATTTTGCCTCTGCACATACCCTGCGAGACTATCCTGGGGATTGTCGGCGGATGCATGGTCATAACTGGAAACTTGAAGTCGAAGTCACCGCCAATGCACTTAATCAGCATGGTATGGGCATGGACTTTAAAACCATTAAAACGGCGACTCGTGAATTAGCCAAAACACTGGATCACCGTTACCTGAATGATATTCCGCCGTTCGATGAGATTAATCCGACGGCTGAAAATATCGCCCAGTTTTTTTACCAGCGCCTTAGCAATACGCTAAACACCGACACAGCCAGAGTCTCTGGTGTCACGGTTTGGGAAACCGACCGTGCGTGTGTCAAATATAGTGAGGATTAACCCTAATCATGACTGATCAAAATAAGCCCGTGGCAGCAGCAGAAATCGAAGACGTACAGAACATTAAAGACAAACGTCATATAGCGATTGATAAAGTTGGCATCAAAGATATTCGCCATCCTGTTGTGGTCAGTGATCGCACTACCGGCGAACAGCACACTGTCGCCAATTTCAATATGTATGTGAATCTGCCACACCAGTTCAAAGGCACACATATGTCTCGTTTTGTTGAGATCCTTAATCAACATGAACGTGAAATTACTGTTAAATCATTTCATACCATGCTGGGCGAAATGACTGAGCGTCTGGATGCTGAATCCGGTTATATTGAAATGAGCTTCCCCTACTTTGTAAACAAAGAAGCCCCTATTTCAAAAGTCCGCAGTCTGATGGATTATCAGGTCAGCTTTATTGGTGAAATTGTTGGTAAAAAAACCAGCATGAATGTAAAAGTCATTGTGCCAGTCACCAGCCTGTGCCCATGCTCAAAAAACATTTCTGACTACGGCGCGCACAATCAACGCTCACATGTCACGTTAACCGTCAAAACCGACAGCTTTATCTGGATTGAAGATTTAATCGATCTGGTAGAGGACGAAGCATCCTGCCAAATTTACGGTTTGTTGAAGCGTCCTGACGAAAAGTATGTCACCGAGCATGCCTACGACAATCCGAAGTTTGTGGAAGATATGGTACGTGATGTCGCAGCGCGACTTAATGCAGATGATCGCATTAAAGCCTACACCGTTGAATCGGAAAACTTTGAATCAATTCATAACCATTCAGCTTATGCCTTGATTACCCATGGTTTTGATTGATTCGTTAATCATTCATAGTAAAAAAAGCCCGGTATAGCCGGGCTTTTTTTGTCAGAATTTCCGGCGCAAATCCATTCTTTCGCCTTTGCGTTCCATATCAAAGGCATTCAGAAAGCTCATACCGAGTAACGCGCGTTGTGGTTCCGGACCATCAATCACTACTGCGGCGACATTATTCAATGAAATATCTCCAAGCTGTACGGTCTCCAATTGAAGACTGTAAGCCAGTTCTACTCCGGAAGCCGTTCTGACAGAAATCTGTTTGGCATCCAGATAATTCAAACCTAAACGCTTAGCCGTTTTACCATTCAGCGCGATAACGGAAGCACCGGTATCCACGACAAAATCTACTGTAAAACCATTGACCGAGCCGCTGGTAAGATACATACCATTCGTTGGCCAGATACTGACTACGGGCATTTCTGGTGGTGCGGAATACACCCCGCCGACACGATTATTCAGCTCAAAAACACCGCGTTTGCCAGCGACCTCCAGTATCGCCTGACTACTATTGGCGCTGATTAAAGTCACGCCTTCGGGCGTCTGTTGATCGACAGACAAAAAATGTTGCTGACCGTTGATTTCCACCACAGCATGATCACGGTACAGTCCGGTAACCATAATTTGTAAATCCATCGACCATGCGTTAAGTGGAATACACAGTATAATAAACACCAGAATCGTAAATTTACGCATCGTCCCTACTCAACATAAAGCCATTAATTACAAAATATCATGACTGATTATTCCTACCCAACCGTGACCGGTGTCATACTTGCTGGTGGCGCTGCCCGTCGCATGGGGGGTAATGACAAAGGCCTGATAGCATTTCTTGACCGGCCGCTGGTCTCACATGTCATTGATCATATTGCACCCCAGGTTGAGCAGCTGCTGATCAACGCCAATCGTAATATCGAGCGCTATCGACAGTTCGGCTATCCTGTGATTAGCGATACACTTTCCGATTTTCAGGGACCATTGGCTGGCATGCTGGCCGGTATGCAGGCAGCAAATTCCGATTATATTCTGACTGTCCCCTGTGACAGCCCGGCACCCAGTACAAAATTACGACAACGTATGCTGGAAAGCCTGCTTCGCAGCGGTAAAAAAATCGCCGTTGCAACCGATGGTAAGCGTATTCAACCAGTATTTGCATTATTAGACTGTGAACTGGCTGACGATTTACAAAATTATCTCGCCTCCGGCGAAAGAAAAATTGATCGCTGGTTTACCCAGCAACCGATGATTGAAGTAGATTTTTCGGATCAACCGGATAGTTTCAGGAATTTCAATCATCCTGAAGACATACAAACAGCCGGATTCGACTGCTCGGTGCCAATACTGGGGATAGCCGCATTTAGTGGCACTGGCAAAACGACTCTGCTGACACAATTGATTCCTAAACTAAGAACCGCTGGATTAAACGTCGCCGTCATCAAACATGCACATCATTTATTTGATATTGATCAGCCCGGTAAAGACAGTTATCGAATTAGGGAAGCCGGCGCTAATCAGGTCCTGGTGGCCTCCCGGCGGTTATTGGCACTTATGCAAACCAGCAATATTGAGCAATCAGAACCCCTGCTTGCTGACTGTTTAGCCCGGTTAGATATGCGGCAACTGGACTTGATTCTGGTGGAGGGCTTTAAAAACGAGGCTATACCAAAACTGGAATTACATCGCGCCAGCATTGGTAAGCCATTGATTTATATAGATGACCCCAATATCATAGCGATTGCAACGGATTCCGCTTTGCCTGACGAACCCTCTATACCCAAATTGAATTTAAATGACTTAGACGCCATTCTGCTCTTTATCCAGACCTTTATCCGGCAATATCATCATGACTGAATTTACCCCACAGCCAAGCTGCGCCACAACTGAACCGGTTACCACATTACGAGTTGAAGAAGCCAGACAGCGCATTTTGCAACAAATAACGCCCATCAGTTGCTGGCGTAAAGTCGCTTTACGTGACGCATTGGGACAAGTGTTACATAAAGATGTTATTTCTCCGCTATCTGTTCCGCCTCATGCCAATTCAGCAATGGATGGTTATGCATTACGAGGAAAAGATCTTCAAAACCTGCCCATCTCCCTAAAACTCATTGGCAGCGCGTTTGCCGGTCGTCCGTTTGATAAATCAGTTAATGCTGGTGAGTGTGTTCGAATCATGACCGGTGCGATGATGCCGGATGGTTGTGATACTGTCATCATGCAGGAACAGGCCGAAGTTCATGATGATTTGATAACACTGCACGGTGAACATCATGCCGGTGAAAATGTGCGCCTTGCAGGTGAAGATATTCAGGCTGGCGCTGTAGTGCTTCGTGCTGGCCATCGAATTATTCCGGCAGATTTAGGGCTGCTTGCATCGCTTGGATTGGCCGAAGTATCGGTACGCCGACGGATTCGGGTTGCGTTTTTTTCCACCGGTGATGAATTACGCTCTGTTGGCGAAGCATTATCTCCAGGCGATATTTATGACAGTAACCGTTACACGCTGTATGCCATGTTAAAACGCCTGGATGCAGAAATCATCGACATGGGTGTGGTTACCGACACACCCGATGCGATACGCACAGCGTTGGTAGAAGCAACCAGGGAAGCCGATGTCGTCATTACCTCTGGTGGTGTCTCAGTAGGTGAAGCCGATTACGTTAAGCAATTACTGGAAGAACTTGGTGAAGTGAATTTCTGGAAAATTGCGATGAAACCAGGCAGACCCCTCGCCTATGGCAAAATTACGGATACACATTTTTTTGGCTTACCCGGTAATCCTGTGTCCGTTATGGTGACCTTTTATCAGTTTGTACAACCGGCATTAAACAAACTGGCCGGAGCCATTAACCAGGCCCCACTGATATTACAGGCCATAGCAGCAGAAAAGATTCGTAAACGTCCCGGCCGTTTCGAGTTTCAGCGTGGATTTTTACGCAATAATAACGATAATCACTTAGAAGTGACGATGACCGGCGAACAAGGCTCCGGTATTCTGCACTCCATGAGCCACGCCAACTGTTTTATTTTACTGGATGAAGATTGTGACGGTATAGCTCCCGGTCAATCGGTCACTGTCCAACCTTTTGCAGGTCTGATCTAATGTCTGAAAATCAACTTAAACAACAACATGAATTCAATAAACTGCATAAGCGTCTGCGTCGTCAGGTAGGCCAGGCGATCGCTGATTACGATATGATTCAGGATGGCGATAAAGTCATGGTCTGTCTCTCAGGCGGCAAAGACAGCTATACGATGCTGGATATTCTGCTGAATTTACGCGATCACGCACCAATCAATTTTGAGTTGATTGCCGTCAACCTTGATCAAAAACAGCCCGGCTTCCCAGAGCATGTATTACCCGAATATCTCAGCAACCTCGGTGTGCCGTTTCATATCATTGAAAAGGATACCTACAGCATCGTTAAAGAAGTTGTCCCCGAGGGAAAAACCACCTGTGGTATATGTTCAAGACTTCGTCGGGGGGCTTTATACGGTTACGCTCGTAAACATGGCATTACTAAAATCGCTCTGGGTCATCATCGCGACGATATAATTGAAACACTGTTTTTGAATATGTTTTATGGTGGCAAGACCAAAGCCATGCCGCCCAAACTTCTGAGCGATGATAAAACCAATATCGTCATCCGGCCGCTGTGTTATGCCAAAGAGTCTGATATCACCCGCTACTCTGAAGCGAAGGGCTTCCCGATCATTCCGTGTAACTTATGTGGTTCACAGGAGAACCTGCAACGTCAGGTAATTAAGGAAATGCTGCAAAACTGGGAAAAACAACATCCCGGGCGTGTTGAAAACATTTTCCGAAGCATTCAGAATGTTGCCCCCTCCCAATTGGCTGATCAGCAACTGTTTGATTTTAAGGGGTTAGAACAATCACGTATTGATGCCACCGGAGACGAAGACCCAGCTTTTGATGAACAAATCTATCCAGCTTTAGCGCGTGTGTGACTTTTTGATATCTGCACAATTAAAGTTATACACCTTTGATTGTTTTGTTACAGTGCGCTTAAAATAAATTTCGCTAAGTCATTGAATGCACACAACACACACCTAAGCTATTGATTTTATTGCAAATCACAACATGGTTAATTTTTAACCATATCGCGTTCCTCTGTTAAAGAATAAGGACTTAGCGATTTTCACCTATATTAACCACAGACTTATCCACAGAAAATGTGAGTAACTTGCTAAGTTATTGATCAACACTTTTAAGTGCTTGAGTTACCGGATACTCCCTAGGGCTTGTCATGAAAGCGTGTTAAATAGTCGCAATTTAATTAAATGAAATTGCCTGGCAAAATTAATCGAAAGTTAACTTGCTGGCACAGATTTTGATTTTTCTTCCAATAAAACTGGCTGAGTTATTCACTTTTTCCTGAATTGTTACAGTACTCTTACAACAAACTTCGCTAAGTGATTGAATGTACAAAATGATTAGCTAACCAATTGAATTTAAATAGAATTTTAAGTTGGTTAAATTTTAATCATTTTGAAGAGGGCTGTTACAGATTAACGACTTAGCGATTTTCAACAATGTTAACCACAGACTTATCCACAGAAATTGTGAGTAACTCGCTAAGCCGTTGATTGTCAGTTTTAAGTGACTGAGTTACTTGGTTACCGGGGTAAAGTCTTCGGCAAATTCCAGCGCATTTCCATCCGGATCGCGACAGAAAAAAGCAGCTCTTCCAGACTTACTGCGGGAGAATTCCACACCGGCTTGTTCCAGACGTAATGCAAGTGCTTCCAGATCTTCTACCAGCAGGGCCACATGCCGGTCCCGGCCACCATGTTCAGGGCGACCATCAGTCGAATCGGGGTTGGGCAACACCATTAAATGCAATTGTTGCTTGTTATCCAAGTCCAGCCAGGCGCCATCATAAGCAAACTTTGGACGATTAGGATTCAACGGGATCTGCAAGACATCACAGTAAAACTTCAGTGATGTAGGTAAATCTGCCACCAGAAAACTGGCATGTGCAATAGACTTAATCATAAACAATTCCTGCAAATCAAAAAAAAAGACATGGGTCTAACGATTGGTTTTTTCAACCTGAGCAATTCCAAAAGCCGCCGCAAAAATTAATGCACCACCCAGCCACTCCTGCAAAGTCATCACTTCCATAGTTAACAAGGCTGAAGAAATCGCTGCCACAATTAATTCAAATAACATAATAACAGCCGCCAGATAAACCGGCATTCTGGCGAGGCCATAAAGTACTGCGATAGTCATCGCAATGATGATACCGCCTCCCACCAGAACGGCACTTAGCCATACCGATATATCTACAGCAGGAATAGACGCCTGTTGCAGCAGTAAAACCAATATTGAAACAGCGACCACGCCCCACAGGACAATGGTGGTTTTTAACACCATCGGAACAGCTGCAAGTTTTCGACTCAGCACATTGTTTATCGCAAAACAAATACTGGCAAACAAAGCCAGCCAATCGGCCAGACCATGAGGCCAGGGAAATCCCACATCGGGACGCCACAACATCAGAACCGTGCCCCCCATCGCCAGAACAAACATAATGATGGCCGAGATAGACAGTTTTTCTCCCAGCCACCAGCGTCCTAATATGACCGACCATAATGGTGATAAATAAAATAGCAACATGACTCGCATCACCTGCCCCTCATTCAAGGCCACCAAAAATGCAAGATTTGTCATTCCGGCCGCCAGTGCCAGCCAAAGTAGATCCGCAGGAATCTGTTTCCAGTGATAACGTTGCCTGATAAATATCGGCAGACTGGCCAGCCCGGCAGTCAAATACATAATCAAAGTCACCCATATCACTGACATACCGGCCTGCTCAAACAACCGCATCGGATACCAGATGATGCCCCACATAGTGGCAGCAAATAACAGACTGAGAATCGCGAACTTGAATTCGATAGGTTTTATAACGTTCATCTGGATGCTTATAACACGAGAGGCGGTTGAAGCGTTATAATGCCCAGATTTTCTTATCCGGCGATATGTATTAATGAATCCAGATCTGGCCCTATTACATCCTTATCCTTTTGAGAAACTAGCCGAGCTCCAGCAGGGTTGCCAGCCACCGAATAACCTGGCACATATCTCATTATCGATTGGCGAACCCAAACACCCTACTCCCGGCTTTATTACCGAAGCAGTAATCAGTCATTTGCATGGGTTGTCTGTCTATCCAACGACTATTGGTAGTATCGAGTTACGGCATACCATCGCCAACTGGCTGGATCAACGGTTTCAACTGGCCGGTCACATTGACCCGTTATCACAGATTCTGCCGGTGAATGGTACGCGTGAAGCATTGTTTGCATTCGCCCAGGCGATTATTGACCGACGTCATGATCCACTGATTGTGATGCCAAATCCGTTTTATCAGATATACGAAGGTGCTGCATTTCTGGCCGGTGCCGAGCCTTACCTGCTTAACTGCACGGAAGAAAACGGTTTTGTACCGGATTTTGATGCTGTCCCGGCCAGTGTGTGGTCTCGTTGCCAGTTGTTATATCTTTGCAGTCCGGGCAACCCAACGGGTGCGATTGTGGATGCTGAAACCCTGACCAAACTGATTCAACTGGCACATGAATATGATTTTGTGATTGCCGCCGATGAATGTTATTCCGAAATCTATTTTGATGAAGCTTTGCCACCAGTTGGTCTGCTGCAGGCAGCTGTTGCCGCAGGTTATACAGATTTAAGCCGTTGTGTGGTATTTCACAGTCTTTCCAAGCGCTCCAACGCACCTGGGCTGCGCAGCGGATTTGTTGCGGGTGATGCCACAATAATGAAATCTTTCCTGCGCTACCGCACCTATCATGGTTGTGCCATGCCTCCTTCAACCCAGTCAGCCTCTATTGCCGCCTGGTCAGATGAAGCTCATGTTGTACATAATCGTCATTTGTACAGAGAAAAATTCACTGCCGTGCTCGATATTCTGTCACCGGTAATGAATGTGACTCAGCCTGAAGCAAGTTTTTATCTGTGGGCAGAAACACCAATTGCCGATACCGATTTTGCCCGTGGCTTGTTTGATCAATATAACGTCACCGTGTTACCGGGGCGTTTTCTGGCCAGAGATACCAAACAGGGTAATCCCGGCGTAAATCGAATCCGTATGGCATTGGTTGCACCACAAGATGAGTGCGTCGAAGCCGCAATGCGAATCCGTGATTATATTGAAACCCTATCTTAAAATAACCTGGAGAAACCGATGAGCGATATCCAACAGATTATCGAAACGGCATTTGAGCGCCGTGCAGAAATCACCCCAGCCAATGCCGATGCGGAAGTGCGTAATGCCGTCAACGAAGTTCTGGGAATGCTCGACAGTGGTAAAGCCCGTGTCGCTGAAAAACAAAATGGCGATTGGGTCGTCAATCAATGGCTGAAAAAAGCGGTTCTGTTATCGTTTCGTTTAAATGATAACCGTCCAATGTCGGGTGGTGAAACACAATACTTTGATAAGGTTGAACCAAAATTTGCCAACTTCACCGAAGCTGATTTCAATACTGCTGGTGTCCGTGTGGTGCCGCCTGCTGCGGCACGTCGTGGTTCCTACATTGCACCAGGCGTTGTATTGATGCCCTCTTACGTTAATATCGGTGCCTATGTTGATTCCGGCACCATGGTGGATACCTGGGCAACTGTTGGTAGTTGTGCACAAATTGGTAAAAACGTGCATTTATCAGGCGGAGTAGGTATTGGTGGTGTGCTTGAACCATTACAGGCCGGCCCGACTATCATTGAAGATAACTGTTTTATCGGTGCCCGCTCTGAAGTCGTTGAAGGCGTTATTGTGGAAGAAGGCTCCGTCATTTCGATGGGCGTTTATATTGGACAAAGCACCAAAATCTTTAACCGCATGACGGGGGAAATCAGTTACGGTCGCATTCCTGCTGGCTCAGTTGTGGTTTCAGGTAACCTGCCTTCTAAGGATGGCAGTTACAGCCTGTATTGCGCCGTGATTGTAAAACAAGTTGATGAAAAAACCCGAGGTAAAGTCGGTATCAACGAATTACTGCGTGATATCTAAATAAAAAGTAAAAGACGATAACGACGATTAAATCTTCGTTATCGTCTTTTTCACTGATATTCTCAGTGCAATCACTCATGCAATGACAGTTGATATACTGTATCATTTTCGCTTATTTCCGACTTCACTAACTCATGAATAGAACGGCATATTGATGAAACTGTTTGGCATCAAAAATTGTGACACAGTCAAAAAAGCCCGCCGCTGGCTGGATGAACATCAGGTGTCTTACCAATTCCATGATTTTCGCAAAGATGGCCTTAATGAGACCACCATCAAACAATGGCTAGAGAAAATTAGTTGGAAAGAACTTATCAACAAACGTGGTACCACTTGGCGTCAGCTGGACGACCCACGAAAAGAACAGCTTGATCAACAAGGCGCCATCGAATTAATGCTCGCTCATCCCACACTTATCAAGCGCCCCGTCATTGAAGATGCATCCGGCGTATCAATAGGTTTCAATGAATCTGATTTTCAGGCCCGCTATGCAAAATAATCTCTCTGAAACTGTCCAGCTTACGATTGATTTGATTCAGCGTGACAGTGTTACGCCAGCCGATAAAGGCTGTCAGATCATGCTGGCCGAGCGGTTGGCTGATAGTGGCTTTGATGCCGAATACCTGCGATTTGGTGAAGTCGATAACCTGTGGTGCCGCCGGGGCCATAATGGACCGTTATTTGTATTTGCCGGGCATACGGATGTCGTGCCTACCGGTCCAGTCGATAAGTGGACCCATGAACCGTTTGCCGCCAGAATCGACAATGGTATTTTATATGGTCGTGGCGCAGCTGATATGAAAGGCAGTATTGCCGCCATGGTGACGGCCTGTGAACGTTTTGTGGCAAAACATCCTCAACATGCGGGAAGCATTGCTTTTTTGCTGACCAGTGATGAAGAAGGTCCTGCTACTGATGGTACCGTTAAAGTCATTGAGACATTGCAGGCTCGTCAGGATCATATTGACTGGTGTGTAGTCGGTGAACCGACCAGTACCGACAAAGTGGCCGATGTAGTCAAAAATGGCCGCCGTGGTTCGTTAAATGGCTATCTGACGGTCAAAGGCAAACAGGGCCATATTGCCTATCCGCATCTGGCGGATAATCCGGTACATAATCTTGCCCCTGCTTTGGCTGAACTCTGTGCAGTGCAATGGGATCAGGGTAACGAAGATTTCCCACCCACCAGCTTTCAGGTATCCAATTTAAACAGTGGTACAGGCGCAACCAATATTATTCCGGGTACGGCGGAAATGGTTTTCAACTTCCGTTACTCTACTGAAGTCACCCATGGGGAACTTCAACAACAGGTCGAAGCCATTTTGGACAAGCATGGTGTTTCATATCAGTTAGACTGGGTATTGTCAGGTAAACCTTTTCGTACAGCCGGTGGTAAATTACTTGAAGCCGTGCAAATTGCTGTTCAGCAGGTAACGGGCTATACAACGACTTTGTCTACTTCAGGCGGCACTTCCGATGGGCGGTTTATTGCTCCAACCGGGGCCCAGGTAATCGAATTAGGCCCGTTAAACGCCACTATTCACCAGATTGATGAACATGTCACCATTGCCGATCTGGATACTTTGTCAGTCATTTATCAACAATTACTGACTGAACTGCTGGTGAACTAACCAACATGCAACTTCGGCACACCCAACATCTGTTATGGCTTTTTGCAGCGGTATTATTGCTGATGCAGTCCATGGCTGTCTGGCATGATGCCGAGCATGCTTTTCATGATCATATTGCCTTATGTGACCAGTTAAATGTTGTCAGTCATACTCCATCAACAGATTCCTACCCGCAGCTCATAGTCGGCATCTGGCAACAACATTTTCAGCTTGATACGGCTGTTACAGCTCCTGCTCATTTTGAAAACAGCTATCTCTCATTCGCGATTCGTGCGCCCCCCGTTTTTTCATAGCATTTGATTTTTTTTAACGCCTTTTCCTGTTTGGAGAATGGCTGCTGATATCTGCTATGAGGATTATTCGTGATGAATAAAAAACCACTTGTGGTGTTGCTTGCTGCGGCACTGTCCCCTATGGCTTCTGTAGCGTTTGCTGCTGAAGATGCTGTTGATATTCCCCGTCTGGTGGTCACGTCCGACCCATTAGGCAACCGTACTTCTGATGAATTAATCCAACCGGTTACTGTTATTGCGGGTGATGAACTCAATCAAAAACGTGCCAGCACACTGGGCGAAACGCTGGATGGCCTGCCAGGTGTACATAATGCCGACTTTGGACAAGGCGTTGGTCGCCCTGTAGTTCGTGGTTTACAGGGTTCCCGGGTACAGGTTCTGGAAGATGGCTTAAGTACCTCTGATATATCAGGTGAAGGTGCTGATCACGCAATCGGACTGGATACCGGACGCGCCGATCAAATTGAAGTATTTCGTGGTCCGGCGACCCTGCTTTATGGCAGTGGTGCTGCCGGTGGTGTTATCAATGTTCGCAGTAATCGCTTTAACCCGGAGTTTGGCGATTCACCAAGGGTTGATGGTCAAATGTCATATGGTTTGAATGGCCATGACCGCCAGGGTCGTCTTGGTTTGGAACTGCCGATGGGTGACAGTTTTGTTTTACGTACCGATTATGGGGTGCGTCGCAGCAGTGATTTTGATATTGATGGCTATCAGGAAAAAGGCCAACGAGTTGGTCGTAAAGACAAATTGCAGAATAGCGAAGTGGAAAATGATGTATTTTCCATCACCGGTTTATTCAAAGGTGATTGGGGCTTTGCCGGTTTAGGCTACAGCACCTGGGAAACGCAATACGGCATTCCAGAAGTGTTTTTGGGTGAAGGCGAAGAAGAGCAGGAAAGGATTCGTGCGAAAAATGATCGTTTTGATTTTCGCAGTGAATTCAATGATCCGTTGCCAGGCTTTCAGACTGCTCGTCTGAAAATGGCCTATACCAGCTATCGTCAACAGGAAATTGGTTCAGAATTTGATGATGGGACATTCGTTGAAAGCGAAGTTGAAACCCGCTTCAACAACAACGAAACTGAAATGCGTCTGGAAATGGTGCATAACCCGATTGGTGATTGGGAGGGTGTTATCGGTCTGCAATTTAATGATCGCGACTTTGAAGCCGAGGGTGAAGGTCATAGTCACGGTGATGGTGACGATGAACATGGCGGTGGCTTTTATATCCGTGGCAATGACACCCGCACCGTCGGTTTGTTTATTCTGGAAGAACGTCCCACACATTTTGGTCGCTTTGAAATTGCCGCCCGAGTTGATCACGTCCGTTCCAGCTCAGATAATCTGGATGAAGCACGCGATATTGACTTACCCAGTGGTGACGAGCTGGAGCAAGCTGCCAGCCTGAGCAGCCGCAGCTTCACACCGTTCAGTTTATCGGCCGGAACCATTATTGATGTCGATCCAGCACATCATTTAAGAATGTCGGTGACCCGTTCACAACGCGCGCCTTCTGCGGAACAACTGTATGCATTTGGCCGGCATGCTGCAGCAGGTACGGTGGAAATCGGTGACCCTAACCTTGGTAAGGAAACCTACACCAACTTTGAAGTCGGCTTTGATCGGCATATCGGCGCCTTCCGTTACGATCTGACCACCTTCTACAATTATGTAGATGATTTTATCTATTTAGCGTCGCAGGATGATGGTACCGGTCAGGCTATTGAGATTGAAGGCGATACACTGGTTGTCAATGAACAGCGAAATGCCAAATTCTATGGTGTGGAATTTGGTGCCATTACCGATCTGGTTGATGGTCCGATTCCGCTAAGCATGCGATTATCAGCTGATCATGTGCGCGGCAAACTCAGTGGTGGTGAAGATATACCTCGTATGAGCCCGACACGGGTTGGCATCGGTTTTGATACTTCCTATGCGGATTGGGATTTCAGTCTCGACTATCGCCGAGTCTTTAAACAAACCAAAACCGCTGTCACTGAAAACAATACCAGTGGCTATAACCTGGTCTCGTTTGATGCCAACTGGTCACCGGCCAGTCTGAAAGGTGCTGAAATCTTTATTCAGGGTCGTAACTTGCTTAATGAAGATGGTCGCAGACATACCAGCTTCTTTAAGGATGAATCCCCAATCCTTGGCAGAACCATTTATACCGGAATCCGCTTCGACTTTGGCGGCTAAGGTTAATAGTGTTTTTCCACCCAGAGGCCCGGCGTTGCCGGGCCTTTTTTATGGAGCAAATTCAGGGATTCTGCTAAATTGGCGTTTTGTATGGAAAACAACTAATGGCGTTAATTGAAACCGGCGACGATATCAGTAGCATTAAACTGATTTATATATTCAATCTGGTAGGCTCACTGATTTACCCGATTTTGCTTATTGGTGCTTATGTTGCCTATGAAAAAAAACCGGCAGCAGCCGAATGGCTGCAATCACATTATCAGTTTCAATTAAATGGTTTTTTTATCACATTACTTTGGCTGGTGACTTCCTGGGGACTGCTGTGGACAGGAAATTTATATGGGCTGGCCGTAATGGTGGTATGGATAGTATGGAATATCAGCCGCAGTGTGAAAGGCTGGAAAACATTAAAGGCACAAAAAGCTATTCCCAACCCCAGAAGCTGGTTCTTTGGCTGAGCAGATTGTTAACTGCGATAAATAGCTAACGGACCGGTTGCCTGTTGCGTGGGCATGATTTCCATAGTGGTCACATTCATATGTGCCGGCGTATTCACCAACCACCAGATAGTATCGGCAATATCCTGAGCGGTAAGTGCAACGGTTTTTTCATAAACCTTGTCAGCGCGTTGCTCATTATCTTTAAATCGTACCAGGGAAAATTCTGTTTCTGCATTGCCCGGCTCGATATTAGTGACACGGATTTGTGTACCCAGTAAATCCGCTCGCAAAGCCAGTGAAAACTGTCTGACGAAGGCTTTGCTGGCGCAATAGACATTGCCGCCCGGATATGGCCAGTTTCCGGCAACAGAACCAATATTGATAACATACCCGCTGTTTCTTGTTTTCATGCCCGGCAGAACCAGCCTGGTACAACGCATCAACCCTTTTATATTGGTATCCACCATGCGTTCCCAATCTTCCGGATCAGCGACATAGGCAGGCTCCAGTCCCAATGCCAGACCGGCGTTATTAACCAGAACATCAATCTGCTGAAACTCCTTTGGTAGTTCAAAAAAAGCCTGTTCTGTAGCCTGTCGGTCACTGATATCAAAACAACTGATACAGGTTTGCGTTTCTCCGCCTAACTCCGCCTGCAGACTTTGCAAACGCTCCAGACGACGTCCGGTAATAATCAAACGCCATCCTGCTTTGGCAAACAACCTGGCACAGGCTTCACCGAATCCTGCAGTGGCACCGGTGATCATGATGATTGGGGAAGAATTCATTTTTTACCTTAGAGTTTTTTGAACCACAGAGACACAGAGGGCACAGAGATTTTTTAAACGATGTAACTGTAAACAAACCCGAGTAATTTTAGGGCTTTCTAAATTCTAAAAATAATCCGCAGATTACGCAGATATTTTATCAAGTGTATTAACTCGGGTGTGTCGGGTTACGCTGCGCTAACCCAACCTACATTGTTTTATACTTTAGCTTCATTGAAGCTATTCATAAAAAATTTAATCTGCGTAATCTGTGTAATCTGCGGATATATTAATTAAAAAATCTTTGTGTCCTCTGTGTCTCTGTGGTTAATACAAATTAATAAACTTAGTTGTGATAAATCTTGTTAGCCGCGGATACCGCAACGCCTGAATTAATATTTGCGCCCATATCCGTCAACACCGCATCCAGAGCACCCAGACATAACAGCACATTTTTCTGATTGGCCGCATACCCCATCAGACCAATACGCCATATTTTCCCGGCCATTACGCCTAAACCGGCACCGATTTCCAGACTGTAATCTTTTAACAGACGGCTACGGACAGCAGCATCATCAATACCTTGCGGAATCGTGACCGAATTTAATTGAGGCAAACGGTGAGCTTCATCAACGACAAATTTCAGACCCATCGCTTCAATGCCGGCCTTTAACGCATTGTGATGCAGGCGGTGTCGATTCCAGGCATTTTCCAATCCTTCTTCTCTTAATAACACCAAGGCTTCATGCAAAGCATATAAGGCATTAATTGGTGCGGTATGGTGATAGGCACGTTTAGCCCCCTCCCCCCAATACCCCATCACCAGATTCAAATCCAAAAACCACGACTGCACTTTGGTCTTGCGATTGCGCACAACACCAGCGGCCTTTTCACTGAAACTGACGGGTGATAATCCGGGTGTGCAGGATAAACACTTCTGACTACCGGAATAAATGGCATCAATGCCCCATTCGTCCATCAGAATCGGCGTCCCGCCCAGCGAGGTGACAGTATCCATAATTGTCAGGCAATCATACTGTTGTGCCAGTTGGGCGATAGCTTTGGCATCGGATTGGGCACCGGTAGACGTTTCGGCATGCACAAAGGCGACTAATTTAGCTTCCGGGTGTGCTTTTAAAACCGCTTCCAGTTTATTGATATCTACTGGCTTACCCCACTCGTCTTCCACCATAATGGCAGTCGCGCCACAACGTTCAACGTTTTCTTTCATTCGCCCGCCAAATACGCCGTTTTGACAGATGATCGCGGTATCGCCCGGTTCAAGCAGATTCACAAAACAGGTTTCCATACCAGCAGAACCTGGGGCAGAAACCGGCATTGTTAATGCGTTTTCGGTTTGAAAAGCATATTGCAGCAAGGTTTTCATTTCATCCATCATGCCGATAAATGCCGGATCCAGATGACCAATAGTGGGTCGTGACATGGCTTCGAGAATGCGTGGATTTACATCTGAAGGGCCCGGCCCCATTAATGTGCGCTGCGGTGGATGAAAGCTGCCAATAGAAGTCGATGCTTTTGTCATGTTCTCTCTCTTAATCTGTTTATGTAATCCAGGTTTGAGTTATCAAGCGCCTTCTGCAAAAACAATAGTACGACGCCCGCTGACAATAATACGATGTTCAATATGAGCTTTAACGGCTCGCGCCAGCACCAAACGTTCAATATCTTTTCCAATCATCACTAAATCTTCAGGGCTGTTATCGTGGCGTACCCGTTCAACATCCTGTTCGATGATAGGTCCTTCATCAAGTTCCGCCGTTGCGTAATGTGCTGTGGCACCAATCAGTTTGACCCCACGCTCATAGGCCTGATGATATGGCTTGGCTCCCTGAAAAGCTGGTAAAAAGCCATGATGAATATTAATTACCTTGCCGGCAAACTCTTTGACAAACGGTTCTGACAAAATTTGCATGTAACGCGCCATGACGACCAACTCAATCTTGTATTCGGCTAACAACGCTTTGATCCGGGATTCCTGCTGTTGCTTGGTCTCTTTGGTGATGGGGAGATGATAAAACGGCTTATTGAACTGACGCGCCATCTGTTCCAGATCAGGATGATTACCGATGATAACCGGTATGTCACATTTCAATTCACCTTCCAGCTCTCGCAACAACAGATCATAAGGACAATGGGAAGCCCGGGTCACCAGCAAAGCAACACGATAAGGCATATCGGTGTAATGCACTGACCAGGTCAAATGCATGGTTTCTGCCAATAAACCAAATTGTTTTTGCAGGGTTTCACGAGGTATCTGGCCTTCATCTTCCACCTTAATGCGCATGAAGTAACGGCCGTGATCGGTATCAGTGTATTGCTGACAATGCAGAATATTGTAACCACGCTCTGCGAAAAAACCGGTGATGCCGGCCAGTAAACCTTTTTGATCGGCACATTGAATCAGCAAAACGATGGCTTTCATGGAAGAACAACCTCTGCGGGCATAAAATCAAAGCGCAAATGCTAGCACTTTGCAGCAGGTTTATGAATATTCATTGTATTTGTCAGCCCGGCCTTTGACTTTATCCACCGGGTACTTATTCGCGTTTTTAAGCATTTTCCGTTGTATGGCTTGCTCAAGATTAATATTCAAATCATGACATAGATAACTTAAATACACTGCAACATCGGCAATTTCATCTTCCAGCGCCTCGCGTTTATCACTGCTGAGCATTTGTTGAATTTCAGTCTTATTCCGCCATTGAAACCATTCCAGCAGTTCGGCGGCTTCGATTGACAATGAAATCGCAATATCTTTGGGGTTATGAAACTGCTCCCAGTCCCGTTCACGACGAAATTCAATCAGTTGCTTCAATAGTTCTTCATTAATCATCTGCAAGAAACCTGTTTACCTGTTGTATAAATGCATCGGGTTTTTCAGCATGAACCCAATGCCCAGCGCCATCGATGACTACATATTCTGCCTGTGGATATAAAGATTTAATCTGCAGCCAATCATCGTCGGTTACATAATCAGACTTACTGCCACTGAGAAATAAAGCAGGTAACTCTATTGAATTTTCAGGGCTCACGCTTTGCAACAATCCGGGGTAGTTACAAAACAGTCCCTGTAAATTGATACGCCAGCTCAAGCCATTGTCGCCCTTTTGTAAATTCAATAACAGGAACTGCCGGACTTGCGGATCTGGCAAAGCTTCAGCCAATGCGTCACTAACTTGGGAGCGGGTGGAAAATTTTGATAGATCCTGTGCTAACAGAGCTTTGAAAATCTGACTGTGCTCATCAGCATACTGACGTGGAGCAATATCTACGATAATCAATTTACGTAATCGATCTGTAAAATTTTGCGAAAATTGCATCGCCGTTTTACCACCAAGCGAATGCCCCAGCAGATCGATTACTGATAAACCCAAGTGATCCAGTAGATTCAGCAAATCCTCGGCCATTAAATCAAACGTTTGCTGAGAGTGATGGAATGATCGGCCATGATTACGCAGATCCACACTAATCACCTGTCGCTCGGATGATAGCGCTTTGGCTATGCTGCGCCAGTTATCTGCCGAACCGAATAAACCATGCAGAATGACCAACGGTTCACCATGACCAATAGATTGAAAGTGTAATCTCATAATGACTTACGTTAACACGTTATAATGCTGCGTTAATAATTTTGGAGAAAGCGAAAATGGACGAGGCGATATTAATGATTCTGGTCAAACAATATGCAGATCGATTTGGCATCACCTTCAGCTCCAAACATTTGGATGATGAAGATAAAAAACAGAAATTAGTGAGTTTAATGCAGGAATCACTTGCCGGAAAACGCGGGCCAGTAACGGATGCAGATTTAAATTAAAAAACACCCTTGGCAGTACGCCAAGGGTGCTATTTATTTAGCATCAAATTTTTTCGAACACCAGACAGGCATTGGTACCACCAAAGCCAAAGCTATTCGACATTACAGCTTGAATGCCTGAATTATCTTTGCGCTCGAGCACAATGGGCATGCCCTTCGCCTGCTCGTCCAGATTATCAATATTGGCTGAAGCAGCAACAAAATCATTTTCCAGCATCAGTAAACTGTAGATAGCTTCCTGTACACCAGCGGCTCCTAAAGAATGTCCTGATAACGATTTGGTTGAACCTACCAGTGGGATTTGGGTTTCGGCAAAAACCTGCTTGATAGCGCCTAATTCGGCCAAATCACCAACTGGTGTGCTGGTGCCATGTGCATTAATGTAGTCAACTTGGCTGTTACGCATGGTTGACATCGCCATTTGCATGCAACGTTGCGCACCTTCTCCAGAGGGTGCCACCATGTCATAACCATCTGATGTGGCGGCATAACCGGTCAATTCAGCATAAATTTTTGCACCACGTGATTTGGCATGTTCATATTCTTCCAGGACTAATACACCGCCACCGCCGGCAATAACAAAGCCATCTCGATCAGCATCATAGGCACGTGACGCTTTTTCTGGTGTCTCATTGTATTTGGTTGATAATGCACCCATCGCATCAAACAACGAACTCATGGTCCAATGTTCTTCTTCAGCGCCGCCAGCAAAAACAATATCCTGTTTCCCCAACTGGATTTGTTCCATTGCATTTCCGATACAATGGGCGCTGGTTGCACATGCGGAAGACATTGAATAGTTAATGCCCTTAATTTTAAACGGGGTTGCCAGGCAGGCAGACGTCGTACTTCCCATGACCTGGGTAACACGATAGGGCCCTACGCGTTTCAAACCTTTTTCACGCAAGATATCCGCGGCTTCAACCTGATTGGATGACGATGCACCGCCGGATCCCATCACCAGCCCTGTTTTAGGATTCGACACATCACTTTCAGTTAAACCAGCATCCTGAATCGCGTTCTTCATGGCGATATAGGCGTATGCCGCCGCATCTCCCATAAATCGCAGAACTTTGCGATCAATAAACTCTTTGAAATCTATATCAAAAAAACCCGCCACATGGCTTCGAAATCCCATATCAGCGTACTGTTGTTTAAAGCGGATACCAGAACGGCCGGCTCGAAGTGATTCAGTGACGGTGGCGAGATCGACCCCCAGACAAGAGGTAATCCCCATACCAGTAACAACTACACGTCTCATTGTCATGTCCTAAAAGTTGTCAGTTGAAGTAAACAGACCAACTCGTAAATCTTTGGCGAAGTAGATATCGCGACCATCCACCGATACTGTGCCATCAGCAATAGCAAGTACCAGCTTTCGTGAAATTACTCGTTTCAAATCAATACGGTAAGTCACTTTTTTTGCGGTAGGCAAAACTTGTCCGGTAAATTTCACTTCACCAGAGCCCAACGCTCTTCCTCTACCGGGATTTCCATCCCATGCCAGAAAAAAGCCAAGTAATTGCCACATGGCATCCAAGCCCAGGCAACCTGGCATGACTGGATCACCTGGAAAATGGCACTTGAAAAACCATAAATCCGGATGGATATCCAGTTCAGCAATGATTTCACCTTTTCCATAGGCACCACCATCATTGGAAATATGACTGATGCGATCCATCATCAGCATATTAGGGACGGGCAGTTGGGCATTGCCCGGGCCAAACATTTCTCCGTGGCCGCACTGCAAAAGTTCCTCGAAGGAAAAAGATGATTGCTTACTCATGAATTTCTAAAATAACCCTACAATTTAAGCACGACATAATAGCATGATAGTTTGATTGCAGAAAAAGTTGCAGCTATCAACGTACAGGTTCTAAAAAAAAGCCATACCCAGCAGGCATGGCTTATCGATATTCAGTTATACAATGATTAATTACGGTTATCAGCAACTGTTGTAGCCGCAGCAGGGGCGATGACCTCCAGACTTTCCAACAACAAACCGGCACTGTTAAGTACCCGGTACATGGTGAAAAGTTCATCGTACTGTGCGTTTGTCAGTGAAGTTCGGGCTCTGAACAATTCATTTTCAGAATCCAGCAGATCCAGTAATGTGCGCTGACCAATATTAAACTGTTGCTGGTAAGCATCACGGGTTTTTTCTGCTGACTCTGCATACTGCTGGAAGTAAGACATTTGTCTGCGAACAGTTTCCAGTGCATTCCATGATAAACGAACGCTCTGCTCTACCTGTCGATGCGTATTATTGCGAATTTCAGCTGCCTGGTTAATCAGAAATGCCGTTTCTTCCCGTCTTGCTTTATCTCTACCGCCATTGAGCAGGTTATAACGTAACCGAAACATGGCAGTAACATCTTTATCTGTTCCCCGAACCCCATCAATGTCATGATCAGAACGCGTACCTAATTCGAAATCAACGCGCGGTAAAAACGCGGCTCGAGTGACATCGTGTTGTGCATTTGCTGAAGCAACATCCGCTTGAGCAGAGCGCAGGGTTGGATGGTTTTGAATTGCTATATTAACCGCTTCATCCACCGTCAATGGCATAGATGGTTCAGGCGATGGAGGTTGTGATAATGAGCTGGGGGCTGCACCGATGACCCGCAAATAATTTGTTTCGGCATCCCGCAAATTGCTTTGCTCGGCCATCAGATTAGTCTCCGCCAAAGCCAATCGACCTAAACTCTGATCCATATCTGCTCTGCGTCCCACACCACGCTCGCTACGCAGCGTAATCTGGTCATGGGTACGTTGGTGAGACTCAAGATTGGTTTGTGCTAGTTCCACCAGCTTTTGACGGCGTAATACATTAAGATAGGCTTCGGTAGCCTCTAAAGCAGTATTCTCAGCGACACTGTATACTGAATGAGCTCGCGAATCAGTTCTGGCTTTTTGGCGCTCAACTTCGTTTTTTGTGAGGCTGCCATCATAAAGCATTTGCCGTAAATTCAGACTGGCTTCATCCCGATTTAAATGAACCTCACCATCTCCGCGGCTACGTGTAGCAGGGTTATCTGTTGATTCCCAACCAGTACCAATACCTAAATCAATAGTCGGAAAATAACCTGCTCTAGCCTGATCTATTTCTTTGGAAACAGCCTGACGTTCACTTATGGCAGCCAAAACATCGGGGTTGGTTTTTAAAGTAGTATGAATTGCTTCCTGTAAAGTTTCAGCTTGCACTGAACTAAAGCACAACAATGATGGGATTAAAAAAAGCGCTTTGTTCATAATATCTTCCTAATTCAAAGCAGTAATCGGTATACTTTTTAAGGGTAATTTACCGCTGAGAACACCCTCAAAGCATCACCCAATCTTCCATTTCCTGCCGATTGTAGACAAAACCCCTCAACTACACAATGCAGGCTTAGCGGAGATCGCGAAATACAATCGCCAATGAAAGACGATCCGGTAAATTCATTTTCTGGAAAATAGTCGTCAGATGTGCTTTGACTGTTCTTTCTGTGATATTCATATTACGGGCGATCATTTTATTAGTCGCACCGTGACTAACCATTTTTGCTACTTCCAATTCCTTGGGGGATAGCGTTTTTGCTGCCCGGCGCTGCTGTTCACTCACTTCTGGAATATGACTTATTTCATCAATCAACCCTGAAATAACATGGCGTTCGACCCAGACTTCACCATTTGAAATCAATAGCAAAGCTTCCTGCAGTTTACTCATCGGTAGATTTTGATTGAAGTAACCACGCGCTCCCTGCTTCAGCGCTGCGATTTGTACGGGAATCGGACGAGGTGGACCAATCACCAAGATACGGCTATCCGGACATAATTTTTTGAGTTCACTAATAACCTGCGATGGATTATCGTCCAAAAGGAACTGATGGCAGAGTACCAACTCAGCTGTTTGATTTTTTAATGCATTGAGTAAACCTTTGATATCCTGGTATAGGCTGACATCGTAGATAGCGGGCAACGCATCGGTTATAACCCGCGCCACTTCCGTATCTGCTGTAGCCAGATAAAGACTTCTTTCAGTCTCTGTAATTACTGTCATGGTTCAACCTTAGTCTCAACGCTCTCTCAATGCTTCGTTTTTTGCCTTCAGTATGGGCTTTAATAGGTAATCAAGCACGGTTTTTTCCCCAGTAAGTATGTCAACAGTAACAGTCATTCCTGGAATTATCCCCAACTCACCCATACCACTTTTTATAAAATTTTGTTCCGTGCGTAAATAGATAAGATAAAAACTTTCATCTTCATCATTGGTAATGGTATCTGCACTAATCCGTTCAAGTTTTGCCTGTAAACCACCATAAATTGAAAAATCATAAGCCGTAAACTTTATTATCGCCTCCTGTCCCGGTCTTAAAAAGGCAATGTCTGCTGGACGTATCTGAGCTTCTATCAGCAGATTATCTTCTAAAGGCACAATTTCCACCAGATCCATGCCCGGTTGAATAACTCCGCCAATCGTATTAATCATCAACCGCTTGATAGTGCCTTTCATCGGTGAACGAACATGTGTACGAGTAACCCGATCCGCCAGAGCCGATACTGATTCTTCTGTGCGCGCCATTTCAGCGCGTACTTCACTGAGTTCTCTGGCGGCTTCAGATTTAAACCGGGTATTTGCTTCATTGATTTTCTGCTGTACTTCATCCATTGAAGAACGAATTCGTGGGATAGCTAACCGGTTAGACTCCATTTCACCCTTGAGATCATTAACCGTTCGTCTGAGCCTGAGCAATTCCACTTCTGACATAACGCCTGCAGCAACCAGTGGCTCCGACATTTGCAATTCCTGATTGCTTAGCTCAAAACTGCGACTGAGCTGCTGTTGCCTCGCCTGCTTTTCTACCAGCTCCTGTCTGCGCTGCTCAGCCTGTCTTTTTAAGACATCAATCGTACTTTGTAATTGGAGTTGGCGGGATTGATACAATGCACGCTCTTCTGCAGCCAGCGCTGGCTGAGCAATCGTTAATTCCTCAGGAAGTTCCAAGGCTTTTCCTTCACTTTCCGCATCCAATCTTGCTGTTCTTGCGACCAACTCCCAATAGGTTAACTGTGATTCACGGAAAGAAGATGAAAACCGCGTATCGTCTATTTTTAACAGGACATCACCTTTCTCTACCATTTGCCCTTCACTGACCAGTACTTCAGCGAGTATTCCGCCTTCAAGATTCTGTATCACCTGAACCTTGCTGGAGGGTACGACTTTGCCCTGTCCCCGAGTGACTTCATCAAGGGCTGCGACACTGGCCCACCACAAGGCAATACCGATAAACGCAGCAATCAATAATAATAAAATATGTCCTCCCCAGTGAGTTGAAGCCATCGTGGCCGCACTGATTTCAGACATAAAACTGACATCGTCATTATTTTTTTTAAACCAGGCCATCAATTTACCCTTTCGAAACCCGGATATGACCGCTCTTTAATGCAGCCAAAATTTGTTCCCGAGGTCCATCTGCTACTAGCTTGCCTTGATCCATTACCAAAACCCGGTCAACCAGACTTAATAAAGACGCACGATGCGTTACCAGAATCAGGGTTTTATCTTTGATAACTTCACTGAGTTTGGTTTTGAAACGCTCTTCACTACTGTTATCCATCGCATTGGTTGGCTCATCCAACACTAATACCGGTGGGTCCAGCAATAAAGCACGCGCCACAGCAATGCTCTGTCGCTGTCCTCCTGATAATCCTTCACCACGTTCACCGACCGGCATATCAAATCCTGATGGATGCCGGTTGATAAACTCCGTCACACCGGCAATATCCGCCGCCCGTAGAATAGCGGCATCATCAGCAAAAGGAGCACCCAGAGCAATATTGTCGCGTACACTTCCGTGAAACAGCATCACATCCTGAGGAACATAGCCCACAGACCGACGCAAATCGACAGGATCTATCTGGCGAAGATCTGTTTCATCCAGCAAAACAGCGCCTTCAGCAGGTTCATATAAGCCCAGAATTAATTTTTCTATTGAGCTTTTACCTGAACCAATTCGTCCAATTATCGCTACTTTTTCACCTGAGACGAGTTTGAAGGAAACATCACTTAACGCTTCTATAGCTTGTTCGGGATAGCGGAAACTCACCTGTTTAAATTCAATACCACCCTTAAACTTATCACGGTGTAAAAACTCTCGGCCATTTGGCCGTTCAACCGGCAGGCTCATCATGTTATTCAATGAAGCCAAAGCGGCTTTTGAATGATGAAATCGCGTCAAAATACCTGCGAGCTGCCCCATGGGTGCCAGGGCTCTGCCGGCCAATATAGTGCTGGCAATCAAGGCCCCCATACTGATTTCATTTTCGCTGATTTTATAAACCCCATAAACCACCACGGCAATCGTCGTCATTTGCTGGACAAAACTGGTTAAATTAACAGCCGCAGACGATAGTAATTTTGCCCGTTGGCTGTATTTGGATATGGAACCCGCAGTTTGCTCCCATTTGCGTTGTAGTGGCGTTTCCGCTCCCAGACTTTTTATCGTTTCAAGCCCGGTTAATGTTTCAATCAGTGTGGCACTTTTTTGCCCTGAATGACGAAATAGCTGTTTTATTGCCCGACCAAGAGGTATCTGAATGATCAAACTGATCAGTATGGTTAATGGAATTACCGCTAGAGGGATATAGGCCAAATCTCCGGCAATCATCCAGATAACGGCAATAAACAAAAAGGTAAATGGTAAATCGATCAATGTCGCCAGGGTTGCCGACGTAAAAAAGTCCCGAAATGACTCAAATTCCTGCATGCTGTTAGCAAAATTACCCACCGAATTGGGTCTGGCAGACATTTTGATGCCCAGCACTTTTTCGAAGATAGTAGCGGATAAAATGACATCGGCTTTTTTGCCCGCAACATCAATAAAATAGCCACGTAAAGTGCGGAGTAACAAGTCGAAGACAAAAACAATGGCCACACCAATTGCCAGCACCCACAAAGTCGCCAGAGCATGGTTTGGCACCACACGATCGTAGACATTCATGACAAATAATGGTGAAGCAATGGCAAACAAATTGACCAATATCGACGCCACAAACACTTCACTATAGATTGGCCAGTAACGGGTCAGTGTCCCCCAGAACCAATGCCTGGCACGCGGTATAGCCGAATTTTCACTTCGATTATCAAAATGCTGTACTGATCGAATGAAAATAGCATAACCCGAGTAATACGGTTGTAGTTCACTTAACTCTACAATCGCTTCACTATCGCCGTTTTCCGGATAAATTACCGTCGCCTGCTTATCTTTTAGCTTAAGCAAAATACAGGCATTGCCATCATTAAGTAACAGCACTGCCGGCAGAACCAGAGGAGAAATTTTACTTAACGGACGTTTAATGACTTTAGAAGATAACCCCGCCCGTTCAGCGGCTCTGGAAAACAGGTCTGGCGTAAGACGGTTATCCACAAGGGGAAGCCCTGCAACCAAGGAATCTGGACTGTGGGGCTTTCGTAAAAGTTTAGTGAGAACAGTCAGGCAAGCTAATAACGGATCATCGTGTGTCAAATAAGCCGCACCTGCATTCCATTGCCGATTTTGTACCTGTTCTTTAGTTGCTTTCTGTTCCATGTAATATGACGATGCCATCCAACTCAAAATGTGAGGAGTTCCACAGTTTTTTTCTTTACTGTAAACCTGTGACCGCTTAACCTTGCACAAGGTAGCATAATCAAGTAACAGCGGGAACAATAAGATGGTATATGTCGATCGCGATGAGAATGGTCAAATAATTGGAGTATTTAATTCTCCACAGAGCGATAACAGCCAATATATCTCGCCGCAGGCACCAGAATTACTTGAATTTCTTGGTCAATCCAACCGTCACGAAGATATACAAACCATCCTCACTGCTTCTGATATGGCGATGGTTCGGGTTATTGAAGACTTAGTGAATACACTTATAGATAAAGGGGTAATTTTATTTACTGAGTTACCCGAAGCGGCGCGCGACAAACTGGTTCAGCGCCAAAAGATTCGCCATCATCTTAATTCACTGGAAAATTTAATGAATGAAGATGATGGTTTGCTCTAGGGCTTGTTTATCTTTCATCTCCGCCTCTGTTGTGAGCTGAAAAAGCGTCAATCAAGGCACGAGGAGCGCCTTTTAGTTATTCTAAATAAGTGACGAGCAAAGCTTCCGCGTCCTGCTCACGCCCCTGACCTACATCCATGTAGGCTACGCAGAGTGGCGCTTTTTCAGTCACAACCCGAAGGGCTGGGACTATTTTTGCGCCCGCCTGCGTTGTATGAAATACATCCCTGTATTTCACCGCTACGCGGCCAGCTAAGCTGTTCAAATGAGTTCCTGACTCATTTGTCAATCACTTATGTAGGAAGGCTACACGGCGTGCTTTCCGCCTTGTCGGACACAAAAATAGTCGCCAGCAGTGGTGGATATGAAAGATCAACAGCCCCGAAAGTTTTTTTAACTCTCTCTTTTTTTAGCTCGACTCGCTATTACACGTTTGCGCTTTTCCTGTGGCGTTTCAGGTTGCTTTTTTTTGCGCTCTTGAAACGGATTTTCGCTGGTTTTAAATTCAATCATCACCGGCGTACCCTGCAATTTAAGTGCAGTACGGAAGTAATTTTCCAGATATCGGCGATAACTGTTTGGCGTCGCTTCGGTCTGATTGCCATGGATGATTATGCGGGGAGGATTTTTACCACCCAAATGCGCATAACGGTATTTAATACGGCGTCCATTAACCAATGGCGGCTGATGATCGGCAACAGCTTCTTCCAATACCCGCGTCAGTTGTGGGGTCGGGATCTTGGCTAAGGCAGAACCATAAGCTTTTTTGACGGATTTAAGTAATAACCCCACACCACTCCCATGCAAGGCTGAGATAAAGTGAGTTTTGGCAAAATTCAAAAAAGGCAAGCGACGCTCAATATTGGTCGCAACCCACTCACGTTCCTGCTTCTCCAGACCATCCCATTTATTGACTGCAATAACCACAGCGCGGCCACTTTCGATAATCAGACCAGCCAGATGCAGATCCTGATCCACAACACCCTGGTGCGCATCTAACACTAACATAACCACATTAGCCGCCTCGATGGCTTGCAGGGTTTTTACAATGCTGAACTTTTCCAGTGCTTCGGAAACCTTGGAACGGCGTCTGACACCGGCTGTATCGATTAAAATATAGTTAGTACCGTCTTTTTCGAATGGAATATAAATACTATCCCGGGTAGTACCAGGTTCATCAAAAGCCACAACCCGGTCTTCACCGAGCAGACGATTGACCAGCGTTGATTTTCCTACGTTTGGTCTACCAACAACGGCGAGACGAATATCACCCGATGTATCTTCCTCTTTTTCATCTTCTTCAGACTGAACAATACGAATGGCGGGTAAATCGCGCATCAAGGTATTCATTAAATTACTAATACCTCGACCCTGGGTGGCAGAAATCACTTCCGGCTCTCCCAGTCCAAGTCGATAAAAATCTGCAGCCGCTAATTCGCGTTGTTCACTTTCTGTTTTATTAATCACTAATAAAACCGGTTTGCCGACATTGCGTAGCTGTTTAGCAATCAACTCATCTCCCGGTACCACACCTGCCTTGCCATCCACTACAAATAAGATCAGATCGGCTTCAACAATCGCCAGTTCAGCCTGTTTACGCATCAGTTCTGACATATCGTCACCTTTAACGGTCAAACCGCCGGTGTCGATCAGGATAAATTCAGCTTCGTCATGTCGGGCATTGCCGTAAATACGATCCCGGGTCAAACCGGCATAATCTGCAACCAAAGCATTACGGGTTTTGGTGAGTCGATTAAATAAGGTGGATTTGCCAACATTCGGCCGCCCAACAAGCGCAATAACAGGTTTCACAGTTAAGGGATCCGAATGGCGGTTAACTTGCCGCCTGTAGTCATTACATAAAGCACACCATCGCGAACGATTGGTTGGCTGCGAATAGCATTTTTATCCAGTCGTTGCCGTGCAACAAAACGACCATCAGAACGAGCGACCCAATGCAGATACCCCTCAAAGTCGCCTACAACAACATAATCACCCGCAATGACCGGCGCAGAAATCGTCCGTCTTAACAATAATGTCTGCCGCCATAATGAATCACCGGTACCATCAGCAATTGCCCATAAATAACTTTGATCATCGCTGACATAAACAGCATCGGATGGTGCCACGGAAATACCTGTTGTTGAAGACATTTCCCTGTCCCACAGAGGTCGTCCAGTATCGACGTCCATCGCTGCAAGATTGCCCTGAAATGCAACCACATACACAATGCCGTTATGGATAACGGGATCCGCATCAATATCAACTAACCGTTCTAACTCGGTTCGCCCACTCGGTATTGCGACACTTCTTTCCCAGATAACTTTGCCATCATTCAACGACAGTGCTATCAACTTACCATTATCATAACCAGCAATAACACTTTGCCCTTCAATCACTGGAGAGCTGACGCCTCGTAAACTTAATAACGGTACAGCCCGCTGGTAGTTCCACAGAACATTACCGCTGCTGGCTGAAATAGCCGTTAACCGACCATCAGCCGTTCTCACAACAACATTGTCGCCACCGACTTTTGCCGGTGCCAGTACTTCACTGCTGAGACGTTGACGCCAGAGTTCTTTGCCTGTGGTTTCATCCAATGCCACCACATCCCCGGACTGGGCACCTACGATGATAAGACCTTCTCCTCCACCAACCCCGGTAGCGACAGGAATATTTAATTTGCTACGCCATTCACGTCGGCCATTTTCAATATTATGGCTGCGCACATCTCCTTTATGATCCACTGTATAAATGAAATCACCTTGCAACCATGGGGCAAGATTTGCATAAGCTGTTTCAGCACCATCACCGGTACCAGTAGACCATAAGGTCTTAGGTTCAAACTCAACTTCAAACTCAGTAAGTTCGGTCGGCGGAGCTTCATAGCTGTCTGCAGCAAAAAATTCTTTAACTGTTCCACATCCTGACAATGTGGTGAGTACTATTCCGACAAATAGATATTTTATTAAATTAGCTTTCATTGATAACAGCCACATCATCACGCTTCATTTCTAATAGCGTTTTACGCGGATCATCTTCATCCATGCTGGAAAGTGCATTTCGGTAAGCTTCAAATGCTTCAGCTTTACTCTCCTGAGCAAGATAAATATCTCCTTCCAGTTCGGCGAACAGTGAAATAAACCCTTCTGACGAACTTTGCTGAGCCAACTGCAAGGCTTGCTCATATTCACCTTGATCGACCAATACGCGAACCATACGAAGTCTGGCTAAATCTTTTTGCCCCGTCAGTTTTGCCTTGTCAGCTGTCCATTTCAAGTATTCCAGTGCGGCTGCGGGCTGATCCTTGCGAGCCTGCTCAGCAGCAAGTTCCAGTGTGGCAAAGGCTGCATAAGGAGTTGAAGAATGCGATTGCATCAGTTCCTGAGTAAGATCTTCTGCTGCAGTTAAATCATCATCACTGATATTCATCTGTACTTGCTGGTACATTGCTGCAGCTTGCTCGGTCTTGGCATGTTGAAAATTGATCCAGTAACGACCACCAAAAATAACTGCACCACCTAATACCACACCGGTAACTACTGAGCGGCCATTTTCACGCCACCAATTTTTTATCGCTTCGCCTTTTTCATCATCCGATGCGTAGATATCCATCGTTTACTCCTTGCTTACCGCAATTAAGGACAGTTAACCAGTCACTGTTTAAAAGTGAAATTAAAGTGCCAGATTATACGTGTTTATCCACAGATTGTGCTAACCGTGGCGTGCCGCATTTTATCGCACCACATTAGTGCCAAATAAAACAGTGACGCACCACAATAGTTCATAAATTGAATTTTCACCGCATTCGTAAATAGCTATCTGATTGTTTTGTATGATTTTGTCTGATTTGGTGCAAGTCTTGCTATTTTGGTGCTTGCTCAACACTAATTATAAGGAAAACCATTGTGCAAAACGCAAGCGACGTAGTTTTTATATTAATTGGCGCCATTATGGTGCTGGCCATGCATGCAGGCTTTGCTTTTTTGGAAGTCGGTACTGTCCGCAAAAAAAACCAGGTCAATGCTCTGGTTAAAATCATCACCGATTTTGGCATGTCCACTATCGCCTACTTTTTTATCGGTTATGGCATTGCTTATGGACTGAATTTCTTTGAACCTTCACCGTTACTGGCTGAAAATAACGGCTACGCTTTAGTGAAATTCTTCTTTTTACTGACCTTCGCGGCGGCGATACCCGCTATCGTCTCAGGTGGTATTGCCGAACGCGCTAAGTTCAACCCTCAATTAATTGCGACATTTTTAATTGCTGGCTTTGTCTATCCACTTTTTGAAGGTATTAGCTGGAATGGCTTGTTTGGCATCCAGGATTGGCTGGAAAACCAATTTGGTGCAGCTTTTCATGACTTTGCCGGATCAATTGTTGTTCATGCTGTAGGTGGTTGGATTGCACTGGCCGCGGTGTTATTACTCGGCCCAAGACATGGTCGCTACGGCAAACAGGGTGAAATATACGCTCATCCACCTTCAAATATTCCTTTTTTAGCACTCGGTGCATGGATTCTGACGGTCGGCTGGTTCGGCTTTAATGTGATGTCTGCACAGGAAATCGAAGGCATTAGTGGTCTGGTTGCCATTAACTCATTAATGGCCATGGTAGGCGGTACATTGGCAGCTTGTTTAATCGGTCGTAATGACCCTGGCTTTGTTCACAATGGCCCACTCGCCGGTTTGGTTGCTATTTGTGCGGGCTCGGACATAATGCACCCGCTTGGTGCGTTAATTACCGGCTCACTCGCTGGGGGCTTATTTGTTATTACCTTTACCCTGGCGCAGAACAAATGGAAAATTGATGATGTATTGGGTGTATGGCCACTACATGGTCTCTGCGGTGTCTGGGGTGCGATTGCAGCCGGTATATTTGGTCAAGCCGCATTGGGTGGTATGGGGGGCGTAAGCCTGGCCTCACAATTCATAGGGGCTGCCATTGGCGTAAGCATTGCCTTTATTGGTGGGCTTATTGTTTATGGTGGTTTAAAAGCGTTGATGGGATTGAGGTTAACTGCTGAAGAAGAATTTAACGGTGCAGATTTGAGTATTCATCGAATCAGCTCAACTCCAGCCAACGACTAGTTTATGAGTAAAACAAAAATCATCCGGTAGAACTACTACCGGATGATTCCACCCTGCTGGTTTTGCAGAAATTCAATAAATATGGCTAACTCATGCGCATCTTGCTGGATATCATTTAAGCGTTGCTGAGCCTGTTCCATACGCAGCCCTGAACGATAAACCAATTTATAAGCCTGACGAATATTTCTAATCTGAGTATCCGTAAAGCCTCGTCTGCGTAACCCCTCAACATTGATACCGACAGGTTCTGCCATATGACCTGATACCAATACATAAGGCGGAACATTTCGAGAAATGACACTGCCCATGGCGCTGAAACAATGTGAGCCAAGATGATTAAATTGGCTAACCAGAGTGAAGCCCCCCAAAATAACATGCTGATCAACAATGACATGGCCAGCAAGTGAAGCATTATTGGCGAAAATATTATAGTCTCCAATAATACAATCATGAGCAATATGCACATAAGCCATGATCCAGTTGTTATTACCCACCTTGGTAATACCACCGCCTTGTACCGTGCCACGATTAATTGTGACAGATTCACGGATCAGGTTATTGTCACCAATTTCCAATAATGTCGGCTCACCATGATATTTCTTGTCCTGTGGTTCTTCACCAATTGAGGAAAATTGAAATATACGGTTATTTCGACCTATTTTCGTCGGTCCGTTTATCACTACATGTGAAGCTATTTCTGTACCTGAAGCGATTTCAACATGCGCTCCGATAATACTGTACGCACCGATAACAACGTCATCGGCGATTCTGGCAGTGGGATCTATTAGAGCAGTTTGATGAATCACGAAGGCATTTCTTGGTTAACACACATAATATCAGCACTGACAACGACCTCGCCGTCAACAGTCGCCTGACCATAAAACTTCCATAAATTACGTTTGTTTTTAATCAATTTAACTTCAAGGCGTAGTTGATCGCCTGGCTCTACAGGTTTTTTAAAGCGCGCATTATCAATACCGGCCAGATAATATAACGCTTCATCTGAACGAATCTGATCGGCTGTTTTAAATGCCAGCAATCCTGTAGCCTGAGCTAATGCTTCCAGAATCAATACGCCCGGCATAATGACACGCTGGGGGAAATGGCCCGTGAAGTGGGGTTCGTTGAAACTGACATTTTTAATACCAACCAGATGTTCACCCGGTGTAAATTCAATTACCCTGTCAATCAACAGGAATGGGTATCGATGTGGCAGTAAGCGTTGAATCTCATGTATGTCAATGGTGTTCAATCTGATTATCCTTTAGGATTTATATTTTTGCGTGCAGTAATCTTACGTTGAGACCCTGTTGCGGTAAAGCTAAGTGAATGACGAACACATTCATTACTTCAACTTGGCTTCCAATTGTTTTAATTTGTCATTTAATTTATCAAGCTGTCTATAACGAATCACATTCCTGTGCCATTCTCTGGTGGGCTCAACCGGAATTCCTGAAGAATAGGTTCCAGCAGTTAGAATTGATTTGGTTACCATACTCATGCCAGTCAATTGAACACCATCGGTTATTTCAATATGCCCGGCAATACCCGTTCCCCCCCCAATGGCACAGTGGGCTCCAATGCGAGTGCTACCTGAAATACCCACACATCCGGCAACTACCGTGTGTTCACCAATGAAAACGTTGTGACCGATTTGAATTTGATTATCCAGCTTGACACCATCACTGATGATAGTGTCATCTATAGCTCCACGATCAATAGTCGTATTGGCGCCAATTTCGACATCATTACCAATAATGACTTTGCCTACTTGCGGGATCTTCAACCATTTACCATTATCGTTCGCAATACCAAAACCATCCGCACCAATAACGACTCCGGGATGAATACGAACGCGCCCACCAATTTGAACTTTACGGCACAAAGTGACATTTGACATCAACCGGGTATCAGCACCAATCTCCACATCATTTTCAATGATACAGCCTGGTCCGATAATCACATTGTGACCAATCTTTACGTTCGAGCCGATATAAACCTGTGCAGCTATGCGTGCGGAATCGGCAATATGACAACTTTGCCCAATTACTGCACTTGAATGAATACCGGTATCCGGTTGTTCATCAGGATATAAAAGGGAGGCTGCTTTGGCATATGCGACATAAGTGTCATCAATAACCAAAGCATTGGTATTTACTTCGGCTAAATCTGCGGATGAAACAATGACACATCCAGCAGAAGTCGATTTTAGATATTGACGATATTTAGTATTCGCTAAAAAACTGATATCGGTATCCTTTGCATTTTGCAAGGTACCGACACCAGTTATAACTTTGTCTGCATTTCCAACCAGTTGTGCACCAATTTCAGATGCTATTTTTGCTAATGTCCAGACCACATCCAGACTCTTATTTCGCTTTAAGTCTTTCCAGCACTTTGGAGGTTAAATCTGCACGTTCACTGGCAAAAATAACACCTTGATAAAGTACCAAGTCATAAGATTCTTTTTTAGCAAGATCTACGATTGTTTCTGCAATTTCTTCTTCTAACTTACGTAACTCTTCATTACGACGGATAGACAAGTCTTCACTGTATTCATCCTGTAGGCGTTTCAATTCACGTTGATCGTTTAAAATCTTACGTTCCTGTGCCTGACGTTCGTCATTACCCAGTATTGCAGCATCACGATTTAATTTATCCTGAGCCGCACGTAATTCCTTGTGTTTGTTTTCGAGTGATTTGCTACGCGTTGAAAATTCTTTTTCCAATCGGGCTAAAGCACGTTCCTTCTGTGGAGACTGATCTAATACGACACTTGCATTTACAACGCCGATTTTCATTTCAGCAGCATAAACGGGGCTGACCATTAAAGATGCCAACAACAGGCCAACAATCTTGATGTTTTTCACTCTTAACTCCGATAGTTAAATTTAAAATGTTGATCCCAATGAAAACTGGAATACTTCGGTTTCGTCATCCGGTTGATCACGTAATGGAGCAGCAATACTAAACGACATTGCGCCAAATGGTGAAATCCAAATTGCTGATAAGCCGGTTGAATATCTCAGTAAATCAGCTTCAAAGCTTTGATCAACATCATATACGTTACCCACATCCACGAAAGTGCTCAAGCGGAAAGAGCGTAAAGCTTTTTTCATGAATGGAATTGGGAAAATAATTTCCGCTCCGCCAGTAACCATTAAATTACCACCGAGAGGTCGGTCAGCTTCCCTGACACCCAGGGTATTTGCTCTGAAACCTCTCACACTTCTGATACCACCAGCGTAAAAGTTCTGGAAGAAGGGAAATTGCTCACTATCACCATAGGCTTTACCGTACCCAAGATCCGTTCTCAAGGCAAAGGTAAAGGTATCGTTCAATGGGGTATACCAGTTATTGCGATAGCGAAGTTTGTAGTACTGCAGGTCACCAATAGGCGTAGCCACTTCTGCAGAAACACTTTGCGACATACCTCTTGTCGGTAAGATAGCATTGTTTCGTGTGTCACTTGACCAGCCAATAGTTACTGGAAACGCATGAAATGAATCCCCCTCTTTTTCGATAAAATCATCGTAACGGGTAATTTCATTATTACTTGGTACATCCAGTTGCGTATTTTCATAACCAAATGCCAGATTTATCCGGTTATTCTCTGAAATCGGGATACCGAAATTAATATCACCACCAAAAACGTCCGTGGTGTAGTTAGCAATATTCGCCTCAAATGCATCTGTTTCGCGATAGAAAAGATTAAAGCCCTGACTGATACCATCTACCGTGGCAAACGGATTGGTATAACCAAAGCTATAGACTGTGTTGACACGGCTATTATTAAAGCCGAAGCGAACATGCTTGCCACTTCCGAAAAAGTTTTTCTGTGTGACGTTTGCATTGAAGATAATACCATCAGATTGAGAGTAACCAATACCGGCTGACAGGCTACCGGATGCCATTTCCGTTACATTGAAATCCAGATCAACCTGATCAGATGTTCCGGCAACAGGCAAGGTTTCAACATTCACATCTTCGAAATACCCCAAACGAGAAATTCGTTCGCGAGACCGCTCAACAGCGCCCGTGGAAATCCAGGCTGACTCCTGTTGGCGCATTTCCTGACGCAATACTTCATCACGGGTTTTGCTATTACCTGAAATATTGATACGACGTACATAAGCCCGACGACCCGGGTCGACAAAGAAAGTCAGATTAACTTCCCGCGTTTCACGATCAATATCAGGTACGGCATTCACGTTGGCAAAAGCATAACCATCATTACCTAATCGATCTGTAAGTCTTTCAGAACTGGAGGTAATAGCCTTTCTGGAGAACACCGAGTTTTTACGGATGGTAACCAAATTAAATAATTCTTCTTCCGGCACAATCAAGTTGCCGGCCAATCTTACTTCATTGATTTTGTAGCGTTCACCTTCAGCAATATTGATGGTGATGAACATCTGTTTTTTATCATCTGAGATCGTTACCTGTGTGGATTCTACGGTGAAATCGACATAACCACGATCCAGATAAAATGAACGTAATGATTCAAGGTCAGCTGATAGTTTCTGACGGGAATACTGATTGTCTTTGGTTAACGAAGATAACCAGCCACCAGTAGTCGATTCAAACTCGCCAAGCAGTTCTTCATCATCATAAGAATTATTACCGACAATATTAATCTCACCGATGGTGGCAACCACACCTTCTGCCATATTAATCCGGACGGCTACACGATTGCGCGATAATGGCGTCACTTCTGAATCAATAGCCACACCATATTTACCACGGCTGAAGTACTGACGCTGCAGTTCCAGCTCAACCCTTTCCAGCATGGCCTGCTCAAACACCTGGCCTTCAGCAAAACCAATCTGGCGTAATGACTTGGTCAACTCTGCACTGTCCAAATCTTTGTTACCGACAAACTCGATGCTGGAAATTGCAGGACGTTCACTGACTTTAATGACTAACACACCATCATCACGCTCAACCTGTACATCGTTGAAATATTTCGATTTAAACAGTGAGCGGATAATGCCTCTGACATCATTTTCCGTCAGCTCATCGCCTACTTTGACTGGTAGGAAGTTAAAAACCGTCCCAGCGGAGATCCTTTGTAACCCCTCCACCCGGATATCTTTGATGATAAACTCCTCGGCCCAAGCTGCAGAGGATAACAAGATGAGCGTCAATGCTGTGATGATTTGTTTCATTGTTGTTTTACAGTCAGTCAGCCGAAGAAATCGTAAGTGTACCTGCAATGTGTGGATTAGCCAATGAGTCGAGCAATGTCATTTGTAAAAGCGAATACCATCAACAGCAGAATCAAAAATAATCCAATTTTTTGTACCTGGATTTGTACCGATTCCGGTAACGGTTTGCCACGAATCCATTCAAAAAAATACATCAGTAAATGACCACCATCCAGCACTGGTACAGGTAATAGATTTAATATCCCTAAACTGATACTGATCATGGCTAAAAAACTGATAAAGGCGACAAATCCTTGCTGAGCAGAATCTCCGGCAAATTGTGCAATAGCAATTGGCCCACCCAGGTTGTCACTGGAAACCGTACCGACAAGCATCCCCCATAAACCGCTCAAGGTCGTGACACTAAATTGCCAGGTTTGTGTAACGGCCTGAGGAATAGCCGTCAATGGTCCATAGCGTAACTCTGCTTGCAATTCTGTCGGTATTTCAAATGCATCTGTATTGACTGCGGCACCAATACGTCCCATTCCATTATCATCTGCAGCGGGGGTAATAATCAGTTGCTGTATGACGCCATTGCGTAGGATTTCGACTTCGATAGGTTGCTCAGCACTATTCTGAATTAACGTCACCCATGCCTGCCAACTCTGCAATGGTTTTCCATCAGCAGAAATTAATTCGTCTCCGGCTTGTAAGCCTGCTTTTTCTGCAGGACTATCGGCAACGATCTTGCCCAAAATCGGGGGCATTTCTGGTTGCACGGTTTTTATACCAATTTGATTAAACAGGGTTGCTGCATCGTCAAGACCAAGCTTTGGTAAAGTGAGTTGTTTGGTGGTTTCGATATCAGCACTACGTGTTGTCAGTGAGACGGTTTCACCAGATTGTGCCAATCTCAACCATTGCTGAAACAAGCTGTTTATTGTTGGTGTTGCTTTACCGTTAACGGCAATAATTTGCTCACCCGGAGTAAGCTGAGCCATGGCTGCTGGTGAGTCAACCGTGACTTCATCAATAATCGGCTTTATTCCCGGTACTCCAATGATCAGAATCATCCAGTAGGCAAACACGGCAAATAAAAGGTTGGCAACAGGCCCTGCTGAGACAATCGCAACGCGGTTTTTTAATGGCTGGCGATTAAAAGTTTGTCCCAGATCAGCATCTGCCACCGGCCCTTCGCGTTCATCCAGCATCTTGACATAACCACCTAAAGGCAGCGCTGCAATCACAAATTCAGTGCCATTTTTTAATTGTTTTGACCACAGTTTCTGGCCAAAACCGACCGAAAAACGCAATACTTTCACCCCACAACGCCGTGCTACCCAGTAGTGTCCAAATTCATGGATAACCACCAGCAGGCTGAGGGCGATAATAAAAAAGATTAATGATTGCATAACTTCCGCATCTGCTGTTGAGCGACCTTTCTGGCCATTTGATCGGCAGACAAAATGTGTTCCAGTGAATCTGCTGCTGTTGATTGTACGCCTTCTAAAACATCAGCAATGATCCGGGCAATATCAGTAAACTTAATTTTGCGGTTAAGAAAGGCTTCTACTGCCACTTCATTAGCGGCATTAAGTATAGCCGTACTGGTTCCCCCTGCATTTAATGCCTTATAAGCAAGGGCCAGGCAAGGGAATCGCGCAAAGTCCGCTTCCGAGAAATCCAGCCTTCCCGCCTTCACCAGATCCAAAGGCTCAACTCCAGAATCTATACGTTGCGGCCAGGCTAACGTATTGGCAATCGGTGTACGCATATCGGGATTCCCCATTTGCGCCAGCACCGAACCATCCGCATAGTCCACCATGGAATGAATAATACTCTGGCGGTGCAACACGACCTCAATCTTGTCACTGCTCACTCCAAATAACCAGTGCGCTTCGATAACCTCCAGTCCTTTATTCATCATCGTGGCGGAATCAACGGATATTTTCTGGCCCATCGACCAATTTGGATGCGCTACCGCCTGTTCTGGCGTAACCCTATCCAGATCGTCAATATCCCAATCCCGAAACGGTCCACCTGATGCCGTCAGAATAATTCTGCGGATACCTTTATTTTCAAAATGATATTGCTGGGTATCGCCGACTGGCATGCATTGCCATATCGCATTATGTTCACTATCAACAGGAAGCAATATTGCATTATTCGCTTCCACTTCGCGCATCAGTAAAGCACCACTCATCACCAGCGCTTCTTTATTGGCCAGCAAAATACGTTTACCGGCTTTTGCTGCGGCCAGGGTGGGAAGTAATCCTGCAGCCCCCACAATAGCAGCTACCACAATATCAGTTTCATCTGCACTAGAAATCATTTCCAAAGCTTGCATACCGCTTTGCACAGCAGTAGCCAAACCGGCTTTACGAAGTTTTATTTCGAGTTGTTCTGCCGAATCCGGGCATAACATAACGGCCACAGCCGGTTGAAATTGAATGCATTGCTCAAATATCGTATCAACTGATTTATTAGCCGCTAAGGCGTATACAGAGTATTTTTCAGGATGACGCTGTAAAACATCTAAAGTGCTGATACCAATTGAACCGGTTGAGCCGAGAATAGTAACCTGCTGCATTAAAACTGACCTGTCAGCCATAACAGCGCAGCAAAAAACGGAACGGCCGCCAGCAGACTATCCATCCTGTCCAGCATACCGCCGTGCCCCGGTATAAGTTGCCCACTGTCTTTTATCTGGTAACTGCGCTTAAACAGACTTTCAAATAAATCACCACTGACCGAAATCAAACCGCTTATCAGGCTGATAGCAAGCCAGCCGCTCAGTGATAAATTCTGGGAAATACCCAGCAAATATGCCAGAACGCTCCAGAGTGCTACTAACACCAGAGCTCCGGCAAGACCTTCAAGCGTTTTATTCGGACTGATAGCCCTGGCCAGAGCATGTTTTCCCCAGCGTTTACCTGCGAAATATCCACCGGTATCGGCCAGCCATACACTTATCAAAACATATAAAACCAAGACTGGACCATTCGGAGCTAAGCCATGCAGCCATACCGCGCTGTAAACAAACAATAACGTGACCAGCATGCTGAGCAGATAGGTAAATACTTTATTGTGGAAGCACCCAGCAAGAATGCCGGGTAAAGGTCGGTGTGCAAATAAAACAATGAGCAGACTGAACAGAATCCAGAACAGTAAGCCGCTGAACAATATATGGTCAATCGCTGCCGTCGTAAGCAATACTGCCAGAACAGCAACAAATGAAATACTGGCCAATACTTTGAACATGGGTTTGATTGCTGCCATGGAGAGCCATTCCCATATCGCCATCAACGCAACAACCGTCAGTAAAGCAATAAAACCGATACTGGGTAATAGCAAAATGGCCATTATCACTAACGGAATTAACACTGCCGCAGCCAATAAACGCTGTTTAAGCATCTTCTTTACCTGCTAACTGTTCCGATGTACGACCAAACCGTCGTTCACGGCTGGAAAACGAATCTATTGCTATATCCAAATTCTGGGCATTAAATTCAGGCCAAAGTGTCTCGGTAAAATACAATTCGGTATACGCCAGCTGCCACATCAGAAAATTACTGATACGTTGTTCACCGCCTGTACGGATGAACAGATCCGGTTCAGGCAAATCGGCCGTCACCAAATGACCGGCAATAACACTTTCATCAATCTGCTCTGGATCGAGTTCGCCGTTTTGGATTTTTTTCGCAATCTGCTTAACTGACTGAGTAATGTCCCAGCGCCCACCATAGTTGGCAGCAATATTCAGGATCAAACCATCGTTTTCAGCCGTTAATGCCGTTGCATCCGCAATCTGTTGCTGTAATGACACCGAAAAACGACTGATATCACCAATGACATTAAGACGGATATTGTTTTTATGCAGACGTTTAACCTGGTTATCCAGTGCATGACTGAATAACTCCATCAGTAAATTGACTTCCTTACCGGGTCGTCGCCAGTTTTCACTGCTGAAGGCAAACAGGCTGAGTACTTCCACACCGCAGGCGACACAATGTTTAACAATGCCTTCAACCGCTCGGACACCAGCTCGGTGCCCCATAAATCGCGGTTGTAGCCGTTGTTTTGCCCAGCGACCATTGCCATCCATGATGATAGCAATGTGTCTGGGTATGGAACGACCGGAAGAATTCATTTGGTATGGCTAAACCGTAATGGCTTAGACCGCCATCAAATCGGTTTCTTTTTCAGCCAGTAAGTCATCAATCTGTTTGATGGTAGTATCGGTCAGCTTTTGAATGGCCTCTTCCGCACCACGCTGTTCATCTTCCGAAATGGCTTTGTCTTTTAATAAATCTTTGAAGCTGCCATTCGCATCACGACGAATATTACGCACAGCGATACGTGCATTTTCAGCTTCAGATTTAGCCACTTTGACCAAATCTTTACGACGTTCTTCAGTTAAGGGCGGAATCGGAATACGAATAGTCATTCCTGCACTATTTGGATTCACCCCCAAATCAGATGTCATAATGGCTTTTTCGATCACCGGAACCATATTTTTTTCCCATGGCGCCACCGTGAGCGTTCTGGAATCTTCGATACCAACACTCGCCACCTGACTCAAGGGAACATCGGAACCGTAATATGGCACGGTAACATGATCTAATAAACTGGTATGTGCGCGGCCAGCACGGATTTTCGCCAGTGCAGTTGCCAGAGCCGCAACACTTTTCTGCATTCGGTCTGCTGCATCTTTTTGAATATCATTAATCATGATTTGTCCTATTTCACCAATGTACCAACATTTTTCCCATACACTATGTCAGTGAGATTACCGTATTCATGAACATTAAATACCCTTAAAGGCATTTTCTGTTCCTGACACATCACTACTGCCGTTGTATCCATTACTGCCAGGCGATTATTAATAACTTCATCATAAGACAGCGTGTCATAACGGATGGCTTCGGGATCTTTCCTTGGATCTGAATTATATACACCATCTACCTGGGTGCCTTTAAGCATGAGCTCAGCACCAATTTCTACAGCACGCAAACTGGCTGCTGAATCTGTGGTAAAAAATGGATTACCGGTACCCGCAGCAAAAATCACTACCCGGCCTTTTTCTAAATGCCGAATAGCACGGCGGCGCAGATAATCTTCACAGACTTCATGAATACGTATCGCGGACATGACACGGCAGAATGTTCCATTACGTTCCAGAGCATCCTGCAGTGCCAGCGCATTTAATACGGTTGCCAACATGCCCATGTGATCGGCACTGACTCTATCCATGCCACTGGCGGCAAGGCCAGCACCACGAAAAATATTGCCACCGCCGATAACAATACCCAGCTGAACACCCTGGGCATTCAGCTCGGATATCTCTTTCGCAAACCGGGAAATCACTTCGGGTTGAATGCCATACTCGGCATTACCCATTAAAGCCTCACCACTCAGTTTGAGCAGAATACGCTTATAAACAAGCTGATTTCCGGTTTCCGTCATGGTTTAGTTTCCTCGTGCCTGAGCCATAACTTCTTCGGCAAAGTTATCAACTTTTTTCTCGATGCCTTCACCGACTTCATAACAGGCAAAGGCTTCAACCGTTGCACCCGCTTGTTTAACCAGCTTTTCAACCGTGACATCAGGGTCTTTAACAAACGCCTGGCCCAGCAGGCTGATTTCGTTAACGAACTTGCTCATGCGGCCTTCGATCATTTTTTCAACAATCGCTTCCGGCTTACCGCTTTCACGTGCCTGGGTTGCGACGATATCACGCTCTTTTTGCAATAATTCTTCTGGAAGTTCAGCAGCAGATACCGCTTGCGGACGGCTGGCAGCAACATGCATTGCCAAATCTTTTGCCAGACTTTCATCACCACCGTTAAGCTTGACCAGTGTTCCGATACGGTCACCGTGGCGGTAAGCACCAATGACACCCGAATCAGTGTTCACCAAAGTAAAGCGGCGAACCTGAATATTTTCACCAATTTTAGCAATCAGCGATTGGCGGACAGTATCGATGCTTTCACCGTTACTTAATGTCAATTGCAACAATGCATCTAAATCAGCAGGCTGTGCTTCCAGAACTTTCTTCGCTACGGCATCGACGAAACCAATAAAATCATCTGCTTTCGCGACAAAGTCTGTTTCTGAATTCACTTCAAGCATCACTGCCTGTTTATTATCGGCACTGGTTTCGATGGCAATAATACCTTCGGCAGCAACACGGTCAGACTTCTTGTCAGCTTTCGCCAGACCAGATTTACGCATCTCTTCAATTGCTGCTTCGATATCACCATTAGATTCAACCAATGCTTTTTTGCATTCCATCATGCCGGAGCCGGTACGCTCACGCAGTTCTTTTACTAAAGCTGCAGTTATAGCCATTTTTGTAACCCTTAAAATCAATTTTTGTGAACGGCCTGTTTCAGACCACACATACGACACAGGCCCGCCTTTAAGCGAGCCTGTTTAAGTCATTAGCAGAACTTATTCAGCTGCGGCTGGAGCATTCTCTTCCGCAACTTCTACAAATTCATCTCCGGCATCACCTGTAGTGACAGATGCACGGCCTTCCAGAATAGTGTCAGCGATATTAGCTGTATACAGGCGAATGGCCCGCATGGAGTCGTCGTTGCCAGGGATAACGTAATCAACACCGTCAGGATTACTATTGGTATCTACAACCGCAATCACGGGGATACCCAGTTTGTTTGCTTCCTGAATAGCGATGCGCTCATGATCAACGTCGATAATGAACAAAGCATCAGGCAGGTTACCCATTTTCTTGATACCACCAATGCTTTTTTCCAGTTTTTCCTGTTCACGTGACAGGTTCAGAACTTCTTTCTTTTTCAAACCTTCTGTTTTACCTGATTCGATCATCGCCTGAATTGCTTCAAGACGTTTGATTGATTGGCGAACGGTTTGGTAGTTTGTCAGCATGCCGCCTAACCAGCGACGGTTGACGTAAGGCATGCCACAACGTTCAGCATCTTCACGGATAGCATCCTGTGCAGCACGCTTGGTGCCAACGAACAGAATACGGCCTTTTTTGGAAGCCAGTTTGCTGACGTAGTTGAGTGCGTCGTTGAACATTGGCAGACTGTGCTCAAGGTTAACGATATGAATATTGTTGCGCTTACCAAAGATGAAAGGACCCATTTTTGGGTTCCAGTAACGTGTTTGGTGACCGAAGTGAACGCCTGCTTCAAGCATTTGGCGCATTGTAATTTTAGCCATTTTTATACCTATATATATGGGGTTAAACCTCCACGCACCCCAGCTATCGACTGATCTGATGTTCAGACAGCACCCCGAAAACTGTGTCGGCACGTGTGTGATTTTGCCTTTGCTAAGGCGCGCATATTATTCCACAGTTACCAACTAAAACAAAGCACCAACCGTATATAGCTTGGATTAGCCCGCTTAGCTGGCAGTTCAATGCTTTTTGCGGCAAACTATGCTTTGTCTTTTTATCGTTAACAGCAATCAGGATCTGGCATGGGCGTGACCATCAAAACAGCCGAAGAAATCGAAAAAATGCGTGTGGCAGGCAAGCTTGCCGCTGACGTTTTAACCATGATCGAACCGCATGTGGTTGCGGGCATCACCACCGATGAATTAAACACCATTTGTCACGATTATATTGTTAACGAACAAAAAGCCATTCCTGCACCTTTGAATTATCATGGTTTCCCCAAGTCCATCTGTACCTCGGTCAATCATGTTATCTGCCACGGTATTCCCAGTGATAAAAAACTCAAAGATGGCGACATTATTAATATCGATATCACGGTTATTAAAGATGGTTATCACGGGGATACCAGCAAAATGTTTCATGTCGGCAAAACATCAATCCTGGCTCAGCGATTGTCTCGTGTCGCTCGTGAATGCATGATGATTGGCATTGATATGGTCAAACCGGGTATCAAGCTGGGCGATATCGGCCATGCCATTCAGCAACATGCGGAGAACGAGCACTTTTCTGTTGTCAGAGAATATTGTGGACATGGCATCGGCCAGGTATTTCACGAAGAACCACAGGTGTTGCATTATGGTTCACCAGACACCGGTATGACATTGCAGGCCGGCATGACATTTACTATTGAACCGATGATCAATGCCGGTAAACGTCAGGTCCGCCAACTTCCTGATGGCTGGACAGTGGTGACCAAAGACCGTTCCTTATCGGCCCAATGGGAACATACCATTCTGGTTACTGATGATGGTCACGAAATATTAACCCTTCGGGAAGAAGAACGCTCATAGGAGCATCCATTAATGGCAATTGCTGCACAATCTGTCTGGGAGTTCGGTCAGACGGATAAGGCGACTGGCTGTCGCGATATCCTCGCTAAAGCCTCCCAACATTTAAAGAAATGTTTTTTTGAAGATGAAGCTGACATTGACTGGCTGGTTCATCAACAATCACATTTTGTGGATGAAGTACTGCAATTTCTATGGAAAAAGCATCTTGCAGCAGAAACCACACTGAGTCTGATTGCTGTGGGTGGCTATGGACGAGGTGAATTACATCCCCATTCTGATGTGGATTTGCTGGTGTTACTGGATGATTCAGTAGCCGAAGCGCCGCCAGCCGCATTATCAGATTTCCTGACCCAATTATGGGATATCGGACTTGAAATCGGCCATAGTGTTCGCACAATTAGTGAATGCCGCCAGCAGGCTGAAGACGATATCACTATTGCTACCAACTTACTGGAAGCACGGCTTTTATCGGGCAATCAACAATTGTTCGAGCAGTTACAACAACTGACGGTTTCAAACAAAACGTGGGATACCCGACTTTTTTACGAGCGCAAAAAACAGGAACAGATTCAGCGGCATCATAAATACAACGATACCGGTAACAACCTTGAGCCAAATCTAAAAGAATCGCCCGGTGGTCTGCGGGATATTCAGGTGATCAACTGGGTTGCTCAACAACATTTTGATGTACGGAATCTGCAAGGCCTGAAATCCAAAGGCTTTCTGGCCGAAAGCGAGTTCGATATTCTGCAACAGGCACGACGTTTTCTGTGGCGGGTACGGTTTGCCCTACATCATCAGGCCGGTCGTAAACAAGAAAAAATGATGATAGATCATCAGCGCGAACTGGCTAAACAACTCGGTTATGCAGACACCAATAACCGTATGGCCGTTGAACATTTCATGAAGGATTATTACCGGACGGTTCGTGCCGTTGGTCAAATGAATGCATTGCTGTTACAACTTTTTGAAGAAAATATCATCCTGGCTGATGAACCCAGAGATATTGAACCGATCAACCGTCGTTTCCAATCTCATAACGGTTATCTGGAAACCATCAATTCCGGCATGTTTGCTTACTATCCCTATGCGTTGCTGGAAGTATTTCTGATCCTGCAACAACATCCGCATATTAAAGGCATTCGTGCCTCGACTATCCGCCAGATTCATGCCCATCTGCATTTAATTGATGAACGCTTTCGTGCAGACATTAAAAATCGTAGCCTGTTTATGGAAATCATCCGTCAACCGAAAGGCGTTACCCATGAATTTCGTCGCATGAATCAACTCGGAGTGCTGGGTGCTTATCTGCCTGAATTTGGTAGGATTGTCGGACAGATGCAGCATGATTTATTTCATGCTTACACGGTAGATGAACATACCCTGTTTCTGGTGGGAAATTTACGTCGTTTTTCCTGCTCCGAATTCAAGGATGAATTTCCGCTGTGTTCAGAAGTGTTTTATCAACTGCCAAAACCTGAATTATTGTATATCGCCGGTATTTATCATGATATTGCCAAAGGTCGTGGCGGTGATCATAGTATTCTCGGTGTTAAAGATGCAGAACAATTCTGTACGCAACACAATTTGAGTGATTACGACACCAGCATTGTGACTTTTCTGGTTCGCCAGCATCTGGCAATGTCATCCACCGCGCAAAAGAAAGACCTCGAAGATCCTGAAGTTATTCAAGACTTTGCCGCTCTGGTCGGCAGTGTCAATAGATTAAATTATCTGTATCTGTTGACGGTGGCTGATATCAGGGCAACCAATAACAATCTCTGGAATGGCTGGCGTGACTCACTGCTCAAACAGCTATATCACAGTACGCATCAATGGCTGGAACATACTGAGGCACAAGCAAAAAGTACGCAGGAAAAAAGCTATAAAAAGTATCAGTTGGCTTTGGATAAACTTTCAGAAATGGGATGGCCGCCCCAAGATATCACCCAACTGTGGCTTGAATATGATCTGGATTATTTTTTACGGCATTCAGTTGATGAAATTGCCTGGCAAACCAATGGCCGGCTTGAGCATCCCGATGAAGAACCATTGATTCTGGTACGTCCGCATAACGAAAAGCAAACGCTCGAGTTATGTATTTTTACACATGATCGCCGCGGTCTGTTTGCTTCTATGACAGCATGTCTGGAACAGTTGCAACTGAATATTCTGGATGCCAAAATCAATATCAGTAATGACGGTAAAACCTTAAATACTTTTATTGTTAATGGGACACAACAACGCTTTGAAGATATCACCGCAGCATTGCATAAGCAGCTTGCACGTGAACATTTGATTTCGGGTTATAAACCACAATTAATGCCACGAACCACAAAGCTGTTCCAGACCGAGCCCGTCATAAAGTTTTCGGTAAATCCCCAGCATACACATACGGTAATGGAGCTATACACCCATGATCGACCGGGATTGTTGTCTGTCGTAGCACAAGTTTTTCTGTCAAATCAGATACAGGTAATTAATGCTAAAATGGTGACATTGGGCGACCAGGTAGAAGACGTGTTTTTCATCACCAATAGCGACGACAATGCGTTAACCGAAACAGAACAACAAAGGTTAGATGCGGAATTGAAAGACAAACTGGTAATGCAAGCGGAAGCTGTTTTATCAAACTCAGTTGCCTTTTAAACAGACATAAAAAAGGTGAGGCATTTTAAACCTCACCTTTTTCAATTTATCAACGTTTAATCAGTGACAGTAACTTTCTCTGCTAAAGCAGCTACTTTTTTTTCACCAATACCTTTGATATTCACCAAATCATCAACACTGGAAAATGTCCCATTTTGCTCACGGTATTGCACGATAGCATCTGCAGTGGAAGGTCCTACTCCATCGAGAAGCTGTAATTCGTCTGCTGTAGCACTGTTGATATTGATTTTATCTGCTGCGAATGCAGCGAATGATGAAAGTGAAAATGCGAGTAATAAAGAAATAATCCATTTCTTAAACATCTTTCCTTGCTCCTTGTTTTGATTAAATGCAGCTCTCCTGAGCTGCATTTAAAGACTAAGCTATCAGGATGTTTAACGTCCAGCCCTAAAAAAGACAAAATTAATCAACAGGAAATTCTCCTGCCTTAAATCGAGAAACCGATCACAATTTAGTTTCTAAGCGTATTGTTTTTCCATTACATCAATCAACTGCTCCAACTGATTGATTGGAAGCGCATTAATACCTGCAGCCGCTTTACGTCCACCACCAGTAGGAAATTGGCCAGCAACTTCATCGGCGCCACTGCGATTGGAATTTGGAGCACGCAGGCTCACCAGATAATGATCAGCATCTTTTACCGACACAATGGCATGAGCCCGGTCAGGAAATTGATTGGCCAACTCGTTTCCCAAAACACCACTTACCCGGCGGGCCCACTTTTCGTCGGGTAAACAGATAACGGCCAGCTTTTCAGTTTTGTATTTTGGTTCAATGGTTAACCCCGAACGCATATCTTCATTGTAACCGTTTGAAAGCTTTTCATAGGCCGCACGGTTTTCGTGAATAAAATCAAAGGGCGAAGCATAAGCAACACATTGTTTAAACAGCTCAGCAGGATGAAATAACAGATCATCCGTCTTGGCACCATAGCCGTTGTAATTAAGATAAATGCCCAGCGATGCCAGTTCTTCACGTTGAGTATTTGTCATCCCGGCTTCACCGGCAAGCTTATCCGCCACTGCGGTTAAATTATCGCCATAGGCAGCAGTGATAGCCCATTGATGAAACTGTCCTTTAAGGTACTTATCAATGATTAATGAAGTGCAGGTAGTGGCTGCCATATCGATATGTGCAGACAGATTGGGATATTCAGGAATGTCGCCCGGTTGATGATGATCTGCATAGAACACCTCAACTCCAACATCCAGTAACCGGATCAAATCTGCCGTATTTTTCTCCATCGAAATATCCAGCACAGTGAGCTTATCACCAGCAGCTGCATCCACATGTTTCAACAGATTGATATCACGCTTGATTCCGGTAACCAGTTCCGCTTCTCTGGGCTCAGCCAGACGTAACTGAACCAGTGCACAAATACCATCGGCATCGCCATTAAAAACGTCAATAAAACGCATATTACCCCTGAGTTTGAATGATGTTGTTTATCCGTAAATACTCAATGACCTGCGCTACACATTCCGCAATATCACATTCCGCCGTATTCAAAGTGACTTCAGCCGCCTCAGGTGCTTCATACTCGGAATCAATACCGGTGAAATTCTTAATCTCGCCGCGACGGGCTTTTTGATAGAGGCCTTTTGGATCACGCTGTTCGCAAACACTGAGCGGTGTATCCATATAAATTTCAACAAATTCGTCCGCTTCAACCAGATCACGGACTAATCGACGATCCGAACGAAAAGGGGAAATAAAAGCGGTTAATACAATTAAACCGGCATCGGCAAAAAGCTTAGCCATTTCACCTATGCGGCGAATATTCTCAACCCGATCCTCGTCAGAAAACCCCAGGTCTTTATTCAAACCATGTCTGACGTTATCCCCATCAAGCAGATAAGTATGATGACCCAGCTCAAATAAAGCCTGCTCTACTGCCCCGGCAATGGTGGATTTGCCTGAGGCACTTAACCCGGTAAACCATAAAATGGCAGAACGCTGTTTTTTCTGCTGACTACGATCCGCTTTGCTGACTTTGTGCATATGCCAGACAATATTCTCCTTTTCCACAGGCGTCACTCCATAAGTTTATTTCTGAATGAATTTGGAAGAATTCGCTAAATGCGCCAAGCCATCAGGTAAGGTTTAGCTATCCTTACGAACTCTATCACCAGCACCTTTGCCGATAACCGTTTGAACGATGAGACCAAGATAGCGGATTACACTCATCTGCTCAATCATCAAAGCATCTGTTTTAGCCAGTAATTCAGGAGTCGACATATCAATATCATTTATTTGCGCCAGCCCTGTGATACCAGGCCTAACCTTAAATACGCCTTTTGCTTCGCGCTCTTCAATTAATTCAAGCTGGTTAAAAAGACAGGGTCTGGGGCCAACCAGGCTCATTTCACCTATTAACACATTCCATAACTGTGGTAGTTCATCCAGTTTGGTTCGACGCAGAAAACGACCGAAGGGGGTAATGGATGAGGCTGACGCCAGATGACTGGCAACATGCGCCGTATCTTTTGTCATGGTGCGGAATTTGACTAATGTAAAAGGCTTTTGATTTAGGCCTACACGCTGTTGCCTGAATATGGGGGCACCGGTATCAAACCAACCGATAATGATCAGAATTAATAAAATTGGTAAACCAATCAACAGGCCAACAACAGACAAAATAATATCCAGTAAACGGATAACAGTTCGGGTCATGAATTTCTCGTTTTATTATTTATTTTGTGTTGAGTTCCTATCTAACTCAGCCATTTTGTTAAGTTGTTGTTCCATTGAGGCAACAGGCTTCCATCCTAATAATTGTTGCGCTTTAGTAATGTCTATCTGTAAATTTCCAAACAACCGATCAGAGATATTATTTTTACCTGTCAGTTTGGCAATAAATATCATCAAGCAAACTGGAACTGGTATTAAACGTACAGGCCGGTTATAAGCTTTGGCAATTTTCGTCAACAGTGTGGTTGTTGAAATATCCTTGCCATCCGCCACTAGAAAAACCTGATTTACAGCGGCAGGATGGGCGGTACAAAGCATTACAAAATTAACCAGGTTATTGATCGCTAGTAATGAACGTTGATTGGCAGTTGCTCCAAATGGCAGTGGTAAGCCTTTTTTGATGATTTTAATCAAACTGGCAAAGTTGGCTTTAACCCCTGGACCATAAATGAGAGGTGGACGGATAACCACAACCTCCATTGGCGTTATCTGGGCTAACTCAAATAAAAGCTGTTCTGCTTCAAGTTTTGATTGTCCATAAGTATCTTCAGGAGCTGGTTTATCAGTCTCACGAAAAGCCTGTCTATTATTTGTAGATTCGCCATTCACTTTAATAGAACTGATAAATACAAACCTTTTCACACCCGCACTAACTGATTGCTTAGCCAATGCAAGAGTTGCGTTTACATTCGTTTTTCGAAATTCAGTCAACGGATCGGCTGCTTTATCTTGCATAATGTGTACGCGTGCTGCAGTGTGAATAACAACATCAATTTTTTTCAGCGTATCAATTATCGAATTCTGCTCACTCAACAAGCTTAAATCACCGATCTGCTGCTGTTCCACTTCAACTGGCAATTCCATCGAATAATTCCGTACACCTGCAACAATATTGTGTCCTGCACTAAGCAGTTCATTAATCAACGCTTTACCGACAAATCCAGTTGCACCTGTTACAAAAATCCGCATTAGTTAGTTCTGAATTATCTGTTCAATTTCTGACACTTTGGCTCTCATCAAGTCTTGATCAGCCCGAGTTTCTACATTCAGCCGCAGCAAGGGTTCAGTATTCGAAGAGCGTAGGTTAAATCGCCATTGTTCAAATTCCAGACTGATGCCGTCAGTTCTATCAATGACTGGATTTTCTGTGGAAAAATGTTTCAAAATTTTATCGAGAATGACACTGACATCTGCTACCCGATAATTAATTTCACCACTACATGGGTATTTCGCCATACGTTCATTGACCAGTTCAGACAAAGGTTTACCCGCAACACTGATTAACTCAGCAACCAGCAACCAAGGAATCATGCCGCTATCACAATAGGCAAAATCACGGAAATAGTGATGGGCACTCATTTCACCACCATAAACTGCATTTTCCAATCGCATACGTTCTTTAATAAAGGCATGGCCTGTTTTGGATTGGATAGGTTTTCCACCCGCTGCTTCAACTTGATCGATGGTATTCCAGGTCAGTCGTGGATCATGGATGATTTTTTCACCGGCTGACTTGAGCAAAAATGCTTCAGCCAACAAACCGACAATATAATACCCTTCAATAAATCGGCCATTTTCATCAAACAGAAAACACCGATCAAAATCCCCATCCCATGCGATACCCATATCGGCTTTATTAGCAATGACTGCATCAGCAGTTGCAGCCCGATTTTCGGGTAATAACGGGTTGGGGATACCATTCGGGAAACTGCCATCGGCTTCATGGTGGATCTTGATAAATTCCAGCGGCACATTGGCTGCTTTAAACTGTTGCTCAAGCGCATCAATAACATGTCCAGCCGCACCATTACCCGCGTTCACAACCAGTTTTAATGGTTTGATCTTTGTCAGATCAATATAGCTCAGCAAATGCTCAACGTAGGGATCAAGTATCGATTGCTGACTGTATTTATTGGCGTTATTGGTTCCACTGAAAACAGAATGTCCTGCTGGTGTAGCATCTGGAGTATTAGCCTTAACCGAGACAGTTTCTTTAGGAGTATTAAACGGTGAGTCAATATGTTCAGCCAAATCACGAATATCATTTAAGCCACTATCACCACTTATCGGCAAAGCACCACGCCCAACCAACTTCATGCCATTGTAATCCATCGGATTATGGCTGGCCGTAACTTCAATGCCCCCATCGACATCCAGATAAAATGAGGCAAAGTATATCTCTTCCGTGCCGACCATCCCGATATCAATAACTTCTGCGCCCGTATCCATAACACCTTGGGCCAAAGCAAGTTTAAGCGGCTCACTAGTGTGTCTGATATCACCACCAACTACTACCCGTTTAGCATTTAGGTGTTTTGCATAAGCGTAACCAATACGATAAGCAACATCCGGGTTGAGCTCATCACCTAGTTGGCCTCTGATATCGTAGGCTTTGAAACATTTAAGTTTTTTTACAGACACCATAATTCCCCAATAGAAAAGAGTGCAATTCTAAGCAGGTAAAGACTTATTAGAACTGACTCTTTGAATTTCATTGTTCATCACAATTGAAGACTTAATTTCAACATTGGTGATTACTTTAGAATATTTTCCACGAGATAATAATAAACCAGCGACTAAAGCTGAAAATATTCCCAATCTCATCTCAACCCCGATTGTATTGGCCATACCGACAATCAAACTCATCAGAATAGTTAAATAGAGCAAGCGACCCTCAACAATACATTTATTTTTGAGAGCGATCTCTAATAGCCAAAAATTCAAAGCAAGATAGGATATTAATCCAATAGCACCATACCGGCTAAGCATATAAATAAGATCATGATGTGGTGATGAAAGATATGGACCTGACTTTCCAAAAATTACAGATAAAAAATCTCTTGAAAAGAATTCGTATAATGCTGCATTCCAGAAATCTATTCTATAACCAAAAGTTCTTAAGTCTTTTGAGTTTTCTTCACCGGACTCAAACTCAAAAACAGCGAACAATTCAGCTGAATAAACAAATATTTCTTTTAGAGATAACAACATATAATAACTAAATAAAAATAAAACAGAAGCACAAATGAAACTAAAAAATAATCGTTTTAATAAACTTTTATCACTCAAATAGAACCAAGCTCCAATAATAATTGGATACGTCATAATTAATGATCTTGAACCGGACATTAATATGAGTAAACACCCCAAAACCACCCAAAAAATATTTTTTAAAGGGCCAGTCCGTGCTATAACAATTAACACTAAATAAGTGACGATATATGAGAAGAGAATGGGATTTCCTAAAGAACCACTAACTCTCACATCTCTATCCAACCCCATAGTATTAACACTTGACCAAAATAAAGAGAAAAAATCAGGCTTAAATAACTGAACAATTGAGATGCATAGCTGAATTAGTAATACTAATTTAGCCAAAAGCTCTAGACCCTTATAATTTTTATTAGAGCCTTGATAAGACAAAATTACCGCAACAAGCACAACAAGCCATGCAAGCCAATTGAACAACAATTTTCGATCATAAAAATCATGTACATATGAATTAAAAACTGATAGAAGCAACAAGGAAAATATTAAAATAAAGATAATATTTAGTGCTCTATCTGAAAGCAATAAGTGTAATTTTTTTACATTTAATGCGATTACCAATAAAGCCAATAAATAAATGGGATAGAATGTATTGAAGACTATAATCTCGCTTGGCCTGAACATGACATATAAATGCATAACATACACAAACCATAATCCATAATCCTGCTTCATTTCTGAATCAATCATCTAATCTTTAGGCTTAAAAATAAATTGTTTTAAACGATTTGAAATTTTACAATAGAAAAAATGTAATCGGCTTACTCTTCCATAATAGTCGTCAAGAAATCTCAAAACTTCTTTATTTTGGAAAATGATATTTTTTAAATTTTTATTTGTTGTCCCTCCCAAACGCATCTTTATTATCAGCTCAGGTAGATACATAAATCGTATTTTCTTAACCTCAAGAAATCTGAAAAGTAACTCTACATCTGATGCAATTTTGTAATTCAAATCAAAATTTCCATTTTCTTCATAGACGGACTTTCGACAAAAGAAGGTTGGATGTGGCGGCATCCAGCCACGTTTAAAAGCACCCGATATAAACGCCTCAGATCTCCAATAACGAACAACTTTATTGATATCGGTTTGATCAACATAAACAAGATCTGCATAACAGGCATCAATAGTGGGGTTTTTAAACACTTCTGCAATACTGGAAACAACATGAATGGATGTATAAAAATCATCAGCATTCAAAATTCCTACAACATCTCCAGTGGCCATAGCGATACCCTTATTCATTGCATCATAAATGCCCTTATCAGGCTCTGAAACATAACGAGCAATGCTAGAAGCATTGTCAATAAGTTTGACCGTGCCATCTGTCGATCCACCATCAACGATAATATGTTCTATATCAGGATACTCCTGATTTGCTACAGAACGAATTGTGTCAGAGATGGTTTTGGCACTATTAAAACAGACAGTGATAATTGAAATTTTCATAAACTTTTGGCGGCTGCCTCAACTACAGTTGTGAATTTCATCGCAAAGAGCGACATAAATGTTCTTGAGCGTTCAGCTGCTTGTTTCATATCTTCGATACGTTTATCAATCGAAATACTTGATAATGTAATCATTTGTTCTGCTAACTGTGCTGGCTTATCCTGTTCAAAAAAAAGGGCATTTTGTTCTGCTTGTTCGCGATGAACATTTATGTCCGATAAAAGCATTTCGACTCCAAGTGATTTGGCCTCTTCAACAGTAGTACTCCAGCCTTCAAATCGTGATGGATTAATAAGTGCGGCAGCACTTAACATTAGAGCCTGAACATCGTCATAAGGGATCATTCCCAAGACACGAAAATTGTCCTCGACTGATTCCGCGGCAATAAGTGATAACAACTTTGGAAAATAATCCGGATCACGTGAATCTTCATGATTACCAGATACCGCAACGATAATCTCTTTGCCCTCACGTTTAGCAATACCTAAGGCTTTTATGACGCACTCATGATTTTTATGCTGCCAGAACTGGTTGGGTAAATAGAAAAAATGCCTGGGTAGATTATATTTTGCTAATAAAACTTCAAAATCAAACTTTATCGGGCGAACTGGCACACTGAAATTAACCACATGCAGGCGCTCATTCGGTAATTTATAAAACTGTTGGAAGTCCTTTGCTGCATCGAGACTGCTAAGCATGATGTGACGTTTCGCATAAACTTGCATGCGAAAACCGATCTCTCTTTTCCAGAATGCAAAAAAACCAAAATACTGCCTAAGTTTACGATGCTGTAAATCTGGAATCCATGCAATTGTTGGTATATTAAAGTGCCAGCCATAAAAATCAGCAGCCTCAAATACCACATCGATCTCATGTACCTTAAATACTGCCAGTGCATCAGTATCACAACCAGTCACAATAGCTTTGAGAAGACGCCGATTTTTGTGGGAACGATTAAACTCCTGAGAATGAACAATTTTCAGCCCATCAAGTGCATTAAACCTCTCCAGCACATCTATTGCAACATCATCACCCAGAAATAAAATCGGTTCGACTCTCTGGTTTTCAAATTCTAATAATGCACTGATCAGATTCACTTGATAATTTAAGCCCCCCATCCACGCATGTCCGCCGATTAGCGTAAAGGCTACACGATGTTTCAAGCCAAGTTTCTCGCTTTGTACCAGCTCACTACTTCAGATATGCCTTGCTGTAATAATACCCTGGGTGAGAAACCCAACTCATTAGCCAACGAAATATCAGCAACTAAACTTTTAGGGTCGCCCTTACGAGAAATGCCGCTAAATTTAACACTATGATTTTGTCCCCACTGGCTACACACCAGCGATGCAATTTCAGCTATAGAAGTGCTTATCCCCGTGCCACCATTGACCACAGTAATTTCATTTAATGATTTATTCGCCAATAACCAAAGTAACTGTGAGGCATCGGAAATATGTATCCAGTCTCGAACTTCACTCCCAGTTCCATTTAACGTAATTGCATTTGAGTCTGACTTTTCAATTTTTTGGCATAAGTCCCACAACAGCTGTTTTTCCAACCCCGTTCCATAAACAGAAAATAATCTGATAACAGCAAGGTCTAAACCAAAACTATCACGATAAGAACTGAATAAGGACTCCAGCATCCATTTGTGGTAACCATAGGGTGAAAAAGGCTTACCGATGTCTTGCTCTAAGATGGGACCGTTGAATGCCGAACCATATACCGCAGCACTGGATGCACCTACCACTCGGCTCGCTGGAGAGCTCTGCCTCACCCACTCCAAAAGGCGTGCGGTGGTATCTACTGTGCGTTGAAAATCTTCGTAAGGATTTTGTATTGATGAACCAACAGCTGAACCGCCAGCAAGATGAAAAATAATATCAGGTTTACCAAAATCAGAAACCAGCTGATTCATTCCTGCAAAGTCTATTTCAGCATTTAGCCAATGACTAAATCCCCAGGTTCTAAAGTCATCATCCGTCCAAAACCCATGTCCAATTCCGTAAACTGTTGCATTTTTCTTCGCGATAAATTTGGCTAGATTGCGACCTATAAATCCCTTCCCACCTGTAATCCAAACTGTAGTCATTACTGCTCCTCGGGCTTGAAGCAGACAAATGAATATAACCTGCCAGGTCGTCTATCTACAAACGAAAGACAACGAAGCAGACTACGATAAAGAATATCAATATTAAGGATGCGTGATAGCTTGCCAAACAATGGTATTTTACTGATCCTCTGTTGAATTTCAGCTTTCAGCGATGCTTCTGTGTAAGGGGCGAAATTAATAACACTATCGAAAGAACGGAGAACGCGTTTAACCTTAAATCCAGCTTTTTTCAGTGCGACAAGATACTCATGAGATGTGTAGGCATTCTCACCACCATATAATGAATGTAATGGATGCACATCAAAAAATGCAGCTAAATCTTTTTTTGATGAAATCACATGGTCTCTAACGGCTATTAAACTGCCTCCTGGCTTTAAGACACGGAATAATTCTGCACATAACTGTTCAAGATCATTTGCATGATGCAATACTTGTCGGGCAAAAACCAGCTCAAATGTATTTGCATCAAAATTAATTCTCTCGCCAAATTCCTGAGAGACAGATATAGGCAGGTTGTTCTCCAAAGCAAGCGTTTTGATTGCGCCAGCTCCAACAAGCTCGCTGCTATCTGGTTCTAACGCGGCTACTTGCCAGCCATCACGAGCTAAAGCATAACTGGCTATCCCACGTCCTGCCCCAAGGTCCATTGCAAAACCTTTTGAATCTGGAACATATCGGCTTATAGCTTGCCACTCCGGGCTATTATAATATCTCTCCGCAGCTTGCTGGACGGATGGATCATAATAACAATCCCGAACTAATTGTTGTTTATCCGGTTGATTCATTAACCATGAGACTGCCGCCTCCCAGGAGACAAAGGTTTTATCGCTCATCGGGTCCTATCTCTCTGATTATTTTGGCTGGGTTGCCAGCAACAATAGTCCACGGTGGCACATCTTTAGTCACCACGGCTCCAGCTCCGACGATAGCACCTTCACCAACGGTTACACCCTTTAAGATTGTTGCCATTGCACCAACCCAAACATCATCAGCTATCATAACCGGAGACTCATCAAGGTCTATTGAAGATGGATGACCAACGCTTGCAATATTCATGAATTGCTCATGTCTTTCTGAGGCGCGTATTGGATGGGTATGGTTATCAAAAATATTGACATTATGTGAAATTAACACCCTGTTGCCGATGGAGATACGGCCAGCCGACCAAATCCTACAACCTTCTCCCACATAACAATCGTCTCCAACAACAATTTTTCCTCCATGGGCAAACACCAAAAGCTCCCCCAGAACATGACTATTTGAACCAATTGAAATTAATTCTGGTTTTCCTGGTATGTTGATAATTTTTGCCGAGGGATAAAGCACAACACTGGCTGCTCCAGTGAATTCCCTAAACTGTAAAAGCTTTCTGATAAAAGCTTTTAAAGCTATTTTGTAAGTTCTAAACATACAACTGCACGTGATGCGGCAGCATAGTCAGTGCCGTAATCTTTTTCGGTATGAATATCAAAATAAGTGGCATCACTGGCAAGTTCACGTGAAGAATTAACCCATCCGCTTTCATGATACTGAAAGTAGTTTTCTTTTATTTCCGTCGGTGAGAAAGTTGCCTTGATACTGTCCACCATTTCACCGTTAAATATCTGAAACCAACCACGCACTTTGTGCTCACCGAATGGAACACTGAGAAATAATTTTCCACCTGGCTTAAGAATTCGATGAAACTCTTTTATTGCAGCAAGATAACCGTCTCCATCACTCTCACGCTTTGCTTCATCACTGGTATATAGCATTGTATTATCCAGACCGATATGTTCAATAGTCGAAAGACTCGTGATCCAGTCAAAATAATCATTTCTGAAACAGGTGTTTCTCAAATCTTCATAGATATATGAAACCCCTTTGTTCCAGAAGGCATCCTGCTCTGGTGCCAAGGTTGATATAAATAAATTCTTATTCTGTAGTTTTTTATGATCGAGAAGAAACGAATAGTTGAGGATCGAACCGGCATCAAGGATTCTTCCTGCTGAATGTGGCAAAGACTGGAAAAACCACAGATATTCAACAACCCTCTCATCAAGCCTAAAGCCATAACCATCTGGCAATCTTGTTATATCGAGAAGTGGATCATTGATAGCAGTATTGATAGATGAAAATTTGTAAGGAACATAACCTAGCTTCCATGGTTTTTTTCCAAATAGTGGATACATCCAACTACAGGTAGAGTGATATATTTTTTTTATAAGCTTACGCATGTTTATACCTTGAAAGGCTTAATTAATCGACTTAGAAACGCTTTAATGCTGAACTTTGGTTTGGGAAGCTTTTTAATTAGTTCATCAAAAAAGGGAGAAGTCACACTATTAGCAGGAAACGTTTTTACCTCAAACGTCGCGTCAATAGGCGTATCATCAAATCCGCTAACCACACAATTTACACCGCTACCATCAAACCCTGAGTTCTCAACCAAACTTTTTCTAGGGTACAGTACCAGCCCATTTTTTATAAACACACTCAAGTACCAACGTATTGCCCATGAATCAACCTTAGCCTTTTTTTGGGCTTCAAGCATTTTAAAGTATGGGTAGCGTCCATCCAAATTAAACTGCTTTTTCAGGTCAGGATTATTTTTTATAGTGTTGAAACTACTAGCTGTTTTATCAAATTTTTCCCATGAGTTTTGCCACGTCGCCCACCCCCAAGAGGATGTCAGAGGTAGAAACAAAGCATCTTCGTTAGATTGAATATCGACAGGAAACATATAACCGGCTATCTGCATGACTTGTTCATCGTGCTCATACTTATCAAGCCCTGTATTCATATACGCCAGAAAATGCGGTGAAACCTGCAAATCATCTTCCAATACTACAACCTTACCGAACTCATTACATATGCGAGTTACACCATCAATGACAGAATTTGCCAGACCCCAGTTGCTATCTCGCTCATAAATAGTGACGGTTTTAAAACCGGAAATTTGACGAATATATTCTCTTACCTGCCTAACGGTTTCTTCAACACTTTTGTCCTTTGCTGCATCCGAAAAAACAAATAAATCAGACATTTCGGCTTGAGGATTTTTTAATAACGAAGTTACAGTTCTACGAGTATGTTCTGGTCGGTTGTAAACAAACAATATTATTGGGGCGAATGTCGTTTCTTTATTCATAGGCTTTACCATCAATGTATTGATTGATTACACCTACTAATCTTTGCATCGACTGACCATCGTTTGGTCCAAGGAATCGTTGTGAAAATATCTGCATTTTCTGTCTAACTGAATCAAATTGTTCAGGCTGTTGCTGAATTTGCAATACCTTATCAACGGCTGCTTCTGCCGAGTCAACAACAATTGCTGCACCGTGTTTTTCTGGAAAGGGATATACGCTGTGTGACTTATCCAGTTGTAAAATAACTGGAATAACACCACATGCAGCAGCCTCGGACAATGTTGTAGAAAAAAAGCCCACTGCACTCTGGGTATTTATCAATGTTGCAGCTAACGAAAACTCCGGTGCATTCATCGGACTAATTCTATGCGGATACTTTTGCTGTAAGTCATCAAAGCCAGGATGTTTATCAACAGGATGTTTTCTTACAATGATATCTATTCTTTCATCACGTTTTAGCAAGTCTTCTGCAAATTTAACAAGCAACAGATAATCCTGCTCACTAATATGTTTACTCACGGGCTGAGTATATATAACAACCCTATTCGGTTTTGTGGTGGTTACTCTTCGTTCATTTAGCCGATGAAATTCATCCAGCAAAGGACTACCAATCTCATGATAAGCTGGTTTTGGCGACACACTCTGGTAACGTTCAACAAAATCATTGCTCCAGCATAGCATCACATCAAAGCACATATTTCGATAACCACTATGTAACACCCCTGCGCGCCCACTCTGAATTCGGATAGTTGGAATCTCAAGTTGCTTTGCTGCTCTCGCCATTAACTCATCATAATGTGAGGTTCCCTCAGCAAATAAAAGTACTTCTGGACGCTCCTGTTGCAGCGCTATATAAGCCTGCTGAAAAAACATGCATAGACGTAGATAAACAGGAAACAATGGATGCCAAACTGACAAGCTCAATCCAGAAGAAAAACCTTTCGGCATTGGCAATAACGCTGGACATGCTCCTTGTTCTTTTACTTTTCCAGAAATCAACATGGGATGTGATGAGAAAAAAAGACATGTAGTTGATTTAAATTCAGATACCAAAGGTTGGAAGAAATCAACAAATCGGCAATTTATGGCAAAAAAACCAATAGGTCGTTTTTCAGTACTGCTAACTGATTTGGCAGATAAGACGTTTGAAATGATAGAGCGATAATAATCTCTGCCTAAACGTAACCAAGGTAAAGAGGTTGTAAACAGCCTTTTGGTAAGCGAAATTTCGGACGAATTTTCCCAATACCGATCGAATGTTTTGGTTAAATCCGACTCTTTGGCTGAATTACGCCATGGTTTTGTGAACTTGAGTAAGGGTAGTAAGCTATATGGCCTAGCCATAGCTTCAAAATAAAAATAACGCTCAAATGCTCCACGCAGACAATTATTTTTATAAGTCAGATAGTCTGGTTGTTGCTGTTCAATCCAATCAAACAACTCCGTCATTAAAGCGGTTAATTTTTCCTCTCCTGTCATTCGAGACTTTAGTTCCCGCTTGCCAGAATCGCATCTGCGACTAAAAAGTCAATGGGATTATCAATATCCACTGAATGCGTGCGACTCATCAGATAAGGCACAGCGTTTTGATAAAGTGTTAATAGTTTTGAATTTTGAAAATCCTTGATTTTTCTGACATAAATTGCACCATTAGGATGGTAAGCAATTTTTTGATCCTGACTCCGTGTATTACCTGTCAACATTGGACTATGTTCAAAAACAGGTGTCCACTGATCCCCCTCATCATAGAATGCAAATGAGATAGGGAATCCATATTCAGTTGCAGAAAAAACCGGTTTACCCTTTTCTTCAAAAAGTTCGATTGCTTCGTCAATGTGTTGTGAGTTACGTAAGGGTACGGTAGGTAAGCCCATCAAAAATACATCATTCGGGTCTGAGAATATCTTTTGATAACCGTCTTTCAGGTAGTCAAAAATCTTTACTTTATCTCCCGCCTGCTCGGGTTCACGATAATCAAGAACCAGTTTATCACTTTTAATATAGCGATTAGCGATATCCCAATATTCTTGAGAATCAGTCGAGAATATAACCCTATCAACCTTTTGCGCGTTAACAAAAGCCTCTAATGTGTGAACCACGAGAGGCTTGCCAGCCAGCATTTTTATATTTTTACCGGGTAATCGTTTTGAGCCGGATCGAGCGGGTACAAATGCCACATAAGCCATTAGCTGAAAAAGTCCTGGATAGCTTTGTCTACTTGATTATGGACGGTGACAACTTCCTGATATTCGGTATCGTTCAAATGTTTCAGAGGCATCCGATCTCGGCGATGCATAAAGCCAGCGGCCTGCAATAACGCTTTGTTTGTTCTGTGCCAACCATATTTTGAGGCACATTGGTCAAAGAACGGTGCTTCAAGTTGATTCAGAATAAAATCGATTGTTTTTTGATCATCATTTTTCCATGCTTGCCAAAACGCTTCACCAATACGGGCATCGAGCATGGAAATCCCATTCAGATAGGACTTAGCTCCAAAAGGCTTATATTGCATCAATGTTGATTTACGTCCTGCAATCACTACCCGTATGCGCGGCTCAAGTTCCAGAGCCAGACAAGTAGTTTCAAAATCTTTTGCATCTTCTTTCAACGCCACGATTTCAGGGATACTGGGCAGTTTTCTGAATAATGAATGCGGCCAATGCATTTGAGTACCGTCATAACCTGATAAAAATGGCATTTCATGTACCAGGATAGGCATATTTGAATTTCGGCCGACTTCAGCAAAATGATCCAAGATCTGTTCATCATTGAAATACTTTTCTCGCACAATCAATGAGATCAAATCGGCACCGGTTTCTTTTGCATGGACAGCGAATTCAGTACTTTCTTTGGTCGAGCAATGGATAGGATCACCAACCACCACAATGTTTTCAGGATCAAGCCGCTTCAGCAGTTTTATACAAAACTCATTCAATTCCATAATTTCTGAGTGTTTCAACTGAGAATAACGTGAGTTATAAGCCATTACATAAAACTTTCTGGCACCACCAATGTAGAGATGATTCAGATATCGTTCCAGAGACTCATAATCAATATTTTCCTGTTCATCAAAAGGAGTGAATACAGTGTAAACACAACCTTCCAGCCCCTGTTTCAAATGTTCATACATTGGTGATTCCTTTTGTTCTTCTGTCAATATCAGTGAATACCATTTCAGTTGCTATTTTTTCAACCGATCTGGAACCCTGCCAATTTATTTTGTTTAGTAATTTTTTAGCATTGCCGGCTCTTGCACTAGTATCGAAAGGTCTGAAATAACGTTCTGATACCACAGCTAAAGGCATTCCTGAAGATTTATCCACGCAAACTTCATCGACGCCCGTACCTTCAAACAATGGGTCAAATCCGGCTGCAATAGCAGAAAAACGCAGGAAATCTCTAACAGTTGTTAATTTACCCGTCGCAAATACATAATCATCGGCTTCTTTTTGTTCTAACAAGCTCATCATGGCGGCAGTGTAATCCTCTGCTGCACCCCAGTCTCTCGCTGACGATAGTGCGCCCAATTCAATAGGTATACCATTATCTATTTTTAATCTAGCCAGGTTAAATGAAATTTTCCGCGTCACAAAATTTCGACCGCGTAATGGCCCTTCATGATTGAATAAAATGCCAACTGAAGCATGAAGATTATATGTCTCGCGGTACATCCGAACTAACTCTTGAGCAGTAAGTTTGGATATACCATAAGGATTCGCCGGTTTAAGCCGGCTTTCCTCACTAAGTAACGTATTGGGTGCAGCCGGACCAAACACCTCAGAGCTTGAAGCAAAAAACAATCTGGCTTCCGGCACAGTGTGCCGGATAGCTTCCAGCACATTCAGCGTACCTAACGTGTTGGCCTGAAGTGTTGTCACGGGATGAATAAAAGAATCCGCAACAAAACTCTCGCCGGCAAAGTGATAAATATGTGCTGGTTGAATAGATTTCAGAACATCATTCAAGTTAAACGGTTCATCAATATTGATATTGACTAACTTAACCTTGTCGAGAATATTCAGGTGATGTAATCGCCAGGTTTTTGATGCTGAACCTCTGCGAAACCCACAATAGACTGTCCATCCGGCAGTCGATAGATGCTGAGCCAGATGCGCTCCATCCTGTCCTGTTGCCCCAATGATCAGTGCTGTCTTATAGTTAATCATCAAACAACTCGGCTAATCTGTTTAATGCCTTTGCAAACCCGGCTCCTTCATCAAGATGTCCTTGCCAGACTTCAATGACCTTCATACAGTCCAAATCCATTACAGAGCTAATTGCCGGCATGTTTTTTGTGTCCCCTTCACCAAAATGAAGTCCTTCACCATCAATTCCGGCAGCATCTGCAATATGTACATGCTGAATAAAACCTGAAAGTCTTTTAATAACCTCTGTAGCTTCAAAATCAAACACACTGTCACCCATACATAAATGACAAACATCCATGCATATCGGTAATTGGTACCGTTCAATTAACTCAACGTCTCTGGGTTGATTTACGGCTTCCAGTTTGACAGAACCACCAAAATACCATGCGATGGGAGGTAACCACTGGGGAAGAATGGAAACGCCTTGTTTTCGAAACCCCTCTATTAACTGCGAGTGCTGCTGATAAAACTGTTCAATAGATTCATGCACAACAGAGAAGCTTCCTACGATTGGTACATGCTGCCCTGTATGTTGCTGTAGTGCATCAGCTAAATCGACTGTTCGCTGGAGGATATTCTGGCTTTGCTCTGCTTGTAATGCATCTGCCGAGAATGGGTCCATCAGCTGAGTAGAATTGATGTAATCGGGCAAATGAATGCTGTATCGATTATCAGCATTGTATTGTTTTGCATCTACCTCAGATAGAACTTCGCCATAGGATAAATGAAACTCATAAGCACCCACCGGAAATTTTTGCTCAATGCCAGCCAAATCATGCAATCTAACTGGAATGGCAATTTTCCGGCTACGTGCAAAATCTATAGCGGTGTCAGATACTGGAGGTGTTTTTTCAAAAACAGAACGACTTAATACTTGCCCGGGCGTTACCTCCCGAACTGTAGGGTGTTTCAGAAAAGGTTGTATCTCATTTTGCCCCAGACCAACTCTGGGGGAGCGGAAAACTAACTGCTCTGGTTTAATTATTTCCCCGGCGCTAATAGCCTGTTTTGCATAAAAGCTACGACCAAGATTTTGCAAATTAAGGAGTTCCCCTTGGTTGGCAACTCGTGGACCATTCCCCGCCATCAGTAATCCGATATGGTCTGCGAACATCGCCATGCGAGAAAATTCGTCCGGGGTTGAACTTGTGGTGTGATCCAGCCCATTCGCATCTTTATCAAAGGTTATATGCCGCTCGATAACTGTAGCTCCCATAGACATTGCAATTAATGTCACTTCCCAGTCATTGTCATGGCTTGAGTAGCCAAATGGACGTTGCCATTTATTCGCCATGTGCTGTAGATAGCCTAAACGGGAATTTGTCAGCGATACCGGATAGTTGGATACGCAATGAAGGGCAAGCCAATTATCACCCTTGAATTGACTGATGGCATCATCGATCTCTGCTTCATTGTGACAACCCAGCGACAGATAAACCGGCTTGTCCAATCTCAACATGCTATTAACAAGTTCAATATTTGATAATTCAACTGAAGGCACTTTGAAAAAGTCAAAGGACGCTAAATCATCATTAAAGTCGAGCATATCCTGCGTATCAAAGAAACTAATCCCAACTGCAAGCCCGAGCTGTTTGCCCTGTCCTGTTAGTGACAATATAGTATCTGGTGAAAGGTAATTCCGACGAATTTCCGTCAGCAACATCTCATCGCCAATTTGTTTCGCATCATCAGCATAGGCATTTTCAAGGTTCCGATATTGAAACTTGACTCCCCATACACCGGCATTGGAGGCTGCTTTTATAAGATCCATTGCCTTATCGGCATCACCATCGTGATTAATGCCGATTTCTGCGATTATTTTTATATCCATTATCAAAAACTACATATCCTGATTTAGAAGTTAATTTTTATGTTTTTTACGATTTAAGGTGTGATCCTGCACTTGATCACCAAGGATTCTTTTTGAGGCATTTCCTGTCCATTTGTTTATGTTCAGGAATGATTTTAACCACCAGCCAGCTGATAAGGGTTTGTCACTATAGCGTCGTAGATTTTTAGGGTGTGTATGTCCTCTGAGCACGCGTCTTTCTTGATCAGGTTGAACAATGCCACCTCGATGGAAACCATCGGAATCAAATATCAATAGATCCCCGGCTTTCAATTCAAGTGATACAGGGTTTCTTATTAACGACTCATCAATATCATTCGGAATATCCTCTACTCCACAACCTTGAGAGAGATGAAATCCCGCTCGATAATGCCCTTCCCAATGTGTGCTGGGGCAATACTCAAAAGCACCATTTTCTTTAGTTGTATCCGTTAAGTAAAACCAAAATTTGATCGACTGCATCCTGTCAAAATGCCATGGAAGAATTGGAGTTTCAGCTGGTTTTTCGTGCGTTGCAAAAACCTCATCATTAAAATCTATTTCATGTGGTGCAAAGTAGGCTTCTGCGATTTTTTTCAAAAAGTCATTACGAAACAGCTTTGTAATCTCAGGGAAATCGGTCAATGCATCATTGTGCCATGGAGAAAATCTTGCGGTTCGACCATCAGGATTCATCGGATGGCCACTTTGAGAAATAATAGCTTTCGATGGATTAATGAGAATTTTTTCGAATTCTGTATTTATTAATCCAAGTTCACCTTCGGATATAAAGTTAGGAACATGTGTAATTCCAAAATTACGCATGTTTTTAACTGCCGAATCAATATCTTGTGAGCACGTAAAATCATAACTTTGCATTTGCATTGCCTTTTACCGACTTCAGTAAACCTCTGAATTTCGAAAATAATTTCTTAAATGATGACTTACTATCTGGTTGATATGTAAAACACGAAAACCTTTCATCATATAAAAAATCTGACTGAAGCGTTTTAGAGTTTCTATGATAAACATGCTCTGAAACATCAAGTTCAAAACCAGCCTGTTTAATTTTTTCTTCTATCAGAGGCTGAACACTTAAATCAAGATGAACAACATCTGCCATAAATTGAGATTTGATAGAATCATGATTCATAATATCTTCCATGATATCGATAAAAGGTATTTTATTGTTGCTACAGATAATTCTTAATTTTTTATTAAAGCAGTCTACATATTTATTTTGTTGAATTCGTTCGGAAGGAGTAATGTTAAATACAAGGATTTGTATATTAAAATTTTTTTTGGCCCATGTGAGAAAATCTCCATACCTTTGTGCACTTCGACTCAAGAGTTCAAAAGGCTCAGCAATCTCTTCAGAGGTTACAGGCTCCCAAGGCGTCCACCCTTTGCCTAAATAGTAACGAGTATCCGGCTCTCCAAGTACAAATAAAACTGGGGCATTATCTTCCAGATTCTTAAGGGCGGCACTAACTCTCTTTTTTAATTCATTAAGATGAGCATCGCTTATAAAACACATCTCTTTGCCTGGACCAATAAACAATGGGAAAAAATTATGGTTATTCGCAAAACTGCGCGTGTGACTATCGCCAATAACATAAATCATATTAATTTCCTGAACCCAAACTCGTTGAAATAAGCCTTCCTTGATTCATCGAAAAGACTTGGTCAGCATTCTGGAGAGTGGAGTGGCGATGAGCAATGATTAGGATAGTTTTTTCACCATGAAGACGACTGACAGCATTCATAACATCTATCTCAGTTTCCATATCAAGTGCACTCGTTGCCTCGTCAAGTATGAGTATCTCGGGATCATGATAAAGCGCTCTTGCAATACCAATACGCTGTCGTTGTCCGCCAGACAGCCTTACCCCTCGTTCACCTAATAAAGTTTCTATACCCTCAGGAAGTTCATCTATTAATGACTCTAACTGTGCTGCTTTAAGCGCTCTTATAACTGAAGCATCATTGATTTCATCATCTTTAATTCCAAAAGCAATATTGCGTCTTAAAGTATCGTCAGTTAAGTAAATAGATTGGGGTACATAACCAATCATACCTTGCCATGATCGTAGGTTATCAATTGTAATTGGCTGAGCATCAACTTTTATTTGCCCTTCATCAGGCATAAGTACACCCATAATGATATCAATGAGTGTACTTTTACCCGAGCCACTCTCACCGATAAAGCCGACCATTTGTCCTTTTTCAATGTTTATAGTGATATTACTCAGAGCCTTACGATCTGCGAATGGATAGCTATAGGCAATTTCTTCGAGAAAAACACTCTGTTTAAAAACTAATGGTTTGGTCTCAGGTTGATATTTATCAGCGACCGATGTTTCAAATTCTCTGTAAATAATATCGGTAATTGCTGTCCCGAAACGCAATAAATTGACTGATGACACAATACGATTAACAGAAGGCATTAATCTAAATGATACGGCACCAAAAAGAGCCAGAATCGGTACAACCTCACTAACCGTTTTTCCTTGATACACCATACCAATAAACAATAAACTCAACCCTGCTATTAGCAAAGTCTCTAACCATAGTCGGGTGAGATTTTGTACAAACGAGTTTCGCTGATGCATTTTAAGGCTTTGCTCGGTATGTCCGGCATACTCCGTTGAAAAGAACGCTTCTTTCCCGTACACCTTGACATCCTTTATAGCGCCAATGCCCTGCTGTGCGTGTTTCATACGTAAGGCTTCATGGTGCTGTCTTTGCTTACCCCAGGAAATAATTCTTCGCTTGGTTAGCCACTGGTAAACACCACCAGCAATAAAAAACACCAAAAACACTGTGATTGCCCCAATAGGCTCAAAATATAACAATAAACCTAAAAGCCCCAAAATAACCAAAGATTCTGCAATCAACAGCATGCCCGGGTTGAGCATATAGTTCATGAACAAGTTTAATTCCACCTGAAGGTTATTTATTAAATCTGCAGAGTTGCGTTGCAAATGAAATGTGTAGGGCTGATACAGATAGCGGCTAAATAAATCCTTTGCCATATCTGCTTGCGTTTCAAAGACAAACCGGGATTGCCTCCATGCCAGAAAAGTCAGATAGGTATTTTTTAATATATAAATCACAAGCAGAAACAACATTGCAGCAATCATCAATGTTTTATGTGATGGATTGCCAAAACTCTGAAGGGTTGATTTTACAATCGGGTATTGTGAGGCTGCATCCGGATCAGCAATAACTGCCATGATTGGCAGGATCAGGCCGACACCAATCATTTCAAGGAGCATTCCAATCACCATCAACAAAAGTAATCCAATAGCTCTGGGTTTCTTTTTTTCCGGCAACAAATCCCATACTTTGTTGATATCGCGAAATTTGAGTTTAGCCTGGAGTTTGGGTTTGGATGGGCTGGCGCTCAAAGTTCACCTTCAAATTCAGTATGTCTGGTCTGATAATCTTGGTATAACTTTGATAAATGCTGTTCTAAATTGGCATTTTTTTTCCAACCAAGCTGATTTAATCGCTCTACAGACATAAGCTTTTGTGATGTACCATCTGGTTTGGTTGTATCAAAAGCAAGTTTCCCATTAAAACCAGCCACTTTCTTAATCAACAAAGCTAGCTGAGAAATCGTAACATCTTCTCCCACACCAATATTTACAACGGGTGCTAATCCATTGTTTCGGCCGGCTGCTGTTAGTGAAACGAATTGATCCTCTGGCAGATTCATTAAATACACACAGGCATCAACCATATCCCCGCTGTACATGAACTCTCGTCTGGGATTGCCTGTCCCCCAAACCGTAACCTCGGGGGTATGATTCGTTTTACAAGATTGAAGAAGGTTTGTCCTGAGAGGTTCAGAAATTTGGCCATGCATTTTTTCATCAGCCAAGATGCCCTTTTCATCCCCTTTTCCTGCTAACTTTGCGAGATGAAATTTACGGATTAAAGCTGGTAGTACGTGAGAGTTACTAAGATCATAATTATCACCGGGGCCATAAAGATTGGTCGGCATTGCTGCCAGGAACTGTGTGCCATATTGTCGGTTGTAGCTCCAACACATTTCAATTCCGGCAATTTTAGCAAGTGCATACGGGCGGTTAGTTTCTTCTAAGGGGCCTGTAAGGAGATACTCTTCTTTAAGTGGTTGTGGTGCATTTTTAGGATAGATGCAACTCGACCCCAAAAACAATAAACGTTTTACATTATTCAGATACGCATGATGTATCACATTATTCTGAATGGCCAAGTTGTCACGAATAAACTCGGCAGGATAACTATTGTTGGCATGAATACCACCAACTTTTGCTGCCGCAAGAAAAACATAATCTGGTTTTTCAGCCTTGAAGAACTCGGCTACAGCATTTTCATCGGTCAAATCCAATTCGGCATGTGTTCTTTTAAGCAGATTAGTAAACCCCTTACCTTCCAAGTTTTGAACCAGCGCTGATCCGACTAAGCCACGGTGACCTGCAATATATATTTTGTCTGTTTTATTCATGGTAGTCGTAAGCGGTAAAACCATGTTTTTTAACTAACTCATCACGTTCTGCAGATTTGTAATCTTCAAGTACCATTTCTGTTACAAGTTCTTCAAAGGAAATTTTAGGTGTCCAGCCAAGTTTTTCTTTGGCTTTAGTTGGGTCACCTAGTAAGGTTTCGACTTCTGTGGGACGGAAATAACGTGGGTCCACCTGGACAATACATTTGCCTTCAGCGTCATACCCTTTTTCATCAACGCCTTTACCCTCCCAGCGAATCGTAATATCCAGTTCTTTTGCGGCGGTATCAACAAAATCACGAACGCTGTATTGCACACCTGTTGCGATGACAAAGTCTTCTGGCTGATCCTGCTGCAGCATTAACCACTGCATCTCAACATAATCCTTGGCATGTCCCCAGTCACGGAGTGCATCAAGGTTGCCCAGATAAAGACAATCTTGTAAGCCTAATTTAATGCGAGCTAATGCTCTGGTAATTTTGCGAGTTACAAAAGTTTCGCCACGGATTGGGCTTTCATGATTAAACAAAATGCCATTACAGGCATAGATGCCATACGCTTCGCGATAATTCACCGTAATCCAGTAGCCATATAATTTGGCAACAGCATAAGGACTACGTGGATAAAATGGTGTTGTTTCTTTCTGTGGAGTTTCCTGTACCAAACCATAAAGCTCTGAAGTTGAAGCCTGATAGAACTTGGTTTTTTTTTCCAGACCAAGAATACGAATTGCTTCCAGAATCCTTAATGTGCCAATTCCATCAGCATTTGCAGTATATTCCGGAGTTTCAAAACTGACAGCCACATGACTCATTGCGGCAAGGTTATAGATTTCATCAGGCCGAACCTGCTGGATAATTCGAATCAGATTGGTAGAGTCAGTCAAATCACCGTAGTGCAAAATGAAATTTTTATTATCGACATGCGGATCCTGATAAAGATGATCAACGCGATCTGTATTAAACAGTGAAGCACGGCGTTTGATACCATGCACTTCATAACCTTTTTCTAATAATAACTCTGCCAGATAGGCCCCATCCTGGCCGGTGATACCAGTTATTAACGCAACTTTGTTCATTTAAATCTCTACTTAATTTTAATTGTAATTACAGGATACTTCATTCAACCGTAACCGATTTCGCCAGATTCCGAGGTTGATCAACATCTGTCCCTTTTATCAGTGCAACATGGTAGCTAAGAAGCTGAAGTAAAATGTTGTAAGTTATTGGAGCGGTGATACGACCAACATTGGTGGTGGCTTTCACGACCTTAAAGCCTGATTCAGAGCTGATATCCGAGCGTTCATCTTCGAATACAATCATCTGACCACCACGCGCCTTCACTTCCTGGAGATTGGATTTGAGCTTTTCCAGCAAATCATCCAATGGCGCGATGGCAATCACCGGCATATTTTCATCAATTAAGGCTAATGGTCCATGTTTCAGCTCGCCTGCTGGATAGGCTTCAGCATGAATATAACTGATTTCCTTGAGTTTTAAAGCACCTTCAAGTGCAATCGGGTACATCGTTCCTCTTCCCAAGAACAGCGCATGCTGTTTATCTGCAAAGTCCTGAGCAATATCCTGAATTTCCTGCTCATGCATTAATGCATTTTGAATCAGGTTCGGTAGTTTTTGCAGGCCTTGGGTGATATGTTTTTCCCGCTCACGGGTAATGCGTTTTTTGACTTTGCCAATACACGTTAATAATAAAGCTAATGCCACTAACTGCGTGGTAAACGATTTGGTTGAAGCGACACCGATTTCAGGACCTGCATGGGTAAGGTAACAGAGGTCAGCCTCACGGGTCAGGCTGCTTTCGGCGACATTGCAGATGGATAATGTTGGAATATTTTTTAAGGCAAAAGCTTCTGGGCTTTCTGCCCCATGGGCTTTGATCTGTTGGAGGGCTGCCAATGTATCTGCTGTTTCTCCAGATTGGCTTATAGTTACAAATAAGGTGTTGTCTTCAATTACCGGGTTTCGGTAACGAAATTCACTGGCTACTTCAACCTGGCAAGGCAGACGTACAATATCTTCTACCCAGTATTTTGCCACCATGCCGGCATGATAACTGGTACCACAGGCAATAATATGAATTCGTTCAATACTTTTGAAAATGGATTCAGCACCAGGGCCAAAAGTGGACACAAGCACTTGATCCTGAGTGACTCGCCCTTCCAAAGTATCGATAACCGCTTGAGGCTGTTCAAATATCTCTTTGTGCATGTAGTGACGGTGTTCACCCAGCTCAACCGCGGTAATATTTAATGAAGATTGTTTGATAGGGCGTTCAACTTTCTCACCGGTCACAGAGCTATATATTTCAATGCTTTCCCGTGTCAGTTTGGCCACATCGCCATCTTCCAGAAAAATAAAGTTTTGGGTCACTGGTAGTAAAGCCGATACATCAGAAGCAATAAAATGTTCGCCAATACCGATACCAATCACTAACGGGCTGCCTTTACGGGCAGCTATCAGTGTGTTTGGCTCATCAGTGGCAATGACACCTAACGCATAAGCACCTTCAAAGTCTTGAATGGCTTCGACTACTGCATCAAACAGAGACAGATTAGTGCGTTTGGCCGATGGTGAGGCCTCACCATATAAATATTGGTAAATTGAATGCGCAACAACTTCGGTATCTGTTTCAGAGGTAAAGCGATAGCCTTGATTAACCTGTTGCTGCTTTAAAACCTGGTAATTTTCAATAATACCGTTATGAACAACGGCAACACGATGATTGCATATATGCGGATGCGCATTATTTTCAGAAGGTATGCCGTGTGTTGCCCAGCGAGTGTGTGCTATGCCCATTTGGCCAGCGAAGCTGCTGTTTTCCGCATCAATCTTGGCTTCGAGCTGCTTGATTTTACCCAGCGATCTGACACGATGAATATTGGCATCAGCATCCAGTAAAGCAACTCCGGAAGAGTCGTAGCCTCGATACTCCAGCCTGCGTAACCCTTCCATTAATATAGGGGCTACATTTCGCTCAGCAATACCACCGACTATTCCACACACTGATTGCTGTCCTCCAAATACGCAAACATAGATTATACATCAGCATGCGTTCAATAACTCCACTTGTTAAAAATCCTTTGAAGGAACAAGATCGTGAAGTTACTTTTTTACAACACCATCGTCATGATTGTTTGTTGAAATGGTTATATTTTTATTTTCAACTAGCTTAATTATTTCGTCTGAAATCATGCAGACCTTTGGCAATAAGTTCTGCATTCTTAATTTCTTTCTGACTTAATGTGAAATTAGACGGTCCGTTGTATTTCGTTGCTTGAAGACCTAATTTTTGAGTAAGCTCATTAAAGCAGCACTCTGGATTAATGCAAAAGTCCTCGTACTGAACCACCAATTTTCTGCTCTCATCTACATTCTTTAGACCGTTGTCGACAGCCTGATTAATGTAATGGATCTGTCCGCAAACTTGAGTAACCGGATCCATATCTTTTAATTGTTGATATTCAGGGATCTTGAAAGAATACCAATCTGACTCGCTGCCAAGTTGCCGTTTACGCGCTTCTAATACAGATGCAACATTTGTAACAGGGTCACGCTTGAGCTGAACAAACAGAATCTTTTCAAAAATACTATCCAGAAATGAAATGTTGTAGTTAAACAGCATGCCTTTTGCGGCAAACGGTTGCTGAAATACCTCCATCATGCCAATCAGCTCAGCACGCAGAGTATTAATATCCATACTTTGACTTAATTCGTCATCAGCCCACACATCTCGCTGAGGTTCAGCCAAGAATCGCCGCCAGAAATACCAGAATTCATTCGGTGCAAGTACGCCTTTCGTCTTGCCATTTTCAGAATGATATTCGGTTTGTTGAATAAACTCACCCAGTTCATCGCGAAAGTTAAAGCGGGGATCGGTCAGTAAAAGCTGGATTTTGGCACCCAGAACAGGCGCCTGATAAAAACGTGATAGGAGGTTTGTCGGGTAAGCAACAAGGCCGGTATTGGCAAGCCATTGCATAAATAAGGTTGTTCCACTTCTCATAGGCCCCATGATCAAAATAAGTGGAAAAGACTGTTCAATTCGCACTTTATTCAGGACTTCCTGTTCAGCTACGAAAAGGTCAGAGTTCAGTTCCCTCAACAACTTCTCAAGCAATACATTTCGTGAAAACTGTCCAGTTCTCTTTTCCAAATTATTATTTGTATCATTATTCATAAATGTACTGAATCGGAGAGCATTGAAAGCATACGATCCATCTCAATTTGCCCATATCTTTGATCAATGGGTAAAGGTAATAAACGATCAACCATCCGTTCTGAAACTTCAGGGCAAAGACGCTTAGTCGCATCATTCCAATAACATGGGATAAAAATCCTATTTTTTATAAACTTATCTCTCAAGTTACTATCAAGCGTAATTAGTGGATAACATAATGGCGCTAATAGATTATTTGTTGGAATACTCAGTAAATTAATCGATTTAAGCTTTTCATGAAGATAGCTGAAATTTTCCATTCTTTTTTGTTTTACCGCTTCATAATCAATTGAAGTTATTAAACGCTGAGTCAGCTTGGACATTAGCATAGGTTTACTATCTTCTATACTCTGCTCTGCCAATAAGTAGTCAGCATAGCCGCTCTCGGGCATTTCATTTAATCGTTTAAACAAATGAGACATTCTGCACAATGAACCATTATCCTGAACTATTGGTTGGTTAACTGCTATTTTGCTTTGCAACATTCCACCATCGGGAACACCAAAAAATTTTCGGGGAGAATAAATTGTTGCTAAAGCTTCAGATACTGGCGGATCAAAAAATGCCTGTGAAAAATCAAAAACAAGCTGATCTGGGGGAAAGTGTTGGATTACTCGCTCAACTTGGGCTTGGCTAATACCAAAATAATTAACATATACGAGCCATTCTTCCTCACCCAGCGCCAGTGAATTCGGCACATCTAATGTGTCATTAAGATCGTAGCATTCATAGTCGATCTTCTCTTCATGAAGTGGAGAAATCATTGCATCGCAAATATATTTTGGAATGAAAACTTTTCTCGGACGACCGGCTTGTAAAAGTGATCTGAATGCGGCTCTTGCAGATTGGTATAACTGCGCATTTTGATGGTAATGCATCTTACTATCAGGTAATTCGAGTTGGAAATAACCACCAATTGCTGCCGTTTGAATCAACTCAGACAAGCCCATACTCCTTAACCATCTGCTGACATTGTTGTTGATTGTTAAACATTAGCACATCAATGATGGATAGATTGGGAACGAACTCATTGATATTTTGCTGGTAGGGTTTTATAACCGGCTCAAGAAAAGATAATTGAATATCCTGCTCTGCAAAACTGCCATAATCGTATAAAGCCTTACCACCAGGCATGTTGATATACTTTTTCGCACCCAGCTCTTTACATATAGCTAAAACTTTTTGCTGTCCACGAAGGGAAATATCTTTGTTTAGATCTGACGAGAGATACCATTCCCTATCTAGTCCAAGATAACCACAGATTTGTCTCAGACTTAAATTCAGAAAAGCAGCTAGGTTTGTCTCATCAGAATAGAGAATATTTTCAATTAATGGCATCACATCGTGATAATAAGAGGCTCGTGAGTAGCTTTGTTGGATTGTTTTAAATAGCTTGTGATTATAATTGCCAACTTGGATTTGATTGATTAGATGATTGGGACTTGCACCTAATAGCTGGAGAGTGACTCGAAGCTTATCACCCTGTGAAAGAATAAAGTTACGATTAATCCATCCTCCCTTAATAAAGTTAACATCGTCGTAAACGACAAAGGTATCCGCAGCAGATATCAGTTGGAAATATCCGATATAGGGGAAAAAGTAGGGCTGCATGATAGCTAACTTCATGCTATCTGATTATGCAGGTTCTAATAATCTGGCAAACCATATCAACCGCTTCTTCAGTCATTGCTGTCCCTGTAGGCAAGACAATTACCCTCTCTGCAACTTCGATAGTCTTGGGTAAGAGTAAATCTGCATGCGGGTATAACTGTTTGTAAGGATGCATATTATGGCAGCCCGGCCAGAAGTATTTTCGCGCCCTGACATTTTCAGCATGTAACACCTCAACCATTTCATCACGACTGATGGGACAATCAGCACCGACTTCCATCACGATATATTGATAGTTGTTGTGTTCATTTTCGTCAAAACGAAAAAGACTGATTCCGGGGAGTCCGGCAAGTCCTTTTTGATAACTCCCGTAATGCTGTTTATTTATCTCAACGACATTATCCACATTTTCCAGATTCACCAGTCCCATTGCGGCAGCAATCTCAATCATTTTGCCGTTAGTGCCAGGATGAATAACATTATCCATACCAGAAAAACCAAAATTACGCATCAGACGCATTTTTTCAGCCAGTTCATCATCATTAGTCAGAACTGCACCACCTTCAAAAGCATTAAAAAATTTAGTGGCGTGAAAGCTTAATACTTCCGCTTGGCCAAAGTTACCGATTTTTGTCCCTTTATAAGTTCCGTTAAAGGCATGGGCGGCATCAAACATCAGCTTTAAATTATATTCATCGGCTATTTGCTGTAGTTCATCAATAGGCGCTGCATGCCCCCATAGATGTACGCCAATAATACCGCTGGTTTTGGGAGTGATCATGTTGCGAACCGCATCAGGATCTAAACAATGTGTCTGTGGATTGATATCAGCAAAAACAGGGGTAATCTCTTGCCAATGAAGTGCATGAGCAGTGGCGATGAAGGTATATGATGGAATAATCACTTCACCTGATAAATTCAAAGCACGAATAGCAATCTCAAGCGCAATAGTACCGTTGCACATCGCAACACAATTTTTGACTTGATGCTTTTCGGCAATGCGTTGCTCCAAAGTGCGAACAAAATCCCCATTGTTAGTCAGCCAACGATTGTCAAAGATCTTATCTACATACCGGATAAATTCTGACTTACTACCGATATTCGGTCGACCAACATGTTGGGTTTCGTCAAAAGCTGGGAGAGCCCCGTTAATTGCCAAGTCATTTTTAGAGCTAATTTTTTTCATTTCATCTGTTATCTCGAAATATGCCGATTTTTGAAGTCAAAACCAACTATTGAACCATAATATCTTTAGTCCTATTTCGAGCATACAGGATCCATGCCAAATGGTAGTTCAGCATTTGCCGAAGAATTAACATATTCATCTAGTCTTGACCAAATAGATCACGGGTATAAATTTTGTCTTTTACATCCTGAATATCGTCTGTAATGCGATTCGCGATGATTAATGAAGACAGCTGTTTGAAGGCTGCCAAATCATTTACCACTTTGGAACGGAAAAACTCGGCTTCTTCAAGCACCGGCTCATAAACAATAACTTCAATACCTTTGGCTTTAATGCGCTTCATAATGCCTTGTATGGCGGATGCTCTGAAGTTATCCGATCCTTGCTTCATTACCAACCGGTAAATCCCAACGACAGCAGGATTTTTCTTAATAATCTGATCTGCAATAAAATCTTTTCGGGTGGTATTGGCATCCACAATAGCCCGAATCAGACTATTCGGTACGGTGTCATAGTTAGCCAGTAATTGCTTGGTATCTTTTGGCAGGCAATAACCGCCATAGCCAAAGGATGGATTATTGTAGTGGTCGCCAATGCGTGGATCCAAACCAACACCTTCAATGATTTGCCGGCTATTCAGATTATGTGTTTCAGCATAGCTGTCGAGTTCGTTAAAATACGCTACTCGCATCGCCAGATAAGTATTGGAAAATAATTTAATCGCTTCGGCTTCAGTCGGGTCGGTAAATAATACCGGCACATCTTTTTTCACTGCGCCTTCTAATAACAAATCGGCAAATAAACGAGCACGATCACTACGCTCACCCACAACAATGCGTGAAGGATAGAGATTGTCATACAACGCTTTGCCTTCACGTAAAAACTCAGGCGAAAAGAATATTTTGTCACTGCCAAATTTTGCTCGAACGGTTTGGGTATAGCCAACCGGGATCGTGGATTTGATAATCATCACTGCAGCAGGATTAATATCCAAAACATCTTTTATTACAGCTTCGACCGAGTTGGTATTAAAGGTATTGGTGACTGTATCGTAATCGGTTGGGGTAGCAATAATGATGAAATCGGCTTTTTCATAGGCTTGTTTTTTGTCAGTTGTAGCCGTTAAATTTAATGGTTTATTGGTTAGAAAGTCTTCAATTTCTTTATCCACTATCGGTGATTTTCTGGCATTAATCAGATCGACTTTTTCAGCGACAATATCCAATGCGGTAACCTGGTGATGTTGTGCGAGCAAAACTGCAAGGGATAAGCCAACATACCCGGTTCCAGCAACTGCAATATTGAGTGTTTTTTCCATAATCTGTCTCTTAAAAGTTACACTTCAGTTTCCATTAATCGGACTAACCACTTTTTGACTCAGCCAATCTTCAATGCCGCATTGCGGCATAAACCCATCGACATATTCACTGAGAATAGTCCTGATTTGTTCATAATCTGAACCACTTACTGCATGTTGTAAATCCGTGAGTATCAATTGTAAATCGTCCCAGGGAATGACGCTTTCTTCGGCCCTCATGATTTTTTGGTGTGCTGTCTGGCTGACGTTTTCACCGATTAATAATTCTTCGAATAATTTTTCGCCGGGCCGCAGACCGGTATAGGTAATTTCAATATCACCATCTGGATTTTCAGCATTTTTAACACTGAAACCGCTGAGATGAATCATCCGTGTTGCCAGATCCACAATTTTTACGGCCGACCCCATATCGAGTACAAAGACATCACCACCCTGCCCCATCGCACCGGCCTGTATTACCAGCTCAGCAGCTTCAGGTATTGTCATAAAATAACGGATAATTTGTGGATCAGTTACCGTGACCGGGCCGCCCCTGGCTATCTGCTCCCGAAATAATGGCACAACTGAACCGGAAGAACCCAGCACGTTACCAAATCTTACCATGGTAAAACGGGTATCCGAGGTCTGTGCTAAAGCCTGTAAAACCAGTTCTGCCATGCGTTTACTGGCTCCCATGGTATTGGTAGGTCGAACAGCTTTATCTGTTGAAATTAACACAAACGTTTCAACTTTTGCTGCAATGGCAGCCTGAGCGCAATGCAATGTACCGAAAACATTGTTACGTATGCCTTCGCCCACGTTTTTTTCGACCATTGGCACATGTTTATACGCTGCTGCATGGTAAATAGTTTGTACCGAAAAATACTGACAGATTGATGTCAATCGTGCACGGTCCACCACAGATCCAATTAAAGCAATGACTTCCACACCACTTTCCAGATTGATAAGCTCCTGTTCGATTTGATACAAAGCGAATTCACTGATTTCAAACAATAACAATCTGCTGGGTTTAAGCTTGATGATTTGCCGTGACAATTCAGATCCAATGGAACCACCTGCTCCGGTAACCATTACACATTTACGACTGAGATTGGCTGTTAATAACTGCGGATCGGCTTCGACAGCCTCTCTGCCAAGCAAATCCGCAATATCAACCTCCTGAATATCTGAAACTTCCAGTTTGCCTTCGGCAATATCGGTTAAATCAGGCAATGTACGAATATGAACAGGTAAATCTTCGAGTGAATTCAGAATTTCACTACGGCGGCTTCGGGAGACGGATGGCATGGCCAGCAAAATCTCGCGAACTTTGAAGCGCTCGATTAATTTAATCAAATCTCGTGGTCGATAGACATTAAGACCATTTATCTGTTGTTTATATAAAGTTGCATCATCATCAATAAACGCTACTGGACGCAACTGGCGGCCCATCCTTAACAACGCTGAAAGTTGGGCCCCGGCCTGTCCTGCGCCATAAATCAATACCGGGGGAACATATCGCTCCATGGCACTACTTAAGGAAGCATTACGATTAGCAAATAACCAGCGGGCATATACTCTTAAACCGCCGATTATGACAAATAACATTAGCGCATTAATGATATAGACCGTTCTGGGAACCAGACCGGCAGCACTTCCTGCCAAAACGACAATAGTTGCAAAAATTAACGTGAATAAAGCAATAGCTTTACAAATTGTCCACATTACATCCAGGCCGATATAACGAACAATTGCACGATATAAACCGAGTTTGATAAAAATGGGGATCGCTATCAGTGGCGCAACAATAAATAGCCACCACTGGCTTGATGGGGGAATATAAAAAGTACTTAACCGCAGTGAATAAGATGACCAAAGAGCAAATATCACCACCACATAGTCAATGATGATACTGAGAATACGTTTGGTTGTTCGTGGACGATTCAAAAACCATTGCATCAGTCGGTTGAACTGGTTTTTAAACATCTTCCAATCCTAAAATTCAGCGTGATGAAAACAATTAATTAGAACGCTCGTCGGTTCTCATCACCCATTGCAGGCTTAGCTGCCAATCGGGCAGCTGCACTCCAAAGGTATTAACTAATTTAGAGTTGTCCATACAGGAGTTCAACAGTCTTTCTGCTTTGGTTGGATAGGCAGATGTAGGGATTGCATGAACCACAGGTATCTTCATACCTTCATGAGCCGCTAATTCGAAAATTTTATCAGCAAATTCCTTCCAACTCGTTTTGCCTGCAGCACTCATGTGAAAAATACCTGAATGCCTTTCCCAAAAATCCGGTATCAGTTTGGATTGCAGAATAATCTGTGCTGTCGCATCAGCAATATGTCGACTCCAGGTCGGTGCGCCAACCTGATCATCAACAATATTTAATTCATCTTTTTCTTTAGCCAGCCGGAGCATAGTATTGACAAAGTTTTTCCCGCGCCGGTCATAAACCCAGCTCACTCTGAAGATTAAGTATTTGCAACCAGTATCACTTACCGCTTGCTCACCTTCCAGTTTTGATTGGCCGTAATAATTCAAAGGGGCCGGTTTGTCTTGTTCATTCCAGGCACCAACTTTATGACCATCGAAAACATAGTCAGTTGAGTAATGGATCAGTGGAATATCAAGTTCTTTGGCCAGATTGGCCAGAACACCCGGTGCAATGGCATTCACCTGATGCGCCAGCGCTTGCTCTGTCTCAGCTTTATCAACCGCCGTATAAGCGCCTGCATTCACAATTAAATCCGGCTTTAGTTGCCGGATAAAATCCATGACTTTATCAACGTCCGTTAAATCTAAACTTGTCCTGTTCGTTGCAATCACTTCACCAAGACAAGCAAGGCTTCGCTGCAACTGAAAGCCAACCTGGCCATGGGATGCGATGAGTAATATTTTCATCTAAAAATAGTCTGCCTGCATGAATTCAACCGCTTTTTGATCTTTATCCGAGAGAGTTGGCTGCAGAATATCTGATATCGGCCATTCAATGCCAATATTCTTATCATTCCACAACACTGAACGATCATACTCAGGAGCATAGTAATTGGTTGTTTTATACAAAAAATCAGCTGTCTCACTCAGCACAAGAAAACCATGCGCAAAACCTTCAGGAACCCAGAATTGCTCCTGACCATCAGCTGTCAGTATCGTGCCTGCCCATTGACCAAAAGTTGGTGAATCCCGACGCATATCAACCGCAACATCAAACACTTCACCAGCGGTTACTCTTACCAGTTTTCCTTGAGGATGCCTGATTTGATAATGTAAACCTCTCAACACGCCTTTAGCAGATCTTGAATGATTATCTTGCACAAAATCAATCTTCATTCCTAATAATTCATCAAACACTTTTTTATTATAACTTTCCAGAAAAAAACCTCTTGCATCACCAAATTTCTTGGGTTTCAGCAATTTCACATCTGGAATATTAGTGTCAAAAATCTGCATTAATAAATGGTCTCATTAAGAAGATTCAAAAGATATTGTCCATAACCGCTTTTGAGCAAGGGTTGTGCCAATAGTTCCAGTTGGTCCTTAGTGATATAGCCCATACGATAAGCAATTTCTTCTGGACACATAACTTTTAACCCTTGGCGTTGTTCCAGTGTTTGAATAAACATCGATGCATCCAGCAAGGAGTCATGTGTACCGGTATCCAGCCAGGCCATACCTCGCCCCATCACCTGAACGTTCAGCTTACTGCTATTTAAATACACCTGATTGACATCGGTAATCTCAAGTTCGCCACGCGCGGAAGGTTTAAGAGTACGAGCAATTTCCACCACCTGATTGTCATAGAAATACAGGCCGGTAATCGCATAACGTGATTTGGGCTTTAACGGTTTTTCCTCGATACTCAGTGCTTTTCCGTTTTCATCAAACGCCACCACACCATAACGTTCGGGGTCGCTGACAGGATAGGCAAAAACCGTCGCACCCTCTTTGTTATTATCCGCTTCCTGCATCATATCGGCCAAATCATGACCATAATAAACATTATCGCCCAGCACCAAAGCGCAATCATCATTCCCAATAAAATCAGCCGCTAAGGTAAAGGCCTGTGCGATCCCTTCCGGTTTGTCCTGCACAATATATTGCAGATTCATCCCCCATTTGCTGCCATCACCAAGCAATTGCTCAAGGCGTGGCGTGTCCTGAGGAGTTGAAATAATACAGATATCCCGCATGCCCGCCAGCATCATGGTGGCCAGCGGATAATAAATCATCGGTTTATCATAAACGGGCAATAGCTGCTTGCAGATAGATTGGGTTACCGGATAGAGACGTGTGCCACTTCCACCTGCGAGTACGATTCCCTTACGACTCATTTATTGTCTCCCAATCCAAGTCTTTGTTGCTGATAACTGCCATCCATCACATTTTCACACCATTGACGATTATCCAGATACCACTGAACTGTTTTGCGTAACCCTGTGGCAAAGGTTTCCAGAGGTTTCCAGCCCAGCTCACGTTCAATTTTGCTGGCATCAATAGCGTATCGGGCATCATGTCCGGGGCGATCTGTCACAAATTCGATTAAGTTTTTATGCGGTCTGTGCGGTGACTCAGTTAATAATTCATCAAGAATGTTACAGATTAGCTGCACCACTTCCAGATTGGTATGTTCGTTAAATCCACCGATATTATAGCTTTCACACAAATTACCTTCAGCCAGCACCAGCCTTAAGGCTCTGGCATGATCATCGACATATAGCCAATCTCGAATATTTTCGCCTTTACCGTAAATGGGCAATGGTTTACCGGCCAACGCATTATTAATCACTACAGGGATCAGTTTTTCCGGGAATTGGTAAGGTCCGTAATTATTGGAACAATTGGTCATTAACACCGGTAAACCATAGGTATGGTGCCAGGCGCGAACCAAATGATCACTTCCCGCTTTGGTTGCTGAGTATGGTGAGTTGGGTTGATAAGGGGTGGTTTCAGTAAATAATCCGGTTTCGCCTAAAGTGCCATACACTTCATCGGTAGAAATATGGTGAAAACGGAATTTATCGGCATCTGCTGCGGATAAAGATTTCCAGTATTTTCTGGCCGCTTCAAGCAAGACATAAGTACCAACCACATTGGTTTGCACAAAATCTGCGGGGCCATCAATCGACCGATCCACATGCGACTCCGCTGCAAGATGCATAATGGCACTGGGTTGATATTGCGTGAATATCCGATCCATAGCTTCAGCGTCACAAATATCAGCTTGTTCGAAATGATAATTCGGTGAAGCATCAATCTCAGTCAACGATTCAAGATTGCCTGCGTAGGTCAGTTTGTCGATGTTGATAACGGTGAAGTCGGTTTCGGTAATTAATTGACGAATTAATGCAGATCCTATGAAACCGGCGCCGCCAGTTACGAGCAGGGTATTTTTATTCACGTTGCTGAGTTCACTGTTAAGTTTGAGAAATTCAGATATGCCATCCTTGGTCACGTGAAAGTTAGCACCAACAGGGCTTAAAAATCAACATGAAAAGTTTGGCCACAACATAAAGGGAAACAAAAGATGGTACGCCCGGCAGGACTCGAACCTGCTACCCTCGGCTTAGAAGGCCGATGCTCTATCCAGATGAGCTACGGGCGCATTAGTAACTAAGTGAGGCTGAAGCAGTCAATAAAGTGGTCGGGGCAGAGAGATTCGAACTCCCGACCCTCTGGTCCCAAACCAGATGCGCTACCAGACTGCGCTATGCCCCGACATTTCCAAGGACAGACATCCTCGAAGAAGGCAAAATAATACGCTGATGCCGATAGTGAGTCAACAACACATTTATATTTTTTGCTGTGGCTGACGCAACGTGCGATCATAGCCGCTTTTGAAAGGCCGGAACCCACAGAATGACTGCTCAAATCATCGACGGAAAAACAATTGCTGCCGAGCTAAAACAGAAAATCAAAGCGGCAACCCAAATGCGCCTCGCCACCGGTAAACGTCGGCCTGGACTGGCTGTTGTATTAATTGGCGATAACCCTGCCTCACAAGTTTACGTTGGCAGCAAACGTCGCAGCTGTGAAGAGGTAGGTTTCAAATCCGAATCATTTGATTTGCCTGAAACCACCAGCGAACAAGAGCTGCTTGACCTCATTACCCAGCTCAATCAGGATGATGAAATCGATGGTATCCTCGTTCAACTCCCCCTGCCCCCACATATCAATTCAGATGCTGTTATTGAACATATAGCGCCCAATAAAGATGTGGATGGCTTTCATCCATATAACATCGGCCGTTTGGCCCAACGTAATCCTCAGTTGCGCCCCTGCACACCGAAAGGCGTAATAACCATGATGCAAGCTGTTGGTATTGATCTTAGGGGTAAAGAAGCAGTAGTTGTGGGAGCCTCTAATATAGTAGGTCGTCCAATGGGACTCGAATTGTTACTGGCCGGATGCACTACTACCGTTTGTCATCGCATGACCAAAGATCTGGAATCACATGTTCGCCGTGCAGAAGTTTTAGTGGTGGCAGTAGGCAAGCCGGGCTTTATTCCAGGTGACTGGGTCCGTGAAGGTGCTGTTGTGATTGATGTCGGTATTAACCGTCTGGAAAACGGTAAGTTAACCGGCGACGTGGAATTTGATAAAGCCAGCGAAAAAGCCGCCTGGATTACACCTGTTCCGGGTGGTGTCGGTCCTATGACAGTGGCGACCTTGCTTGAAAATACGTTATTTGCTGCCGATCAGTTACATCAATAACAGCTGAAGCCAGTCCTGATGCCCCTCCAACACTGGAGGGGCAAATCGTCAAACCCAATCTAATTATTCCATTGCCAATCACGAATTTCCGGTAAATCCTGGCCATGTTCCCGAATATACTCATCATGTTCGGCAAGCTTCTGCTGAATAAATAATTCGATTTCCGACACCTTGTCGGTGGGTAAATCGGCTAAATGTTTGACGGCGTTTTCCATCAGATGAAAACGATCCAGACCATTGATAACAGCCATATCAAATGGCGTGGTAGTTGTCCCCTCTTCCTTGAATCCATGGACATGCAGGTTTTTATGATTGGTGCGGCGATAGGTCAGCCGATGAATCAACATCGGATAACCATGATAGGCAAAGATAATCGGTTTATCCCGGGTAAATAAATCATCGAATGCATCTTCCTCCAGCCCGTGTGGATGTTCGCTGGGCGATTGCAGTTTCATTAAATCCACCACATTTATCACCCTGACTTTCAACTCCGGTACAAACATATTCAGTAATTTCACTGCCGCCAGCGTTTCCATGGTCGGCACATCACCACAACAGGCCATGACCAGATCTGGTGTCTGGCCGTTATCATTGCTCGCCCATTCCCAGACACCGATGCCTGCCGTGCAATGTTTAACAGCAGATTCCATATCCAGCCATTGTGGCGAGGCCTGCTTTCCGGCGACCACCACATTGACATAATTCCGGCTGCGCAGGCAGTGATCAGTAACAGATAACAGCGTATTGGCATCAGGTGGAAGATAGACGCGAACCACTTCGGCTTTTTTATTCACCACATGATCGATAAAACCCGGATCCTGATGCGAAAAGCCATTGTGATCCTGACGCCAGACATGTGACGATAAAAGATAATTCAGTGATGCAACGGGTTTACGCCAGGGGATCTGATTACAGATTTTCAGCCACTTGGCATGCTGATTAAACATCGAGTCGATAATATGAATAAAGGCTTCATAGCAGGAAAAAAAGCCATGGCGGCCAGTTAACAAATACCCTTCCAGCCAACCCTGACATTGATGCTCACTGAGCATTTCCATCACTCTGCCATCTTTAGACAATTTGTCATCCCCCGGAATCATCTCGCCCATCCATGTTCTGCCGGTCACATCCAATACATCCTGCCAACGATTGGAGTTATTTTCATCGGGACTGAACAAACGGAAATTCCTGGCATCAAGATTCTGTTGCATCACATCGCGTAAAAATTTGCCCATCACACGAGTGGCTTCGCCTTTGGTGGCTCCAGGTTGTTTAACTTCTACAGCATAATCACGAAAATCCGGTAAGGTTAAATCCTGTATTAGTTGACCACCATTGGCGTGTGGATTCGCTCCCATACGACGATTGCCAATCGGCGCTAATGCCGCCAGTTCGGCATTAAGTTTGCCATTGTCATCAAACAGTTCTGCTGGTCGATAGCTTTGCATCCATTTATTTAGAATCTCGACATGGCCTTCCTGATCCATATCGCCCATTGGCACTTGATGTGAACGGAATGTGCCTTCGGTTTTTTTGCCATCCACTTCTTCAGGTCCGGTCCAACCTTTTGGTGATCGCAGGATAATCATTGGCCATCGTGGGCGTAAATGCACACCATGTTCCCGAGCATCGTTTTGAATATGCCGGATTTGTTCCATAGCTTTATCCAATGTTGCTGCCATCAATTGATGCATCTGCTTTGGATCATCACCCTCGACAAAATATGGCGTATAACCATAACCATAAAATAAGGCTTCCAGCTCATCATTAGGGATACGCGCCAACACTGTTGGGCTGGCGATTTTGTACCCATTTAAATGCAATATGGGTAATACCGCACCATCATGTTCAGGATTCAAAAATTTATTGGAATGCCAGCTGGTCGCCAGAGCACCGGTTTCCGCCTCGCCATCGCCGACCACACAGGCCACAATCAAATCGGGATTATCAAATGCCGCACCAAAGGCATGGGATAAGGCGTAACCTAATTCTCCACCTTCATGGATCGAACCGGGTGTTTCAGGCGCAACATGACTTGGCACGCCACCAGGAAATGAGAACTGTTTGAATAAACGTTTTAATCCCGCCTCATCCTCAGAAATATCAGGATAGGTTTCACTATAAGTGCCTTCCAAATACGTATTAGCAACTAACGCTGGCCCCCCATGACCTGGTCCGGCAATGTAGATCATATTGAGATCATGCTGGTTGATAACTCGGTTTAAATGCACATAAATAAAATTGAGGCCGGGTGTGGTGCCCCAATGGCCCAACAAACGGGGTTTGATGTGTTTTGCCTGAAGTGGTTGTTTTAATAAAGGATTGTCATAAAGGTAGATTTGTCCTACCGACAGATAATTTGCGGCACGCCAGTAAGCATGCATTTTGTCTAATATGTCCTGATCGAGTGGCTGTAATGTATGCGATGTTTCAGATGTCATTTTACTTTTCCCCTTGATGATTCAGGTTCAACAGATCGCACATTGACTGTGCAATCATTAATTCCTCGTTGGTCGGGATGACCCAGACAGTTACCCTGCTTTGTAGTGTTGAAATGCGCAGCGCATTTTGCTGATTTAATTCGTTATCCAGTTCAATACCGATAAATGCCAGTTGCTGACAAATCTGTGTCCGTATTTCCGCTACGTTTTCACCAATCCCGCCGGAAAATACCAGGGTATCCAAACCGCCTAACGCCGCCGCATAGGCACCAATCTGTTTTCTGGCCTGATAGCAAAACACGGCAATTGCATCCTCGGCATTGGTATCTGTCGTCCGTTGTTCCAATAACTGCTGCATATCACTGGTAGTGGTTGAAATCCCCAGCAATCCGGATTGCTGATTAATCATTGTTTCAAACTGTTCAGCACCCATGCTTTCACTTCGGTTAAGAACACCGAATAATCCGGGGTCAAGATCACCACTACGCGTCCCCATAACAAGACCTGCCGCTGGCGTCATCGCCATTGTGGTATCAATAGATTGCCCATTTGTGACAGCAGTCATGCTGGCACCATTACCCAGATGCGCCAGAATCATCTTATCTTGATTCGCTTTCTCAGCATCCTGCTGTTGTAAAACTTGCATTAAATATCGATATGACAGGCCATGAAATCCGTATCGATAAATACCTTTTTCATAATATTGACGGGGAATGGGGAGTAATTTGGCAACTGTTGGCAGATTCTGATGAAACTCAGTATCAAAACAAACCATTTGTTTTAACTGTGGGAAATGCTGGTCAAACGCTTCGATTAATTGAATTTCACCCGGTAAATGCTGTGGATCAAGAGGGGTTATTGCCGATAAATGCTTGAGTAATTGTTTGGTGACCCATTGGGGATTTTTATACTGATGACCACCATGAACAATTCGATGCCCAATAGCTTTAACCGAGCTGATATCAATATGTTTATAAAACCAGTCTATCAATACCGCAACAGCCTGCTGATAGTTATCAGCTTTGATATCTACAGCGGACGCTTCTGCCTGAATCGAGTTTGTGACGCGCAGCTTGGCTACAGGCAATCCCAGACCTGCGAGCTTGCCGGATAAAATGGAGGTAAGCGATTCAGTTACGTTATACAACGTAAATTTGATACTGGATGAACCGCCGTTGATAGTCAGTAAATACGTTTTATCTTTAGGCATAATCGATCCATTAATTTAAATTCGATCATGCCCACACTAAAACACTTTGTATAGCCGGGAAGAAGACTAATGACGCTATTGTTGATTTAGATCAGGAGAAAATTGCCATAAATTAAATTGTCTCAGCCACCACTAGCAGGCAGCTGAGACAAGTATTAAATTTTACGCCAGCTGGTTTTACCGGCAGCATCTTCCAGCACTATTCCCATCGCAGTGAGTTCATCACGAACTTGATCTGCGCGCCCCCAATCTTTTGCCGCACGGGCTGCATTTCTATCAGCAATCAATTGTTCGATTTTACCGGTTTCATCTTGTTGGCCACCGGTAAGAAAAGCCTCAGCAGATTGCTGGAATAATCCTAGCACTTCACCAAATGCCAGTAATAAACCGGCAAGATAAGCTGATTTTTGCTCGTCGCTTTCTTCACGAGCTTTGTTCAATGCCTGACGCACGTCTGCCAATACTGATAATGCCAGGGCCGTATTAAAGTCATCATCCATGGCTTCAGCAAAACGTGACGCAAACTCAGCATCCTCCCGCCATATCACTTTTTGTGGTGTGACATCACGCAGTGAATGATAGAACCTGGTTAAGGCTGTTTTGGCCTGATCCAACTGATCTTCTGCGTAATTTAATGGGCTACGGTAATGGCTCATTAAAATGAAATAACGCACGGCTTCTGCCGGATACTTGGCCAATACTTCACGAACGGTAAAGAAATTACCCAGCGATTTGGACATTTTCTCGTCATCAATCCGCACAAAACCATTATGCATCCAGTAATTCACATACTGGCAGCCATGCGCACCTTCGGATTGGGCGATTTCGTTTTCGTGATGCGGGAACTGTAAGTCCTGCCCACCACCATGAATATCAAAATGATGGCCTAAGGTATCTGCCGACATCGCTGAACATTCGATATGCCAGCCGGGACGACCCGGTCCCCATGGCGATTCCCAGGAAGGTTCTTCCGGCTTGGCGGCTTTCCACAAGACAAAGTCCAGCGGGTCAGTTTTAGCCTCATTGACAGCCACACGCTCACCGGCACGCAAGTCATCAATATGTCTGCCCGATAATTTGCCGTAACCTTCAAACTCGCTGACATCGTAGTAAACATCACCATTGTCAGCGACATAGGCCAGGCCTTTATCGATCAGCGTTTGCACCATCTTTTGCATGGCATCAACGGCTTCCGTGGCTCTTGGCTCCAGATCAGGCCGCAGAACACCCAACGCATCGGCGTCAGCATGCATTTCATCAATATAGCGATCAGTTAAGGTCTGAATCGATTCGCCGTTTTCCATCGCACGTTTGATGATTTTGTCATCAATATCGGTGATATTGCGGATATAGGTCACATCATAACCACTGGCCCGCAGGTAACGCGTCACCACATCAAACACTACCATCACCCGCGCATGACCGACATGACAGAGGTCATACACCGTCATGCCGCAGACATACATTTTGACTTTGCCGGGCTCGATGGGTTTAAAGACGTCTTTCTGCTTGGTTAAGGTGTTATAGAGTTTTAACATGGTTTATTTGTCTGAAGTCTCTTTTAGGCCAATGGTCAGATTGAATACCGGCGTATCGGGGCTGTGATCATAGCGATCACTGACAAAATAGCCTTCGCGTTCAAACTGGAAAACCGTTTCTGGTTCACAATTGACAATTGTCGGTTCGGCAATCGCTTTAATCACTTTTAAAGAATCCGGGTTAACGTCATCAAGATAGTTACCCGTTGCTTTTCCCGGGGCTTCCGCCAAAAACAACCGGTCGTATAACCGCAACTCAACTGCTTTGCCTTCAGTAGCTGAAACCCAGTGAATCACGCCGCGTGGTTTCATTTCAGGAGGTGGATTCTGGCCGACGGTATCAGGCACTAATGAGGCCATCACTTCAAGAATGTCACCGTTGTCATTCTTGATGACCTCATCAGCCTTGATGACATAAGCACCACGTAACCGCACATAATCACCAATCACCAGACGCTTGAACTTTTTCCGGCTCAGACTGGTGTCTTCAGTAAAGTCGCTGGCATCAATAAAAATTTCTTTAGTGAACGGCAATGCACGCTGCCCCATGGCTTCCTGTTGCGGATGATTCGCCACTTCCAGCCATTCAACGCTTTCAGCAGCATTGGTGATGGTCACTTTCAAAGGATTGAGTACACACATGGCACGTGCTGCGTTTTCATTCAAATCTTTACGGATTTCAAATTCCAGCTGGGCTATATCCACAATACCGTCTGTTTTCGCCACAGCCAGACCGTCACAAAAAGCACGTAACGCCGCAGCGGTATAACCACGTCTTCTCATGCCTGAAATGGTTGGCATTCTGGGGTCATTCCAGCCGGCAACGATATGTTCATCAACCAGTTGTTTTAAATTGCGCTTACTGGTCACGGTGTAGTTAATATTAAGACGTCCAAACTCATACTGCTTTGGCTGTGTGGGCACCGGCAGGTTTTCAATAAACCAGTCATACAACGGACGGTGATCCTGAAATTCCAGCGTACAGATACTGTGTGTAACACCTTCAATCGCGTCGCCCTGTCCGTGGGCAAAATCATAGCTGGGATAAATACACCATTTGTCACCGGTTTGATGATGCGATTTCTTGCGGATACGATACAGAATAGGATCTCGCAGATTCATATTGGGCGAAGCCATATCGATTTTTGCACGCAACACACAAAAACCCTCGGCAAAATCACCTTGCCGCATTTTTTCAAATAATGTGAGGTTTTCTTCTACGCTGCGATTGCGAAATGGAGACTCCTTACCCGGTTTGGTCGCCCAGCCCCGGTACTCACTGGCTTGTTCGGCGGTGAGATCACACACATAGGCTTTGCCTTGTTTGATCAGATGAATCGCCCAATCGTAAAACTGCTCGAAATAGCTTGACGCATAACGCACGTCACCCGCCCATTGAAAGCCCAGCCAATGGACATCTTGCTTGATGGCTTCAATGTATTCCTGCTCTTCTTTGGCTGGATTAGTATCATCAAAGCGTAAATGACAATCCCCACCAAACTCTTCCGCCAGACCAAAATTCAGGCAAATAGACTTGGCATGTCCGATGTGCAAATAACCATTGGGCTCAGGTGGAAAACGGGTGACCACTTTTCCGGCGACCCTGCCAGAATCAATATCTTCCTGAATAATGGGTCGTATAAAATTATGATTGACAGCAGATTCTGACATATTGAATGTTTACAGTTAAATGTGAACGCGCATTATACGCTGTCAGCGGCGTCGGGTAACAGTGCTGTTTCGTTATGTTGCCTCTGAAAAAGGTTTTTAATTGTCTTCACCTGAATGGCATTGATGCTCTATCATGATAGTTTTTTGCAATTTTTGGACAAGCTACCATGAAATTACTCTATCGCCATCTGGCCCCCCTGTTTTTTGCTTCGTTTTCGCTGGCAGCTCAAGCCGAAGGCGGTAGCGCACAACCAAAAGTAAAGCTCACCACCAATCATGGCGATATTGTTATCGCGCTGAATGCTGAAAAAGCGCCTGAAACGGTTAAAAACTTTATTCAATATGTTGAATCAGGCTTTTACGATGGCACCATTTTTCATCGCGTCATTGAAAACTTTATGATTCAAGGCGGCGGGTTTGATGAATCATTCAAACAGAAAACAACTGAAGCGCCAATTCAGAATGAAGCAGATAACGGCTTGAGCAATACAAAAGGCACTGTCGCGATGGCGCGGACAGGCGATCCGCATTCTGCAACGGCACAGTTTTTTATCAATACTAAAGATAATGACTTTTTGAACTATCGTGGCAAAACCATGCAGGATTGGGGATATGCGGTTTTTGGTGAAGTCATCGAAGGTATGGATGTGGTTGATGCGATTCGCAAAGTAAAAACCACTATGCGTGGAGGTCATCAGGATGTACCGGCTGATGCAGTAGTGATTGAAAAAGCGATTATGGTCGATTAATTCAACACATCCATCAAATGAAAACCCTGTTTATTTCAGATTTACATCTTAGTCCTGACCAGCCGGAGTTAATCCGGCTGGCCACTGAGTTTGTTGCAAAGCAATCTGCTGTGGATGCGTTTTATATTTTGGGTGATATATTCAACACTTGGCTTGGTGATGATTTAATCCCGGCTGAATTTGAGCCGTTTATTCAAGCGTTACAAAATCAACAGCAAAATGGCAGCAAAATTTACCTGATGCAGGGTAATCGTGATTTTATGCTTGGGGAAGGATTTGCCCGACTGGTTGGCGGAATTTTATTGGATGATCCTGTCGTGGTAAGTCTTTACGGGCATTCTATATTATTAATGCACGGAGATAGTTTGTGCACCGATGATGTGAGTTATCAGCGATATCGCAAAGTCGTCCGTAAGCGATGGTTACAAAAGCTGTTTCTGGCGATGCCGCTGACCATACGGCAACGTATTTCCGATAAAATCAAAGCCAAAAGCAAGCAGCAAAAACAATATAAACAAGCTCAGATCATGGATGTCAATCCAGCTGCTGTCCGACAGGTTATGAAGCAATATCACGTTAATTTATTGCTGCATGGTCATACTCATCGACCGGCTATCCAACCGCTTGAGCCTGTACGAAATATTTCAAACTATCGAATTGTATTAGGTGATTGGCAGCCTGCCCCCAGTTATGTCGAAATCACTGCTGAAAAAATACGTCTGGTAGATACGCGTTTACCTCAGGGTGAAACCCATCTCCTGTTAACTTGAACCAAGATATTCATCCAGAATTTCACGTAATTTTTCTGGTAGCACATACCCTGGTAACATTTGACCATCTTCCAGAAAAATAGCTGGCGTTCCACGAACACCTAGCTTTCCGCCAATTTCAAACTGCTCGGCAACCGGATTGTTTTCACATAAAGAGGTTTTTTTCACTTCACGCTGGGCTTTGGCATCCGTCATTGCTTTCTGAGGGTCTTTGGCACACCAGACTTCGATTAATTTATTCGCCGACTCCGATTCTGCGCCGGCACGAGGATAAGCCATATACCGAACGGTAATACCCAAATTGTTATAGTCTTTGATCTGACGATGCAACTCGCGACAGTATCCACAATCAATATCGGTAAAGACGGTTACGGTATAGACAGGTTTTTTAGCCGCGAAGACAATCAGATCATCCTCATTTAATTTGTCCAACAACCCTTTTTTCACTTCAATCCGACGGGTTTCGGTAATGTTTTCACGTGATTCGAGCGACAATAAATCACCTTGTACTAAGTATTTTCCATCCGCGGTAAAATAATAAATTCGATCATCGATAATGGCTTCATATAATCCTGACTCGCCAACAGGAGACAATGACTGCAATTCCATTTCGGGTAATTGTTTTTTTAGTTCGGCTTTGAGTTTTGTCATATCATCAGCATGAACAAGGCTCATGCATAACAATAATGGTAACCATACCAGTCGGCTTATTTTCATTCGTGTGGTTCTCTTAATCTCGAAAATTATTGAATTGCAGTGGCATATCAATTGAATCATGGTTTTTCAACAACGCCATGACCTGTTGCAGATCATCACGTTTTTTGCCAGTCACTCTGACGCTGTCCCCTTGGACTGCTGCCTGAACTTTAATTTTGCTCTCTTTTATCAGTTTAACGATGGTTCGCGATAAGTCTTTTTCGATGCCTTCACGCACCAGCACATCCTGTTTACGCATCTTGCCATAGCCAACCGGATCCTTAAGTTCAAGGCAACTGATATCAATACCACGTTTCACCAGTTTCATTCTGAGAATATCGAGCAACTGATCTAATTGAAAATCACTGTTGGCAAACATGGTCAGCGCTTTGTCTGACTGCTCGACTTTGGCTTCGGTTCCTCGAAAATCAAAGCGGTTATCCAGTTCACGGTTTGCTTGATCCACCGCATTGGTCAGTTCATGCTTATCGACTTCAGAAACAATATCAAATGAGGGCATTATGGCTTCTCCCAATCTAATTAAATTTTAACCCGGCAGTTTAACATCAGCTTACATAGCAGCGGAAACTCAACCTCGCGGATGATGTTGATTATGCATTTGCTGCAATCTGGCTTTGGCAACATGGGTATAGATTTGTGTTGTTGATAAGTCTGAATGACCCAGCAGAAGTTGAACGACTCTTAAATCTGCACCATGATTTAACAAATGCGTGGCAAAGGCATGACGCAAAGTATGTGGCGACAGCGGTTTATCGATATCTGCCAATTTGGCGTAGCGTTTGATAATGTACCAGAATGCCTGACGGGTCATTGATTGCCCGCGACGGGTTGGAAATAGGTCATCTGTGACCTGGCCTTGCAGTAACTGAGGTCGGCTTTCAAGCAAATACAATTGCAACCAGTCCAATGCCGTTTCACCTAATGGAACCAATCTTTCTTTATTGCCTTTACCAATACAGCGGATCAGGCCCTGTCGCATATTCAATTGTTCAAAGGTTAATGCCACTAATTCTGAAACACGTAACCCGGTGGCATACAACACCTCGAGCATGGTTCTGTCACGCATGCCCAAAGCGGTTTCCGTATCAGGCTGAGTTAACAAGTTGATAACATCTGCTTCAGATAAACTGCCTGGCAAGGATTTACCCAATCGCGGAGATTCCAACATTGCTGTAGGATCCGAATCACGGATCCCTTCACGACATAAATAACGATAATAACGGCGAAGACTAGATAATAAACGCGCATCACTGCGCACCTTTTTTCCATCCCGCATTCGTTGCTGCAGATAACGCTGAATATGTTCACGCTCTGCATTGGTTAATGTCACATCAAATGGTTGTAACCAGCTGGCAAACGCCACTAAATCATGTTGATAAGCGGTTACCGTATTATCACTTAACCCGGATTCCAGCCACAGCGAATCAATAAAGCTTTGTAGATGACTCAGTTGTATATCACTTGGCTTTGTCATGGGGCTGCATCAGTTAGACCATATCGCATAATAGCAACTTCAAGGCACAAAAAAGGGACAAAGCTGAAATCAACTTTGTCCCTTTTTCTATATGCAACGGATCAAACGACCCGTCGGACTTACAATTTTTCTTTGATGCGTGCCGCTTTACCAGTCAGGTCACGCAAGTAGTAAAGTTTCGCACGGCGAACATCACCACGACGTTTCAACTCTACACTGGCAATGGTTGGGCTGTGTGCTTGAAAAACACGTTCAACACCAACACCGTTAGAGATTTTGCGAACAGTGAAAGCTGAATGCAAACCACGGTTACGTTTTGCGATAACGATGCCTTCAAAAGCCTGTTCACGCTCACGCTCACCTTCTTTTATACGAACTTTAACAACAACCGTGTCACCGGCAGAAAAATCCGGAATATCGGTTCTCAATTGTTCAGCGTTCAGCTGATCGATAATGTTACTCATTGTTTGCTCCCAACTAATCCTGCCCGCGCTCGGCAATAAATTCTTCCAATAAAGCAGCCTGCTCTGTTGTTAAAGTTATCATTTCCAACAAATCAGGTCGCCGTAACCATGTTCGTCCTAAGGACTGTTTGAGACGCCACTGACGTATTGCCTCATGATTTCCACCTAACAGTACGGCTGGCACTGTCTGGCCATTTAACGTTTCAGGGCGGGTGTAATGCGGATGATCCAACAGACCACTCATAAACGAATCCTGCTCAGCAGATTCGGCATCACCCAACACACCAGGTAACAAACGGGCAATACCATCAATCATCACCATGGCTGCCAGTTCACCACCACTGAGGACATAGTCACCAATCGACCACTCCTCATCAATTTCCTGTTCTACCAATCGCTCATCGATACCTTCGTAACGACCAGCCAGCAGAATCATTGATTTACGTTTCGCCATTTGGCCTAACGCATGCTGATTCAGCTTTTGTCCCTGCGGTGATAGATAAATGACTTTTACCTTATCACCAAGCTGCTGTTTTGCCGTTTTAATCGCATCCAGCAGCGGACTTACTTTCATAACCATACCGGGGCCGCCTCCGTAAGGTCGGTCATCCACAGTCTGATGTTTATCAGCTGTAAACTCTCTCGGGTTTAGGTAATTAAGACTAAGTCTGCCCTGTTTTACCGCCCGCCCGGTTACGCCATATTCTGTTACCGCAGCAAACATCTCCGGAAACAAAGAAATTACAGATAGCTGCATTTCATTATTCAAAGATAGTCGGCTTGCCAATCAACCTGAATCAGTTTGTTTTCCAGATCAACCTGCAATACGGTTCTTTCCAAAACAAATGGAATCAGATATTGCGTATCCGCATCTTTTCCATTTACGACCAGAACATCATTGGCACCTGTTTCTAACAGGTGATCAACTATTCCCAGAACTTCATTTTCAGTGTTAATCACTGTCAGGCCAACCAGGTCAGCCCAGTAAAATTCATCTACATCAGTTTCGAGTAATTGCGACCTTTTAATCGCCAACTCTGAACCGATTAACGTCATGGCCTGATTGCGGTCAGTAACCTTTTCCAGGCTCATGACAACCGCTTTACCTTGTAACTGTCCGCCATTCACTTCGATTGGAACCCAATCACCATGGCGATGCACATAAAGCGGTTTGTATTCAAGGATATTGTCGCGAGGATCGGTAAAAGAAAATACTTTTACCCAGCCCTTAACGCCAAAAACTCCTGATATCTTCCCTACCGGGATAAATTCGCTGGCATCAGCCATCACGAGCCTCCCGGGTAGAAATTAAGCAGCTTTTTGTGCTTGCTTGATCAGCTGAGCAACACGTTCCGATGTTTGTGCACCCTGGCTGATCCAATGTTTGACGCGTTCTAAATCAATGCGTAACTCTTCTTCCTGGCCTTTAGCGATTGGATTGTAAAAGCCCAGACGCTCGATATAACGGCCATCACGTTTGCTACGTGAATCTGTTACGACAATGCCGTAGAAAGGACGCTTTTTAGCGCCACCGCGTGTCATTCTAATTGTTACCATAAACCTACCCGTTGGAAATCTGGATGGAAAAATAGAGTTATTTTACGCACTTATCGCAGCTTTGCAAAGCTGTAAATACGATTACCTTAAAATGGCATGCCACCACCGCCCATTGGCAGTTTTCCACCAAGGCCGCGCATCATTTTTGCCATACCACCTTTCTGCCCCATTTTTTTCATCATTTTTTGCATTTGAGAGAACTGTTTCAGTAAGCGATTTACATCCTGAATCTGTGTGCCAGAGCCTGCTGCGATGCGTTTTTTTCTCGAGCCTTTTATTAATTCAGGGCGACGTCGCTCTTTAGGCGTCATCGAATTAATCATCGCTTCCATTTTAACCAGCTCTTTATCATTGGCCTGGTTTTTAACAGCATCAGGAATTTGCCCCATGCCGGGCAATTTATCCATTAATGAAGTAAGCCCGCCCATTTTGCTCATTTGCTGCAATTGATCGCGAAAATCCTCAAGATCAAAGCCCTTGCCTTTTTTAAGTTTGTTGGCCAGTTTTTCAGCTGAACCCGCATCAATTTTCCGTTGTGCTTCTTCGACTAAAGAGAGAACATCGCCCATTCCCAAAATTCGGGAAACCACACGATCAGGATGGAAGACTTCCAAAGCTGTTGTCTTTTCACCCACACCCATGAATTTAATGGGTTTACCGGTAATATGACGAATAGATAAAGCCGCACCACCACGAGCATCACCATCCGTTTTGGTCAAAATCACACCGGTCAACGGTAAAGCCTCGTTGAATACCTTGGCAGTATTGGCAGCATCCTGGCCGGTCATACTATCAACCGTAAACAATGTTTCTGTTGGATTAATTGCCGCATGAATATGTTTGATTTCGCTCATCATGTCATCATCAATATGCAGACGACCTGCTGTATCAATAATCACTACATCAACATATTCAAGTTTTGCCTGTGCTACGGCAGCTTGTGCAATCGCCACTGGATCCTGGCTGGCATCACTGGGGAAAAATTTCGCTTCAACATCAATTGCAAGTGTCTTTAACTGTTCTATCGCCGCTGGCCGATAAACATCAGCACTCGCCACCATGACGGATTTCTTTTGTCTTTCTTTCAGAAAGCGGGCCAGTTTTGCCACACTGGTGGTTTTACCCGCACCCTGTAAACCCGCCATCAGAATAACCACCGGCGGCTGACTATTCAGATTAAGACTGTTGTCTTCATCGCCCATTATGGCAACCAGTTCGTCATTAACAATCTTGACGAAAACCTGGCCTGGGCTAAGGCTGCGCATCACATCCTGTCCCATTGCCCGTTCTTTTACTTTTTCAATAAAATCGCGGACAACCGGCAATGCAACGTCGGCCTCAAGCAAAGCCATACGTACTTCACGCAGCGTTTCTTTGATATTGTCTTCGGTGATTCGACCCTGTCCACGCAGTTTTTTGAGGCTACCGGCGAGTCTGTCACTTAGGCTGTCAAACATAATGTATCCTGCATCGTTTGGTGTCTGAAAATCAGTACTATGTAGATAGGTATGGCATTATAACTGATATGATATCCGGTGAAGCGGCTTATCGTTTATGATTTAAGCTTAGCGTTTAACCGGATAAACATTATTGGAACTTAAGGATCTCCCCTCATGGCCATTGCCAACGCATTAGCCTTCCTACTGTATTTAAGTAGCAGCGTTATTCTGATCCGTGACTTTGTCAAACGCGATCATAATGGGAATAAACTTGCCTTACCGATAGGCATATTGACCACATTAGCGCTGTTATTCCATGCTGCAGATATTTATTTCACCATGAAATTTGCCCAAGGTTGGGATCTTAGTCTGATGAGCACGTTATCTATTGCAGCCTGGTTAATGGCATTTATCGCGATGTTAACGGGTTTGCGTTCTCAGATAGCGCATCCTGGAATTGTAGTATATCCACTGGTAGCTTTATGTTTAATGTTCAGGGTCGAAGCACCGGGTAGCCAACAAACTCTCAGTGATCCTGCTTTGGAATGGCATATTTTACTATCACTTACAGCGTATGCCCTGCTTGCACTAGCCGCAATGCAATCGATTATTCTGGCCATTCAGGAAAAACAGTTACGACATAAGCATGCCGGCGGCTGGGTTCGCAAGCTCCCCCCACTCCAGACAATGGAAAAGGCATTATTCCAACTACTCTATGCCGGTTTTGCATTATTGACATTGGGACTGATTACGGGCTTTGTGTTTGTTAACGATTTTATAGCTCAGCATGTGGCACATAAAACCGTATTCTCAATTATTGCCTGGCTGGTTTTTGCAGCCTTGTTATGGGGCCGCAATCAATATGGCTGGCGTAGCCAGACTGCCGTAAAGTGGACCTTATCCGGTTTTGGATTTTTACTACTGGCGTATGTTGGTAGCAAATTAGTCCTTGAATTCTTAATACAAAGCTAAACTGATGCTGGAAGATACCTCCTTAATCGCGCTGTTTCTCATTCTGTTTTTCCTGTTGGTGTTATCAGCGTTTTTTTCCAGCTCTGAAACGGCATTGATGTCATTGAACCGTTATCGATTAAAACATCTTGCCCAACAGGGTCATCGCGGTGCAATGATTGCCAGCAGTCTTTTGGCAAGACCAGATCGTTTGATCGGTTTAATCCTGCTGGGCAATAATTTTGTGAATATTTTTGCCTCGGCTATTGCCACCGTTATCGGGATCAAGCTACTTGGCGAGAACGGTATCGTCGTGGCGACATTCACCTTAACTTTAGTGATTTTATTATTTGCTGAAGTCACGCCAAAAACACTTGCCGCCCTACATCCCGAACGCGTGGCTTATCCTGCCAGTTTTGTATTAAAACCTTTATTGTTCATCCTTTACCCTTTAGTGTGGTTTACCAGCATTATTACCAATCGTTTGCTGCGCTTGTTTGGTGTTTCTCGTGAAGATGCAACCTCAACAGCCATTAACATAGAAGAATTGCGGGTGGCTCTAATGGAAGCCGGCAGCATGATTCCAAACCGCCATAAAGATATGTTGATGAGTATTCTGGATCTGGAGCAGGTTACGGTAAACGATGTAATGGTCCCGCGTAATGAAATTGAAGGCATCGATATCAATCAGCCATTTGCTGAAATCGTTAAACAACTTTCCCATTGCGGGTATACCAGACTGCCCGTCTATCGTGACAGTATGGATAATATCGTTGGCATTTTGCATGTTCGTAAAGCACTGAATCTTATGACTCAGGACAACCTGAATCTACAAACGTTTGAGAGCATTGTTAAAGAAGCTTATTTCGTTCCAGAAGACACGCCTCTCAATACCCAATTGATTCAGTTTCAACGTAAACTGCGCCGCACCGGTCTGGTGGTAGATGAATATGGTGACTTATTAGGTTTGATCACACTGGAGGATATCTTCAGAGAAATTGTCGGTGAATTTACCGCCAATACCATTGATGATGAAAAAGAAATTCATCCTCAGAGTGATGGAAGTTATCTGATAAATGGTTCGGCAAATATCCGCGAATTGAATCGAACATTGGATTGGGGCCTGCCAACGGATGGGCCCAAAACCATCAACGGTCTGGTTTTGGAATATCTGGAAAGTATTCCTGATCCCGGGGTAAGTTTACGTATTAACGATTATATTATCGAGGTCATTCAAACCGCAGACAATGCCATCAGAACGGTTCGGCTTCGTCAGCTGCAGCCTTCTTCAGAGGCGGAGCAAAGTTAAATTGGCTAATCTGCGGATACGATGCTTCGGCTTCACAGATGCAGATCATCAACAGCTGCAGGCCTTATTATCGCAGTACAATTCATCGTTGAATTACCAATGGCAAATCAGCCGATTAGGACATGCCGTTTTATATTTTTACAATATCGACAATGCCGAAGGTTTAAAAGCCTGGCAACATCGGGATATCAACCTGCTTAATATTTACTGTAGCCGGCGTAAAATCAATCATGAAAAAAATCTGCTGCAGATAAAATTACCGTTAACCAGTAGTAATTTATTTTCTGTCTTCGCTTTTGCTGAAAGACATTTTGCCCAATCAACTAAATTATCAGCTAAAGGTTTTCATTTTCTGCAATCCCCTGCCAAAGTAATCAATCCCCGATTATTCAGCATGTGGCTGGGCACCAAATTGCTGGGAACACAGGCGAAGCCTGCAGCAGATCTTCCTAAACTGCATTTACTGACCTCGGTGGTGAGCAGTGAGCAACGCGGAGATATCATTACCGATCCTGTCCTGTTGAAAACCTGGTTATCTCAGCTTACAGATGATCTGCCGCAACGACTGTCCATCCTGCTGGCCAACTTACAATCCATTAAACAACAGCATATTTCCGAAAGCCGGCAGATTAACCTGCTCGATGTTTATTACCTCGAGCTTAAACGACTTTTATTAAGCCGTGACAGTAAAATTATTGCTGCCGAGTCCAGCCTGAAAAGACCCACACCAAAAAACCTGACTAACTTTAGCCAAACTTTGCGTTGTCTGGCCGAGTTATATTTCACTTTGGCGGACAAACACTATCAACGTGGTGAACGTCCGGCCGATCAGACCCGATTTCTGTTTTGTTTAAACCGCGGCAGTGAGCTAATTGCCTTACAAATTTTGCATGCCACTGTTCATTATCGAACCGCACCGAAAGATTGCTGGTTACAGTTAAATCAACTGTTAATTTACCTTGAGAAAGCCAAAGCTCTGGATCTTAAACCTGAAATATCGCCGCTGGTCAGCAGTGATAGCTTTGCACATATATATAAGCTCATTGCGTTAACGGTTATTGCCGACCCCTACAGCCTGTCGAAACATTCTGTCATACGCCTGTATTCAATGCTTTCAGAAGTGGTTAATAAAGTTTTGATTACTGATATTCCGCCACAACAGCAAGTTCTGGAGAATGCCTTTTTATTAACCGGCTTTTTCTGTATTGAAGCAGAGACAGATCAAGCCCCGAAGGCCATGTCAAAAACACCACAACTAATACGTCAGATACCTGATAACCGCATGTTACAGACTCAGGACGTGTTAACCATTCTCGGGCAAAAACTTATACCAATAAATAAGCAGGAAAACAGGTTGGATTTACTGCTGATTCGACAGGTTATGCCCCAACTGGCAGCCAGTTATCAACGACAGTCTCCCAGAAAACAGTTAATCGAATCTGGTTCTGTTGAACTGGTTCACGGGTATGCAGCCATTGTTAACTTTCTGAATGGGGCAGCCTCACCCAGTATGAAAACGATGGTATTAAATAACTCTGAACATGGCAGCTTACTGCTGATTACCGAATGCAACGATAATATTGATGTAAACGAACTGGTTTTGCTTAAAATGCAAAACTCACTGCAACTGGCCACCATTTGCTGGTTTTGCAATGATTGGCAGAATAATGCCCAGGCTGGTCTCAGCTTAATCGACGGTACGCCGGAAATTGCGACCTGTCAGCCTAAGTCCGGAAATCTTGTATATCCTGCATTACAATTAAATACTCAAATTCCAGCACTTATAACCCAGAAAGGTGTCTTTAGCCCTAAACGGCAGTTAACTGTATTTAATGCCAAAGGTGATCCTCTCAACGTGGAAACCAAGGATGTTTATTCGGCCACACTGGATTATGAACGCTTCACCTATATCATTAAAGCCGGTTCATAAACGTCGTCAAATGGCTTATCATCATTGTAATACACCCATCTAAGTACAGGATCAAAGCATGCGCACCTTTATCAAACTGATTATCGCAATCATCATCATCGCTATCGCTGCTCTCGCAGCACTTCCGTTTATCATTGATCCTAATGACTATAAAGACGAAATTGCGGCACAGGTTGAAAAAGCCACAGGTCGTAAATTGACCTTACAGGGAGATATAGGCTTATCTGTCTTCCCCTGGATAGCACTGGAGCTTGGTCCTTTATCTCTTAGTAATGCCAGTGGCTTTAAGGCTGAATCATTCGCCAGCGTCCAGGCGGCTGAAATTCGTATTAAACTGATGCCTTTATTGAAAAAGCAACTGGAAATGGACACAATTGTTCTGGATGGTTTGTTATTGAATCTGGAAACAAATGAACAAGGTGTGACCAACTGGGATGATCTGACAAAGGCGGATGAGATCTCAGATGATGCGACCGCCACTACTTCTGAAAGTCCTTCAACTGAACCTTCGGGTGGACTGGCTGCAATCAGTATCGCAGGGGTTAAATTGACTAATGCCAATGTATTGTGGTCAGACGCCAGTAAAGATGAAAATTTTCAACTGCGTAATCTCAATCTTGATACTGATCCTCTGGTTCCCGGACAACCAACCGCTTTAACAACATCGTTTGACCTTATCAGCAGTAAGCCTGAAGTCAAGGCCCATATCAAACTCGACAGCAAGGTCATCGTTGATTTAGAAAACCAGATATATGCATTGGAATCACTCAAATTCAACACGGTAGCCAATAGCTCTGCTATGCCGTTACAACAGGCTAATCTGGATCTTCAAGCCGATATTAACGCAAATATGGCCAGTGAACTGGTAACAATCAATAATTTGAAATTGGATTTACAGGCGACCGGTTCAGATCAAAAAATCAATGCCAGTGTTAATGGATTAATCGAAGCCAATCTGGGCAGCCAGCAGCATCGCATTACTAATCTGGCGATCACTGCAGACATCGAAGATGAAAAACTGCCAGGCGGCAAAGCCAAACTGGAAGTAAACAGCAATATTATTGCCAATCTGGCAGATGAAACCTTTCAAGCCAATGACCTCGTTATAAAACTAGCCGATCTGACAATGAGTGGCCGGTTGCAAGGCGACAGGATTTTGTCGGATGATCTGGCTTTTAATGGCAATGTACAGGTCAAACCGTTCAATTTACGTAAATTAGCTAACGATTTAAAAATTGAATTACCGGAAATGGCAGATAACACCACACTGGAACTGGTTCAGTTGAGCAGTGAAATCAGCGGCAGTAAAAATTCCATTAATGCCAAAGATTTACAACTGACACTTGACCAAAGCCAATTTGCTGGTCAATTTGGTATCAGTAATTTTGAAAAGCCGGCCTATACATTTAACCTGACATTGGATCAGATTGATGCCGATCGCTACTTACCACCGGCTAAAGAAGACAAAGAAAATACAGCCAAAGAAGTTGCTACACCATCCACTGCCGCCACAGGTGGTGCAAGTGAATTACCATTAGAGACATTGCGGGATATCAATGCCAAAGGCAGCTTCAAAATCGGCAAACTTAAAGCCAGCGGTATCAGTAGCGAAAATATACTCATTACGATTGATGCCAAAGACGGGTTGATTAAACTCAGTCCTTTAGCGGCAGATCTCTATATGGGAAAGTATCAGGGTAATGTCAGCCTGGATGCCCGTGCAGACAGCCTGAAACTGGCTGTAGATGAAAACCTGCAAGGTGTGCAGGCTGGGCCTTTATTAAAAGATCTGACCGGTAATGATCGTATTTCTGGAACCGCCAATGCCAGTGTAAAGCTTAATGGCAGTGGTAAGGATGTTGATGCCATTAAACAAAGCCTGGATGGCAACGGCGCATTTTCCTTTACTGATGGCGCATTGAAAGGCATTAATATTGCTGAAGCCATTCGTCAGGCTAAAGCACTGCTTTCCGGTCAGAAAGCTGCTGAGTCTAATGAACCGGTACAAACTGATTTCAGCAGTCTAAAAGGCACATTTACAGCAAAGCAAGGTATTGTTAATAATCAGGATCTTGAATTGATGTCGCCATTGTTACGCGTCACTGGTGCGGGCGATATTGATATTCCAAGAGAGGTCATTGATTATGCGGTTCGCGTTTCGATCGTGGGAACTGCTGAAGGCCAGGGGGGCAAAACACTGGAAGATCTTAAAGGTCTGACCATTCCGGTAAAAATTACGGGTAGTTTTGACAATCCAAGACCAAAAGTTGATATGGCCTCGGTTATCAAAGACCAGGCCACTGGTGAAGTAAAAGCCAAAGCCGAAGAAAAACTTAAGGAAAAGCTGGGCGACGGGCTTGGCGGTTTGCTTGGTGGTAAGCTCGGTATTGAATCTAAATCTGACGCCTCTTCAGAGCCCGTTGAAGAATCAGCAACAGAAGAAAAAACATCCGAAGAAGCGCCTGAAAAGGAATCTTCACCATCAACAGAAGACCTGCTGAAAGAAAAACTCAAGGGTTTATTCTAATCAATGACAAACTAAAGGCCGTGCTCATTCCGGAACACGGCCTGATTCTATTTTGACTTCAAGCACTTTCAGTGACCGTTTATTAGCGTGGTATGACCAACATGGTCGTAAGGATTTACCGTGGCAGCAAAATGCCTCGGCTTATCATATCTGGCTTTCGGAAGTGATGTTGCAGCAGACTCAGGTTGCTACGGTCATCCCCTATTATCAGCGTTTTATTGAGAAATTCCCGCATATTGATGCCCTGGCTGACGCACATGTCGATGACGTTCTGAGTCTCTGGTCAGGACTGGGTTATTATGCTCGTGGTCGTAACCTGCATAAAGCCGCCATTCAGATGCAACAACAGCATAATTCTCAGGTGCCTGAGGATTTTCAGTCATTGTTACATTTGCCGGGAATCGGGCGTTCTACAGCAGGGGCTATTATGGCACTTGCTTTTCATCAGCGTTTCCCGATTCTTGACGGTAATGTAAAACGGGTACTGGCACGATATGATGCGAGCAACATCTGGCCAGGAGAAAAACACGCTGAAACAGCCATGTGGCAACGCGCAGAAGAGTTATTACCCTCAACGCGAATTGCTAATTACATTCAGGCACAAATGGATTTAGGCGCAACCCTGTGTACTCGCAGTCGCCCGGACTGCCAAAGATGTCCACTAATAACCGATTGCCAGGCCTACGCTTCCGGTGACCCCACATTATTCCCAGTCCGTAAAACCAAAAAGCAGCAACCTGTACGTCAAACTAATTGGTATATATACATTCATCAGGATAACCACATATTACTGGAACAACGTCCACAAAGTGGCATCTGGGGTGGTTTGTGGAGCTTTCCTGAAGCCGCGGCTCAAGTAGCAGATAACATTCTGCCGGTAAAAAATGCTGTCTTTCAATCATCAATGCCTGAAATCAAGCATGTTTTCAGTCATTTCAAATTAACGATCCACCCCCATATTTTCACTGCAGATCCCATTAATATAGTTGCTGAGAATAATCAGCATATCTGGGTTAAAATAGACAAGGCGTTAACACTGGGCTTACCCGCCCCGGTTAAACAATTAATTGAATTCTTATCATCAACCGAGAGGATGCTATGACACGTACCGTGCATTGTGTAAAACTCAACAAAGAAGCAGAAGCACTCGACTTTCCACCTTATCCCGGCGATCTGGGCAAAAAAATCTATGAGACCGTCTCTAAAGAAGCCTGGCAAATGTGGATAGCACATCAAACTATGCTGATAAATGAATATCGTTTATCTCTTGCAGATCCGAAATCCCAGGCTTTTTTAAAAACCGAACTGGAAAAGTTTTTCTATGGAGAAGGTTCTGAAACGCCAGCTGATTTCAAACCGGTTTAAGCTGAAATTTGAGGGAAGTCGCGCATTTTAACTGTGCACGCAGTTTGAAATTTGCCAATCTACATTTTCATTAATGCCAGTTAACCAGAACGATAAAATCCTTATAAATTCATATATTTCAATAAATTACAGTTTTTTTTGCCGTTTTTACAGCTAATTTTAACCCTAAAAAAAAATTGTAAACTCCAAAATAAATGTGACTTTTTGTTAAATTTTGGGCGTACAATGCGATTAACCCCTTTTTAAGGGGTAGTGTAAGCTGACTTAGGAGTTAAGTTAGCAGAAGATTTAAGATATTGAGGTTGATATGGCAGAGCAAGTTACAGGTACAGTGAAATGGTTCAATGACGCAAAAGGATTCGGTTTTATTGAACGCGCCGATGGTCCGGATGTTTTTGTACATCACAGCGCGATTAAATCAGATGGTTTCAGAACTCTGAAAGAAGGCCAATCTGTCACGATGGAAGTGACACAAGGTCAGAAAGGTCCACAAGCGGAAAACGTTGTCCCTAGCTGATAACACGATCCGATACAGAAATGAAAAGCCGGTTAAACTTTTAGCCGGCTTTTTTTTGTTCGTTATTCTAAAACTGGCATAAAAGATGGCTTGACGCTTATTGAGTCATACAGGCACTATCAAAGTTTAGGTCTGATGATCTTTTTGCCTTTGTTATGAATTGAAAAACGTCACGCAATGCGCGAGGAATGCGTATAGCAGTTCCATATTAGCGACAGGCAATTACAGTTTGTGTGTTTTTCAATCCCACTCCTAAGGACTGGGCTCTGAAAGATCAGCAGCTCTTCGGTATGAAAGGAATGACATTATGAAATTTTCGGCAACGTTTACCTCCATCGTTTTTTTATTCTCGTTACTGGCAACCTCCCCCAGCCATGCAGACTGGAAAAAATTCCTGGAAGACTTCAGTAAATCAGGCAGTACAGCACTTGAATCGTCACAAGGTTCGGATTTAAGCGCTGATACTATTGCGAACGGCTTGAAAGAGGCACTGGAAACCGGTACCAGAAAGGCGGTGGAAAATGTCAGCAAAGAAGGTGGTTATCTGAACAACCCGCAAATCCGTATCCCTTTACCACCGCGTGTACAACAAGCCGCTGGCTTAATGCGTCAGCTGGGCCTGAATAAAATGGCAGACGATTTTGAACAAAGTATTAATCGGGCTGCAGAAAAAGCTGCACCACAGGCAACGTCAATTATGATTGATGCCATTAAAAGCATGACCATTGATGATGCCCGTAACATTCTTAATGGCGAGACTGACTCGGCTACGCGTTTTTTTGAAGATAAAACCCGTGGCAAGCTGGCCGGTTTATTTGAACCGATCATTGATACATCGCTCAATGAGGTTGGGGCTACCCGCTATTACAATCAACTGGACGATCAACTAAGCTCGGTCCCCGTTGTCGGACAGGATCTGAATCTGGATCTGCCGGACTATGTCACCGGTCAGGCGCTGGATGGTTTGTTTGTGATGATAGCGCAGGAAGAACAGAAGATCCGTAACAATCCAGCGGCACGAACATCGGAACTGCTGCAGCAGGTTTTTGGCAGTAAATAAAGTTTTCGGCTACTCAGAAAATGCGTGATGTAATAGAATAAACACAATAAAAATAAGGGAAACAACATGGCAAAAAATCACAACCTCAATCTCGCCAGTCAAGGCACATCATTAAAAGCACTATTTACCGGATATCTGGTTGTGGTCGCTGTGGGTTATCTGATGGCAATCGTACAGATTCAGCTGACTCATGGCCTTGCAGATGGAAAATATGGACTATCCGTTGATGACATCGTTTACAGCTATTACGGTAATAGAAGTAACTCTCTGCTCGAAAATAAATTACACGGTTCAATGAAATCCATGGCCACTGATGATGAACGTGAAAAAATCATTAGCTGGGTGCACGCTGGTGCCACCGAAGACGCGTATGAAAATGATGGTATTAAACAGATTTTTGAAACGAAATGTATTATCTGTCATAACGCAGATGCCGGTGGTGCAGTCCCGGATTACTCTGACTTCCAACAAATAAAAGAACGCGCGGTGGTGGACACTGGTGCCAGTATTACGGCTCTTGCCCGCGTTTCGCATATTCACTTATTTGGTATCGCATTTATCTTTATGTTTGTCGGCTTGATTTTCAGTTTAGCCGCCGGTGTACCAAAACCGTTAAAAGTGTTCGTTATTTCAATGCCCTATATTTTTCTGTTGATAGATATCAGTGCATGGTGGCTGACCAAACTGAATCCGAATTTTGCCTGGTTTGTAATGATTGGTGGTGGTGCAATGGCACTATCCTTTGCCTTTATGTGGGTAGTATCCATGTATGAAATGTGGATTCTGCCACGTATCCGTGAAGACAATCGTGACGCATTATTAGACGAATAACTCTTAACTTAAAAAAGCCGCTGTCTTGTCTCTCAAGGCAGCGGCTTTTTTTAGGGCTTGTTTATCTTTCATATCCACCACTGCTGGCGGCTATTTTTGTGTCCGACAAGGCGGAAAGCACGCCGTGTAGCCTTACTACATAAGTGATTGACAAATGAGTCTGGAACTCATTTGAACAGCTTAGCTGGCCGCGAAGCGGTGAAATACAGGGATGTATTTCATACAACGCAGGCGGGCGCAAAAATAGTCCCAGCCCTTCGGGTTGTGACTGAAAAAGCGCCACTCTGCGTTACTCGTCACTTATTTAGAATTACTAAAAGGCGCTCCTCGTGCCTTGATTGACGCTTTTTCAGCTCACAACAGAGGCGGAGATGAAAGATAAACAGCCCTAGCTGTAAATTTCTGACTAGGCGTTTTGCAATGCCTCCAGCTTTTCCCATTTATCAAAAGCGGCTTCCAGCTGCTTCTCTAAATCGGCCATTTGCTTTTGAGTTTCTTTAATTTTCTTAGCATCCTGTTGATAAAAGTCTGCTGCCGACATTTTTTCGGTTAACGCTGCAATTTTTTGTTCAAGTTTTTCAATTTCTAACGGCAAAGCTTTCAGATCCAGTTGTTGCTGATAGGTTAATGTCGCCTTTTTCTTAACCGGTTTTGGAGAAGCAGGCTCTAGTCTGACAGCCGGTTTATCCTGCTTAACGGACTGTTGGCGTTGTGCCAGCCAATCGTCATAGCCACCGACATATTCACGCACTTGCTGATCTTCATCAAACACAATACAGCTGGTGACCACATTGTTCAGAAAGCTGCGATCATGACTGACCAGCAGCATGGTACCGGTAAAGCCCAGTAACAAATCCTCCAGCAATTCCAGGGTTTCAGCATCCAGATCATTGGTCGGTTCATCCAAAACCAGTAAATTTGCGGGCTGGGTAAACAGTTTGGCCAGTAATAACCGATTACGCTCACCACCGGATAACGCTTTTACCGGGGTTCTGGCCCGATCCGGCGTAAACAGGAAATCCTGCAGATAACCAATCACATGTTTTCGGCTACCATTGATTTCAACAAAGTCTCTACCCTGCCCAACGTTGTCAACGACACTGGCTTCCTCATCAAGTTGACTACGTAATTGATCAAAATAGGCCACCTGCAGATTGGTGCCTAAACGCACTGTTCCGGATTCGGGTTCTGCCCGTCCCAGCAGAATTGACAGTAACGTACTTTTACCACAGCCATTGGGTCCGATAATACCAATGCGATCACCGCGCTGAATCACTGTTGAGAAATCTTTAAATAACTGCCGGCCATCAAATGCCTGACTGATATTCTCAACTTCGACCACCAGCTTGCCACTCCGATCGCCTTCCTGGATTTGCATCGACACATTGCCAAGCACTTCACGACGTTGGCCGCGTTCACGACGCAGTTTTTCCAACGCCCTCACCCGACCTTCATTACGGGTGCGTCTGGCTTTGATTCCCTGACGGATCCACACTTCTTCCTGGGCCAGCTTTTTATCAAACTGGGCATTCTGCTCGGCTTCGGCAGACAATAAGGCTTCCCGTTTTTGCAAAAAGCTTTTGTAGTCACCGGGAAAGCTCACCAGTTGCCCACGATCTAACTGCACAATACGTGTGGCCAAAGCCTGTAAAAAACTGCGGTCATGGGTAATAAACAATAAGGTGCCGCCGTAACTTTTCAGAAAACCTTCTAGCCAGGTGATAGAGCTGATATCCAGATGGTTGGTAGGCTCATCGAGTAGTAAGATATCCGGTTGGCGTACCAGTGCCTGAGCCAGAAGAACCCGTCTTTTCATACCACCGGATAAACTGGAAAACTCAACATCGGCATCCAGCGATAAACGGGAAATAACCGTTTCCACCTGCTGTTCGAGACTCCAGCCATCAACGGCTTCTAATTTATGCTGGGCTTTTTCCAGCTTGTTGAGTATTTGTTCACTACTATCATGTTGCAGTTGCTGAACAATATGGTGATATTCCACCAGCAAAGGCCCAACTTCACCGAGTCCATCAGCGACGACATCAAACACACTACCCGCCGTACCAGCAGGAACTTCCTGCTCCAGTCGGGCAATTTTTAACTCCTGCAAACCAACCATTTCACCGCTATCCGGCGTAATCTCGCCAGCAATGACTTTCATTAATGTGGATTTACCGGCGCCATTGCGGCCAACAAGGCAAACCCGTTCCCCCTTATCGAGCTGAAACTCGACTTTATCCAGTAAATTTGGGCCACCATAACTGACGGTCAGCTGTTTTAAAGACAATAATGCCACGGATTAAACCTCTGCAGTTTCTGCGTTTTCGAGTATTTCACTGGCATCAAGCCAGTCCATTTCAGCCTGCTCCAATGCAGACTTGGTTGCTGCTTGCTGTTGCAACAAGGTCTTCAGTTTTTCTTTATTCGCCATCTCATACAGTGAGGTATCAGCCAGCAAACCTTCAATTTTGGCTAACTCTGCATTCAGCTTATCAAGCACCTGCTCGGCTTTTTTGACCTGATTTCGCAAAGGCTGTAATTTTTGCCGTTGCTGTGCAGCGGCCTGACGGTCTAATTTTTTAGTGTTGTTACCAAGCGTATTTTTTTCGATGTTATTACTACTATCCCGGCCAAGTCTTAACTGACGATAGTCATCCAAATCGCCGTCAAATACCGTTGCCTTGCCATCCGCCACCAGCCATAAATCGTCTGTGACATTTCGCAAAAAATACCGATCATGGGAAACAACAACCAGTGCCCCTTCAAATTCCTGCAACGCCATATTCAGTGCCAGACGCATCTCTAAATCAAGGTGGTTGGTCGGCTCATCCAGCAATAACAGGGCTGGTCGCTGATATACTAATAAAGCCAGGACAAGACGCGCTTTCTCGCCGCCGGAAAACGGAGCGACGGGCTCCAGAGCGGTATCACCATTAAACCCAAAACCACCCAGAAAGTTACGGCAGTCCTGTTCGGTTGCCATGGGATCCAACCGCTGCAAATGATTTAAGGCACTATCCTCTGGCCGTAACTGTTCCAGCTGATGCTGAGCAAAATAGCCAATAACAATATCTTTACCTTCACGGCGTTTGCCAGTCAATGGTTGCAGCTCACCCGCAATCAGCTTGATTAGCGTGGACTTACCGGCCCCGTTCGGCCCCAACAGCCCGATGCGATCGCCGGGCGCAAGGTTAAGCTTGATATTGTCAATTAACGGCGTTTGCTGATAACCAACACTGGCTTTATCCAGCGCTAAAATTGGCGTGGTTAAACGCCGTGGTTGAAAAAAACTGAAATGAAACGGCGAATCCACATGCGCAGGGGCAATCTTTTCCATACGTTCCAATGCCTTGATACGACTTTGTGCCTGCTTGGCTTTAGTCGCTTTGGCTTTGAAACGATTCACAAAGTCACGGATATGCGCAATTTCAGATTGCTGTTTCTGATAAGCGGATTGCTGATTGGCCAGATGCTCGGCGCGTGCTACTTCAAAGTCCGAATAATTACCGGTATACAATTTAATGCGTTGCTGTTCTATATGGGCAATCTGCGTAACGACCCGATCCAGAAACTCACGGTCGTGCGAAATAACCAGCAGGGTTCCACTATAACTGCGTAACCATTCTTCCAACCAATATACGGCTTCAAGATCCAGATGGTTAGTGGGTTCATCCAGCAGCAGCAAGTCACTACGGCACATTAATGCCTGAGCAAGATTAAGTCGCATACGCCAGCCACCGGAAAATGTAGTGACGGCATTTTCCTGCTGATCAGCACTGAATCCTAGTCCATGAAGCAGTTTTGCCGCCCGACTGCGTGCGGTATAACCATCAATCAACCCTAATTTATCATGTAGCTGAGTTTGCAGATGGCCATCATTGGTTTGTTCTGCTTGTGTCAATTGTGTCAGCAACTGGTTAAGTTCTGCATCACCCTGCAACACATAATCAATTGCCGGTATATTAACCGCAGGGGTTTCCTGCGCGACATGCGCAATCACCCATGACTCAGGTAGAGTCAGGTCACCGCTGTCAGCGTGTATTTCATTCCGAATCATCGCAAATAAACTGGATTTACCCGTGCCATTAGCACCGGTCAAACCTACACGTTGCCCCGGGTGAATCACCAGGTTGGCCGCTTCAAACAGCAACCGTGGTCCGCGACGTAAAGAAAGTTGGCTAAGATTTATCATGGCGCGAATTGTATCAAGCCTGCCCATCGGCTGTATTGGAGAAATCTCTGTTACACAACAAAATTCAATCTGATGACAACTTGACCGAAGCAGGTAACTGCCAATCTATGGGCGTTTGACCGTGCTGTTGTAAATACTCGTTAGCCCGACTGAAATGTTTGCATCCCAGAAATCCGCGGTGTGCTGACAGCGGTGAGGGATGGGGTGCTTTTAAAACCAGATGTCGTTGGCCGTCAATGGCCGCCCCTTTTTTCTGCGCATAACTGCCCCACAACATAAATACGACATGGTCGCGTTGCTTATTAACCACACTGATCACCCTATCCGTAAACTGTTCCCAGCCTTTCCCCTGATGCGCATTCGCCTGACCGTGCTCCACGGTTAACACAGCATTGAGCAGCAAAACGCCTTGCCTGGCCCAGGCTTCCAGATAGCCATGTTTGGGGGGAATAATCTCCAGATCATTATTCAGTTCTTTATAGATATTCCTTAAGGAAGGCGGAATAGCCATGCCTGGCTTTACCGAAAAACATAAACCATGTGCCTGATCTGGCTGATGATAGGGATCCTGACCGAGGATCACGACTTTTACCTGTGATAATGGTGTCGTTTCCAACGCATGAAACCAATTGGACGAATGTGGATATATCACCTTATGTTGTGCTTTTTGCTGCTGTAAAAATGCCTTTAACTGCTGCATATAAGGCTGATCAAATTCATACTCAAGTAAAGCCTGCCATTCCGGCGCTTTTTGCAAAGCCATTTTCGCTTCCCGCTATTTAAAACCACATCATACTTATTTTGTTTTTATCCCTCATCATTGCAACTCAAATATAAACTTACCAGTCAGATGCAATTAGTTTGTCGATATTTGTTAAACCAGCTTTTAAGACTGATAGACAAGATCTATCGTTACTGTTATTTTCAGTAGATACCATTTGCAGTCACTAACTGATTGTCGCAAGAGTATCTATATACAAGGAATCGCGATGGATAATAACGCCAATGTTTTAATCGTCGATGACGTCCCTGACAATATTCAGGTGGCCATGAATTTTCTTAAGGAAGAGCCCTATAATCTTTCTTTTGCCACTCGCGGTCCAGAAGCACTCGCTTTGATGCGAACGCATGAATATGACCTGATTCTGCTTGATATCATGATGCCGGAAATGGATGGCTACGAGGTTTGCCGACGTATAAAGGCAGAACCCCGGCTTCAGGATATCCCCATTATCTTTGTCACGGCCAAAGTTGATGTCGACTCTATCAGTCAGGGCTTTCAGGCCGGAGCAGTGGATTACCTGTGTAAACCGTTTCACGCCGAAGAGCTGCTGGCCAGAGTCAACACCCATCTCACGTTATATCGTGCTAAAAAACTGCTGCAGCAAAACAATCTGTCTCTGCAGCAAAAATACGAATTAAATCAGCAACGGTTAATGACCGAACTGGAACAAAACCAGCTGGAAATGATTTACGTATTAACCGAACTGATGGAATCGACTTCCGATGAAACTGGCAAACATATCCGCCGGGTTGCCGAATGCTCCAGATTACTGGCGTTGTATCACGAAAGTCTGACCGATGAGGATGCCGATATTCTGTTTCATGCCGCACCGATGCATGATATTGGCAAAATCACCATTCCCCATTCCATATTGCATAAACCGGGCAAACTCACTGAAGACGAATTTGCCATTATGAAAACCCACACCACCCGAGCCTATAAAATTCTTGATAATTCAAAACGTAAATACACCAAAGCTGCCGCCATCATCGCTCACCAACACCATGAGAAATGGGATGGATCCGGTTATCCTCAGGGTTTAAAAGGTCAGGACATACATATTTATGGCCGAATTGTTGGGTTGATTGATGTCTTTGATGCTTTGTTACACAAGCGGGTTTATAAAGATGCCTGGCCATTAGATGCCACCATTGATTACATCAGGACACATAGCAGTAGCCAGTTTGATCCCTATCTGGTGAACCTGCTAATGGAACACATTGATGAATTTGTTGCGATTGCCGATCAAAACTAACTGGTTGCTATTGCTTGCTCTGCTGTTCATCAGTTGCCGCTTGTCGGCACTGACTTTCACCGAAGAAGAACAGGCATGGATAGCTGACAACCCAGAAATCCAACTCGGCGCAGACTTCAGTTGGGCACCTTATGATTTTCTGAATGACCAAGGCGAACATGATGGCATAGCGGCTGATGTATTGAAGCTTGTCAGTGAAAAAAGTGGCCTGAAAATTACCGTTCAGCCAGATGTATGGGCTAACACCATGGAAAAAATGCGTGCCGGCGAGTTAATGGGATTGAGCTGCGCAGCCGCTACCGAGGCAAGACAGGAGTTTCTCTTCTTTTCAAAACCCTATGTCAGTCTTTCACTGGGCATTATTGTCCAGAAGCAGCGCGATGATATTCAATCAATGGATGATTTGATTGGGCTTAAAGTCGCTGTAAATAAAGACTCCTATCTGCATAACTGGCTGAAAATCCATTACCCGGACTTGGCGCTGGTGTTGACTGACTCAAACGATGATTCGCTGGAAGCGGTTTCCTTTTCCAGAGCCGATGCCTATATCGGTAATATCGCAGTGGCAACCAACGTAATCAAACAACGTTATCTTTCCAATCTCAAAGTGGTCGCCAAAGTGCCCAATCTGACCACCGACACATCTGTTGCCATTGATAAACGTTATCCGCTGCTACACAGCATTATTGAAAAATCGTTATCGGCAATTACCGCGGCCGAAAAACAGCAGATCATTGATAAATGGTATGCCGTTGTCAGTGATAGCAGTGCATTTGAAGTATTGCCGTTTGAGCAGAGTCGACTCGAATTAACCGACAACGAACAGCAATGGATAAAAGATAACCCGATTGTCAGAATCGGTGTAGACCCTTATTGGCCACCTTTTGATTTTATAGACAAAAATGGTGAGCACAGTGGTATCAGCGCTGATTATTTTCAACTTATCAGCAAGCAAACGGGTCTGCAGTTTCAACTTGAACCCAATGCGGACTGGCAATCTGTCATTGAAGCGGCACAAAACCGTGAAATAGATCTTATTGTGGCTCTTTCACGTAATACATTTCGTGAAACATTTCTCGACATGTCCATTCCGTATCTGGATTACCCACTGGCCATGGCCACAACGAAATTCGGTCATCTCAGCAGTCTGAGTGAATTCAACAATAAACCTGTCGGCGTGGTAAAAGGCTATTTTGCCGAGTCGATTTTACTGGCCTACTATCCGGAAATTGACATCATCTATGTACCCTCTGTGCGTGATGGACTGGCGATGTTGGCGGCGGAAGAGATTGATGGTTATTTTGACATTCTTCCCACCATCACCTACAACGCCAGCCAGTCGGGTTTGACTCATCTGAATACCAGTATTGTCCGGGAGTACTCCTCAGCCTTACATGTAGGTATAGTCAAGGATCAGCCCGAACTTTTATCGATAATCAATAAAGCGATCACAGCCATCACAGAAGATGAAAAACGAGCCATCGACCAACGCTGGATGTCGGTTAATACGATTGAACGCACCAATTACACACTACTGATACAGGTCGCATCTGTCCTGCTGATTTTCCTGCTTGCCACTATCTACTGGAACCGTCGCTTACGTACTGAAGTCAATAAACGGCTTATTTCCGAACAGCAGCTCCGGGAAAGTGAAACCCAGCTATTTCATCTGATTAATGTGATGCCGATGAGCCTCATGGTAACGTCGGCCTTAGATGGCAGTATTCTGCTGGCGAACAAGTATTGTCATAAAGAACTGGGTTTTACCGCCGATCAGCAGAAAACATTAAAAGTTCAGGATTTTTATGCTGATATTTCTCAACGCGATGATGTACAGGCAAAACTTGCTTCTGCAGGCGAAATCAATGGTGAAATGGTCAACATAAGAAGCCGGAATGGTCAGCTTATTCAGGGCCTGTTTTCAATCATTTCCATTCAGTATCAGGGCAAACCGGCTTTTCTCGGCTTTTATCTTAATATGGATGAACGAATTGCGCTGGAAAATTCACTGAAAGAGGCCAAGAGCCATGCAGAAGCAGCAAATCTGGCCAAATCGCAATTTCTCGCCAATATGAGTCATGAAATCCGAACCCCGATGAATGCTATTCTGGGGTTTACCGAGCTGCTGGACGAACAGGTCACCGAACCCAGACTCAAATCCTTTATTAAAACCATTCGCAGTGCGGGCAATACACTGTTGCTGCTGATCAACGATATTCTTGATTTATCGAAAATTGAAGCCGGCAAACTGATTCTGAATAAAACGGCGACTGATCCACACCAGTTGTTTGATGAGATAGCCAATATGTTTATTCTGCAAATCCGTAATAAGGATTTAGCCTTGCATTTAGATATTGACCCACAGTTGCCTCACGGCCTGCTACTGGATGCCACCCGTCTCAGACAAGTCCTGTTCAATTTAATCAGCAATGCCGTCAAATTCACTGAGACAGGACATGTTCGTATTCATGTGCACGCCGATAATGTCGATGATCATCTGAGTAAGCTGGATTTACATATACGGGTTGAAGATACCGGGATTGGTATTCCCGAAGCTGAGATTGAACATATTTTTGAAATATTCGCCCAGCAATCTGGTCAGGATGTTCGTAAATATGGTGGTACGGGCCTTGGTTTATCAATCACCCGCCGATTGATAGAAATGATGGGGGGGCAAATCCATCTGCAGAGTAACAGCGGTGAAGGTTCGGTATTCAGTATTGACTTGCCCGGGATCGATATTGCCGCCATGGCCAGTGACAAACTCCGGCAACAGGCTTTGGCATTTGATGCCAGTCGCATACGTTTTGAGCCGGCGCATATGCTGATCGTCGATGACGTCGAACATAACCGTGAGTTGATTCGACAACACTTTATCAACAGTAACATTCAGACCAGTGAAGCTGAAAATGGCCAGCAGGCCGTTGAGTTTGTTGAAAATAATTCAGTGGACCTGGTGTTGATGGATATCCGAATGCCCGTGATGGATGGCTATGAAGCTGCCCAGAAAATAAAGGGCTTTAGTCCCGATCTACCTGTAGTCGCACTGACTGCTTCGGTAATGAAAGATGCCTACGAACAGGATAAACTGGAGCATTTTGATGCCTACTTGCGTAAACCGGTTTTACGCAATGAGCTGTTTCATGCCTTAAGTGTATTTCTAGATTACCAGACAATGGAAGTTGAAGTGACCGCAACAGCTCAGCAGAATTGGTCACAGTTAAACAAGCAGCAACTGATGTCCCTGTTGAAGCATTTTCAAACTGATATTGATGAAATCTGGCGTATGGCCACAAAAAGTAACAGCATGACTGATATTAAGCATTTTGCCCACGCAATTGCCAGACTGGCAGGTAGTTACCAGATTGACACTCTGGATCGCTATGCCAGCCAGTTACTGGAACGCATTGATGCGTTTGATATCGAAGGCATGCAGATATTGCTAAAACAATTCCCTTCAATGTGTTCCGACATACAACAGGTGATACGGGCCACTTGATCCACCAGACAGGTATGAATTGTTTGGCGATTTTTTATACAATGCCACAACGTTGTAATTAAGAAGAGCAAGATGAACTCCGATTTAAAAACGGATGCACAGTGGCGCCAGCAACTTAGTGACGAGCAATATCGGGTTACCCGGCAGGCTGGCACAGAGCCGCCTTTTTCAGGTGAATATGTCAATCACGATGAAACCGGACGTTATCACTGTATCTGCTGTGGCCAGGCCTTATTTGCTTCAGATGCCAAGTTTGATGCCGGTTGTGGTTGGCCAAGTTTTTCATCACAGCTGGAGCATGGTGTAGTCACTCATCATCCGGATTACAGTCATAATATGGATCGTACCGAGGTACGCTGTCAGCAATGTGAAGCCCATTTGGGTCATGTATTTGACGATGGCCCGGCTCCGACCGGCCTGCGCTATTGCATTAATTCAGTGGCCCTCGATTTTCATGACCAGGACTGAATGGACGCTCTACATTATTCAAGCGGCGAATGGTCATTTATATACCGGCATAACCACAGACCTGGAACGACGTTTAAAACAACATCAGAACCATAAAGGCGGCGCCCGTTTTTTCCATACCAGTGATGCACAGAAAGTAGTGTATCAGGAGCAGCATCCCGATCGCAGCAGTGCAAGCCGTCGGGAAGCAGTAATCAAAAAACTCAGCAGACAACAAAAACTGAACCTTATCGGCAAGCCATCAGACCATGTATAATGGCGGGTTTTTTCAGCACGTCTGAATTTCTCCTTTAGATACAGGATTTTAACCTTGTTAAGCACTGCTAACATCACCATGCAATTCGGGGCCAAGCCCCTGTTCGAAAATGTCTCCGTTAAATTCGGTGGCGGCAATCGTTATGGCCTGATTGGCGCAAATGGTTGTGGTAAATCGACTTTTATGAAAATTCTGGCCGGGGTGCAAGAGCCTACCTCGGGTAATGTGAGTTACGATCCTAATGAGTCTTATGCGGTATTAAAACAGGATCAGTTTGCGTACGAAGATCAACGTGTTATTGACGTTGTGATTATGGGACAACCTGAGTTATGGGATGTGCATCGTGAGCGCGATCGGATTTATAACCTGCCGGAAATGAGTGAAGAAGATGGCCTGAAAGTCGCAGAACTGGAAGGTCAATACGCCGAGATGGACGGTTATACCGCCGAATCCCGTGCGGGTGAATTACTGTTAGGTGTCGGCATTCCGGTAGAACAGCATTATGGTCCGATGAGTGAAATTGCACCCGGCTGGAAGCTGCGTATCCTGTTGGCTCAGGTACTGTTCGCTGATCCCGATATCATGCTGCTCGATGAGCCGACCAACCATCTGGACATCAATACCATCCGCTGGCTGGAAGAGGTATTAAGCCAGCGCAGCAGCACCATGATCATCATTTCGCATGATCGACACTTCCTCAATCGCATCTGTACGCATATGGCGGATATGGATTATGGCGAATTACGTATTTATCCGGGCAATTATGATGAGTACATGATCGCTTCCACCCAGGCGCGCGAACGTCTGCAATCAGACAATGCGAAGAAAAAAGCACAGATCAAAGAGCTACAGGAATTCGTATCACGATTCTCTGCCAATGCGTCCAAAGCAAAACAGGCAACTTCCCGTCAAAAACAAATGGAAAAAATTCAGCTGGATGACATTAAACCTTCCAGCCGGGTGAATCCGTTTATTCGTTTTAATCAGGAAAAGAAACTGTTTCGTAATGCATTGGAAGTCAGCAAACTGACACAAGGTTACGATAACGAAAAACCGCTGTTTGAAAATTTTAGTTTTATGGCTGAAGTAGGCGAAAAGATTGCTGTTATCGGTCCTAACGGTATTGGTAAAACCACTTTTGTGAAAACGCTGGTTGGTGAACTGGCGCCAAAATCCGGTCATGTAAAATGGTCTGAAAATGCCAATATCGGTTATTACGCTCAGGATCATGATCATCTGTTTAAGAGTAATATGACCTTGTTCGAGTGGATGTCGCAATGGGGCAGCCCGGAAGATGATGAACAGGTTATCCGTGGCACTTTGGGTCGTCTGCTATTCTCTGGTCATATGATTGATAAAAAGGTCAATGTGCTGTCAGGTGGTGAAAAAGGCCGCATGCTGTTTGGCAAACTGATTCTGCAAAAACCCAATATCCTGGTGATGGATGAACCGACCAACCATATGGATATGGAATCTATTGAATCACTTAACCTGGCATTGGAAAACTACGAAGGTACCTTAATTTTTGTCTCCCATGATCGTGAGTTTGTCTCCTCTCTGGCAACCCGCATATTTGATATGGAAAATGAAGGTATCACCGACTTTACCGGTACCTATGATGAGTATCTGAAAAGTCTGGGGATCAATAACTAAGCGGCATGGTCAGTACGTTTTATTATGTACTGACCATCTTCCATCCCTCCAGTCAGCGTGCTATGTTGAAGCCTCAATAACGAAGTTGAGGATTTACATCATGTTAAACCGAATTTCGACTTATCTTCCTGTTCTGTCAGCAATGATTTTTGCCTTTTCTTTACTGACGCTTTCTACACAATCCTTTTCCGCCTCAGCCGCCGAAATTGATATTAAAGTGGATGAAGCCCTGAAACGGTTTCAAACAGAAGTTTCCGGTGGTGATCGTTTTCTTGAAAAAGCTTCCGGGGTATTGGTTTTGCCCGATATCATCAAAGCCGGTTTTGGTATCGGTGGTGAATATGGTGAAGGTGCGTTACGCATCAGTGGTAGCACTGTGGATTACTACAATACTGCGGCTGCATCCATCGGCTTTCAGTTAGGTGCTCAGCAAAAAACCGTGATTCTGGTGTTTATGAATGATGAGGCATTACAGCAGTTTCGCGATAGTGATGGGTGGAAAGCCGGAGTAGATGGTTCTGTGGCTGTTGTCGAATGGGGAGTAGGTGAGGATATCAATACCACTGATATTAAAGATCCCATCGTCGGGTTTGTGTTCAGCAATAAAGGCCTGATGTATAACTTGACGCTCGAAGGCGCCAAGTTTACCAAGCTGAATAAATAGGGGATTTAATCCTCTATTCGAAAACCTATTTTGATAGTGACCTGCCAGTAGCGTACACCGCCATTTTCAATATAGCCGCGGGTGTCGGTCACCTCAAACCAATGTAGATTCTTCACTGTTTCAGCCGCTTTAGCGATTGCATTTTCAATCGCTTTATCCGAACTATCGGCTGAGCTGCCGGTGATTTCAATATGCTTATAAACATGTTCAGTCATGCTGTTTTCCTTTTATTTACGTAAATAGATAAACCAGTAAAACAAGCCTACAAATACACTCCCTCCCAGCATATTGCCTAAGGTCACCGGGATCAAGTTATGCCAGAAAAATCCCCCTATGGTCAGTTGCTCAGAGACAGCTAAAGTCGTCCCGATTTCAGTTTGTGCCAATAAGCCTGCAGGAATAAAAAACATATTGGCAACACTGTGTTCAAAACCTAAAGCGACAAATGCAGTAATTGGAAAGATCACTGCCAGAACCTTATCAGTCACGCTGCGGCCTGCCATACATAACCAGACGGCCAGACAAACAAGAATATTGCACAACACTCCTCGACTGAACGCTTCCATCCAGCTCATATTCACTTTACTGTCAGCAATTGCCACCACCTTCTGCCCAAGCGCCCCATCACCCTGCCACCATAAACCACTGAAATACATCAGCAGTAAAATTCCTAAAGCGCCAATGAAATTGCCAAGATAAACCATTACCCAGTTGTAAATCAGTTGTCTTATGCTAATCAGACCATCAATACAGGCCATGACCAATAAGTTATTACCTGTAAATAATTCTGCCCCGGCCACCACCACCAGAATTAATCCCAAGCAAAATGCCAGACCACCAATTAATCGCATCAAACCCGCTGGCATATTGCCAACGTCATAAGTCACCAGTGTAAAGAACGCCGCCCCAAGCGCGATAAATGCACCTGCCAGTAATGCCAACGCAAAGACTCTCAACGGATCCACAGTGCATTTGCTCATACTGATTTTTTCCAGGCGGCGAGCTATTTCTGCCGGGGTATACGCATCAACTGAAAAAGGATCCATAGTATTTTTCTCTATCTTAAAAAACCGGTTAGCTGATAATCACATAGATCAGGTATAAGCACCATGGCAAGCCTGAGCTGCTTATCCATCATCGTCTCTGCATGATGGTGCTCAAGAGTAAATAAGCACTAATTAAATGAATGATTTTGCTATCTTTTCATAGTTCAGGCACGTATAATTGCACGCTCGCAAATGTCACTTTTACAGCTTTGTTTCCAAAGCTGCCCATCACAGGTTATTCAATGTCCACACCAGAAAACGATTCAACACCCTCATTCGCTGAGTTAGGGTTAGCTGCTCCAATTTTACAAGCTGTACAACAAGCAGGTTATGAAACCCCTTCGCCTATTCAGGCGCAAAGTATTCCGCCTTTACTTGCCGGTAGAGATCTACTAGGCCAGGCCCAGACCGGTACAGGTAAAACGGCTGCTTTTGCTTTACCGCTGTTAAGTCGGCTGGATGTTAAAAATAAATCCACCCAGATGTTGGTGTTAGCACCGACTCGTGAATTGGCTATACAGGTTTCAGAAGCGATCCAAAGTTATGCCCGTCACCTGAAAGATTTCCATATTCTGCCGATTTATGGCGGTCAAAGCATGGGCATTCAATTACGCTCATTACAACGTAAACCACAAGTTGTTGTCGGTACCCCGGGTCGTATTCTGGATCATATTCGTCGTGGCACATTGAAGCTGGATAAACTTGAAGCATTAGTGCTTGATGAAGCGGATGAAATGCTGCGTATGGGCTTTATTGATGATGTCGAAACCATTCTTAAAGAAACCCCTGAAAATCGTCAGGTCGCTTTATTTTCAGCAACCATGCCGGGCCCAATTCATCGTGTCGCACAGAAATATTTGAAAGATCCGGTGGATGTTCGCATTCAATCCAAAACGTCAACCGTCACCACCATTAACCAGCGTTACTGGCAAGTCACCGGTATGCATAAGCTGGATGCGTTAACCCGTATTCTGGAAGTCGAAGACTTTGACGGCATGATCATCTTTGTCCGCACCAAAAACGCGACAGTTGAACTGGCTGAGAAACTTGAAGCCCGGGGATATTCAGCCGCTGCCATCAACGGTGATATGAATCAGGCCCTGCGTGAAAAAACCATTGAACGCATGAAAAAAGGCAGTATTGATATTCTGATTGCTACTGATGTAGCTGCACGTGGGCTTGATATTGAACGTATGAGCCATGTGGTCAACTACGATATCCCTTACGATACCGAATCCTATGTGCATCGTATCGGCCGTACCGGCCGTGCCGGTCGTAAAGGTGAGGCCATTCTGTTTGTCTCCCCACGCGAAACACGAATGTTAAGTGCCATTGAAAAAGCGACACGCCAGGTCATTACCAAAATGCAATTACCGAGCAGCGAAGATATTGCTGATCGTCGTGTATTGCAGTTTATGGAACAACTCAGTGAAACCATTGAGTCTCAGGAACTGGCTTATTTCGAGACGCTGATCAGCCAATATCAACAGGAACATAATGCGGATCCGATTGAAATCGCTGCAGCACTGGCCTTTTTAGTGCAGAAAGATCGTCCGTTGAAGCCGGTTAAACATGTCACGCAACGCCCTGCACGTGAAGAACGGGAACGTGGACCTCGTCAGGAGCGCGGTGAAAGACCTTCCAGAGGCGAACGTCCACCACGTGAAAAACGTGCACCACGCGCGCACCCTAATGAGCCGGATATGGATACCTACCGCGTTGAAGTAGGTCGTGCAGATAATATCGAACCACGCAATCTGGTCGGCGCGATTGCCAATGAATCAGGCATTGACAGTCAGTTTATCGGTCGTATTACTATTAATGATGATCATAGTTTGATTGATTTGCCACAAGGCATGCCAAAAGATATGTTCCAACAAATACGTAAAGTATGGGTCAACAATAAACAGCTGAACATGAGTCTGGCAACAGAGGAAGCAGTAGCTGAAAGTTTAGCGGCCCGTCCATCACGCCGGAATTTCAGCAAAGATCGTAAAGATGGACCTCGTAGCAAACCTGGTAAGAAATTTAAGAAAAGCTAACTGGTCAATACATCAATAACTAAAAGTCACTGGCAACAGTGACTTTTTTTTTGAGCATGCCACAATAGCCCCCATGCTGAATATTATCTGGATTGCCTTTTTTCTGATTGCCTTTGCAGTAGCTTTATTTAAGTTACTGGTGTTGGGTGACACAGAAATTTTTAACCAGATCATGCAGGCGCTGTTTGCACTTTCTAAAACCGCTTTTGAAATTGCCATTGGTTTAACCGGCATTCTGGCCTTATGGCTGGGGATTATGAAAATTGGTGAACGCAGTGGATTTGTCGAGTTATTAACCCGTGGGTTATCGCCCCTTTTCACTCGTTTAATGCCTGAAGTACCAAAGAATCATCCCGCGCTGGGGGCGATGGTGATGAATATATCAGCCAATGCACTGGGCCTCGATAATGCAGCAACCCCGTTGGGTATTAAAGCGATGCAGGAACTGCAAAAGCTTAATCCGTTAAAAGATACCGCCAGTAACGCCCAGATTCTGTTTCTGGTCATTAACACTTCTGCCGTCACCTTGTTCCCGGTCACCATTTTTACCTATCGTGCACAGATGGGCGCCGCTAATCCGACAGACGTTTTTATCCCGTTACTTATCGCCACCTATTTTTCAACCTTGATAGGTTTAATCACTGTCGCCGCGGTACAGAAAATCAATCTGCTGGATCGCATCGTGCTGATGTACCTGGGTGGTTTCAGTGCTTTTGTGTTCGGTTTACTGGCTTATTTTGCCAGTCTGGAACAACAACAAATGCTGGTGCAATCCGCTATTGTCAGTAATGTAGTGATTTTTTCATTAGTAATCGCCTTTATTGTGGCAGCTGCCTGGCAACGGGTAAATGCCTATGAGGCCTTTATTGATGGTGCCAAAGAAGGTTTTTCAACGGCGGTAATGATTATTCCTTATCTGGTTGCCATGTTAGTTGCCATTGGGGTTTTTCGTGCCAGCGGTGCACTTGAATTAATCGCTAGCGGTGTTCGTGCCGGAGTGCTCGCTGCAGGACTGGATGATCGTTTTGTCGATGCCCTGCCCACCGCCCTGATGAAACCATTCAGTGGCAGTGGGGCCCGGGCCATGATGATCGATACCATGGAAGTGCATGGAGCGGATTCGTTTGCCGGACGTTTGGCCTCCATTGTTCAGGGCAGCACTGAAACAACATTTTATGTTCTCGCAGTGTATTTTGGTGCCGTAGGGATTAAGAAAATCCGCCATGCTATTGCTTGCGGCCTTGCGGCGGATGTTGCTGGAATAACTGCAGCGATAATTATTGCTTACTGGTTTTTTGGTTAACCCATGAAAACTGATAACCCTAGGGCTTGTTGATCTTTCATATCCGCCTCTGTTGTGAGCTGAAAAAGCGTCAATCAAGGCACGAGGAACGCTTTTTGTGAGATACATCCATGTATCTCACCCCTTTGGGGCTTGCGCTCAAAAACGTTTATCTCCATGGATGGAGTGTATGCAAAAGCAATGTCTGGAACATTGCTTGTCCTGACGTTTTTGTAGTTATTCTAAATAAGTGACGAGCAACACAGACCGGCGCGCGCCTCCCTGGCGCGCCGGCATACCGTCCATCCATGGACATAAGTGGCGCTTTTTCAGACACAACCCGAAGGGCTGGGACTATTTTTGCGGCCGCCTGCGTTGTATGAAATACATCCCTGTATTTCACCGCTGCGCAGCCCGCTAAGCTGTTCAAATGAGTTCCAGACTCATTTGTCAATCGCTTATGTAGGAGGGCTACACGGCGTGATTTCCGCCTTGTCAGACACAAAAAAAGCCTCCAGCAGTGGTGGAGATGAAAGATCAACAAGCCCTAGCGACCGCTTTTAATAAAAGTTTGTTCACATGGTATGTGTCCGTGAAGTTTAGGTAAATCCGCGTGCCGATAAAAAAATAAATCGCCCTACAACCGTAAATTCTGCTACATTCTATCGCCCTTTCAAGGGCTTAGCTTTGTTCTTCATCAACAACAAAGCCACTTTTTCATCTGGAGAATGACTTTATTGAACACTCAATCGGTTGTTGATTATGCCGTATTCGATCTGATTGCCGATGCCTTAACCACCCATGGTTACTGCATCCTGCCACAGTTGTTGCCTCCAGCATTGACTCACAATTTATACCGGCGCGTATCCCGTCTTGACGAACATAATGACTTGTTGCTTGCTGGTATAGGTCGTGAACAAAAACATCAATTGAATGAAAATATTCGTAGTGATGAAACCCGTTGGCTGGATCCGGCTAACAGCATTGACCAGGCTTATCTTTCCCATATGGCTGACTTCCGACTGGCGATGAATCAACGTTTGTTTCTCGGCCTGTTTGATTACGAAGCGCATTATGCACATTATCCTACTGGGGCATTCTACAAACGGCATGTGGATGCATTTAAAGGTCAGTCAAATCGTATATTAACGACAGTGATGTACTTAAACCCGTTCTGGCAGGCTCAGGACGGCGGTCAATTGCAGATCTATGACATTAATAATGATAGTCTGATTACCTCAGTTGAACCCGAAATGGGCACCTTTGTGGTTTTTCTAAGTGAGCAGTTTCCGCATGAAGTTTTGTCCGCCAGGCGGGATCGTTACAGTATTGCAGGGTGGTTCCGGGTTCAGGATCCATTGCAGGCACCATTAATATGAAAACAGACTTTGACATTCTGGAATTGGGGCAATCCGATTTACGTCGTATCGCCGAACCTGTCACCGATATACAATCTACGGTATTTCAGCAAAAGATTGATGCATTAATTGAATTTGTGAAACAGCGTGGTGGTATGGGAATTGCCGCGACTCAAGTCGGTATTAACCAACGATTTTTTATTATGTCGAGCCATCCCAATGATCGTTATCCCTATGCACCGGATATGCCTGCAACCAGTGTTATTAATCCTGAAATTGTCTGGCATTCCGACGCTATGGAAAAAGACTGGGAAGGTTGTTTGAGTGTCCCCGGATTACGTGCCCTTGTTCCGCGTTATCAGCAGATAAAAGTTCGCTATCTGTTGCGTAATGGTGAGTTGGTTGAAACGGAATATCATGATTTTATGGCCAGACTGTTTCAGCATGAACTGGATCATCTTGATGGCAAAGTGTTTGTTGATCGAGTGGAAAGCAGCTTGGATATGATGACCGAATCCAGCTGGCGCTCCATGCTGACACAACAATCCGGAGACAATGACAAGTAATGGCACAGCAATTTACAGCTTTATCGGACCGCTTGATTGAATTCATTCATAAACAACATCTGTTTTTTGTGGCAACAGCAACAGCTGACAGTCGGGTTAATGTCTCCCCCAAAGGCATGGATTCGTTGAGAGTATTAAACAGCAACCGCGTGGCCTGGCTCAACGTGACTGGCAGTGGCAATGAAACTGCTGCACATATTGAAGAAATTCCGCGTATGACCATTATGTTTTGTGCATTTGAAGGAAAGCCTTTAATTCTGAGACTCTATGGACAGGCTCAGGCTATACATCATCATGACCCCGAATGGAAAAGCCATTATGCCTTGTTTGATCCGCTGCCCGGAGCCAGACAAATCTTTATTCTGGATATTGATCTGGTACAAACCTCTTGTGGCATGGCTGTACCCTATTTGGATTATGTCGGTGAACGCGAATTGCTGAATAACTGGGCTGAACGCAAAGGTGAAACCGGTATAAAAGACTATTGGCGGGAAAAAAATCAATTCACTGTGGATGGACTTGAAACCAATATTGTAAATAAGAATCTTTAGTCTGCTTGCCCCTAATGGCCGAACATTTCACCCACCGATTTTGCCAGAGATTCCGAACGTTTCGGATTACGCAGTGCCTGCATCACCGGTTCACGCATACCGGGAATGAATAACAGATCGGCCAATAACTGACTGAAGCCGGGTTGACCGGCATCATTGAGGGCGAGTTGCTCAAGATACAACGCACAGATTGCCGGTTTGGCCACTGCCAGCCAGATTCGCCCCGAAATTATTGCCAGGACTTCAATTTCCTTACTGCAGCGATGTTTCAGTACCTGGGTTACCATTCGCTCAACTAATCCACGCGCGGGGCTGTTTGATGCTGCCCGCAAGCAGGAAATAATCCTGGCCGTATCGGGTTGTTTTTCTTGTAATTGAATATCAACCTGCTGAGCCAGCACTTCTATTACCCCTGCAGCAGGACAGGCATGTTCCAGTAACACACAGAGATTATGAAATGGTTCTTCTGGCAGTTTTGGCAGCGTTTGAATTAAACCTAAAGTACCTTCATTAGTATCCAGTCTGATGGCAAAATCTGCCAATCCCTGCATGGCAAGTCCAGGCCATTTATCCAGTGGCAGATCACCAGTGAAATACCGATAGGCGGTATCATAATATTTCGATGGTGCTAACTTTAAAGTATAAGTAGCCTGGGCATTGAAAGCGGCCATTCGATCCTGGCGTGGTTTGAAGGTGTAGGGGCTATCGCGCAAAGCACCCTGAATTTTTTCACCATCTGCTGCAGCCAGCATGGCTTCACCCAGTCTTTCTAACAACATCAGCAGGAACGCATCACGGGCATCTGGAACCAACAGCCCCTGTTCATCCAATGGAAATTGCAGAAACCAGACATACTGCTTTTCCGCCATTTCAGGATGCCAGAAAATGATCCCCATTTGAGCTAAACGTTTGAAAGGATAAGGGTAGGGGCGCTGACAATTATCAAAACTGACAAACTGCTCAGGCGTTAATTTGCAGACCCTGCGCCCCATATCAAATACCCGGTATTGAGCACCACTCTGACGTAGAAACTTGCTCAGCGTATTGATCTGTCCAATATCCATATGCTGCTCCGTATCAGGTACGGTATTCGGCGTTGATTTTCACGTAATCGTAAGAAAAATCACAAGTCCAGACTGTTTTAGCGGCATCACCTCTACCGAGTTTAACCTGGATAGTTATTTCTGATTGAGACATTACCTGCTGACCTTTTTCTTCAGTATAGTCAGATGCGGGTTGTCCACCATCGACAATACAAACGGTATCCAGATATATTGCAATTTTTGATAAATCCAGATTAGGTAAACCACTACGGCCCACTGCCGCCAGAATACGTCCCCAGTTTGGATCTGAGGCAAATAATGCGGTTTTTACCAGTGGTGAATGGGCAATCGTATAGGCAACCTGCTGACATTCATCTACATCCGCACCCTGCTGCACATCAATACTGATAAATTTGGTTGCCCCTTCGCCATCCCGCACAATCGCTTGTGCCAGAAACCGACTTAATTCATTCAAAGCGGTTAAAAACTGTTGAGCATCAGCGGCGTTAATATCATCTATTAAAGGGTTAGCCGCCTGACCGGTGGCCATCAAAATACAGGCATCATTGGTCGACGTATCCCCATCCACCGTGATGCTGTTAAATGACTGTTCCATCGATATTTCAAGCATTGCTTGCAACACAGATGTGCTTATTGCCGCATCAGTGGCGATGTAGGACAGCATAGTGGCCATATCAGGCCGAATCATACCGGAACCTTTTGCAATGCCTGTCAGGGTGATTTGCTGTCCATTTAAAGACAGTTCTACACTACGGGCTTTAGGGATAGTATCGGTAGTCATAATGGCATGTGCAGCATTTAACCAGTTATCAGCCTGTAACTGGTTAAATGCTTCCGGTAATACACTGGTAATTTTATCCACCGGTAATGGTTGTCCAATTACGCCGGTAGAAAAAGGCAATACGGTCTTAGCGTCACACTGGCCAATCTTAGCCACCGCCTCACAACATGCTTTTGCAGCAACTAACCCTGCATCACCGGTTCCAGCATTGGCATTTCCCGAATTTATCAACAGAAAGCGGGTTGTTGATTGGGTTTGATGTTGCCGGGCAACCAATACTGGTGCAGCACAAAATGCATTGCGAGTGTACACCCCGGCTGTGTGACTACCTGGAGCCAGTTCAATTAATACCACATCTTGACGGCCAGGCTTTTTAATACCGGCACTGGCGGTGGCAAGGCGGATACCCTTAACCGGTTTTAATTCAGCAGCAATCGGAGCAGATAGATTGACTGCCATTATTTAATGGCGCCGTGGCAATTTTTAAACTTCTTGCCACTGCCACATGGGCACGGATCGTTACGGCCAACTTTCTTGCCATCACGTGTTAACGGTTGATTGGCTGTAGGGTGTTCGCTCTCTGCTTCAGCCGATGCACTTTCATGCTGATACTCTACATCCGCTGATTGACGACGTTGTTCGTCAACTGCAGCAATATCTTCAGGGGCACGCACTTTGACACGTGAAATCAAGCTGATAACTTCGTGTTTTAAGGTATCAAGCATTGCCGTGAATAACTGGAAAGCTTCCCGTTTGTATTCCTGTTTTGGATCTTTTTGTGCGTAACCACGCAGGTTAATACCCTGGCGAAGATAATCCATTTGTGCCAGATGTTCTTTCCATTGTGTATCCAGTGTTTGCAACATAATGGCTTTTTCAAAATGTCGCATCAGTTCAGCACCGACCGTAGCTTCCTTAGCCTGACAAGCTGCTTCAGCTTCATCAATAATACGTTCACGCAAGGTTTCTTCGTGCAGGTTATCATCGGCTTCAAGCCAGCCACTGATATCCAGATCCAGGGCAAAATCATCACGCAATGCCTGTTCCAGACCACTGATATTCCACTGTTCGTCGATACTGTTTGGTGGGATATAAAGACTGATAACGTCGTTAACAACACCTCTGCGCATGGAAACAATGGTTTCAGACACATCTTCCGCTGCCATTAATTCATTGCGCTGCTCGTAAATCACCTTACGCTGATCGTTGGCAACATCATCAAACTGCAGTAACTGCTTGCGAATATCAAAGTTATGTCCTTCGACTTTGCGTTGCGCATTCTCGATTGCTCTGCTGACCCATGGATGCTCGATGGCCTCACCTTCTTCCATACCCAGTTTCTGCATCAGCCCTGACATGCGTTCCGAAGCAAAAATTCGCATCAGATTATCTTCCAGAGACAGATAGAAACGGGTTGAACCGGGATCACCCTGACGACCCGAACGGCCGCGCAGCTGGTTATCAATGCGACGTGATTCATGACGCTCTGTACCGATAATATGCAAACCGCCAGCTTGTAACACTAAGTCATGACGTTGCTGCCAATCGGCTTTCACTCTGGCTTTTGCTGCGTCATCAGCATTTTCGTCTAATTTATCCAGCTCAGCATCCAAGCTGCCGCCCAAAACAATATCCGTACCACGGCCAGCCATATTGGTGGCGATAGTTACGGAACCGGGTTTACCTGCTTCAGCTATGATATGCGCCTCTTTTTCATGGAATTTGGCGTTCAGCACTTCATGCGGAATTTTGGCTTTGGTCAGTAATTTATCCAGATATTCTGAACTTTCAATCGAAGCCGTACCCACCAGCACCGGTTGTTTACGTTTTATACATTCCTGAATGTCCAACAAAATTGCATCAAATTTTTCTTTGGCTGTCAGGTAAATACGATCCGCTTCATCTTTACGTTGCATTGGCCGATGTGTCGGGATGACGACAACTTCCAGCCCATAAATCGATTGTAATTCGTATGCTTCCGTATCAGCGGTACCGGTCATACCGGATAATTTTTTATACAGACGGAAATAATTCTGAAAGGTTATTGATGCAAGCGTTTGATTCTCATTTTGAATCTTCACACCCTCTTTGGCTTCGATGGCTTGATGTAAACCTTCAGACCAACGACGGCCCGGCATGGTACGCCCGGTAAATTCATCGACGATTACAATCTGATCGTCCTGCACAATGTACTCAACATCCCGATGAAACAATACATGCGCTCGCAATGCCGCTGTAACATGGTGCATAAGTCCGATATTTGCCGCATCGTATAAGCTGGCATCTTCATCGAGCAGACCGGCATCGGTCAGTAATTGCTCAATTTTTTCATGACCGGCCTCAGTGAAATGAACCTGTTTGTTCTTTTCATCGACGGTGTAGTCACCGGGTACGGTAATATCCTCTTCTTCACCTTCCTGTTTCGTCAGATTTGGGATGAGTGAATTGATCTGTACATACCGTTCAGAGCTATCCTCGGCAGGACCAGATATGATCAGGGGCGTCCGTGCTTCGTCAATAAGAATGGAGTCGACTTCATCGATAACCGCAAAATTCAGGGGGCGTTGCACGCGGTCTTCAAGCCGAAAGGCCATATTATCGCGCAGATAATCAAAGCCAAACTCGTTATTGGTGCCGTAGGTAATATCCGCAGCATAGGCTTCACGACGTTCATCACCACTTAATCCGCTGACAATGACACCCGTTGTTAATCCCAGGAAACCATATAGCTTACTCATCCAGGCTGAGTCACGTTTCGCCAGATAATCGTTGACGGTAATTACGTGAACACCTTCACCAGTTAACGCATTGAGATAAACAGCCAGGGTTGCAACCAGTGTTTTACCTTCACCGGTTTTCATTTCAGCAACTTTGCCATCATTGAGCACCATACCGCCAATCAGCTGCACATCAAAGTGGCGCATTTCCATTACCCGCTTGCCGGCTTCACGTACGACAGCGAAAGCTTCAACCAGAATATCTTCCAGTGTCTGGCCATCTGCGAGTCGTTGTTTGAATTCTGTGGTTTTGGCTTTTAAGGCAGCATCATCAAGTTTTTCGTATTCGCTTTCCAAATCATTGATAAGGCCAACTTGTTTCTGCAGTTTTTTGATTACACGATCGTTACGACTGCCGAAAACCTTACTGAAAAACTTGCCTACCATGACTGAAACTACCTGTTGAATTGTGCCGAATTGACGACGGTTTGATTAATCGCGTGATTATAACGCGTACTGTTAAGAAGATCGAAAGACCTGCCACACTTTTTTAAGTGGTGACATTTTTTTCAATTGCAAGAAGCGTTATTCGATGTAGTTAAATGGATTGACTGATTTACCGTCTCTTAGCACTTCGAAATGAACATGCGGACCGGTTGAGCGGCCGGTTGAACCCATCAATGCGATAACATCACCCTTGCTGACGCGGTCACCCGTATTGACTTCCAGTGATTTGTTATGGGCGTAACGGGTTACATATCCATTGCCGTGATCGATTTCCACCAATCCGCCATAACCTCCCCGCATACCAGCCCAACTGACAATACCATCAGCAACAGAGATTACTGCGCTACCCGTTTTACCGGCAAAATCTATTCCATCATGAAAAGCTTTTTTGCCATTAAAAGGGTCCACACGATAGCCATAAAAAGACGATATCCATCCATCCTGAACAGGTCTGCCAGTTGGAATCGCACCAGTAATATTATCGTTTGTGATCAAATAATCCTGTAAAGCAGTCAGGGTATCCTGTTGATTGGCAAAGTCTTGAGAAAGCTTTACCAGGCTTTCTTCAAATTCAGCGTTGGACAACCAGTCACCGGATTTTTCAATACCCCCGATACCTGGTGAAAACTCCAAATCAAAATCGCTTAGTTCGAAACCGGCAATTTCAGCCAGGCGTTGGCTGAGCATTTTTAGTCGGATTGCTTCTGCCTGTAAGCCACCTAGCTGCTGTGCATAAAAACCTTGAATTTCTTCATTGGCAGTAGTGTCATCACTAATGGAATGAGGTGCGGTTTGGGGAGAAAGTAATTGTGCCGTAGGGAAAAACTTTGAATCTTCTGTCGTTGTCAGCGCCGTCTTTTCTTCAATATAATTCATTGCTGTGACAGTGATAGCAATGGTCATGGATAAAAGAAACATCGCTAATAACATCAAACTCGCTCGGCTTAAATGCCAATGCTTATGGCCGGTATTGTCGGCGGATATTATGATAATCTGCATACTTATCCTCGTCCCGGATTGAGACATGTCAAATAAACCGCTTCATTTCGCCACTGTTTGCCAAACAAATCAGCATTTACAGCAAATGTCGAAGCGCGCTCAGAAATTAACCCAGCTTAACAGTATTCTGCAAGAAATTTTACCCTCACAGTTCGTAGGGCATTGCCAGCTGGCGAATATGACAGATAACAAAATCATTATTCACACTGAAAATGCGGCAATTGCAAGCCTGTTACGTTTTCATTCCGCAACTATTTGTAAAACGTTTTCCAGTCAGTTGAAGGTTCAGATTCAACGAGCTGAAATCAAGGTAAAACCAAACTACCAGCCAGCACGGCCAGCCAAATCAAATATGATTGATATCTCTAATAACAACGCAGCGCTGATTGCTCAGACCGCCGCCGGAATGGACGATGGTCAGCTCAAAACAGCGCTGCATAAACTCGCTAAACGAGGTAAAACGTCTGATGATTCCTAACTTACAATTGACGCAGCAGGTCGACTGAAAACAATCGGAGCATCTGCATCCTCTTCAAATGTAACCAGTTCCCAGCAATCTTCCTGGGCGATAAGTTTACGTAACAAACGATTGTTTACTTCATGGCCTGATTTATGGCCAACAAACGCACCGATCAAACTGTGGCCAAGTAAATACAAATCGCCGATGGCATCAAGCACTTTATGACGCACAAATTCATCTTCGTAACGCAGACCATCTTCATTCAACACCCGGAAATCATCGACCACAATGGCATTATCCATGCTGCCACCCAGCGCCAGATTCATTTCCCGCAATTTTTCGATATCTTTCATAAATCCAAAGGTTCTGGCTCGACTGACTTCACGAACAAATGATGTGGAGGAGAAATCAACATCAACCTGTTGTGGTCTGCCAGTAAATGCAGGATGTTCAAAATCGATAGTAAAAGAGACTTTGAACCCCTCAAATGGCTCAAATTTAGCCCACTTATCCCCATCTTCCAGTAATACCGGTTTTTTAATACGAATAAATTGCTTGGCAACTGACTGTTCTTCAATACCCGCAGACTGCACCAGAAATACAAATGGGCCGGCACTGCCGTCCATGATGGGTACTTCAGCTGCATTCAGATCAATATAAGCGTTATCGATACCCAGCCCGGCAAAGGCTGACAACAAATGTTCCACTGTTGAAACCCGCTGACCATTTTGAATCAATGTGGTTGACAGGGCAGTCTCACCCACATTTTCAGCTTTGGCCTCAATTTCAACAACCGGGTCCAGATCGACTCGTCGGAAAATAATGCCAGTATTAGGGGCAGCCGGACGCAATGTTAAATAAACCATTTCACCGCTGTGTAATCCTACACCTGTGGCACGAATCACATTTTTCAATGTTCGCTGCTTAATCAAGGTGCTTTACCCCCTTCTAGTTTAATCATCCGACAATAATATCATAGGCTTATATTACTCGACCATCTACGTTAGTCAGCTTGTCTGCGTAAGAAGGCTGGAATGTCTAAATAATCCATATTGACATCACCATTAGCCGCTTGTTTGTGCTCATTATTCCGACCATTTCGTAAAACAGTTGGTTCATCATAATCAATATCAATCGGTTTCTTGACAATTTCAATTTGCGGCGAAGCAGTTGTTTCAACCGGTTTTACTGCCGCTGCTCTGGCAGCGCCTAAACCAGTCGCCACAACTGTGACACGTAATTCATCTGTCATTTCCGGATCAATTACGGTACCCACAACTACTGTGGCGTCTTCTGATGCGAATTCTTTAATGGTATTACCCACTTCTTCGAATTCACCGATACTCATATCAAGACCTGCAGTAATGTTTACCAGTACTCCACGGGCACCAGCCAAATCGACATCTTCCAATAAAGGACTGGAAACGGCCAGTCTGGCGGCTTCTGATGCACGGTTTTCACCTGAAGCACGACCGGTACCCATCATTGCCATTCCCATTTCGGACATAACTGTGCGTACGTCAGCAAAGTCGACGTTGATCATACCTTCGCGGGTAATCAGTTCAGCAATACCCTGAACAGCGCCCAGCAGTACATCATTGGCTGATTTAAAAGCATTAAGCAGGCTCATTTCCTTACCCAACACTTTCAGCAGTTTTTCATTTGGAATTGTAATCAGTGAATCTACATGCTGACTTAGCTCTTCGATGCCAGCTGTAGCGACTTTCAGTCTTTTGCCACCTTCAAATGGGAAGGGCTTAGTCACCACGGCAACCGTTAATATGCCCATTTCTTTAGCCACCTGAGCGACTACTGGAGCAGCACCGGTACCCGTTCCACCACCCATGCCGGCAGTAATAAAGACCATATCTGCGCCGCGGATCACATCCATAATGCGTTCACGATCTTCCAATGCGGCCTGACGACCAACATCCGGATTGGCACCCGCACCAAGCCCCTTGGTGATATCAGTACCTAATTGTAAATGCGTAGTGGCATTACTTTTACGTAACGCCTGAGCATCGGTATTGGCACAAATAAAATCCACACCTTCAATTTTATTGGCCACCATGTGTTCCAAAGCGTTACCGCCACCGCCACCGACACCGATGACTTTGATAACCGCATTTGCTGTATATGTATCAATCAATTCAAATGTCATGATTTTCTCCCCTCTTCATTTACTAACAAGGCTTGCTCAGAAATTGCCCTGAAACCAACTTTTCATTCTGGCAAGCATTCCTTTAAAACCATCCGAAATCACAGATTCACTGTGTCCGGTACTCACTTGTTCATTGCCAAACAGTAATAAACCCACACCTGTGGCATGGATTGGATTACGTACTACATCAACTAAACCACCAACATGCTGTGGTACACCAAGTCTTACCGGCAGATGAAAGACTTCTTCTGCCAGTTCAATTGCACCTTCCATTTTCGAACTGCCGCCGGTTAATACCACTCCGGCAGCTAACATTTCCTCAAAGCCACTGCGTCTCAATTCGGCCTGAACCAGCATTAATAATTCTTCATAACGTGGCTCAACCACTTCAGCCAGTGTCTGTCTCGCTAACTGACGTGGTGGTCTGTCACCAACACTCGGCACTTCAATGGTTTCGTCTTCCCGTGCCAACTGGGTAAGCGCACAGGCATATTTAATTTTGATTTCTTCGGCATACTGAGTAGGTGTTCTTAATGCCACCGCAATATCGTTGGTGACTTGATCACCCGCAATAGGAATGACCGCGGTATGACGAATTGCACCATCAATGAACACCGCAATATCCGTGGTGCCACCACCGATATCGACTAAGCAGACACCTAATTCTTTTTCATCCTGTTCCAGTACCGAATAACTGGAAGCCATTTGCTCAAGAATGATGCCATCTACCACCAGCCCACATCGCTCTATACATTTGGTGATATTTTGGGCGGCACTGACTGCCCCGGTAATCAGATGAACCTTGGCTTCCAGGCGAACCCCTGACATGCCGATGGGTTCACGAATACCTTCCTGGTTATCGATAATGAATTCCTGAGGCAATACATGCAGTAATTGTTGATCGCCGGGGAAATGCACCGCTCTGGCAGCATCCAATACCCGGTCTAAATCACCCTGGGTCACTTCCTTATCCCGAATAGCAACGGTACCATGCGAATTCAGACTACGAATATGGCTACCCGCGATACCGGCAAAAACCGAATGGATCTGGCACCCCGCCATCAGCTCGGCTTCTTCTACCGCACGCTGGATGGATTGGACTGTGGATTCAATATTGACAACGACACCTTTTTTCATGCCTCTGGCCGGGTGTGAACCAATACCGATAATTTCCAGCTTATTCTCGTTAGGCCCGGCATCCAGAATCGGGGCTGCAACAATCGCAACCACCTTGGAAGTTCCGATATCCAATCCGACAATCAGTTCTCTTTCAATTCGTTTCGACATTACACAATTCCATTAAAATCAGGTTGCTTACCGTTTTTCCAGACAACTGCTAGCCCGTTGGTATAGCGCATATCTACAATTTCGATTAGTTCGCGATAGCTCGCCAGAGGCCCTTCGAATACCCGAATAAATCGAGCTAAACGTTGTTCGCTTGCCGCTCGACCCAGCTGTAGTTGCATATCATCAGTAAATTTCACTTGCCATGAGCGACGTTCATCCATGGTCAGACTTTTCACTCTTAAACCTAATTTATCCACCGACTGCTGGATCGTGACTAACTGTCGTGCCATCAATTCACTGTTACCTTCAGGACCAAATAATTGAATAAGGCCTTCCGGCATTTTTCCACTATCGGGATAAAAAACTTGCCCACGCGTATTCACCAGACCGTTTTCATTCCAGCGGGCTATCGCCTGATGCTCACTCACCATCAGGTGCAATGTATCTGGCCAGACGCGTCTTACCTGTATCTGGGCTACCCATGGCAATGCCTCACCTGCCTGACGAATTCCCGCTACATTGACATCGAGGAAACTGCCGGTAACGTAAGGGGTTACCGCTTCTATCAAAGCCTGTTTCTCGGTATTTATTAACTCACCTTCCACCGTCACATGCAGAATCGGCAAGGTATCGGTATTGTTCAGATACACCGTGCTGACAATCAATGTCAGCAACACCAATACGGTGCTGATATTTCTCATTTTGATCTTCCAGCTCACGCGTTCACGTGGCTTAACCACACGCGTGCGTGTTGCTCCAGCAGTTGGGCGTTTTCTGATAGCCATCAGCGTTTTAGCTCCAATGTGCCTTGCAGGATCTGTGTAACCAGATTTTCGAAACTGATTCCCGCCTGACGTGCAGCCATCGGCACCAGACTATGATCTGTCATACCGGGCACACTATTGGCTTCCAGTAAATAAAAGTCGCCGTGCTGATCAGCCATTACATCGATGCGGCCCCAGCCCGACATATTGAGGGCATTAAATGCTTTCACTGCCAGCTGCTGACAACGCTTTTCATCTGCTTCTGTCAGACCGCATGGGCATAAATATTCTGTTGAATCTGCCAGGTATTTGGCTTCAAAATCGTAAAACTCTCTGGGCGTTTTTAACCGAATAACCGGTAATGCCTCATCGTTTAAAATACTGATGGTGTATTCAGCGCCATGAACCCATTGTTCTGCAATCACTTCATCGTCATAGTCAAAAGCTAAGTCAATCGCCTGTTGCAGAGCTTCGGCAGAATTCACTTTGCTCATGCCAATGCTTGACCCCTCATTCACTGGCTTGATCACAATGGGCAGTCCCAATTCTTCAATAAGTTGTTGCGTATTGGATTGGCGATTTAACTGCATATATTTGGGTGTTGGTAATCCCTGGCCCTGCCAGACTTGTTTGCTAAGTCGTTTATTCATCGACAGCACTGCACCAGTAATACCACTGCCGGTATAGGGGATCTGCAGAGATTGCAAAACACCCTGGATTTCACCATCTTCACCACCGCGGCCGTGCAAAATGATAAATGCCCGATCAATACCTTCCTGACGTAAACGTTCACTAACTGATTTATCTACGTCAATTTCGACAGCATCAATTCCGATTGACTGCATCGCAGCAATGACAGCACGACCACTTTTCAATGAAATCTCACGTTCAGCAGAGCGACCGCCCAATAACACGGCAACCCGACCAAATTTTTGCGGATTGAAAGTTACGTCGCTCATGCATGTTCTCCGATAATGTGAACTTCTGGTACCAGGTTTACCTTTGTTTCTGCTTCCACACGTTGTCTTACCAGGTTAATCAGGGCTTCAATATCGGCTGCGCTCGCTGAGCCATCATTAACGATAAAGTTGGCATGTTTAGATGACACACTGGCCCCCCCTACTCGCACCCCTTTCAAACCACAGTGCTCAATTAACCTTCCGGCAAAATCACCTTGCGGATTTCGAAACACTGAGCCTGCACAAGGCTGGTTAGTCGGTTGGCTGTCATTGCGCTTTTTCAATAATTGTCTGATCAGCGCTGTTTCGCTTTCAGTATCCCCACGCTGCAAGTCCAGTGTGGCTGATACAAACCATTCTTTTTCCGGGAGCTCGACATGTCGATAGCTCACTTTAAAGTCACTTGCCGGACGTTTTTTGAGCTCACCCTGACGGGTTACCGTAGTAGCCTCTGTTACCAGCTGCCAGGTTTCGGAGCCATGTGCACCGGCATTCATTGCCAATGCACCGCCAAATGTTCCCGGTATACCGGCTAAAAATGCTGCTCCACTTAATCCATGCTTTGCGGATTGTCTGGCAACTTTACTGCAGTAAACGCCTACTTCGGCAGTGACAGTCTGTCCATCAAACTCCAGGGCCTGCATGGTACCAGCCGTGCTAATCACCGTTCCGGCAAAGCCACCATCCCGTATTAATAAATTGCTACCCAGCCCCAACCAGAGCAAGGGTTCATTGGCTGGCAGCTGGCGCAAAAAAGTGGCCAGATCATGTTTATCTTTAGGTTGATAAAACCGCTGAGCAATGCCTCCCACACGCCAGGAGGTGTGTTGTGATAAAGGCTCATTTGTTTTTAACTCACCTTGTAATGCCGTAAACATGGAGACCATCAGTTCAGCCCCTCAAGTTTATTATCCAATTCTTTAGCTATTGCACCGATATCGCCTGCACCAAGTGTCAGCAGCAAATCATGTTCCTGGAGCAAACCGGGAAGCACTGAAAACAAGGCTTGTTTATCCTCAGCAAATACCGGCTCAACCTGACCACGCAGACGGATGGCACGGCATAAACTCCGAGCATCTGCACCGGCAATTTTATTTTCGCCTGCCGGGTAGACCTCCAACACAATCAAAACGTCAACTGTTGAAAGCACGCGGGCAAAATCTTCAAATAAATCTCGGGTACGGGTATAACGATGTGGCTGAAAGATCACCACTAAACGCCTATCAGGCCAACCGCCACGACTGGCGGCAATTGTGGCAGCAATTTCTGTCGGATGATGACCATAGTCATCAACCAACAGCACCTGTCCCTGAGGCATTTGTTTTTCACCAAGCAGGTTAAACCGCCGACCAACACCATCAAACTTCAATAACCCACGTTGACAAGCAGCAATGTCCACACCCAGGTTGCGAGCGACTGATAAGGCAGCAGTGGCATTCAGCGCGTTGTGTAAGCCAGGCATATTTAATCGAATCTGATATTGCTCACCACTTCGGGATTCGTTAACCGTAAACTCACTCTGTCCCTGATATTGCTTGAGATTACTGACTCGGAAATCGGCACGAGCATCTTGTCCGTAGGTGGTTACAGGACGGGTAACTTCCGGCAGAATGCTCTCAACTACTGCATCGTCGATACATAACACGGCCAGACCATAGAAAGGCAAGTGATGTAAAAACTCGACAAACGTTGCTTTGAGTTTCTCAAAATCGCCTTCGTAGGTTTCCATATGATCGTTATCGATATTCGTCACGATAGCGATCATCGGTTGCAGATATAAAAATGACGCATCACTTTCATCCGCTTCTGCAACAAGATATCGACCTGTGCCTAACCGTGCATTGGAACCCGCACTGTTTAAACGGCCACCGATAACAAATGTCGGATCCAGCTCACCTTCACTTAGCAGTGCGGCTGTTAAACTTGTTGTGGTGGTTTTGCCATGTGTGCCCGCCACGGCAATGCCATAACTGAAACGCATTAACTCAGCCAGCATCTCTGCTCTTGGCACGACTGGAATCCGTTGTTCGCGAGCAGCGATGACTTCTACATTGTCAGTACTCACTGCTGTTGTAACAACCACAACATCAGCACCCTTCAGATATTCAGCATCATGGCCAATCATGATGTTGGCACCCAGTTGACGCAGATGCTGGATTAAACTGTTTTCATGCAAATCGGATCCGCTGACCTGATATCCCAGATTCAACAATACTTCGGCAATGCCACCCATACCGACGCCACCAATACCAATGAAATGGATGTGTTTGACCCGACTTTGCATTGCTGAGGTTAATTTAGCCATGGGCATACTCCAGACAGATATCGGCTATCTGCATTGCTGTACCTGGTTTTGCCAGCTTTCTTGCCTGTATTGCCATATTTTCTAATTGTTTTCGGTCATCCAGTAACGATAAAAGCGATGCAGCAAGGTCTTCAGGATTGAGATCCGAATCGTTTATAAGTAGTGCGGCACCAGCATCTTTTAATGCCTGGGCATTATGTGTCTGATGATCATCCACAGCGTATGGATAAGGAACCAATATGGCCGCTACCCCTGCCGCTGCAACTTCTGCTACCGTTAATGCTCCGGCACGACATATCACCAGATCGGCTTCACCATAGGCTTTTGCCATATCATCAATAAATTGAGTCACCGTTCCATCAACACCGGCTTGTTCATATGCCTGTTGGCAATCAGTAAAATGGCTGTCGCCACATTGATGAGTAACTTCAATCACATGTTTTGTTTTGAGCATTGCCAGCGCCCGAGGTACAACCTGATTTAAACTTTTTGCTCCCAGGCTACCACCTAAAACCAGCACTTTAGTTGATTGCTTGGTTCGTGCAGCGTAACGAACCTGCGGTTCGGCTAACTGTTCTATTTGTTTTCGTACGGGATTGCCTACCCATCTGGTTTTAACTGTCTGGGTAAAACTGTTTTCAAAGCCCTGCAGGACTTGCCTTGCAATCTTGGCCAGTAAACGGTTTGTCAAGCCGGCGATAGCATTCTGTTCATGAATTATCAAAGGTTTACCCGACAGCCATGCTGCCAATCCACCGGGGCCAGAAGCAAACCCACCTAAGCCAATCACGACATCGGGTTGAAAGCGCTTAATCACTTTTCCGGATTCCAGTACAGCTCGCAATATTCTGAATGGAGCCACTAACCAGCCAAATAATCCGTTGCCACGTAAGCCTTTAATAGGAATCAAATTCAACTTAAATGCTGCCGCAGGTACCAGACGAGATTCGATACCGCGCTCAGTACCAATCCATTCAATGTCCACTGAACGGGTTCGCAATTCTTCAGCCACGGCCAAAGCTGGGAACACATGTCCACCGGTGCCACCTGCCATAATCAATACACGCGTCATCGTTTGACCCTCGCTGACGCTTTTTCCGGCTGGCGTGTTTCCAAATCAACGCGTAGTAGCAAGCCAATTGCCACACAAACAATGACAAGACTACTACCGCCATAACTCATTAATGGCAGGGTTAATCCTTTGGTGGGTAACACCCCCATATTGACGCCAATATTTACGCAGGCCTGCAGACCCAACCATACCGAAATGCCATAAGCAATTTGGGCACCAAATAATTGTCCGGCTTCTTCAGCAGCGCGACCAATGGCCAATGCACGCCAAATCATTACCAAAAACAAGCCAATCACAGTGACTGCGCCAATCAACCCCAGTTCTTCTGCCAAAATTGAAAAAAGAAAGTCAGTATGTGCTTCAGGAAGATAAAACAGCTTTTGCATGCTGCTACCGAGCCCGACACCCAACCAGTCACCACGCCCAAAGGCAATAAGCGCTTGTGTTAACTGAAATCCACTGCCAAACGGGTCGGCCCATGGATCCATAAAACTTTGCAGACGTTGTAAACGATATGGTGCGATCCACACCATCATCGCAAACAGTCCAGCCAGAATACCGATTAAACCGATAAACACATCGAGCCTTGCCCCGCCAAGGAACATCATCACCAGAACGGTAGATAAAATCACCACAATGGAACCCATGTCAGGCTGCATCAGTAACAATACTGCTGCCACACTTAAAAGCAGTAATGGCGAAAGGACCTTTAATAATGACGTATTTAACTGGCCATGATGACGCTGCAGATAATCTGCCACATAAATAATGGCAAACAACTTGATTAACTCAGCCACCTGAAGATTCACCGGCCCCAAAGGTAACCAGCGTGAGCTACCGTTCACTTCACGACCAACCCCCGGTATAAGCACCAGGACCAACAGTCCCACACCTACCATCAACAACATTGGCGCCATTTGTTGCCAATGAGATAAACGGATAGAAATAACACACCATGCAAAGAATAATCCCAGCATCGCAAAAGCGGCCTGACGGATAAAGAAATATAAGGGTTGGCCGGTTTTATTCTCAGCAATAGTAATTGATGCTGAACAGACCATAATAAGGCCAATAAGCAGCAAAGCTAATGTTGCCATTATTAGCTTGGAATCAAAGTGGGCACTTACACGACTCATGCCGCCAACTCCCTTACAGCCTGTTCAAATCGTTCACCGCGATCCACATAATTGGCAAACTGATCAAAGCTGGCACAAGCTGGAGATAACAATACTTGCTGGCCTGACTCTGCTGAACTGTTTGCCAGCTGTACAGCCGCTTTCATATCTGCAGCAAAATGTACCTGCACCGATTTCGGCACATTCCTGGCAATTTCTTCAGCAGACTGGCCAATTAAGATAATCGTACTGACATACTCGTTTAAGGTTGATGCCAATGGGGCAAAATTCTGACCTTTCCCTACACCACCTGCAATCAAGACGATCTTGCCATTGTCAGCCAGGCCTTCAATTGCTGCGATACTGGCACCTACATTGGTCGCTTTTGAATCATTGAACCAGCGCACACCATGTAATTCACGTACAAACCGACACCGGTGCGGTAAACCTTTAAATTCTCTTAATGCTTTGAGCATGGCATCCATGGGCAAGCCCATGACGGAGCCTAATGCCAACGCTGCCAAGGCATTAGCAATATTATGTCTGCCAGCAATTTTCATTTCACTGACCAGCATTAATGGCGCATCCCCTTCGGCTAGCCACAAATGGCCGCGCTGAGTAAGTACGCCAAATTCATAACCCTGTGATTCATGCAAACTGAAGCCAAGCTGATTACGCCCAGGAATTGCCATCGATGAAACGATAGGATCGTCGCGGTTGATAACCATGACACCATTTCCCTGATAAACCTTTTGTTTCGCCCGCTGGTAATCTTCAATTGAATCATAACGATCCAGATGATCGGCACTGACATTCAGAATCACCGATGCAAAAGCGTTCAGTGACTTTACGGTTTCCATTTGGAAACTGGATAATTCGAGTACATAAAAATCGGGGGCAGGATCAGTAAGCAGATCCAACGCCGGGATACCCAGGTTACCGCCAATAGCCACGTTTTTACCGGCCATTTTTGCCATCAATCCGACTAAGGTTGTGACGGTACTCTTACCATTTGAACCGGTAATCGCGATAATCGGCGCATTTGCATGCCGGGCGAACAACTCAATATCACCAACGATTTCAATACCTGCTTCAGATGCCTGGCGAATTTGCGGTAATCGTGGGTCGACCCCTGGACTCAATACAATACTATCTGCACGCATCAGCCAATCGGCAGGAATACCTCCCGTTTTCACAACCACTTCCGGGAAGTCTTTTTGCAACGCGTTCAGGCAGGATGGCTTTTCACTGCTATCAATTACCGCCACCGCATTGCCCTGCTGCAATAAAAATCGAGCGCACGACAAACCAGTCTGGCCTAATCCAATGATCAGGCTGTAATGTGAGCTATGCTGTTGTAATTCTGCTGTCATCGTATTTTCAACGTCGCTAAACCGACCAATACCAAAAACACGGTAATGATCCAGAATCGAACAATAATGCGAGGTTCAGGCCAGCCCTTTAATTCATAATGATGATGAATCGGTGCCATTAAAAACACCCGCTTACCACGTAATTTATAGGATGCCACCTGAATCATTACTGATAGCGTTTCAATAACAAATACGCCGCCCATAATCAGCAACACCAATTCCTGACGTACTAACACCGCTACGGTTCCAAGCGCCGCCCCTAATGCCAACGCCCCGACATCCCCCATAAATACTTGTGCCGGATAAGTGTTGAACCAGAGAAATCCTAATCCCGCTCCAACCATGGCCGCACAGAACACGGTTAATTCACCTGCTCCCGGTATATGCGGGATTTGTAAATAACGGGCAAACTCAAAGTGACCGGCAACATAACTGAATAAGCCTAATGCGGCGGCAACCATGACCGTTGGCATAATAGCCAAACCATCTAACCCATCTGTCAGATTCACAGCATTACTGCTGCCAACAATAACCAGATAGACCACCAGCAAATACCAGGCGCCTAAAGGAATAACGATTTCTTTAAAAAATGGCACGATAAGCTGTGTTTCAGCAGGTGTTTGCACTGTCATATAAAGAAATATGGCTGCGCCTACCCCGACCACGGATTGCCAGAAATATTTATATCGGCTTAACAATCCTTTCGGATCCTGACGAACCAGTTTGATATAGTCATCAATAAACCCGATGAGCCCAAACAGCAGCGTCACCAGCAAAACGACCCAGACATAACGGTTAGCTAAATCGGCCCACAGCAATGTGCTGACAGCAATGGCTACCAGAATCAATGAACCACCCATTGTTGGGGTGCCCGTTTTACTGAAGTGTGATTCAGGTCCATCATTTCTGACGACTTGACCGATCTGCCTGAAGCTCAAGTGACGAATCATTGTCGGTCCGACAATCAAGGCAATACCCAATGCGGTCATCACCCCGAGAATGGCGCGTAATGTCAGATATTGAAAGACATTAAAGCCGGTGTAATACTGGCTTAAATATTCACTCAGCATTAACAACATCAGGCTTCTCCTCCAACGGCAAGCGCATCCGCCAGCTGGTCCAGCTTCATAAAACGTGAACCTTTAATCAGACATGCCACATCCTTGGTTAGGATGCGTTTTAGTTCAGCTTCCAGTTCTGCTTTATCATTGAAATGCCTGGCGTTATCACCAAAGGCTGCTGAAGCCAGCTTACTTTGCTGCCCCACAGTGAATAATCTATTCACTCCCGCCGTTCTGGCATCACGACCCAATTGCTGATGAATGGACGTGCTTTCCGGTCCCAGCTCTCCAAAATCTCCCAATACCAGCCAATGTTCTCCGGGAAACTGCATTAACGTCTTTAACGCCTGGCGAAAGGAACCCGGATTAGCGTTATATGTATCATCAATTACTAATGCATTATTGACCGCCTGACGCAGTTGCAAGCGATGCGGCACTGATTTGATTGAGGCCAAACCTTTGACAATGGCTTCAGGAGCAATCTTCAAGGCTGAACACACGGCAATAGCCGCCAGTGCATTACTTACATTATGAATCCCGGGTAACGGTAAAAAGATAAAATGACAGACACCTTCCAGACGCACCATAAAGTGACTTCCGGTAATTGCTGGCTGTAGGTCAAGTGCTGCAATATCTGCCGGTTGCTGAAGACCGAACGTCAGGGACTGGCGGGCACCAAGTATGTGTTTCCATAAATCAACGTAGGGCATATCCGCATTAATGACGCCGATACCTTCCGCTTTAAGTCCGGCAAAGATTTCACCTTTTGCTTCAGCTATACCCTGTAATGATCCGAATCCTTCTAGATGCGCAGCCCCAACGTTATTTATTACCGCTACATCCGGTTCCGCCATGGCAACCAGAGTGGCTATTTCACCAGCATGGTTAGCGCCCATTTCGATGACAGCAAAATCATAATTTTCATTGAGCCGTGTCAGCGTAAGTGGCACACCCAGCTCATTATTCAAATTACCAGCTGTTGCTAAAACTTTTCCGCATTGCCCGAGAATGGAAGCGATCATTTCTTTAAGGGTTGTCTTGCCATTACTGCCTGTTACAGCAATGATTCTGGCCTGACTTTTTTCACGACACAATCTGGCAATTTGCCCATAAGCACTGATCACATTCTTCACTACAATCTGTGGTAATTCGCTGGGTATATATCGATTGACTAATGCCCCACAGGCTCCTGCCTTATAGGCTTGATCGATATAATCATGGCCATCTGTATTTTCTCCCGGCAATGCTATAAACAAATCACCTGCTTCAATTTTACGACTATCAATTTTGCTGCCCGTCATAATGGCATCATTGCCATGCAACTCTGCATTCAGCAGATCAGCAATTTCGGTCAGGCGAATGTTCCACGTCATACTGTTACCCTTGTTGCTGAATGGCGTTTCTGTAAGGCTTGCATAGCTATCTCATAATCATTAAAAGGTGTCTTCACACCGGAGACTTCCTGATACTGTTCGTGACCTTTTCCTGCAATTAACACCATGTCTTCCAGCGCGGAATCAAGAACGGCATACTCAATCGCCCGCTGTCTGTCTGCTTCAATATGAATGTCAGTACCTACAGGACAACCGGCCTGAATCTGTTCAATAATCTGCATGCTGCTCTCGCCACGCGGATTATCGTCCGTCAGCACGATTTTATCGGCCATCTCACTGGCGATTTGCCCCATCAATGGCCGCTTACCACTATCACGATCACCTCCACAGCCAAATACACACCACAGTCTGGAAGTGCTATCCATATGCTGTCGCATACCATGTAAAGCTTTGGAAAGTGCATCCGGGGTATGAGCAAAATCAATCACTACGGAAGGTTTCAGACTGCTCGCCAACAGTTGCATACGACCATTCACACCAACTAGTTGGTTGAGTCCCTGAGCAATTTCGCTCGCTGACCAGCCAAGTAGTGATAACACCGCGGCAGTTGCCAACATATTTTCGACATTGAATTTGCCGAGCAATCGACTTTGTATGGATAACTGTTGCTGCTGGATATGCAGGTTAAATTGCAAACCACGGGCAGTTGACGTTATATCGGTTGCATAAAGGTTTGCCTGCGCGTCTTTGCAGCTATATTCAATACATGTCATTTGATGATTATTGAGATATAGCAGCAAGGCCTGACCGAATTCATCATCTGCATTGACCACAGCAGCCTGTAGCGAAGTAAAGCTGAATAAACGTTGTTTAGCGGCAGCGTATTCCGCCATATTTTGGTGATAATCAAGATGATCGCGGCTTAAATTAGTCAGGATGCCGTAATTGATATCGACGAAATTCAACCGGCCTTGTTCCAGTGCGTGTGAAGAAGCTTCCAACGCAATATATTCAATTCCGGCATCGCGCATTTCCGCTAATGTGGCCTGTAAGGAAACCGGATCAGGCGTTGTCATGCCATTGTGTTTAAGCTCAGTTACTCTTCCACAGCCCAAGGTTCCAATCACACCACATGGCTGACCGGCATTTTCCAGTGCCTGTGCAATAAACTGGGTAACAGATGTTTTGCCGTTGGTTCCTGTGACCGCAATAACCGTCATAACCGCTGATGGATATTGATAAAAAGCAGCGGCCAGACGAGCTGTTTTGTCTTTTAAGTTAGTGACAGCAACCCTTTCAATATTCCGATCTTTCAGCTGTTTGCTGAGTTCTGGATCCAACGATAATTCAGCTGAATAACAGACCGCGGCAATACCTGACGCCATAGCCTGCCTGATATGCTGTTCACGGACTGTCGGGGTCGTCGCTAAGGCTATAAACAAATCACCCGGCTTAAGCTGGCGACTGTCCAGGCTCATGCCGGTGATTTCAGTAGTTGAAACCGTGTCACTTTCAACCAGACTCATTATGTCAATAAGGCGCATTTGATATTTCATTGATGCGCCACCTGTAATTGCGTTTGCGGAAGGGCATCCGGGGCGATATTCAATAACCGCATTGCTCCCACCATGACATCTGCAAATACTGGTGCCGCTACCGCACCGCCGTAATATTCTTCACCAGTAGGATTATCCACAACCACGACCATTGCCAGTCGGGGATTACTGGCAGGAATCAAACCAGCAAATAAAGATTGATATTCACTTTCGGTATACCCACCCGCCATGGCTTTTTTTACGGTTCCGGTTTTTGCAGCAACACTGTAATTTGGCACCGCTGCACGTTGTGCCGTTCCGCCTGGAAGCACGACCAGTTCCATCATGCCGCGAACGGTTTCCATCAGATCTTTGGAGAACACTCGACGGCCTTTAGGTGTTTTATCCTGTTTGATAAAAGTAACATCGCGCATGATGCCACCATTGCCGATAATGGTGTAGGCTCTGGCGAGCTGCAGGGTGTTGGTTGCCAAACCATAACCATAAGCGAGCGTTGCTCGATCCAGGGTCCGCCATGTACGCGGGTCCGGTAAACGCCCCATTGCTTCGCCGGGGAAATAGGCACCACTGTCAACGCCCATACCAAAACTGGCAAAATCCTGCCATAACGCCATCGGTTCTAGTTCCAGCGCAATTTTGCTGGCTGCCACATTACTGGACTTTTGAATCGACGTTGCCAGGTTGATGATGCCGTAATCGCGGAAATCGCGGATATTATGCCCACTGACCCGCATCGTGCCGGGGTGCGTATTGATCATGGTTGTAAGATCAAATTTGCCTGATTTCAAACCGCTCACCACCGTGAATGGTTTGACTGTTGAGCCGGGTTCAAACAAATCGGTAACTGCACGGTTACGCAAATCAGTTGAGCGCACGCCATTACGGTTGTTTGGGTTAAAAGCAGGCTGATTAACCATCGCCAGTACTTCACCAGTCTGTACATCCAGAATAACCGCAGAGCCAGATTGCGCCCCATGCTTTTCGACCGCATTTTTCAGTGCGTTATAGCTGAGATATTGCAAGCGTAAATCAATACTCAATTGAATATTTTCACCCGCTTTGGCTGCGCGTATCGGGTCACCTCCGCCGACAAAATTGCCTTTACTGTCCCGCACCATTCGGCGCAGTCCGGGAACACCGGTCAATAATGGTTCATAAGTTAGTTCAAGACCTTCCTGACCAATATCATCAATATTGGTAAAACCGACTACGTGGGCAGCGACTTCACCTGCAGGGTAATAGCGTTTGTATTCACGTTGCAGAGCTACACCGCCAATATTTAATTGTTTCACCTGCACGGAAATTTCGGGGGCTACCCGACGTTTTAAATAAAGAAATTCACGTTCGGGATTCTGATAAATCCGCTCACGAACGTTATTAACATCAATACCTAAAATGGAGGCCAGTTTTGCAAGTTGCGGATGATCTGGATCCGTGGCTTGTGGATTCAACCAGACGGAATGAACCGGCGTACTGATCGCCAGTGGTTCACCCTGACGATCGAGGATCATGCCGCGATGTGCCACAATCGGCACATTACGTAAATGGCGTGCATCACCCTGATTACGCAGAAAGTCTGGATTTAACACTTGAATATCTACCAGACGCCATAACAGTCCCAGTCCAATCAGAATAAAGGACAGCCTGACCAGATTCAGCCGCCAGCCGCCCGTTTGCTGATAACCTCGTTGCTGACGACGACTCATGGTTTGACCACCACAGTCTGTTCATTGTTGGGGACCTGCATATTCAGTCGGGTACGAGACTGAAGTTCTACACGAGCAGGGCTAGCCCAGGTACTTTGCTCGAGCAATAATTTCCCCCATTCTTCATTCAGTTGATCACGTCTGTTTTCCAACTGCTGTAATGCAACGAATTCGCTACGCCCCGCATGCTTGGTGTAAACCACTGCAACGGATGAAACCAGAACCAGTAACGTCATCACCAGCACCGGAAAATCAATACGCATATGCTCAAAAAACGTTGGCCAGCTCATGCCAGTTTCTCCGCAACCCGCAACACGGCACTGCGCGAGCGAACATTCACTGATAATTCAGCTGCATCCGCTTTAATGGCTTTGCCGATAATTTTCAGACGGGGGTTTAATTGATCGGCGGTTATAGGGAAATGGGCTGGTAAATCATCGCCTTTAGCCTGATCACGGAAAAAACGTTTTACGATGCGATCTTCCAGCGAATGAAAACTGATAACGGCCAGTCTGCCGCCTACAGCCAGTACTTCCAATGCCTGTTCAAGTGCGCTGGTTAATTCTTCCAATTCACTGTTGATAAAAATACGGATGGCCTGAAAAGTCCGGGTCGCAGGATGTTTGAACTTGTCCCGAGTTGGACTGGCCTTATCCACCAAATCAGCCAGTTGTTTAGTGGTGGTAATCGGTGTATGTTCGCGGGTTTCCACAATAGCGCAGGCAATACGTTTGCCATAACGTTCCTCGCCCAGTGTTTTGATTACCGTGGCAATTTCATTCATCTCGGCGCTGGCAAGCCATTCGGCTGCACTCATTCCGAAAGTCGGATCCATCCGCATATCCAATGGGCCATCATGTTGAAAACTAAATCCGCGATCAGCTTCATCCAGCTGTGGAGAAGACACACCGATATCCATCAAAATACCGTTTACCTTTCCCTGCCACAGCCGTGAATGAATAACGGTTGAAAGTTCAGAAAAAGCACAATGTTCAATGGCAAAACGTTGATCACTGGCCGCCAGTGCCTCGCCTGCTTTTACAGCAGCTGGATCACGGTCAAGGCCTAATAATCTGCCATTTTCAGAAAGTTTTTCAAGAATAGCTCGGGAATGTCCGCCACGACCAAACGTCGCATCCACATAAAAACCATCTGGCTGAATAAACAGCGCCTCGACGGTCTCTTTGAGAAGAACCGGTTGATGTGTTGGGAGTTGGTTCGTCATTACTCCTCCCTATATCGATAGCGTTTCGAGTTCAGCTGGCAGTATTGCGTCGAAGTCTTCCTGCAAACATTCGTCCATCAAGGTGTTCCAGGTTTGCTCATCCCACAGTTCAAACTTATTCCCCTGACCTATCATCACGATATTTTTATCTAATCCTGCAAATTCACGTAATTTAGCTGGTAATAAAATACGGCCATTACTATCCATTTCACATTCTGTGGCATATCCAAGCAGCATGCGTTTTAAACGACGAACCTGAGGATTCAAACTTGGTAATGCGGATAATTTTTGTTCAACTGCTTCCCATTCAGGCAATGGATATAGCTGTAAACAGTGATCTGAGTGATCGATGGTAATGACCAAACGGCCTTCGCAGCAGACATCAAGATGCTTACGGAACTTGGCAGGAATGGCCATCCGTCCTTTTGCATCCAGATTGAAAGTTGCTACGCCTCGAAACACTGTTCGTCCTCAAATTGAAGGATCCACAAAGATCCACTTTTCCCCACTTTCCGACACTATAGGAGTGCAACATAACGAAGTCAAGCACGAAAATTAAGTAAATCCTCTTTTTACGACAAGGACTTAGCGCATTTTCATAAAAGTGGGAGAAATGTGGATCAAGGTAAAAATGAGGACTTATTTCTTATCAAAAAACTGGCATCGGAAGTTAAAGTAGATTCTAGAATAAAGGCAGAATTTGACTCGCAGAAAAAATATTTTCAGATGGGTGAAACAGAAAAAGTTTGAGATGGCCGATAAGCCGGGTTCTGTCGTGGACAATCATTCATCTGGGACAGATGTCACCATCTGCCTCAAGCAACCTACCCGGGAACCATGCGGGCCGCATGTCATGCCGAAGCATTTGTTCCTCTATTTGGTCTTGCTCCTGGTGGGGTTTACCATGCCACTTCTGTTACCAGAAGCGCGGTGCGCTCTTACCGCACCCTTTCACCCTTACCTGAACTTTCATTCAGGCGGTTTACTCTCTGTTGCACTGGCCGTGGACTTACGTCCCCCAGGTGTTACCTGGCACCTTACCCTGTGGAGCCCGGACTTTCCTCACTCTGAATCCTTACGGACATCAAGCGCGATTGTCTGGCCATCTCAACCGACCATTTTACCGGAGCAGCTTTATTTTTGCTGAAGTTTCAACGCCATGTCATAGGCTTTATTTTTTTTGATACCCAGAATGGACGCTGTGATGCTCGCTGCTTGTTTTAAAGGCACTTCGTTAAGCAAAATTTGTAACACCCGAGCCTGCTCCGTTTCATCGGTGTCAGCCACCGTAGATTCTCCTTCAACAAGCAAAACTATTTCACCTTTTTGATGATTGGTATCCATGATGACAATCTCAACCAATTCCGCTAATGGCAGCGTAACAATGGTTTCAAACATTTTTGTCAGTTCACGTGCCAAACAGGCTTTACGCTCCCCTCCAAATACGGCCAGCATATCCTGCAAGCAACCGACCATCCTTTTAGGACTTTCGTAAAAAATCATCGTCCGCGGCTCGCTCACAAGCTTTTCCAAAGCCTGGCGGCGAGCAGTCACTTTCGGTGGCAGAAAACCTTCAAAAGTAAAGCGTTCAGCAGATAATCCAGAAGCGGATAAGGCGGTGATAACGGCACAGGCACCAGGAATAGGAACGACCTTAATACCCTTTTCACGTGCCATATTGACTAACCGAAAACCCGGATCGCTGATTAATGGTGTGCCAGCATCAGAAATCAGTGCAATTGAATTACCATCCACTATTTTTGATAACAATAATTCACTGCGCTGCTGCTCATTATGTTCGTGTAATGAAATAGTTGATGTTTCGATACCATGATGTTGCAACAGAAATTTGCTATGACGAGTGTCCTCAGCGGCAATTAAATCGACTGAAGACAGAACGTCAATAGCGCGCGCTGAAATATCGGCGAGATTGCCGATTGGCGTGGCAACAATATAAAGTGCGGCTGTGGCGTCTTTCACGGCGTATATCCTGAAAAGAAATATTGATTCTGGTCGTAATATACGCGAACAGGTAAGATGATGCCTTCTCCGAACTAAATTTGATGTAACTTATGACGCAACGATTTTCCGCCCTGCTTATATTGTTGACCTTACTGACATTATCAGCCTGTCAGCCGATATCTATGGAAACAAAACCATCAGCTCCTGATATGACGTCCTTGGTATCCGAGGCAGAAAAACAAGGCGATTATGCAGTGGCCGCTGAACAATATATAGCCAAAGCGGCGGAATCAGAAGGCGCACTCAAATCAGCATTTCAATATCGCGCTGCAATGATGCACTATGAATTAGGTGAGTTGGCAGAAGCAGAAGCTCTGCTCGCTGAAACCAACCTGCAGCAACTGACATCACGTGAACAACTTACAGCGAATCTGTTACGTGCCGATATTGCGCTTTTGGATCTGGATGGCCTAAGTGCATTACAACATCTGGATAAAGTAGACTTTGATTCCGCCAATGCAGCTCAACAAAAACGTATTCTGGAACTGCGGATAACAGCTTATGATCTGACTGAAAACTGGTTGGAAAAAGCCTTGGCACATATCCGACTGGATCCAATGCTGGCGGAGAATGATCGTGAAAATAATCATTTAGCATTGTGGCAGACATTGATGAAAATGACACCACAGGCTTTGGATTTATATAATCCCGGTCAGCCTCCGGCGGAAGATAGTGGCTGGTTTGCCTTGGCCTATGCTGTTAAAGCCTATGAAAATAATCCAGAAGCAATGGAAGTTGCCATTGAAGATTGGGAATTCAGCTATCCAAATCATCCAGCCAACGTCGAACAACTGAAGAAATCGATTAAAACGCCTATTCGCCTTCCTGAGCAACTGGAATTGATTGGAATTTTATTGCCTGAGTCCGGTCCTGCAGCAAATGCCGCCCAGGCAATCCGTCAAGGCATCATTGCGGCACATTTTAATGCCCGTTCCAACGTTCGCTTGCAATTCTATGATGTTCGCACCGGTAATACGCCTGACTCTAAAAATGTTATCTCACAGTATGAAAAAGCGGTGGCGGACGGGGCCAATATTGTTATTGGACCGTTAGATAAGGTATCAGTTGAATTACTGGCAGCACATCAGACCTTATCAGTTCCGGTATTAGCACTGAATCGAATCAGTCAATCCAATGATCATTCAAATTTCTTTCAATTTGCTCTGGCACCAGAAGATGATGCACGTAGCCAGGCTGAGCATGCTAATAAAATGGGATATAAACGGGCCATCGTGTTGAGCCCCCGCAGTGAATGGGGTGACAGGGTGGCAGCCGCTTTTGCCGAAGAATGGCAAACCTCAGGCGGCCAGCTGGTTACCCGTGCAAAATATGATGAAGCAGAGAATGACTATTCGCATATCCTGACACCAATCCTGGGAGTCGAAAGCAGTAATCAGCGTTATCAGAACCTGCGACGCACATTAGGACAATCTCTGGAGTTTGAACCGAGAAGACGCCAGGATGTCGATTTTCTGTTTATGGTCGGCAGACCTTTGAAGGCACGTCAGCTGGTAACGCAACTTCGTTTCCATCGTTCAGGTCAGTTACCGATACTTGCCACCTCACATGCGTACGGTGGTGAAGCGAATGCCCAGCAAGACATTGATTTGAATGGTTTGATTTTTACTGATATTCCCTGGATGTTTACGGAACAGTCGGAACAAGATCCTGCCTATTCAGCTGTTCGTCGGCAAGCGAGTGGTGATATAGGCTCATTCCTGCGTTTGGCCGCGCTGGGTGTTGATGCTTATAGAATGATTCCTTTCCTGACCGCCATGAGTAGCTCTGAAGATGAAAAATATCAGGGAGCGACCGGTGAACTGACAATTAATGAGCAAGGTCAGATTGAACGTTTGATGCCAATCGCCACTATCCGCAACGGCTTGATTGAACCGCTACAAAGAGATTAAGGGCGAATGGCAAAGCATCTCCAGTCTGGAAAGCAGGCGGAGCAATTAGCTTGTGATTATTTACAACAGCAAGGTTTAAAGCTGATTCAGCGTAACTTTCATTGTCGTCGTGGTGAAATTGACCTGATAATGCAGGATGAACAAACCCTGGTTTTTGTTGAAGTTCGATATCGCCGCAATCACTCACATGGTGGCGCGCTGGAAAGTATTACAAGCTTTAAACAATCACGTATCATCATCACAGCTCAACATTATTTAATGCAATCCGGATGGTCACACAATTGCCGCTTTGATGTCATCGCCATCACTGCCGGCACAGCAGATAAAATTGTGTGGATTCGGGATGCATTTCAACTAAACTAAGCAACACTTTTATCTGCGCTCATTCAACGAGGAACAAATCCATGTACCAAATTAGACTGGTTTTTATGTTACTGATACCCATAATGTTGTTGCAAGCCTGCGCGGCTGTTGTGGTCGGTGGTGCAGCAACCACTGCAGCGGTCGCCTATGATCGCCGAACAGCTGGAGCAGTTTTAGACGATCAAACTATTGAAGCAAAAGCCAAATATGCCATTTTTCAGGATAAAGACATTCACAGCCAAAGTAACATTAACGTGACCAGTTACAATGGCTTTCTGTTGCTGTCTGGTGAAACGCCTACTGAGGCTCTCAAGCAAAAAGCTGAAAACCTGGTTAAAGATATTCCGAAAGTACGTAAGGTGTTTAACGAGCTGGCTATCTCTGGCCCGAGTGCGTTAACTTCACGCAGCAGTGACAGTTGGATCACTACGAAAGTAAAAACCAAAATGACCCAGGATGAAAATGTTGATCCTTTCTTTGTCAAAGTCGTGACTGAACGCGGTGTTGTTTATCTGATGGGTAAAGTTACCCGTGAAGAAGCTGACCAGGCCGTTGCTGTTACACGAACGACTAAAGGTGTTTTACGAGTAGTGAAAATTTTTGAATATATAGATTAACTGTCAGATTGAAGAAAAGCCCCTCTCGCAGGGGCTTTTTTTTTAAAAAGGTTTCACCACAGCCAGAATCATCACGGCAATCAAAATTAATACCGGCATTTCGTTAAACCAGCGGTAAAACACGTGACTACGTTGATTGTTATCCGCAGCAAATTGTTTGAGCATGCGACCACACATTCCATGATAAACAAACAGTAACAACACCAGCGTCAGTTTAGCGTGTAACCAGTACATAGTTTTTAATTGTTCCAGCGTGTAATAACTCATTAACCAGATACCTAATAACAGGGCAATAACAGCACTTGGTGTCATGATGCCCCGGTATAATTTTCGCTCCATGATTTTAAACCGTTCGTTACCAGCCCGGTCATCGCACATGGCGTGATAGACAAACAACCTTGGCAGATAAAATAAAGCGGCAAACCAGGTGACAACAGCCATTAAATGAAACGCTTTTACCCACAACATCTGCAATGACTCCTTATTTGAAATAATGATAGTATCAGTCTTACTATAAACAGGAGACCACCAATGTCGGAGGAACGCAGATATTTCAGTCGCATTCCATTTGCTGCCAACGCACATGTCATTGCGCCCCATGGTGATGTCTATTTAAATTGTACGGTTATTGATATCTCGCTGAATGGATTATTGATTGGCCGTCCGGACAATTGGTCAGCAAAGTTGGCTGATGTCTTTAATGTTGATCTATTGCTCGAAAATGCTCAAATTGTGATTAAGATGCAGGCTGAGGTAGCGCATATGGATACACAGAGTATCGGCTTTCACTGCCAGCTGATTGACCTTGACAGTATTACCCATTTAAAAAGGCTGGTTGAACTGAACCTTGCCGATGAAGGCTTATTGCATCGGGAGTTATCCGCCCTGCTGGACATGCCGGATAACTAGAACCAATAATGATCACTGCCAGCCTTCTTTAAGCGCCTCAATAGCCTGTTGTAAATGATGCACGGCTATCACTTTCAAACCTGAAATCGACTTACGCGGTGCATTGGCAGCGGGCACCAAGGCCACTTTAAAGCCGTGTTTACCCGCATCGCGGATTCGTTCTTCGCCTGCCTGAACCGGACGAATTTCCCCCGTTAATCCGACCTCTCCGAAGACCACCCAGTCTTGTGGAATCGCTTTATTACGCAAACTGGAAATAACGGCTGTTAATACCGCCAGATCGGCACCGGTTTCACTGAGTTTAACGCCCCCCACCACATTGATAAAGACATCCTGATCATGACAGGTAATACCGCCATGGCGGTGCAAAATAGCCAGTAACATCGCCAGACGATTTTGTTCCAAACCTACCGAGACACGCCGTGGATTGCCCAATGGACTTTCATCGACCAATGCCTGCACTTCCACAAGCATCGGACGACTGCCTTCGCGAATCACCGTGATCATGCTGCCGGGAACGGCCTGTTCTCCACGAGATAAAAAGATGGCTGAAGGATTACTGACTTCTTTCAATCCAAGTTCTGTCATGGCAAATACGCCCAGCTCATTAACCGCGCCAAAGCGGTTTTTAACTGCACGTAAAATACGGAATCGTGTCGAGCTGTCACCTTCAAAATACAACACGGTATCGACCATATGTTCCAGAACACGTGGTCCTGCCAATGCACCCTGTTTAGTTACATGTCCCACCAGAATCATGGTGATACCGCTGGATTTGGCAAAGCGAACTAATTGCGCTGCACTTTCCCTTACCTGCGCCACAGTGCCAGGTGCCGATTGCAGCAACTCGGTAAATACTGTTTGAATCGAATCAATGACCATGACCTGAGGCTGGCGTTGCTGGGCAATGGCCATCATTTGTTCAGCATGGGTTTCCGCCAGCAGATCCACCGGCGTTTCCTGCAATTGCAAACGTTCAGCCCGCAGTCGAATTTGCTGCAGGGATTCTTCACCACTGATATACAGCGGATTAATACCGCTTAACTCTGCCATACTCGCCATGGCTTGTAATAATAAAGTCGACTTGCCAATACCGGGATCACCACCTATTAACACCACGGAACCGGTGACCAGTCCCCCACCCAGCACGCGATCCAATTCCGGCAATCCGGTTGACCAGCGCACAGCCTGCTCTGATGTAATGGTTTTTAATGCCTGAACAGTGTTTTGTTGCTGGCCGGCGTAGCCAGTATGTTTATTCATTGCAGTGGTTGGTTTGGCGCTGCTCTGCACTGATTCTTCAAGACTGTTCCACGCACCACAATCCGCACAGCGTCCCGCCCATTGTGGTGTCTGAGCACCACATTCCCGGCAAACATACACCCGCTTGGCTTTAGCCATCAAGATACTCCCGGTTAACCCTGGGTGTCACACAGGTCAGTAATTCGTAAGGTATCGTTCCGGCTCTATTGGCTAGCCATTCAACTGCCAATGTATCGGCTCCCCAGATAATGACTTCATCATCCAGTTGTGCCTGTGGACAAGACTCCAGATTCACACAAATAGTATCCATAGATACGCGACCAATAACAGGAATGCGTTGACCTCGAATAATGACCTCACCAGCATTGGATAAATGTCGACTGTAACCATCACCATAACCAATACTGACTACCCCCATGCGTATGGGTTTGTCTGCTGACCACTGACCGCCATAGCCGACTTGATCCCCGGGTTTTAATTGCTGGGTAGCAATCAGTTTTGAGATCAATTGCATGACCGGTTTGAGTCCAACATCAGCCCCTGATTTATCGGCAAACGGCGAAGCACCATACAGCATCAGACCGGGCCGTATCCAGTCATAATGGGATTCAGGCAGACTGATTATCGCAGCTGAATTAGCCATACAAACGGGCAATCCAGTTGTTTCAGCCAGATTTTTCATAACCGTTAACTGTTGGATATTACGTGCATCATTTAACAAATCCGAGTTGGCAAAATGACTCATCAAACCAAGCTTATTCACCAGATCTGCACGTTTTTCCAATGCATCTATAATCTGTATTACGTCCTGTTGCGGTAAACCAAGACGGTGCATGCCGGTTTCCAGCATCAACCATATTAATGGTAGCGGCTGACTGGTTTTCGCTTTCAATAACAACTCAAGATGCTGTTGCTGATGCAAAACCGGCGTCAACTCAAATTCAGCAGCCAGCTGCCATTCTTCAATTGTGCTGACACCTTCGAAAATGGTAATGGGCTGGTCAAATCCATGTTTCCGGAGCGTTAATGCTTCACTAAATCGGGCCACGGCAAATGCATCACTTTGCATGAGTGCATGCGCAACCTGAATAACACCATGTCCATAGGCATCGGCTTTAATCACCGACATCACTTTACTATCTGGGGCGTATTGACGAACTTGCTGCAGATTATGTTTCAGTGCTGCCAGATCGATTCGGGCAAACGGATAACGACTCACGATTCATTATCACCGTAATCTTGATAATAAGCAGGGGCAAAATTTTCAAACCGGGTGTATTTGCCCTGGAAGGTTAACGCCACCGTACCGATCGGACCATTACGCTGTTTACTGATAATGATCTCCGCTTTACCCTTTTCTGCAGAATCTTCGTTGTAAACTTCATCACGATAGATAAATACAATGATATCGGCATCCTGCTCAATCGCTCCTGACTCACGCAGATCCGACATAACCGGGCGTTTATTCGGTCTCTGCTCAAGTGAACGGTTTAACTGAGATAACGCAATCACCGGCACATTGAGCTCTTTGGCCAGTGCTTTTAATGAACGGGAGATTTCAGAAATCTCGTTGGTACGGTTTTCAGCCTGTCGACCATTGGAACTGCCACTCATTAGCTGCAGGTAATCAACAATGATAAGACTAAGGCCATGCTCACGTTTTAAACGTCTTGCCCTGGCCCTGAGTTCAGATGGTGTTAACCCACCGGTATCATCAATAAATAAAGGTGCTTCATTTAATAACGCTATTGCCGATGTCAGTCGTGGCCAGTCATCATCATTCAATCGACCGGTACGTAAACGATGCTGATCGATACGCCCTAATGATGACAACATACGCATAGCTAGTGAGTCAGCAGGCATCTCCATACTGAATACCGCAACGGGCTGTTTACTGTGAATCGCGGCATTTTCAGCAATATTCATGGCAAAGGTGGTTTTACCCATCGATGGACGGCCCGCGATAATGACCAAATCAGCAGGCTGTAAACCTGAAGTCTGATCATCAAAATCAATAAAACCGGTCGGTAAACCAGTGATACCACTATCCTGTTCAAACAGCGTATCAATTTTATCAACGACTTTACTCAGGACATCTTTGACCTGAATAAACCCGCCGCCACGTTTTGCACCTTTTTCAGCGATTTCGAAAACGCGACGCTCAGCGGTGTCGAGCATTTCTTCACTATTTCGCCCTTCCGGCGTAAAGGCCATATTGGCAATATTATTACCAATCTGAATCAGCTGACGCAGAATCGAACGTTCACGCACGATTGAAGCATACGCTTTGATATTGGCTGCACTGGGAGTATTGCGCGCGAGGGCGCCAAGATAAGCGAGTTCACCGACTTTATCGAGCTCGCCACGTTGATTATGCCATTCGGCCAGCGTGATGACGTCAACCGGATTAGCCTGTTCCATTAACTCGGCGATGCCGCGGAATATAAGCTGATGATCGTGGCGGTAGAAATCCTGCTCGACCAATAAATCAGAAACCTGCTCCCAGGCACTGTTATCAAGCATTAGTCCGCCCAACACTGATTGTTCAGCTTCAACAGAATGCGGAGGGACCTTCAGGGCCTGAGTTGCGCTGTCTTGATAGCTTTCTGGATAAGTTATCTGTTCCACAGCAATTGTCCAAGCTGATTAAACAAGCATTTGATTCAATATACCTGAATCACAAAAATAACAGGGGCATAGATTTTACTATGCCCCTGTCGTTCAAACTTCTTACTCTTGTTCTTGCGCTTTAGCGATCGCTTCAGCTTCTTCACGTGAAGCTTCACGTGCTTTACGCGCTTCTTCTGCAGCAGCAATGGCTGCAAGTTCAGCTTCTGAAGTGATATTTACTTTCACACTGACGACAACATCAGCATGCAATTGCACATCAATGTTGTATTCACCTGTGTGACGCAAAGGACCTGTTGGTAAACGAACTTCGTTACGATCTACATCAGCACCTTTTGCATTTACCGCATCAGCGATATCCGCAGCAGTGACTGAACCGAACAGTTTACCTTCAACACCAGCATTAGCCATGATATCAACATCACCAGCTGCAACCAGTTTTTTCTCACGTTCTTGAGCTGCAGTAAGTAATTTGGCCGCCGCCGCTTCTAATTCAGCACGACGTTCTTCAAATTTTTCTCTGTTATTCTTGTTGGCAGGCAATGCCTTACCAGCAGGAACCAGATAGTTGCGACCATAGCCAGCTTTAACGCTCACTTCGTCACCCAAATTACCAAGCTTTTGAACTTTTTCCAGCAAAATTACTTGCATCGTTCTAACCCTCATTCGCAGTCAAAGACTGCTTATAAATAACCGCATTACGCTATTGAGCGTTTGCGAAAATTAAACCATTGTTCCAATACACCCAGTGAGGCGGTCAAAATCAACATCTGCGGCAGCATAAGCACCATCAGCACATACATAACCACTAACCAGGCCACCGATTTCTGTTTAGTCCGAACGATTGCATGGGCTACCGCAATACCTTGTATTGCAAACAGCACCAGCAGGACCGGTAAACAATCTATCAATAGCGTCAGCGAGCTGGCTATTGGTGTTAATGACAAGCCCATCAGCACCGCGGTGATTATTGCCAGCGTTTTACCCAACGAAATCTGAGTAAATTCACTGCCAAAAGCACCTTCGTTATAAAGCGCAGCTTGCCACGCACGACCGATCAAAATACCCAGAATAATATTGACGCTTACTGCAGCGGCCATCAGCCCCGTCATCATGCCGGCCATTTGGACCAGGAAGTTTTGGGTTTCTGCCGCATTCAGTTGCCATCCAGATTGCTCTGACAGTAATTGTACGAATGGTGCCAACATTTCCTGCCACCATAATGCCGGACTGGACAGGAAAATATGTGCTATCAGTACTACCAGGATACCTGCACCTGCTGCCGCCAGAAGTGCCCGCTCCAGTGAACGACTATATCCTAATACCAGCGTCACCAAATAAGCCGGTAACCAACTGGTCAGCAATAGTGCCAAAGCAATCCAGATCTGACCTAAAAGCAATCCGGCTACAATAGCAAATACCACCAAAGTTGCCGCCATAACACGAAGCCCTTCTTTAGGGCCTACACGTAAAGTGGCTAACACAATTACCCCGCTAGCGAGATAATTCAGTGGTGGTAGCAACATTGCAGCAACCGATAGCAAAGCCGCTGCAAATGCAGCTTGCCAGCGACCTTTCATTGCAAAATCAGCTATACCACGCAACATATTATTTTGATCTTAACCTTACAACTGGGAAGCTGAATTACTTGTGCATATCACAGTAAGGCAGCAATGCCAGAAACCGTGCACGTTTTACACAAGTTGACAGCTGACGCTGGAAACGAGCTTTTGTACCGGTAATACGACTTGGGACGATTTTACCTGTTTCAGTAACGAAATTTTTAAGCAGGTTTACGTCTTTATAATCAATTTGTTTCACACCTTCGGCAGTGAAACGACAAAATTTTCTACGTCTGAAAAAACGTGCCATCGTGATATCTCCTGATTAGGCTTGTGAAGCGGGTTTTTCGTCGTCTTTGCGCATCATTGGTGAAGCTTCAGTAACAGCTTCGTCCATGCTGACAACCAGGTGACGAATAACGGCATCATTGAAACGGAAAGCAGTGGTGACTTCATTCAATTGCTCAACATCACATTCAACATTCATTAACACATAATGTGCTTTGTGAACTTTGTTGATTGGATAAGCTAATTGACGACGGCCCCAGTCTTCCAGACGGTGAACCTGACCACCAGCAGTAGTCAATGTTTGGGTATAGCGCTCGATCATACCGGGCACTTGTTCGCTCTGATCAGGGTGGACCAGAAACACGATTTCGTAATGTCTCAATTTGAGCTCCTCACGGTTTATACAGCTTGCTGAAAAATTTCAGAAAGCAAGGAGTTTTACCTATGAAAGGCAATCTGGCATTTTACTTTATTTTACTACCTGCTCACAAGCGTCGTTGACGATCCGCTTCAAATAAGCAAACACCAGCGGCTACAGATACGTTGAGACTTTCGGCACCACCTTGCATGGGAATGTGTATAACCTGATCACAGTGGTCTCTGGTTAAACGACGGATGCCCTGACCTTCGGCGCCAAGGATAATCGCTAAAGGCCCTTTAAGATCTGCCTGATACAGACTCATTTCGCTATCACCTGAGGTGCCCACTAACCAGATACCCCGTTGCTGCAAATCTCTTAACACGCGCGCAAGATTAGTGACCTGAATAAAGGGTAAGCGTTCAGCAGCACCACTGGAAATTTTAATTGCGGTCGGCGTCAAACCAGATGCACGATCTTTGGGTGCAATCACCGCATGTGCTCCGGCCGCTTCTGCCGTTCGCAGACAAGCGCCAAGATTATGCGGATCCTGAACACCATCCAGAATTAATAGAAATGGCGTTTGCTGCAAATTATCCAGCAATACATCCAAATCTGTTTCATCAAGAACAGCCAACGGATGACAACGGGCAACACAGCCCTGATGTCGATTTTCCGGAACCATATCATCCAGTTGCTTACGCTGGGTTTTATGTAAACGTATTCCCAAATCACCCGCTAGCTTATATATAGTTTCAACACGTTGATCATGTCGCTCATCCGAAATCCAGATTTCGGCCACGCGTGAAACAGGCGACTCAAGAGCCGCCTGTACTGCATGCAAACCAAAAATCAGGTCTTGCGATGGTGCCTGGTTTCTATCTGATGGGCCTTTACGGCGTTTGGTAGGCTTCAGCTTCCTGTCCCTCTACAATAGGTTTTACAATTATTTCCACACGACGATTCAACTGTCGCCCGGCTTCGGTATCATTTGTGGCACGCGGTTCAAGTTCACCACGTCCCATTGGTACCAGACGTTCTTTCAGCACACCTCGTGCCGCAAAATAGTTGGTTACGGATTGGGCTCTACGTTCAGAAAGTTGCTGGTTATAACTTTCTGACCCTTTGCTGTCTGTATGTCCGATGACATGAATTATGGTCTTGGGATAACGCTGCAGCACATCAGCGACTTTATTCAACGTCGGTTCAAACGCGGGTTTGATGGCTGAGCTATCAAAATCAAAAGATACTTCGTTTGAAATATCAATTTTCAATGATTCGTCCTGCAGTTGCTGAATTTGCAATTCATTACGGGCTTGTTCCTGAGCCAACGCCTCATTCATTTCACGTTGCTGGTTATCCATATAACGTCCCACACCGGCACCGGCCAGCGTACCGACAGCAGCACCGGCTATTACGCCACCGGCACCATCATCAATGGCATATCCGATAATTGAACCGGCAGCCGCACCAATTGCTGCACCTCTTTTAGTTCGCATATTGGGATCGTCTGCCGCACAGCCTGACAAAATGATCGCCGATGATATGGCTGAGACTAATAAGATTTTTTTCATTGTTATGACTCCTCACTATTGCGTAGCATTCTAGACCCTAAGCGATATGCTGACTATACTTGTTTTCTAACTTCCTATGCGAGAAACACTGCTCATGGATCGTGAATTTATTGCTGTCAAAATTGCCATTTTGACGATTTCTGATACCCGCACAGAAACCGACGACATATCCGGTAAAACGTTAAAAGACCGCTTGCTCTCTGCGGGTCATGAACTTGCCGACAAACAGATTGTTACTGATGATATTTATCAGATTCGCGCCATTGTTTCGCGATGGATTTGCGATGAGCAGGTTGATGTCATTATCACTACCGGCGGCACCGGGCTGACCGGAAGAGATGGCACCCCGGAAGCCGTTCAGGTACTGTTTGATAAAGAAATTAATGGGTTTGGTGAGCTGTTCCGACAAATCTCTTATGACGTTATCCGCACATCAACCATACAATCAAGAGCCATCGCCGGCGTAGCAAATGGTACGTTTATCTTTTGTCTTCCGGGGTCATCCGGCGCGTGTAAAACGGCTTGGGATGACATTCTACAACATCAGCTGGATGTCCGGCACAGGCCTTGCAACTTTGTTGAACTGATTCCTCGATTGCGCGAAAAATGATTAATCTGCAATTATTTTCCACGGCTGGATGCCATTTATGCGAGCTTGCAATTGAACAGGTCATTACGCTCGCCATCGCCGAACAGATAAATTTACATGTCGTTGAGATCGGTGACGATGATGATCTGGTAGAACAATATGGCGTTCGCATTCCAGTCATCAAGTTTTCTGATAACAGTGAAATAAACTGGCCATTTAATCAAAATGATATTCTGCAGAAAATTGCCTGGGAGACTACGGAACTTTAACGCTTATTTCATCTCTTAATTTAACTGTTAAGTTAACTGCATCGGAGCCAATGAATGAAAGCGTTGATCTGGCCTTTTTTAGTATTTTGGTCTGTTTCCGCACCATTAATTGCTGCTGAATTTCCAGCGATTCCCGGAAAACGTTTCGATGTTGGCGGCTATCAGTTGCACATTAATTGTACTGGCTCCGGCAGTCCCACTGTTATTGTGGATGTTGGTCTTGGCGATGATTCCACTGACTGGCAGCTTATACAGCAAGCCGTTTCAAATCATTCAAAGATATGTGTTTTTGATCGACCGGGTTACGGTTGGAGTGATTTTGGTCCATCGCCAAGAACCAGTAACAGAATTGCCGATGAATTAGAGACATTACTTGAACAGGCCGATATTCCTCCGCCATATATACTGGTGGGCCATTCATTTGGTGGATACAACATCCGTATTTTTGCAGCGAATAACCCTCAGATGGTCGCGGGCATGGTGCTGGTTGATGCCTCTCATGAAGATCAATACAAACAATTTCAAATCAAACTACCCAACAATTTCAATCGACGTGGCACCATCATGATTTTGCCGAAATCCACGGATAGTATGGCACATGCGAATAAACCTCCAATATTACGTGAACGTGCCTTTCATGCCGCCAGAGCAGAAATTTCAGCTCTGGATGAAAGTTCAGTGCAATTACAGAAAAATTCAGCTTTACCGGTCGTACCATTAATCGTAATCAGCCGTGGAAAACCAGAGTGGTATGGTGATTTAAGCCAACAGCAACGTGAAAAAACCTGGATTACTTTGCAACAGGATTTGTCGCGTTTATCTCCTATCAGTACACATATGTTTGCCCATCAAAGTGGTCATGCTATTCCTCATGAACAGCCTGAGATTATTATTGAAGCCATTGAACAAATAGTGAGTCAGGTGCACGCCCGCAACACCCTCTAAAAACAGTTATACTGGTTGCTTTTTTTCAGCTGGATAACATGACTGTTCTTTACATTGATTCGGATGCGGCGTTAACACAATTTTGCCAGGATATTCAGGACAGCCATTGGCTGGCTATCGATACAGAGTTTCTGCGTGAAAAAACCTACTACCCCCAACTATGCCTGATCCAGATTGCCAACGATGATGTTATTGCCTGTGTTGATCCTATCGCTGTAAAAGATCTGACACCATTACTTGATCTACTTTATCAACCGCAAATAACCCTGGTGTTTCATGCTGCACGACAGGATCTGGAGCTACTGTATTTGTTAAAAAATGCACTTCCACAAAACCTGTTTGATACGCAGTTGGCCGCGACTATTCTGGGTGATGGTGATCAGATTGGATATGGCAACCTGGTTAAGCAGCGACTCAATGTCAATCTGGATAAAGCGCATTCCCGTGCGGATTGGACACAGCGACCTTTAAGCGCTGAACAACTGGAATATGCTGCTGATGATGTGCGTTATCTGCGTGAACTTTATCATCAGATGTCTGCCGATTTGGAAAAGCAGCAACGCACTGAATGGCTCAAAGAAGATTTTTCAGCCCTTGCTAACGCTGATAATTATATTGCAGACCCTGAAACCATCTGGCGCAAAATCCGTGGGGCAGGTAAATTGAAGGGCGTTCAGCTGGCCATACTTCAACAACTGGCAGCATGGCGTGAACAACGGGCAATCGATCGTGATCGCCCGAGACGCTGGATAATCAAAGATGAAGTCATGTTGGATCTGGCACGATTTGCACCGGAAAAGATAGAAAAACTCAGTCAGATTCGCGGTCTTGAAGCCCGGGATATTGAACGTAATGGCCGGGCCATTATTGACGTAATCAGTAAAGCCAAACAAACGCCGCCTGAAGCGTGGCCGATTTTACTTAAACCTGAACCACTGAGTAATCAACAGGAAGCTCTGATTGATGCACTGATGGCTTTATTACGTAAATTCTGTGATGAACAATCCGTCACGCCCATTGCTGTTGCCAGTCGTAAAGATATAGAAAAGCTTGTTCGCGGTGAAACCGAACTGGCTTTATTACAAGGATGGCGTTATCAGATTGTGGGACATCACCTGACTGCATTTATTGACGGTCATTTGTCTGTCACGGCTGATATACAACAGATTCATACAAAAGAGGTATAAATAAAGATGTCGGTACTTATCTGTGGCTCATTTGCCTACGACAATATTATGGTGTTTCCGGATCAATTCAAAAATCACATTCTGCCCGACAAAGTGCATATGTTGAATGTAGCGTTTCTGGTGCCGGAGTTACGTCGTGAGTTTGGTGGCTGTGCCGGCAATATCGCTTTTAATATGAAAATGCTGGGTGATGAACCGGTACCGATGGGAACAGTCGGCAGTGATTTTGGTACGTATGCCGCATGGATGGATAAATTTGCCATCAATCGCCGGCATGTACATGTCAAAGACGATCATTTCACAGCACAGGCCTATATCACCACTGATATTGATGATAATCAGATCACCGCTTTTCATCCCGGAGCCATGAACCTGGCCCATGAAACTAAAATCACCGAAGCGCAAAATATCAGGCTGGGCATTATCGCTCCGGATGGTCGTGACGGTATGATTCAACACGCTCAGCAATTTGCGGATGCCGGCATTCCATTTATTTTTGATCCGGGCCAGGGGTTGCCGATGTTTGATGGCGAGGATTTGCTGCAATTTGCCCGGCAGGCAACCTATATCGCCTTGAATGATTATGAAGCGCAGTTATTTGAAGATAGAACCGGCCTGCCACCCGGAGAAATTGCCAAACAGGTTGAGGCGCTTATCATTACTCGTGGCGCCCAGGGATCGCATATTTATACCGCGGGAAAACGTATTGATATACCCTGTGCCAAAGCCGAAAAAGTCGTGGATCCAACAGGTTGCGGCGATGCATATCGTGCCGGATTATTACATGGCATTTTGCACGGCAAGGATTGGGAAATGACTGGACGTATTGCGTCATTATTAGGTGCCATCAAAATTGAACAGCATGGCACTCAGAATCATCAATTTACCGCTGAAAGCTTTGCTGCACGATTTGAACAAAACTTTGGCATGACTTTAAGTTAGATTTTGTATAAAGCTCTGAGACTGCCCTTAGCAGTTTCAGAGCAAATAATGACAAAGCTGTAATACCATCGCGGCAAAAACTCCGGCGATTACATCATCCAGCATAATGCCAAAACCACCATGTAACTTGCGGTCGGCCAATGAAATCGGCCATGGCTTCCAGATATCAAATAATCTGAATAACACAAATCCCAAAAGCATCCACTGCCAACCGGCCGGGGCAGCAATCATTGTGATCAGATAACCGACAATCTCATCCCAAACCACGGCAGAGGGATCGTCCTGTTTCAACCAGTTAACAGCTTGCTGACAAATCCAGATCCCGGCAAAAAATGCGATGAAAGTGATGAGTAAGTAACTCAGCATCCCGACATCGTGGATCAGCCAATAGATTGGTAATGCGGCTATTGTGCCCATCGTACCAGGCGCTTTCGGGGATAATCCGCTTCCAAACCCATAGGCAAGTAAGCATGCCGGTCGTTTAAGCAAATCCAGCAATGTAACCTTATTTGGAGAAGTGGTCATAACCTGCCCTGATATTTAAGAATGGCTTCCAGTGACCCTGCTCGCCTTGATAATAAATGCCGGTATCGTCTGTGATTTCACCAATCACATGGATCAGGTTCGGAAACTGTTGTTTGAGCCCCGCCACTTTGTCTGCAGTTGCGGTAAAACATAATTCGTAATCGTCGCCACCGGTCAACGCCAGTTGTGTAGCAAGTTCCAGGGGTAATTTTTGCAACACAGCAGAAAACGGTAAAGCCGATAAATCCAGCTTTGCCCCTTTATTACTGGCGTTAAGGATATGAGTTAAGTCAGCTAATAAACCATCCGAAATATCAATGGCTGCATGTGCCTGACCAGCCAGTTGCTGACCGATTTGATTTCGTGGGGTCGGCATTTCCAGTCGCTGCAACAGATATTCGATATCTGTATCGCTTAACGCTGATTTATCTAACTGCCCTAACTTATATTGTAAAGCGGCAGCGGCATCACCAAGACAGCCTGTAACACATATCAAATCAGCCGGTTTAGCGGCATTACGCCGAAGCATATTTTCAGCCTGAAGATGACCATGCACCTGAATGGTGATGGATAACGGTCCTCGTGTCGTATCACCACCAACCAATTGAATTCGATGCTGTTTAGCGATTTCAGCTAAACCGGCTGAAAACTGTTTAAGCCACTTGTCGTTTATCTCCGTCAACGTCAGAGCGAGAGTAAACCATGCCGGCTCCGCACCCATTGCAGCAAGATCACTGAGATTGACCGCCAGCGCTTTAATGCCTAATCGATAGGGATCAACATCGGCAAAAAAATGTGTACCTTGCACCAAGGTATCAATGGAAACTGCCGTCAACGTATTTGCAGGAGTGTATAAAACAGCGCAATCATCTCCAATACCGACTACTACATCATCACGCTCCGCAGTTAACGTATTGAAATAGTGGTGGATAAGTGAAAATTCGGGTGATAAATTCATTTAAAAAAGCCCCGTCAGGATGGTTGCATCTTTTCGGGGCTGAGAATCAATTCGATTTTTTCTGGGCTCGAGAGACCTTGGCGGCCTGGTATTCTGCCTGGCGCAGACGAGCACCCATTTTATCCAGAACACCATTAACATACTTATGGCCTTGTTCTCCACCAAAGGACTTGGCGAGCTCTACAGCTTCATTCAATACCACCCGATAAGGGATATCCGGACGGTGCATATATTCAAAAACAGCCAAACGCAAGACCGAAACCTCAACAGGATCCACAGCGGATAAACTTCTATCCACCGCATGAGCCAGTTCAGCATCAATGGTATCAATTTCTTTGGTCACGCCGTCAACCAGCACTTGAAAATAGTTTTTGTCGATTTTATTGGCGTACTCGGCCATAACAAAATCCATCGTGTCTTTTTCAGGCGCCTGATTGTTGACAAGTGATTGATAAAGCGCTTGCACAGCAGCACGTCTAGCCTGGGTCCGGGGCAGTCCACCAGCCATTTACTTGGCATCTCCGATTTGACGTAATACATTAACCATTTCGATAGTGCTCATTGCCGCTTCAGCCCCTTTATTGCCAGCTTTAGTACCTGCACGCTCAATCGCCTGTTCAATTGTATCCACCGTCAACACACCAAAGGCAATCGGAATATCCAGTTGCAATGTCAGCTGACCCAGGCCTTTCGAACACTCACCTGCGACAAATTCAAAATGTGGTGTACCACCACGAATAACCGCGCCTAAGGCAATGATGGCATCGTATTTTTCAGTTTTGCCCATACGTTGTACGGCTAATGGAATTTCTACTGCGCCTGGAACACGGGCGATTTCAATATCTTTTTCCGCTGCTCCGTGACGTAATAAAGTATCGACTGCACCTGCAATCAGATTATCAACGATAAAGTCATTGAAACGGCCAGCAACGATACCTACTCGTATGCCTTTTGCGGAAAAGTCACCTGAAAAGGTTTTGATATTGCTCATATTTCAGAAATGTCCATTAGAGATAAAAAAGGTATTGTACTGTGTTTAAAAATGAATGCCTAACAGTCAGTTACAGCCAGCGTTGCTTTTCTGCAGCCGTTTTATTGCGTGCATGCGGCAAACCATCCGGATCGGCTTCAACCACTGTCCATTGGTAAGGCGTTTGATCAATGCGTACTGCCGTCAACTGCTCTCCCCACACCGCCCCACTGTCCAATGAAAAGACGTTGTCATACTGGCCTGTTCCTAATTGCGACCAATGACCAAATACAATCCTGTCATTGACGCTGGCGCGATTAGGCATCATGAACCAGGGTTTCTGCTCAGCCGGTTTATCTTCAGGTGCACCTTTGAATTTCAGTGCCAGACTGCCATCTTCATGACAATAACGTAAGCGGGTGAAACAGTTGGTAATAAAGCGTAATCGATCCCAGCCGGTTAAGTCAGCAGACCAGCGTTTGGGTTTATTACCGTACATATGCTTGAAGAAATCACGCCAGTTATCAGATTGAAGCACTGACTCCACTTCAGCTGCTCTGGCTAGCGCTTCATCAATGCTCCATTCGGGTGGTAATCCGGCATGAACCATCGAAAACTGTAATTCACTATCGTGGTAAAACAAAGGCTGATGTCGTAACCAGTAGACCAGTTCATCCCGATCTTCAGCATTCAGCACTGAATCAATCGTATCCAGTCGATGACTGTACTCAACGATGCCGGCAGCATGCGCCAGCATATGCAGATCATGATTCCCCAGCACAACTTTAGCTGTCTGCTCACCCAGGTTGCGAACAAAACGCAGGGTATCTAATGATTTTGGTCCACGGTTAACCAGATCTCCGGCAAGCCATATCTGATCCCACTGAGGATCAAATTGGAGTGTTTCGAGTAACTTGATCAGCTCGTCGAAACACCCCTGAACATCACCAATTGCATAAACTGCCATTTTGCTGGTGAATTAACGGCGACGAAACAATGGTTCAGGCCTTAATACTGTTGCCTGATAGCTTTCACTGAAATCATCAAATGCGGCTAGAGCTTGTGTCAGCCGATTCGGGTTTGCCAGTTCAAAACTATTGATACCGCACTGCGACATGTAAAACAGCTGGTCGTATAACACATCACCCTGAGCGCGGATTTCACCTTTAAAGTTATACCGGTCACGCAACAAACGGGCATAGGAGTAACAACGTCCGTCTGTAAATGCCGGAAATAACAATACAACGAGTTGAAAGCGGCCTAAATCCGGAACGATTTCCTCTAATGGATCATCCCCGGATAAACGAATGCCCAAGCCACCTTCGTGATGACTTAATGTCTCGTGCTGTTCCTGCCAACGTGTTATTGAAACCGTAATATTTCCAGCAACCAGAGCCGCCTCATCATCCAGATGCTGCCAGTTGTCTTCAACGATCTCGCGATCTTTAATGATCTGCTGCATAAACACGCTCCTTGAATGGATCTACGCCAATCCGGCGTACAGTCGCGAGGAAACTCTCATCTTCATAGCGTAAATCGATATAGGCATCCAGTAAGTGCGCTACCGTATCGACCACCTCATCTTTTGGAATAGCCCGACCAAGACGCTCACCAAGCGAAGCATCAGCCTCGGAACTGCCGCCCAGAGTAAATTGATACCACTCCTCACCTTTTTTATCGACGCCCAGAATACCGATATGCCCGACGCTCTGATGGGCACAGCCATTCATACAGCCTGAAAATTTGATTTTGATATCGCCCAGATCATGCAGGTAATCCAAATCATCGAACCGTTGGGCAATACCTTTGGATAATGGGATGGATGTGGCATTGGCCAGACCACAGTAATCCAGACCGGGACAGCAGATAATATCTGTCAGGGTATTGATATTAGGTGTGGCCAGATTTTCTGCATTCAAACGTAACCACAGGGCATACAAATCCGCTTGTTTTACATCGGTATAAACCAGGTTTTGTGTATGGGTGGAGCGCACTTCGCCAAAACTGAATTCATCCGCCAGGTCTGCGACGACTTCAAGCTGTTCAGAGGTAATATCCCCAGGTGCCTGGCCCGGTTTTTTCAACGAAACATAGACTGCACGGTAGCCTGAAACTTTATGGTCCGCAGTATTTTGCTTGACCCAAAGTGCAAATTCCTTGTCCTGTGCTAACAGATCCGCATAACTGCTGTCTGAATCAGCTGCATCCAATTCATAAGCAGGCTCGGTGAAATACTGTTTTACCCGTTCGACTTCTTTTTTATCCAGTTTCAACTGGTCACGGATATGTACCCACTCCGCTTCAACCAGTTCACGGATATGGTTGATACCGTGTTCACGAACGGTAATTTTGATACGTGCTTTATATTTGTTATCACGGCGACCCAAACGGTTATAGACACGCAGAATCGCTTCAAGATAGGACAACAAATCCTGTTTTTCCAGGAAAGGACGAATCTGTTCACCAATGATTGGGGTACGACCCAAACCACCACCCACCAGCACTTCAAAACCGACGTCACCTTCGTGATTTTTCACCAGATGCAAGCCGATATCATGCAACTTGGTTGCCGCGCGATCTTCATGGGATCCCACAACGGCAATTTTGAATTTGCGTGGTAAGTAGGCAAATTCCGGATGGAATGTTGACCACTGACGAATGATCTCAGCCCAGGGCCGTGGGTCTTCAATTTCATTGGCATTAACACCAGCCAGCTGATCTGAAGTGGTGTTACGAATGCAGTTACCACTGCTTTGAATCGCATGCATTTGCACGCTGGCCAATTCGGCCAGAATATCCGGTACATCCTCCAGTTTGGGCCAGTTCATTTGGAAATTCTGCCGCGTGGTGAAATGGACAAAACCTTTATCGTACCGACGTGCAACTTCAGCAATTTTACGAACCTGGCGGGATGACATCATCCCGTAAGGTACTGCAACACGGAGCATCGGCGCATGGATCTGAATGTATAAGCCATTCATCAGCCGCAGTGGGCGGAATTGTTCTTCGGTTAATTCACCAGCAAGGAAACGACGTGTCTGATCACGGAATTGCGCTACTCGCTGATCAATCATCGTTTGATCATACTTATCGTATTGATACATTTATGGTCTCTAAACGGTTTCAATGGAACCGCATATTATAACGATGACGGCTTATAACAGGAAATTATAAATGGCTATATCAATATTATTAAACACTTAAAAATCTGTCTAAAGCTCATTAAATCCAGTCGCTATTTCATCAACAGGAATCTGCGGATGAAATGCCTCAGAACTTCTGCAGACACGGAATTCGCGGCAACCGGCATCGTCCTCAGCTAACTAACAATAATTATTATGTGAAGATGTCACATGATTTGAAATATGCCATATTACGCAAATGAAAAAAATGCAATTAATTGCAGCGTTGCAAGCCATTCTGCCGGAATCAGCGATTCTTTCCAGCAAAGAATCCCAAAAACCTTTTGAATGCGATGGACTATCTGCTTATCGGCAATTACCTTTATTGACGGTATTGCCGGATACCATTGAGCAAATTCAGGCTATCTGTAAGCTCTGTAACCAGCAGCAGATTCCTCTGGTTGCCCGTGGCGCAGGTACCGGATTATCTGGCGGCGCAATGCCTCATGAAGAAGGTATTCTGCTCAATCTGGCCAAGTTCAATCAAATTTTATCAATAGATATTCCAAACCGCAGTGTCCGGGTGCAACCCGGCGTGCGTAACCTGGCAATTTCAGAAGCAGTGGCCCAGTACGGTTTGTATTACGCCCCGGATCCATCCTCACAGATTGCCTGTACTATCGGAGGCAATGTCGCCGAAAATTCCGGTGGCGTACATTGCCTGAAATATGGTTTAACGGTGCATAACATTCTGGAGCTCAAAGTAGTCATGGCTGATGGGGAACTGCTCACCATCGGTTCACAGGCTTATGACAGTGCGGGTTTTGACTTACTGGCGCTAATGACGGGTTCGGAGGGGTTACTGGGTATTATTGTTGAAGTCACGGTAAAGCTGTTGCCTAAACCTGAACGTACCCAAGTGATCCTGGCCGCCTTTGATGATGTAGCCAAAGCCGGCCGCGCCGTTGCCGATATTATTGCCGCAGGGATTATTCCGGCGGGTCTGGAAATGATGGACAAACTGGCCATTCAGGCTGCTGAAGCCTTCGTTCATGCAGGCTATCCACTGGAGGCTGAAGCCATCTTACTATGTGAAATTGATGGCAATAATGAAGAAGTTTCAGAGCATATTATGAAGGTTCATCACGTTCTGGAAAACAGTGATCCGATCAGCTTTGCGACAGCAGAGTCTGAGCAGCAGCGGAATTTGTTCTGGGCCGGACGCAAAGCGGCATTTCCTGCGGTTGGTCGACTTTCACCGGATTATTACTGTATGGATGGCACCATTCCCAAACAACATTTAGCTGCAGTGCTGCAGGAAATTCAGCGCTTATCCAGACATCACGAATTGGCGGTCGCTAATGTATTTCATGCGGGGGATGGCAATTTGCATCCATTGATTCTTTATGATGCTAATAACGCTGGGGAATTGGTTAAAGCAGAACATTTCGGTGCAGATATACTTAAATTGTGCGTTCAGGCAGGTGGCAGTATTACCGGCGAGCACGGCGTTGGCATCGAAAAAATCGATCAGATGTGCAATCAATTTGCTACGGATGAACTGGCACAGTTTCATTCGGTAAAAGCAGCCTTTGATCCGCAGGGTATTCTGAATCCGGGAAAAGCTGTCCCGACCCTGCATCGCTGTGCTGAACTGGGCGCAATGCATGTGCATCATGGTGAGCTTCCCCATCCGGAATTAGAGCGTTTCTGATGGCAGATATAAGTAAAACTATTCAACAGCAGATATTAACGGCCGTTGAAACTCAACAGCCAGTTAATCTTCGAGGTGGAAATACCAAGTCATTTCTGTATCACGCAAAACCTGGCGAAACGTTGTCATTGCAAGCACATCAAGGCATCGTAAATTACCAACCAACCGAGTTGGTTGTTACCGCTTATGCCGGGACTAAACTCAATGACTTGCAGAGTACACTGGCAGAACACAATCAACGCCTGCCATTTGACCCACCGCATTTCGGCGACGATGCCACGCTGGGTGGCGCCATCGCGACGGGATTATCAGGTTCCATCAGGCCGTTCACCGGCAGCGCCCGTGATTATGTGCTTGGTTGCCGGATCATCAATGGCAAAGGCCAGATAATGCAGTTTGGCGGACAGGTGATGAAAAATGTAGCGGGCTATGATGTCTCAAGACTCATGGTCGGAGCCATGGGCAGTTTAGGTGTATTACTGGAAATCAGTCTTAAAGTTCTGCCGATTCCCGCCAGCGAATGTTATCTATCACAGTCGCGCGATACGCAGGATGCATTACGAATGATGCAAACGCTGGCTGCGCAAAATCTGCCACTCTCAGGACTGGCTTATGATGGTAAAGCTGTGCATATTCGGCTGGCAGGCGCTGAAGCCGCTGTACGTGCAGCCCGACAGAAGCTCGGTGGTGAACATCATAAGGCGGATGTGTTCTGGACTCTGGTCAATGAACAACAATATCATTTCTTTGATGGTGAAATACCTTTATGGAGAGTTTCAGTACCACCCGCCACAGTCAATTTACCCATTTCAGGTAAACAGCTAGTCGATTGGGCAGGCGGTTTGCGCTGGGTGAAAACCGATGAAAGTGCTGAAAAAATCTTCACATTAGCTGCCCGCCATCATGGCCATGCGCAACTGTTTCGTACCGCAAAATTAACAGAAATACGTCGGCAACCATTAAACAGTGGCTTAAAACGATTGCATCAACAATTGAAACAAAGCTTTGATCCGCACGGTATATTCAACCGCGGCCAGCTTTATCCAGAGTTTTAATTATGCAAACCAGACTCGCAGCAAAATACGCCAATACTGAAAAAGGCCTGACTGCTGAATCGATTATCCGCAACTGTGTGCATTGTGGATTTTGCAATGCTACCTGCCCTACCTATCAGTTACTGGGTGATGAGCGCGATGGTCCTCGTGGCCGAATTTACCTGATAAAACAGGTGTTTGAGGGGGTATCGCCAACACGAGAAACACAAGTTCATCTGGATCAATGTCTCACCTGTCGCGCCTGTGAATCAACCTGCCCTTCAGGAGTGGAGTTTGCCAAGTTGGCGGATATTGGTCGCATGGAAGTGGACACATTGGTCAACAGACCTTTTGTAGATCGCCTGATAAGAAAATTATTGCTTCAGACTGTACCTTATCCCGCCACATTTCGCCCATTGTTAAAGACGGCCAATCTGTTCAAACCACTACTCCCACAAAGCGTAAAAGCCAGATTAATACCTGTACAAAAAACCAGACCGCTCATCCAGCAAACTCACCAACGCTTTATGCTGGTTTTAGCCGGTTGTGTGCAATCGGTCAGTAGTCCGAATACCAATCAGGCCGCAGCAAACGTTTTAGATAAACTGCAGATTAGTCTGCTGGAAGCACCCAAAGCGGGTTGCTGTGGTGCATTGGCACAGCATCTGTCCGCGGAAGAAAAAGCATCCAATCAAATGAAACAGAATATTGATGCCTGGTGGCCGTTTATTGAACATGGCTGTGAAGCGATAGTGATGACCGCCAGTGGTTGCGGAAGTACAGTAAAAGACTATGGCTATTTGCTGCGAAATGACAAAGTCTATGCAGAAAAAGCTGCCAAAGTCAGCGAACTCAGCAAAGATATCGCTGAAGTGATTGCTGCTGAAGATTTATCTGTATGGCAAAATCTGGGCGTTGGCAGCACTATTGCGTTTCAATCTCCCTGTTCGTTACAGCATGGGCAGCAACTAACAGGACTCGTGGAAACGATTTTGCAACAACTTGGATTCACCACTCCGGTTATCAATGATGCACATATCTGCTGCGGCTCAGCAGGCAGTTATTCGTTATTGCAGCCCAAATTATCCCAGTCGTTACGTTTACAGAAATTGTCGGCTTTGGAAGCATCACAACCGGATAAAATTGTTACGGCCAATATTGGTTGTCAGCTATACCTTTCAACACCGAGTCGTCCTGTGAATCATTGGATTGAAATGCTTGCGGAGCGAATTGAACATGGCTAATACAAAACGTATGAAACAGCGTATCTGGATCCTGTTCGGCTTTGCCATTTTGATCTTTCTGGGAAGCTTTTATGAGCCTGAGCCACAACGTAATCAAATCTCTCCTGCTGGAAGTGTTGAACAATTATTTGAACAGCGGCAAAGTGATGTTCAAATCGAGGTGGCCGGAACCGTTACCAGGCTGTTAGCAGATGATAATAAAGGCAGTCGTCATCAACGGTTTATTATTGAACTGGCCAGCGGGCAGACCTTATTAATCGTTCACAATATCGATTTGGCACCCAGAATTAATGAGATTAAAGAAGGCGATGATGTCCGTGTTTATGGTGAATATATCTGGAATGATAAAGGTGGCTTAATCCACTGGACGCATCATGATCCAGCCAACCGTCATCCTCATGGCTGGATAAGGCATCAGGGCAGACTCTATCAGTAATGCTGTTGATGAGAGAGATATTTCAACTCAGGCTGATACGGTTATGAAAGATAAACTCACACTGCAACCCGCATCCAGCTTTCCACCCATCGTTGGCCATGAACCACGGATTTTGATTCTCGGTTCCATGCCTGGTATTGAATCATTAAAACAACAACGTTATTACGCCCATCCACGCAATGCTTTCTGGCCAATCATAACGTCATTTTTTGGGCAATCTGTTAAGTTGGACTACCCACAACGCTGTGATTTATTAATACAAAAACGGATTGCCGTATGGGATGTATTGAAAAGCTGCCGCCGCCCGGGAAGTCTGGATCAGCATATTGAAACGGAATCGATGGTTGCCAATGATTTTGTGGAGTTACTGCAGCGTCATCCGTCAATAAGACAGATCTTTTTTAATGGTGGCAAAGCGGAACAGGTATTCAAACGTTATGTAATAAAACAGTTGGAAGCCGCCGACATATTATTAAACTACCAAAGGCTACCCTCAACCAGCCCGGCGCATGCCGCTATGAAATTTGAAACCAAACAACAGCTCTGGCATCAAGCGTTATCAGCGCCACCAATCGGATGAGACTGTTGCCAAAGACTCAAAACTTGGTTTGGCAAAATAAAATCCCTGAAACAACTCAATCCCCATCTCCTGTAAAACATAAAGTTCATCTGCAGATTCGATACCTTCGGCTATCACGGTAATATCCAAATCATTACAGAAAGCGATGATGCCTCGCGTAATGGACTGCCTGACTTTATCATTATGGATATTGCGTATTAACGCCATATCCAATTTTACTAAATCAGTCTGCATATTTGCCAGCAGGTTCAACCCCGCATAGCCAGCCCCAAAATCATCTATGGCAGTTGAAAATCCCTGCTGCTGATAAGACTGAATAATGTCCTGCAAGTGAACATGGTCAGTAATCTGCTCACCTTCAGTCACTTCGAAAATAATGCGTTCAATCGGGAAGTTATAGATTTCAGCAGCCTCGAGTGTCGTCCTGATACACAACTCAGGTTTGTACACTGCATTGGGCATAAAGTTGATGCTGAGTTTAGAATCGATGTTAAGTTCTGCAGCAAGTTTAATCGCTTTAACCCGACAGGCCTGATCAAAACGATAGCGGTTACTCTGATTTACATTATCAAAAACATGGGCCGCACCTTGCCCATCCACCCCCCGAACAAGTGCTTCCTGCGCATACACCGTTCGGCTGTTTGTATTCACAATCGGCTGGAAAGCCATGGAAAAATCAAATCCAAGTAAACCGCTGTTGAAACACTCGCCACAACCAATCTTTCTAAAATCTGCTTGTTCTTTCATTATTCACCATCCCGGTTTCGCAGAATGTAACCTAAATCATTGTCCGCTACTCAAACCGGTTCACATAATTCGCTAAATTTTTAAAATTTACCCTAACAGCTTTCAATAAGATGACAAAACAGCAGTATTGCCTCAATAACATAAAGCAAAGCATTCACAAGATTTAATGAAATAAGAATGGAATCTCGAAAAGTTATCGAGTGAAAACCGGATGGTAAAATCAGGCCGCGAACACGGCCTGATTTATTTAGATTTACTTCAGTAAATCACTGATATCCTTAGCATCCCAATGAGGGAAATGTTTTCGGATTAATGCATTTAATTCGACTTCAAATGCAGAAACATGAGTTGTTGTATCTTCATTTATCATACCGGTAATCGCTTCGGTAATCATGCCCGCACCAATGGTGACATTAGTCAGACGATCAATCACGATAAAAGCACCGGTAGTGCGATTACGCTTATAAGCATCAAACACAACTGGTTTATTTAATGAAAATTCACATAAACCGATTTCGTTCAGTTTCAGTTCTGTCACAACGTTATGGGCCAATGTATTCACATCAACCTGATGATCAACCTGAGTCATTACACCTGTACTGTCAGAAACGCCAACCTTGATGTTGTATTGTTTGTTTGCCACCAGCGGTTGCTCTGTCATCCATACCACCATGGCTTTAAAACGGCTGGACACATGTGGCTGATGATCCCGATGCACAATCATATCGCCACGGCTTACATCCACTTCATCCTGCAGGGTAACGGTTATCGATTCACCCGGAACGGCATGATCCAGCTCACCATCATAGGTTACCAGTGCTTTGACTTTGCTTTCTTTGCCTGAAGGCAAAACGGTAATTTCATCCCCCGGCTTCAGAATACCCGCAGATAATGTGCCGCAGTAGCCGCGGAAATTCAGGTTCGGGCGGTTAACGTATTGCACCGGGAAACGGGCGTCTTCGGTATTGGCATCCTTCCCAATCTCGATGTTTTCCAACAGCTCCATCATTGTGCTGCCCTGATACCAGGGCATGTTTTCACTTCTGTTCACCACATTATCGCCGTTCAAGGCAGACATCGGTACAAAGTGAATATCTTCGATTTCCAGTTCACGGGCAAATTCGCTGTAGGCTTTACGAATATCATTAAAGACCTGTTCGCTGAAATCCATCAAATCCATTTTATTAATGGCAACAATAATGTGCTTGATACCCAGTAATGAAGCAATAAAACTATGGCGGCGGGTTTGTGTCTGCATTCCGTAACGAGCATCAATCAGAATAACCGCCAGCTGACAGGTTGATGCACCGGTGGCCATGTTACGGGTGTACTGTTCATGACCTGGCGTATCAGCAATGATAAATTTACGTTTGGTGGTGGAGAAATAACGATACGCTACGTCAATGGTAATACCCTGCTCACGTTCCGCCTGCAACCCATCAACCAGTAACGCCAGATCCACCTGATTTCCTGTGGTTCCGGATTTCACACTATCGCGGGTCACCGCTTCCAACTGATCTTCATAGATCATTTTGGAATCATGTAACAGTCGTCCAATCAGCGTACTTTTTCCATCATCCACATTACCGCAGGTCAGAAAACGCAGCAGTTCCTTGTTTTCGTGTTGCTTGAGATAGGCTTCGATATCGGTCGCAATCAGCGCATCAGTTTCGTATGTCATGTTGAGTGCCTGGTTTAATTATCTTTAACGGGTCAAGATGCCCAGCAATTTGAGCATCGTATTCAATTCTTTTTGCTGCCGGATGAGAGATTTGAATCACGCTCTCGTCCTGAATTTTAGAAATAACCTTCCTGTTTCTTTTTCTCCATCGAGCCAGCTTCATCGTGATCGATGGCACGCCCCTGACGTTCAGAAGTCGTTGTCAAAAGCATTTCCTGAATGATTTCTGGCAAGGTATCGGCATCCGATTTCACCGCACCGGTCAGTGGATAACAGCCCAGGGTACGGAAACGGACTTTTTCCATACGGATTTTCTCACCTTCCGGGATACGCATACGGTCATCATCAACCATGATGGTCAGACCATTGTAGTTAACAACCGGACGCTCAGCGGCATAGTACAGCGGCACAATCGGGATTTGCTCCAGATAGATATATTGCCAGATATCCAATTCTGTCCAGTTCGATAGCGGGAAAACACGAATACTTTCACCCTTGTTCACTCTGCTGTTATAAATATTCCATAACTCAGGGCGCTGGGCCTTAGGATCCCAGCGATGATTTTTATCACGGAAGGAATACACCCGCTCCTTGGCACGGGACTTTTCTTCATCACGGCGGGCACCACCAAATGCCGCATCAAAGCCATGTTTACTCAGAGCCTGTTTCAACGCATCGGTTTTCATAATGTCGGTATAACGGGGATGGTCAAAAGGATTAATGCCGGCTTCAACGCCTTCCTGATTGGTGTGAACAATGAGCTCCAGCCCCAAGTCTTTGGCGCGTTGGTCACGAAATCTGACCATCTCCTGAAATTTCCAGGTAGTATCGATATGCATTAATGGAAATGGTGGTTTGCCCGGGTAAAATGCTTTCATTGCCAGATGCAGCATGACAGCGGAATCCTTACCAATCGAATACAGCATAACCGGATTTTCAAACTCAGCGGCCACTTCACGCATGATGTGAATACTTTCAGCTTCGAGTTGTTTTAAGTGCGTCAGTTGTTTTTCAGTCATAATTTTCTCTGTTACTTAGGTTCTGTTGCTCTTTCAGAGCCACCACTGCTGGAGGCTATTTTTTTGTCTCACAAGGCGGAAATGATGCGATGTAGTTGCTCTACATAAGTCATTTCCAACGCCGTGAGGCGGAAAAATAGTCCCAGCCCTGCGGGTTGTGGCTGAAAATACACCACTCCGCGTTACTAGTCGTTTATTTAGAATAACTAAACTGCTCTCCTCGCGCCTTGATTGGTGTATTTTCAGTCACAACAGAGGCGGCTATGAAAGAGCATCAGACCCTACCCTTTACGTGTAAGCCACATTCTTTGGTTTCCGGGTTTTCCCACCACCAGCGGCCCGCCCGAATATCTTCACCCGGGGTAATCGCTCTGGTGCATGGCGCACAGCCAATACTGGCGTAGCCCTGGTTGTGCAGTTCATTAAAAGGAACATCAAAGGCGCGGATATATTTCCATACTTCGCCATTGGACCAGTCCGTCAGTGGACTGAATTTTTGCAACTCATGATCAGCATCCCATTCAGATACCGGCAGTTCATTTCGCGTCACCGACTGTGATCGGCGCATGCCTGTCAGCCAGGCTTTTTTGCCGGTTAAAGCACGGTTTAATGGTGCTACTTTCCGGATACCACAGCATTGTTTGCGTAAGTCAACACTGTCATAAAAGGCATTCGGGCCATTGTGTGTGACAAATTGTTGAAGGCTCAATGCATCCGGATAATAAACCTCAACCTCAAGCTGATAATGCTTTTTAGCCTGCTGCATTAAATCATAGGTTTCCTTGGGCAGTCGACCGGTATCTAGCGTAAAAATACCGATTTCTGGTGCGAATTTAGCAATCATATCCATCAGCACCATATCCTCGGCACCATAACTGGTCGCTAATACCGCAGGACTATAGTCCGTCACTATCTGCTCCAGCAGTTGTTTTGCTGTATCAATTTTCAGTTGAAGTTTTTCACTAATATCTGTCATGTCGAATTACTTTTTTATTCATTTATTTATGTTTTACAGTAAACATTTAATACCCACCATCAGTAAAATGACGGCGAGTAATGGCCGTAAAATCTTGTCTGAAATCCGTATCCCCAAGTGAGAACCAATATATATACCGGGCAATGATCCCATCAGCAAATAAGATAACAGTGACCAATCAACGGTACCCACTGCGGAGTGCCCCAGTCCGGCTACGGCTGTCAGTGGTACAGCATGAGCAATATCGGTTGCCACAATTTCCACACCACGCATTCGCGGATACAGAAACAATAAAACGACAGCTCCCAACGCTCCAGCTCCCACTGAAGAGAGTGTCACCATCACCCCCAATAAAGCCCCGACAATAACCGTAGCTGGCGCTTTTATGGTTTCATCCTGGCGTAACCGGTAAAGGTAATTTACAAAGGGGTGCCCTTTTCGCGCTTTCAGAATACCAGCCAGCCAGTCTTTCAAAAGCAGGGCACTGGAAGTCAAAATCAACGCCACCCCCAGTGCAATGGTAATTAGCTCATTATGCTTTCCTTCATGCACACCCGTTGCACTGAGAAACCATAACGTTAACAGTGTCGCCGGCAGACTGCCCGCTGCAAGACGCCAAACTACACGCCAATGCACTACACCGTGTCGCCAGTACGCCCAGATCCCTCCCGCCTTGGTCACCGCGGCAAACAACAGATCCGTTCCTACTGCAACGGCAGGCTGAATACCAAAACCAAAAATCAGAATGGGTGTCATTAAAGACCCTCCACCGACTCCTGTCATACCGACCATAATACCTACACCGAGGCCTGCCAGTAGAAAACCCCATTCCATCTATTAATTTAACCTTCTAACCTGCTTCATTGCGGCAAGTTTACCATCTGGCAATATTCAATCAATGAATATTATTTTTTATCTATATAAAAAATTAATATATAAAGACTTCTATGGCTAAAGGTTGAATTATCGCAGCGTTAACACAGCCTTAACCTCTTGCGATAGAGACTGTTTACTGTTCACATTTCTTTCACGGTATTTAACCGATGCTCTAACTCCAAATCCACTCTAGGATGAGAGGCTGAAAATGACAACTTATCGAATTTTGTTAGTTATAACAGCAGTATGTTCTGCGCTTATTACTGCAGTATTTATAAATCCGGTTAATTCCAGCGGTTCGCGCCAGCCGTTACAATTCGAGATCCCACATATTCCTTACACTCTCGACAATGAGCGTAATCTGACGGCTGATCCATTAACTCTGGCGCTCAGAATGTGTACTGCAGATGGCTGTGAATATATCGCTTTGTCACCAGATGATTCACAACATTTTTTAAGCACCGAAAACGAAGCTGAAACGCAAAACAGTGATTTCCAACGCACAGTCCCTTTGCACTTACCGCAACGGGGTGTGCCGATCATTGAAATGTGACATTACCCAGAAATGTGTTGATTGATTTTTTATCTATTTTTTTTATATCTTTACCTTTTCTAATAACTAAATCGGATAAACCATGAAGTTGCAGCAACTCAAATATGTTCGCGAAGTCGCGCGCCGGGGCCTCAGCATATCCGCCGCAGCACAAGCGCTTCATGCTTCTCAGCCAGGTGTCAGTAATCAGATACAATTGCTGGAAGATGAACTAGGTTTATTAATTTTCGAACGACATGGAAAACGCTTATCCGCCATTACCCCTCTGGGTGAATCCGTGATAGCCATGGCTGAGCGAGTATTACAGGAAGTCGACAATTTACGAGAACAAGCCGCAGACAGTCGTCATGAAAAAAAGGGCACACTTTCAATCGGCACCACGCATACTCAGGCACGCTATGCCCTGCCAAAAGCAATCAAAGCTTTTTCAGAACAATATCCAGATGTTCATTTGAATATGGTGCAAGGCACTCCTCCCGAAGTAGCAGAGATGGCAGCCACCGGAAAAGTTGATTTAGCGATCGCAACAGAAGGGTTGTCCAAATTTGATAATCTGGCAATTCTGCCATGCTATGAATGGAATCGAACCGTCATTACACCACCCGGTCATCCACTTTTAAAGGAAAAAAAACTAACGCTTGAAGCTATTTCGCAATATCCCATCCTGACTTATGTGATGGGGTTTACCGGACGTGCTCAGCAGGACCAATCTTTTATTGAACGCGGCCTAAAGCCCAATGTCGTCTTCACCGCAACTGATGCCGATGTTATCAAGACCTACGTGGAACTCGGTCTTGGCATAGGCATTATAGCCAGCATGGCATTTGATCCTGTAAAAGATGCGCCATTGCAGGCAATGGATGCCAGTGGTTTATTTAAACCAAGTACAACCCATATGGGGATACGCAAAGGCAGCTACCTTCGTGGTTACAGCTATGCTTTTATTGAGTTTTTTGCCCCACATTTACAACGTGACACGATCCGGAACGCCATTGCATTGTGAAATTTTCCCTTTGGCATTTTGGAATGTAATGGTAGTTTATTTGGGCTGATTTTTAGCATTTCAAATGAAATATAAGAAGGAAATATAATGAAAGCTGTATTAAAAGGCCTTTTAACAGGCTTGTTCCTATTGCCAGCATTAGTATTTGCCCATGGTGCTTCACGTTTACAAGTTGAAGAAACAGTGCTGATTAATGCTGATGCTGACATCGTCTGGGAAATGGTTAAAGATTTTGACAGTCTGCATAAATGGCACCCGGCCATTATTTCTACCGACGCGCAAGGTGGAAATGAAGTGGGTGCCACTCGCATTCTAACGTTGAAAAATGATTCCACCATCACTGAAACGTTGAAAAAGTTTGATGAAGAAACCAAGAGCTTTATGTATGAAATCAATGAAATGAGCTCTGTGGGTCAAGTGGATATCGAAGGTGAAATGCATGATATCCCTGCGGTTCCGGTCAGCAAATACAAAGCCTGGGTGACGGTTGAAGCAGAAGGCGATCAAACCAAGGTCATCTGGTTAGCCAAATTTTTCCGTGGTTATACCGGCAATCATCATGAACCTAAAGAGCTGAATGACGAAACGGCAACCAATGCCATTCAGGGCATTTTCCGTTCAGGTCTGGATACTTTGAAAGCTAAAATCGAAAACTAAGTTATTCATCACTTGAACATTTAAGGCATCTTCGGATGCCTTTTTTGTATGTGATAGAAAATATTAATGATGGGAAAAAAGCATATTTTTCTGTATATTTACTCTACTTGCTAATACAAGCCTCGGGGTGGTCGCAAGGCCTGAGATTCACCAGTTTGGTGGAGACCCGATGAACCTGATCCAGGTAATACTGGCGTAGGGACAGGCGGCAACACCTTCTTGCTAGATCAATGCAAATGGCGTGATCCCCTGTCCTTTTTATGAAATTAAAAAGGATAGTCATGAAACCCACCCTGCTTTCCATTGCAGTTACCAGCGCGCTTTTTTCACCATGCGCAGTTGCTCAGAACAACAGTACCGATCTACCCTCCATGCTAGTTAGCGCTGACTTTCGTCCGGCCGAAGCACAGGACATTCCCGTCAGTCTGACCACATTTGATGAAGATATTATTGAATCGCGTGGCGCTCAGCATATTGAAGATGTGTTGAATCTGGCACCTAATGTAAACCTTTCCAGCGGTGCGTCTCGTGGCCAGTTTTTTCAGATCCGCGGTATTGGTGAACGAAGTGAGTTTCTGGCGCCTCTTAATCCATCAGTCGGCCTATATATTGATGGTATAGATTTTAGCCGCAGTGGCGGCGCAGCTACTTTATTTGATATTGAGAAAGTAGAAGTATTACGCGGCCCACAGGGTACGTTGTATGGTGCCAATGCATTAGCTGGCGTTATTAATATGCAAAGCAAACAGGCGACCAATGATCTGGATATGAACTTTCAGTCCACTATTGGCAATTACAATACGCGCAGTGTTGGTGTTGCCGTTGGCGGCCCACTGATTAAAGACACATTACTGGGACGGATAGCCGTACATACCCATCGTTCAGATGGTTATATGGATAACGATTTTCTGGGTCGGGATAATACGCAAAATCAGGATGAACTGACTGCCCGCGGACATTTAAAATGGCTGGTCAGTAATGATCTGACCATTGATCTTAATTTACTACATTTGAATATTGACAATGGTTACGACGCTTTCACACTGGATAACAGTCGAAACAGCCTGTCAGATCAGCCTGGTAAAGACAAACAGCATACCAATGCGTTTGCATTGAATACTGACTGGCGTGCCAACAGTAAAGTGCAATTGCAATCAACCTTGACCTATTCCAAATCTGATTTGGAATATAGTTACGATGATGACTGGTCATTTAAAACACAATTTCCTGTTGATGCTACCTGTGTGGATGCCGATGAAGACAATGATGCATTTAACTGTCCTTATAGTGGTTTTGATCAATATAAGCGTGAACGGGAAAATTATTCATTTGAATTCAGGGCTCTATCAAATGAAGATGGTCGTATTTTTTCTGATACAACCGATTGGTCCGTTGGTATTTATCTCGCCGATCAACGTCAGGACTTAAAACGCACCTATTTTGCGAATGCCATTGATAGTGATGCAGTTTTTCCGTTTGCTTTAGATAATACTTATAAAACGTTTAATAGCGCCATTTATGGCCAACTTGATACTGCCTTAACCGATAAGCTGACTTTAATAACCGGTTTACGCGTTGAACATTGGGACGCTGATTATGAGGATTCGCAAGGATTGGATCTCGATGACAACGATGTATTATTCGGTGGCAAAGTCGGTCTGAATTATCAGTTCCGCCCACAACACCTTTTATACACATCATTATCCCGCGGCTACAAAGCTGGGGGGGTTAATACGGAAGCAGATCTGGCTTCCGGCTTACGCAAATTCAATAATGAATATTTATGGAATCTGGAAGCCGGCATGAAGTCATTGTGGCTGGATGGCAGTCTGGTGACCGATATCACCGCATTTTATGGTTTACGAAAAGATGCCCAGGTAAAAACATCTGTCAGTGTTCCTCGTGATGGTGGCGGCACCCGTTTTATCGATTATCAGGATAATGCAGCCAAAGGTCGTAATATGGGCATTGAAGCAAGTGTTGACTGGTTGATCAATGAACGAATAAGAACCTTTGCAGCATTAGGTCTTTTACACGCGACATTTGACGAATACAACAACCCTGAACTGGATGAGGCTGGTTTAAATATTCAGGGCAGAAGGCAGGCTCATGCTCCAGCCTACACTTTCAGTGTTGGCAGTGAAGTCTATCTGACCCCGCAATGGACTCTTCGCGCCAATGTTGAGGGCAAGGATGAGTTCTATTACTCCAACAGCCATAATGCGAAATCCAGTTCTTACGCCATTACCAATGCCAGTTTGCAGTACCAGCAGCAAAACTGGACATTTACCTTATGGGGACGCAACCTGTTTGATAAAGATTATTACACTCGCGGCTTCTTCTTTGGTATCGATCCTTCCACGGAATATGAAGATCGGGTTTATACCCAGTATGCCGATCCTCGTACTTTTGGCATGACTGTTTCTTACGACTACTAATTTATACGGGGCACAGTAGTGCCCCACTTTTTCCGGAAATCATTATGCGAATTTCAGTTGATATCAGCCTTTATCCGCTGACAGAACAATTTGTCGAACCAATTCTGGCGTTTATTGCCAAGTTGGAAAACAATCCGAAACTGATTGTGCATCGTAATACTTTGAGCACCCAGATTTTTGGTGAATATCGTGATGTAATGGATGCAATGGACAGCGAAATTGAAGCTGTATTTGCCCAACTGCCTCATAGTGTTTTTGTGTTGAAACTGATTGGTAACGATCGTCATCAAGTTAAAGACTGATGTCTGAGTCAGGTTGGTGGGATATTACGCTAGCTGGATTGGTGTCCATGAGTGGCTGGGAAGTATTTGCCGCGCTGCTTGGCATCGGTTATATCCTGTTTGCTGCCCGTGAATCCCAATGGTGCTGGCCATTAGCGTTTATCAGTACCATTATTTACACCATCCTGTTTTGGGAAAATCAGTTACCAATGCAGGCTCTGCTCAACCTGTATTACATCGGTATGGCGGTCTATGGCTTTATTCTCTGGCATCGTCATGAAAACCAGACGGCAGAACTGAATATTCACAGCTGGCCGTGGCAATATCATCTTATCTTTATTGCCACTGGCGGGTTTCTCAGCCTGGTATTTGGCTATTACCTATCGGCACACGCCACGCAATATCCCTATCTGGATGCTGCAGTGATGGTGTTTTCAGTGATGAATACCGTTTTGATGGCGCGTAAAGTTCTGGAAAACTGGCTGTATTGGCAAGTTATCAACAGCTCGGCGATTGTACTTTATGCATTGACCGGTTTTTACGCCACCATTGTCATGTTCAGTATTTATCTGTTTCTCGCCATGGCCGGGTATTTTAAATGGCGTCAGTTATTAGCAAAACAACACCAGACCCAACAAGCTTAACTGAACCGTTCAGGATGATTGAGCCACAAATTCAAATCTGTCTCACCTAGCACATTCATTAAAAAAAGTAATAAACGGTATGGCAGCCGAACAGCCGTCAGATTAGGAATGGTCTGATGGTTCAGATATTCAACTGCAAAAAGCTCAGCCTGTTGTTGATCCAATAAATATTCCAGCAAAACAAATTCTAATGTTTGGGGGCCATAGACAATCGCATCCAAATCGACCAAGGCAGAGAGCTGGTCCTGCTGCATCAGAAATTGATCCCATCGCAAATCAGGCATTATGGGTACAAACATCTTTTCACAAAGCTGTTCAGCTTGGATAAAGACCTGCTGTAAAACAGCCTGATCAATTGCAGGCTTTTGTTGCTGTATCAGTAATTCTATCGTTGATTTCAGGCGTAGCGGCCACTCTGCAGCGGTAAATTGCGGCTGTTGCACATTCCCCCACTTTGAATGCTGCTGTTGATGCACCGATCCAAGGTGTTTTGCCAGGGACTTAATCGTATGCTGATTTACAGCTAAAGCGTGCACATCATTTCCAGGCAACCAACGGGTCAAAACAAACTCTGCTGCCTCAGCGGCCATTAAGGATGGGACACTTAAAGAACTGATATTTGATATCTGTTGATAAACTTCTGCAATATTTCCCAATGACACTGGGAAATTGATGGCAAACAGGCTATTCATGCCACGCCAGAAAGCCGACTGTTGAATCGTGTCATGATCACACCGCTTCAACACCATCGGTCCATCAACGGTTTCACAAAACCAGAGTTGATGGCTGCTATCGCTAAACTGGACGGGAATTCTGCTTGCCGGTTTTAGCAATACCGGCAAACCTTGCTGCTGCTGATCTGAAAGCGATGGGTAGTTTACCAAGGCAGCACTTCACCATTCATATGCCAGAACGTACCAGTGTTATCAATATTCAACTCAGCCATGCGATCCAGCAAACCTTTTGCCGATTCATCCGCATCAATCAAGCCACCATGCCCTGTCATATCGGTTCTCACCCAACCAGGATGCAGAATTGCCACAGCAATACCTTTAGGTTTCAAATCGATTGATAGCGACTTGCCCGCCGCATTTACAGCCGCTTTAGACATGCGGTAAGCATAACTACCACCGGAATCATTATCCGCAATTGAGCCCATTCGGCTGGTGATGATACCCACCTTGCTACCCTGAGACAGATGATTCACTAATGACTGGGTAGTCAATAACGGACCAAGACTGTTTACATCAAACATGCTTTTAAAACTTTCAATAGCATTCGAATCAATATCATTGAGCCCTAAACCTGCGGCGATACCGGCATTATTTATCAGCCAATCAATTTTACGATCGCCGAGTTTTTCCGAAAGTGCTTTCAGACTGATAGGATCGCTGACTTCCACATCTTCAATAATTTCCACATCCAGTTCGGCCAATGCCGGAGAGCGATGACGACAAGTCGCAATCACATCAAAGCCACGTGCTTTTAATTGCCGGCAGAGTTCAAGCCCGATGCCTCTGTTGCTGCCGGTTACCAGTGCGGTTTGTGACATATCCTGCTCCTTAGTTGTGCTTACGAAGGTTTTTCATTGTAGTCGCTGATGGCGACAACACAACGCCTGCTTCAGTAACAATAGCGTTTATCAGCCCTGCCGGTGTGACGTCAAAGGCCGGATTGGAAACCTGAACGCCATCTGGCGCAATTTGCTGGCTACCAATATGTGTTATTTCAGTTGCTGGTCGTTGTTCAATTGGAATAAGTTCACCTGATTCTGTTTGCCAGTCAATCGTCGATAACGGTGCGACCACCATCACTTTCACCTGGTGATACTTGGCTAAAACGGCTAGAGAGTATGTACCGATTTTATTGGCCACATCACCATTGGCAGAAATCCGATCAGCACCGACAATAACCCAATCAATCTGACCCGAAGCCATTAATGCTGCCGCAGCGACATCGGCCTGCAAGGTACAGGGAATATTGTCCTGTATTAATTCCCAGGCGGTTAATCGCGCACCTTGTAACCAGGGACGCGTTTCGTCGATATAGACATGCTGTATTTTACCATCGGCATATCCCTGCCGAATAACTCCTAATGCGGTACCAAAGCCACCAGTCGCCAATGCACCAGCATTACAATGCGTTAGCACTATGCTGTTAGCATGTATCAAATCTGCTCCCAGCTTTCCCATGGTCTGGTTGGCAACGATATCCTGCTGATGAATCTCAACTGCAGCTTGCAGCAGTTCCGCTTCTGGCGAATAGGTTTCCGGTAAATGAATATAAATGGCTTTCATCCGCTCGATCGCCCAATTTAAATTCACCGCTGTAGGCCGCGATGCTGCCAGTTTTGCCAAAGGTTCATACATGGCTTGTTTCCAGTTCACACCGGCTTTGTTCCATGCTGTACGGGACGCCAGAACCACTGCATAAGCCGCTGTTACACCAATAGCTGGGGCGCCTCTCACCACCATATCCCGAATAGCATGACTGACATCATCAATATGCTCAAAACTGAGCCAGACCTGATGTGTTGGAAGCAAACGCTGATCCAGTAAATGCAGTTGTTGATCATGCCACTTGATGGGCTGAATCATTTCACTGATGCTTTGCACTGTGTTCTCCTGCTGATGGCGGTTATAATCGGACGCTATGGAAAACGTCGATCTGATAATAAATGCCCGCTGGTGTCTGCCGATGACGGCAGATCAACTCATTCTTGAAAATCATTCTATTGTCGTCAATGAGGGCAATATTGTAGCGCTATTACCGCAAACTCAGGCGGAACAGCTTTATATAGCTACTCAGACACAGGATCTCGATGAACATTGCGTGATGCCGGGATTAATTAACAACCATGGCCATACCCCTATGACATTATTCCGCGGTTTAGCGGATGACTTGCCTCTGATGACCTGGCTAAATAACCATATCTGGCCTGCTGAACAACAGTTTGTTGGTGATGCATTTGCTGAGGCCGGATCGGCTTTGGCTATTGCTGAAATGATCCGTGGCGGCACCACCTGTTTCAGTGATATGTATTTCTTTCCAGAAGCAACTGCCCGGGTAGTTGATAGCAGCGGTATTCGGGCAAGTCTGGGCATGGTCGTCATTGAGTTCCCCACTAACTGGGCGAAAGATGTAAATGAGTACTTACATAAAGGCCAGGCCTTACACGATCAGTATCGTCATCACCCGCGCATCACTACCAATTATGCGCCACATGCGCCCTACACCGTTTCTGACAAAACACTTGAAGCCATTATCATTAACGCCGAAGAACTGGATTTGCCGATTCAGATGCATATTCATGAAACGGCGGCAGAAGTCAGCGATAGTCTTTCCCAGTTTGGCAAACGTCCATTGGAAAGACTCAAAGACTTAGGTTTGCTCTCTCCACGATTAATTGCGGTGCATATGACGCAGCTAACGGAAAAAGAAATGGACTGGTGCGCCGAAGCAGGCGTTCACATCGTGCATTGCCCGGAGTCTAATTTGAAACTGGCCAGTGGTTTCACACCCGTTGCCGAACTCATCAAGCGTGGCGTCAATATCAGTATTGGTACCGATGGCGCGGCATCCAATAACGATCTGGATATGTTTGCAGAAATGCGTCAGGCAGCTATTCTGGCAAAAGGTGTCTCTGGTGATCCCAGCGTAGTGCCTGCTTACCAGGCTTTGCAGATGGCCACCATCAATGCGGCCAAGGCTCTCGGTATTGATTCCATCACCGGCACGCTGGAAACCGGTAAAACCGCCGATATTATTGCCATCGATCTCAGCGAGATTGAAACTCAGCCAATATATAATTTGCCGTCTCAATTGGTCTACGCCACCAGTCGCGATAAAGTTTCTGATGTCTGGGTCGCTGGAAAACAATTATTAAAACAACGTCAGCTCACCACATTAAATGCACAACATATTTCTGCCCAGGCACAACAATGGGCAACAAAAATAAGGTCTTCCTCATGACAAAACATAATGTTGATCCAGCCGAAGTCGCTAAATTTGATGCACTGGCATCAAGCTGGTGGGATCCGGAAGGTCAATCCAAACCGCTGCATGAAATCAATCCGTTGCGACTGACCTTTATTAATGAAAGAACCCAGTTGAAAAATGCCCGGGCTATCGACGTAGGTTGTGGCGGCGGTATTCTCACTGAGGCTTTGGTAAAAAGCGGTGCAGATACTCTTGGAATAGATATGGGTGAAATGCCACTCAATGTTGCCAAACTGCATGCGCTGGAAGCTGGCCTGAAAATCAAATATGAACTGACGACCGCAGAAACCATGGCGGAAAATCATCCGGATGAATTTGATGTTGTGACCTGCATGGAAATGCTGGAACATGTGCCCGACCCACAGGCGATTATTACTGCCTGTGCCACCATGGCAAAACCCGGTGGGGATGTTTTTTTCTCAACCTTGAACCGTAATCCTAAGGCTTATTTGTTAGCCATTGTTGGTGCTGAATATATTGCCAACATGCTGCCAAAAGGCACACATGATTATGCCCGTTTTATTCGACCATCTGAGCTGGCGCGTTGCTGCCGTGAAGCCGGTTTGCATGTTTATGATATCACTGGCATTACATACAACCCGTTGACCCGCCACTATAAACTCAGCAGAGATGTGGATGTCAATTACCTTATTCACTGCAGAAAAATCTAGTGTTTATTTCTCCGTTTAATGTGGTGCTGTTTGATTTGGATGGCACACTTGTCGATACAGCACCTGATCTGGGTTTCGCGTTAAATACCCTGTTAGAACAGGAAGGCAAACAACCATTGGATCATGCCCGGATTCGTCCAGTTGCCAGTCATGGTAGTGCTGGATTATTGAAACTGGGATTTGGCATTGAAAAGGAAGATCCCGTTTATCCTGCCTTGCAACAACGTTTTTTGAGCCTGTATGCTGAAAATATTGCCCGTGAATCAGATTTGTTTATCGGTATGCAACAGGTACTAGAGGGCCTCACCGCTAACGGTATTAGATGGGGCGTCGTGACCAATAAACCATCGTTTCTCACGATTCCGCTAATGAAGGCATTGAATTTAGCCGAGGCTGCTGCATGCATCGTCAGTGCCGATACCACTCCTCACAGTAAACCGCATCCGGCGCCAATGCTACATGCCTGTGAGCTGGTTAAGGCTAAACCGGTTGATTGCATTTATATTGGTGATGCTGAGCGGGATATTCAGGCGGCACATAATGCCCAGATGCGCTCTGTCGTTGCTTTATACGGTTATATTTCAGAGACTGATGAACCGGAATCCTGGCAGGCTGACTGTATGATTAACCATCCCCACGAGATATTACAATGGATTTAACTCCAGCGTTCTTTCTGCAACATCAGGACTTATTGATTGTTTTGCTGGTTGGTATTTTACTTGGCATTGTTCTCGGTCTGGTTATTCGTAATGGCAAAATTCGTGTTTTGGAACATAAAAATGCAGAGTTAGAACTGACATTACAACTAGAACAAAAAAACAAACAACAGTTGGATGAAATCCTCGACCATACTCGTGATCAACTTGCTAATACTTTTAATCAGCTTTCTAATGAAGCTTTAACACGCAATAACTCCAACTTTTTGCGATTGGCCGAAGAAAATCTGAAACGTTTCCAAAGTGAAGCCAAAGCGGATTTGGGAACCAAAGAAAAAGCCATTGAGCAAATGCTTAAACCAATTAACGAAGCATTGCAGCAAACCACCAAGCAAATTCAGGAAATTGAGAAAGATCGCAAAGAAGCCTATGGCAGTCTGAACACCACCATCGCTCAAATGAACCTGAACCAACAGCAGTTGCAACTTGAGACCCAGAATCTGGTTCAGGCATTGCGTCGCCCGGAAGTACGAGGGCAATGGGGTGAAATGACGTTACGCCGTCTGGCTGAACTCAGTGGCATGGTGTCACATTGTGATTTTTATGAGCAAACGCATACCACCACCGAAACCGGTAGTATTCGCCCGGATATGATCGTCCGGCTGCCGGAAAAACGTGAAATTATTGTCGATGCCAAGACACCACTTGATGCCTATTTATCGGCCATTCAGGCCAAAGATGATGCCACACGCAAACTGGAATTAAAGCGTCATGCTCAGATTATTCGCGGACGCATCAAAGAACTTTCCCGTAAAAATTACTGGGCGGAATATTCACAATCGCCTGAGTTTGTTGTGTTATTTATTCCCGGTGAGCAATTTCTTTCCGCGGCACTTGAAGTCGATCCTGCTTTACTGGAAGACAGTATGAGCCAGAATATTATTTTGGCCACCCCTACCAACTTTATTGCTCTGTTACGTGCTGTTTCCTATGGTTGGAAACAACAGGCATTAGCCGAAAATGCTGAGATAATTCGTGAACTCGGTGAAACCCTCTATAAACGACTGTCTACCTTCGGCAACCACTTGAGTAAATTAGGCAATAGCCTTGGAAGTAGTGTTAATCATTTTAATAGTGCGGTCGGTTCTCTGGAACGTCAGGTATTACCCGGTGCCCGTAAATTTACAGAAATGGGCATCAGTAGCAAAAATGCGATCACCGACCTGCCTCCTGTAGAACAAATGCCACGCCAGGTTCAAAATCTTAGCGATGAGGAGTAAATCCGAACTCAACAAGGCGTATGCGTTTTGTTTAAAAATGGCTAAATCGCATTACGAGAATTTTCCAGTCGCCTCTATTTTATTGCCAAAAAAATTACGTCGCCCCATTACGGCCATTTATGCATTTGCCCGTACTGCAGATGATTTTGCTGATGAAGATAATTTAACGGCGAAAGACCGGTTGCATCTACTCAATAGCTACAGTCTGCATCTATCTGACATTACTGAACGAAGATATCACGGTAACGATCCCATCTTTATTGCTTTAGAAGATACTGTGCATCGTTTCAAACTACCCGTTCAATTATTGGAAGACTTGTTGACTGCCTTTAGACAGGATGTGGTCAAGACACGTTATGCATCCTTTAATGAGGTGCTCGATTATTGTCGATTTTCGGCCAACCCTGTAGGACGCCTTCTTTTACACCTGCAGGGACAACCGACTGAGCTACAGCTTAAACAATCGGATGCGATCTGTACCGCGCTACAATTAATTAATTTCTATCAGGATATTGTGCAGGACTACACTGAGCAGAATCGTATTTACTTACCGCAAGATGAGCTGGCAGCCAATAGAATTACGGAAGTTTTATTGACTCAATCGGACACCCGTCAATTAGCACCATTAATGCGAAGCATGTATCGGCGAACGGAAAGCATCATGATGGAAGGCTACGAACTGGGTTTAAGCATATCAGGCCGACTCGGCTGGGAAATCAGAGCGATGACTCTGGGTGGAATAAAAACTTTATCCTTACTCAAACGGCAGCCGGATATGGCTCTACTGACAAGACCGCGGCTATCGCGAAAAACATTGGCAGGTATCTTCATGAACAGTGCAGTTAAAACCCGCTATCAACAATTAATTTATAAATTGTCATAATGTTTTAAAACCTGCATCCCGGCGATTTATATGCATATTAGACCAAAGCCAACATAAGGCATGCTCTGTAATAATTAAACTCTTTGGCACGTTTTAATGCTGTTTTCCTCAATAAAACTTTAATTTGTAATTTAATACAGACTGTAACTAACTATTTATAAAAATAAAAAACAAATTACAAATGGCGTAGTCATATATGGTCGCAAACACGTTTTATAACGTTTTTTGCACGAATAAACGCCATAAAATCACTTGATACTACGTTCAAACTTTTTATGTTATGGTCAAAAAATTCTCTTTTAGTACAGCTTTGGAATATTCTTGAACAGCTTAAGCTTATATATATTTATACCGCTAGTACTCTTATTAGTTTGCCTAACTTTTTTTAGCTTATCTAATAGTGAAAAATGGTGGATTCGTGCACTGGATTTCCCTCGAATGCAGTTTTTCATTTTCGCTTTAGTTTTGTTAGCAACTGAAATTTTTTTTCTGGACTACTCAAAACCAAGTTTCTGGATGCTTTTTGGTCCAACTCTGTTAGCGTTTGCCTATCAGCTATGGTGGATATTGCCATACACCAGTTTGTATCCCAAAGAGGTTCAGCAAATTGATCAAGTCGATACTGAAAATAGTATCAAAATCATCACCGCTAATGTCCTGATGTCTAATAAACACGTTGAAAAACTTATAAGTCTTGTTGAACAGAATAAGCCCGATATTCTTGTTACATTGGAAACCAACCAATGGTGGCAATCAAAGCTCAAAAATATTGAAGATGATTATCCTTACAGAATGAGCTGCCCACTAGAAAACCTTTATGGTATGCACATATATTCCAAATACGTTTTGTCAGATTCAAAAACTGAATTTCTGGTTGAAGATGATATACCATCGATGCATACGCTCTTAACATTACCATCCGGGCAGAATATTCGGATGCACTTTCTGCATCCTGCACCACCAAGTCCTACTGAAAATGAAGAATCTTCCGAACGGGATGCTGAATTAATTATGGTGGCTAAAAGTGTTGCGGGTGCAGAAACGCCTGTTATTGTAACCGGAGACCTGAATGATGTTGCCTGGTCAAAAACAACCCGACTATTTCGTAAGATTAGCAAACTGTTAGATCCGCGGATTGGCAGAGGAATGTTCAACACATTTCATGCTGATTTTTGGTTTATGCGCTGGCCCTTGGATCACTTGTTTCATAGTCCTCATTTTAAGCTATATGCAATGCGTCGCTTGTCACCGTTTGGATCAGATCATTTTGCTTTACTCACGCAATTGATTTACAACAAATCTTACATTGATGCTTTACAGTCAGGGCTAACAGCAGATAAAGACGATCAAGCATTCGCTAAAGAAAAGCTAAGCACTGAACGTGTCAGCGAAAATGATGTCCCGTCACCGGGTTAACTGGACTTTTTTAGTGGTTTTATTTATTTAAATATTAAGGACAACCTTTTTGATGTTAAACAAACTTATTTCAACATTTTTCATTGTAGTTATTTTAATGATTTCAGGATGTGGGCACTATAAACATGGTCACGTGCCGCCCGGCCACGATCCATCTGGCCCTGGAAACAGTGAAAATGCTCCGGGACATAATAAATACAAAAAATAAATCGTACTTATAAAAAGGATATTACCCAATCACCGCTTTGCTGGGCGAAGTATTCGTATCAAAAGTCATCGAAAGCTGATCTAGTGTGGAGGAATTTATATTAAGTTCCACGATTCCATGATCCTCGCATGAGAAGTCAACTCGCAAGGCTCGATATGACGTATTAAGTGGTTTTAAACCTTCGGTATAAATAAACTAGAACCCAACACAAAAAAATTTATCCATATTGTCAATTAGCCATTAGGATTAAGACTTAATGTGGATTTATCCCGATACCAGTTTATTGCGAAACTTGACGCTTTGCTTGAATGATTGGAGTCCGGTTATGAAAACAATTACTTTTGGAAAATTCTCGGCGCCTAGCGCAACACCAATTACATCAGACCTTGATGGTTGGATTCCATTTGAAGGCTTGCCGACTATGACTACCTGGCTTGAATATGTCTCTGCAGACGGTAAGTTATTAACGGGTTATTGGGAAGCTACACCGGGGACTTATCGCGTCATCTATAATGCTGATGAAATGGTGCACATGTTCGAAGGCAAGGCCACATTAAAGGATGACAATGGCGAGTCTGTTAGCTATATCGCCGGTGACAGTTTCGTGGTTAAGGCCGGCTTTAAGGGTACCTGGAAGACGGAACAAACCGTACGCAAGATTTTTGCGATCCGTGTACCACAAGATGTAACTTCACCCTTTGGTGAGTAACGTTATCGCAGTAGACTGTTACTAACCCAGTGTACTTGATAACATCCCTTATCTTCAATGGCATTGAGTTCAAACAAGTTCTGAAATATCTTAGTAAAAAGAGCCCGTCTTCTTAATTGAGGAGGGGCTTTTTTATATAAGTTGCCCATAACATACAAAATCAGGATCTTTTTTTGTATAAAGCCTGGCAGTTATTCACATGGATGTGATGTATTCCGATAACGCAGGAGCGGTTATCGGTGACCTACTTTATCAGCCACATCCCTGTGGCAGACCCTACGGGCTCGCTTCGCTCATGCAAAAACGCTTATCTCCATGGATGGAGTGTATGCAGAAGCAATGCTGGGAGCATTGCCTGTCCTGGCGTTTTTGTCACTTCGTTCAAGCAGGTCACCTTGTCTAAACTTCAGATAATAAAAAAGGCCACCCCTATCGGAGTGGCCTTTTCTATTATATTAAAGCCTGGCAGTGACCTACTTTGATGAGATGCG
>NZ_DDOK01000002.1:0-89580 GCF_002341635.1 Methylophaga sp. UBA2496 | reverse complement strand
CAACCTTATTTAGGACGGGTCAAGACCAATAAAAAAGGCGCTTTAAGCGCCTTTTTATCATTATCAGGATAGTTTATTCCTTATTTTCTTCCAGTTGCTGTTTGAGCTGTTCAAGTTGCTCAGACATTTCAAACAGGACTTCCTTGATATTGGCTACATCGTCAGTCAGATTATCTGTTTGGCGCTTGGTTCTGGCAATCTCTTCACGCATTTCCGGGGTTAATGCACCCGTATCCTGGCCTTTCCGCTCGGCTGCAGTGGCTAATACGGTTGGAATATCAATTACAACCCAGTCAGACCGTTCCGATCCATCCTCTTGGTAATATGACACACCATTATCCAAAGCCACTTTGGTTGCTGGCTGAGAGTCTGATCTACGGTTACCCGGTAATAATGGATTTACCCGGCGATCAATCTCCTGGCCGGTATACTGTTCTTTATCACGGTACTCCTCATGCAGAAGACCAAAAATGATATTCAAACGGCCATTATTATCGACAAATACCCGGCCACTATTGGTTTTGCGTTCTGCCGCAATCGCACCGGCATGAACACCCAAGGTAACAAACGTAATATCTTCGTTGGGCTGGGCACGGTTTAGCCCCTGCGCTAATGTTGAACTTAAAATTTGCAGTTCACCCGGAGAAAACAAGGGGACTTGCTGAGTTCTTAATAATACGCGTTGGTTGACGTAAAGCGATGACAGTACCTCACGCATTTCGTCCTGATTTATTGGCAACGGATGCTGATTGGTTCCTGGCTGATCACGCTCTACCAACCGAACGTATTGCAGATTTGATTCCCAAAGTATCGGACCACTTTGTGACATGACAACTTCATCATCATTTGATGATTTTTTACTGAAGGGGTTGCCACAGGCAGACAAGCCGACCGTCATTGCCATACTGAGTGCAATGATGCTGCTGTATTTCACAATGCCTTGCATATAAATTTCCTCAATTAATTCGTATCACGTTTATCCGACTACCGGAGACTCTGCTTTTTGTTCACGACATAATAACGCCTGAACAGATTTGCGCGGATCGTACCCTTCAAACAGGATTTTGCATACCTGCTCAACAATCGGCATTTCAATTCCGGCTTGCTGCGCGCGTAATAAAACTTCTCTGGCAGCATGCATGCCTTCCACTGTTTTACCCACTTTTAACACCGCCTCATCAACTGTCAGTCCGGAACCTATGGCTAAGCCTAGCTGGCGGTTACGGCTCTGATTGTCTGTACAAGTGAGGATCAAATCTCCCATGCCAGACAAGCCAAACATGGTTTCCGGTTCAGCGCCCAACGTACTGGCTAACCGCATGATTTCAGCCATGCCTCGCGTTAATAAAGCTGCCCTCGCATTGGCACCATACCCCAGGCCATCACAGATCCCTGCGGCGATTGCCAGCACATTTTTAACGGTGCCACCAACTTGCACACCCAACACATCATTGGTGGTATAAGCTCGTAAAGTGCTGCTGTGAAGGGCATTGGCTAATGCATTCGCAAATTCGGTATTCCGGGAAGCTACGGTTAAAGCGGTGGGCAATCCGGCTGCAACTTCTGCTGCAAATGATGGGCCCGATACGACTGCCAGTGAGTGTTTTGCACCAAGTATTTCAATCGCCGTATCGTGCAGAAACTGACCAGTATGCGGCGTTAAACCTTTAGTTGACCAGCTAACAGGAATACCTTGTGGCAAAACAGGTTTGATTCTCAGCAATGTCTCACTAAAAGCCGCGCTAGGCACTGACACCATTACATGTTTGCAGTGGGTGAGTGCCTTTTCCAGATCCATTTCAATTTTTAATGTGTCCGGCAGAATAATTTCCGGCAGATAACGGCTGTTCATCCGTTCTGCCGCTATTCGCGCAAGCTGTTCTTTATCACGGCCCCATAACCAGATTTCATGGCCATTTCTGGCCATAGCAATCGCCAGCGCTGTTCCCCAGGCACCGGCACCAATCACTAAAGTTGGCATTAAAGCAAATGAGGTCATTGCCGTGAATTCAGGTTCTAATGCGTATTCTGTGCTGCTTCAGTTTGCTGGCGTGCCTGGTCAATTTGATGTCTGTAAACTGCATCAAAATTCACTGGTGCCAATACCAACTGCGGGAAACCGCCTTTGATAACGACATCTGAAACGACTTCACGGGCAAAAGGAAAAATCGTATTCGGGCAATAACTGCCAACTAAAGGCCCCATTTCTTCTTTGCTGTAACCCGTTAAAGTGAAAATTCCAGCCTGCTTCACCTCAGCAATAAAGGCAACTTGATCATTCACTTTGGCTGTTACGGTAACAATCAGAATGATTTCATGAGTATCTTCATCGAGACGGGTATATTCATTACCTAACTGCAGATCCAGTTTCGGCTTCCATTCTTCACGAAAGATTGCCGGCGAATTAGGCGTTTCAAATGAAATATCTTTGGTATAGATTTTTTGAATGATGAACTTAGGTTGTTGCTCTTCTGTTGCTGCTGCATTTTCTTCAGCCATGATTTTCCCTCTCGTTAAAATTTAATTTTTTGTCAGTAAAGCATCGAGCTGACCAGAACGATCAATATCAACCAAATCGGTGTAACCACCGACTGCTTTACCATTAATAAATATTTGCGGCACGGTACGACGCTGACTTTTCTGCATCATTTCTTCACGTTTTTCAGGATGCTGATCCACTCGGATTTCATCGTAGCTAATGCCTTTACGATCCAATAATTGCTTTGCCATAACGCAATAAGGGCAATGTGCGGATGAGTAAATGATGACTTTATTCATAACAGTGCGTTCCAAGCTTTTAACTGAACAGCGGCAATTTGGCATCTCGCCAAGCGTGTAAGCCGCCAGACAGCACATGAATATTGGTGTAACCACGAGCCTTAAACTGCTTTGCCGCAGATTTAGCACGTTGGCCGCTGTCGCAAACCAAGACGATTGGTTGCTCTTTCTTTTTTAATGGCTTCAGGTTCGCATCGATATCTGCCAGCGGTACGTTCACTGAATCAACGATATGTGAGCTTTCGAATGCGGCTTTATCACGCACATCCACAAAACAGCCTTTCTGCTGATTCACCAGATTGACAGCCGTCGTTACATCAACTGTATTAAAACCACTGAGTTTGCGTGTTAAGGAATCGGAAAACACCAACCATAGCAGTACGACAAACAAGCTGGACAGTATCCAATGATTAACAATAAATTCGCCCAGATTTTCCATTAAACAACCCTAAAATTAAGAATATTGATGATATTTATTTCGTGCCAAATAGTTCACACATCATACTGATGAGTCGCAACAGACGATCATCTTTAACGCGGTAAAATATCCGATTTGCATCTCGTCTGGCCGCTAAAATATTTTTTTCTTTTAATTTGGCAAGATGCTGAGACACGTTACTCTGTGTGGTGCCAACATGATCGACAATATCCTGCACTGACAGCTCTTTATCACCTAAGGTACAAAGAATTTTCAAACGCAATGGATTTGACATTGCTTTCAGCGCAAATGCGGCGCGTTCAATATCTTCATCTAAAGCATGCATTTGCGGGTTTCCAGTATGTGAAATGATGTCAGTCAATGCGATTGCAACTGTAATTGATTACAAAAGCCCATATAATACACAGCATTGTTGTTGATTTGCAGTGTTCACTGTTTTTGACAACCGCAAGCCGTCTCAACCCGTGTTATAAGGATAAATCCATGAGCCACATGCACCGCCCACTTGCGCTGATAATTCTGGATGGCTGGGGTTATAGTGAGGAAGCAAAGCATAATGCCATCATGGCAGCCAACACCCCTGTCTGGGATCATCTTTGGAATGATTACCCGCACACCCTGATCAACGCCTCCGGTGCAGGCGTCGGCCTGCCAGGCGAACAAATGGGGAATTCAGAAGTAGGGCACCTAAATATCGGTGCTGGCCGCGTGGTTTATCAGGAGTTTACCCGGATAAGCCGTGCCATTCGTACGGGATCATTCTTTAGCAATCAAACCCTTACAGATGTGGTGGATGACGTTGTACAAAACAATAAGGCCCTGCACATTATGGGTTTGCTGTCAGATGGCGGGGTCCACAGTCACGAAAGCCATATTCATGCCATGGTTAAGCTAGCGGCCGATCGTGGGGCCAAAAAAATCTATTTACACGCCTTTCTGGATGGCCGGGATACTTCACCCAAGTCTGCCCTGCAATTTGTCGAAAATATGCAAGCCAGTTTTAACGAAACCGGCGAGGGACGCTTTGCCAGCGTGATCGGTCGTTATTACGCAATGGATCGCGATAAGCGCTGGGATAGAGTTCAGCAGGCTTATGAGCTGATTACCAACGCAAATGCACCTTATCACGCAGACACTGCTTTTGAAGCCATTGAAAATGCATATGCTCGCGGTGAAACAGACGAATTTGTTAAAGCGACCCTTATTGGCGAAGCGGCGCCAATTGAAGATGGCGACAGTATCGTGTTTATGAACTTTCGCGCTGATCGGGCTCGTGAACTGACACAGACATTTATTGATCCTGACTTTAGTGATTTCCCCAAGCCGCGAACGCCAAAACTTTCTCAGTATGTGACGTTAACCGAGTATAAAAAGGATTTTGTTGTTCCCGTGGCTTTCCCGCCGGAAAAACTCAATAATCTGCTGGGGGAGTGCATTGCTAATGTTGGCTTAAAACAGTTACGTATAGCCGAAACCGAAAAGTATGCGCATGTCACTTTCTTTTTCAACGGTGGGCGAGATGCTCCCTACGAGGGAGAAGACAGAATTCTGGTGCCATCTCCTAAAGTTGATACCTATGATAAACAACCTGAAATGAATGCCGCTGAAGTTGCTGAAAAATTAGTCAAAGCCATTCATAGCAATCAATATGATGTCATTATCTGTAACTTTGCTAATGCCGACATGGTAGGCCATACCGGTAATTTTGATGCCGCCGTCAAAGCCATTGAAGCCCTGGATAACTGTCTTGGCAAAATCTGGTCGGCTTTAAAAGAAAGTGGTGGTGAGATGCTGGTGACTGCAGATCACGGCAATGCAGAAAAAATGCTTGATGATGAAAAAGGACAAGCTCACACAGCTCATACCAGCAATCTTGTACCGTTTATTTACGCTGGTCGTCCAGCCATTTGTGCGGAGCAGGGAGGCTTGTCTGACATTGCGCCAACCATGTTAAACCTTATGGGCCTGACCATTCCGGCCGAAATGAATACTCACCTGCTGGTAAAATTACTCTGAACATACGCACCATGACACGATATTTAATTCTGCTGTTTTGGCTGGTTCAGCCGTTAACGTTGACGGCTGAACCTTCATCGGCTAAAAAGCTGGAAGCGGTACGGGGCGAAATCTCTGAGTTGGATAAAACCCTTAATCTCAATAAAAAAACCCAGGCCGAGCTGCAACAGCAATTAAAGAAACAAAGTCTTAAGGTTTCAGAAATCAACCGTGAGTTAAACCAGATAAAACAGTCAATCGCTGTCAAAGATGACGAATTACTCAATCTGCAGCAACAGCAGGGACTTAACCAGCAGCAACAGGAAAAACAACTGGCAGCGCTGAATGAACAGATTCGCTCAGCCTTTATGAATGCTCAACCAAGCTACCTGAAGATATTATTGTCAGAACAATCACCAGAACATGTCAGTCGCAGTAATACGTATTACCGTTATTTTCATACCGCTCGTCAGGAGCAGATTGACGCCCTGCAAGCCACATTACAGAATTTAACTGAACAGGAAAAAGCCATTTATGCTGTTAAAAAAAATCTTGGCGAACTTGAACAGCAACAACTGTCGCAACAGGAAGCTTTAAAACAACAAACCGCTGAACGGGAAAGAACGCTTGCGGCACTGAATAAGAAAATCTCCGGGCAAGATGCTCAACTCTCAGCATTAAAAGAAGAAGAAAAAAATTTACAGTCTTTATTAGACACTCTTGCCAAAAAGGCGGCCAAAAGGCCTCCACCTGCAGCGCCAGTGAAACCAAGTGAACGTTTCTCGAGTCTGAGTGGAAAGTTACAGTGGCCTTTGACGGGGAAAATTCTGGCGAGCTATGGTAGTCAACGTAATCTTGATAAACTCAGTTGGAAGGGCATACTGATAGCTTCTGAGAAAGGTTCATCAGTAAAGGCCAGCGCGGATGGAAGAGTCGTGTTTGCCGACTGGATGAAAGGCTTTGGCTTGTTAATCATTATCGACCATGGCGAACAATTCATGACACTTTATGGCAACAATGACAGTCTCCTTAAAAACACGGGTGATGTTGTGAAAGCCGGTCAGGTAATTGCACAGAGTGGCGACCAAGGTGTCAGACAAACCGCTGGATTATATTTTGAAGTACGTCATAAAGGCAGTCCAACCAATCCGATACAATGGCTGCGCAAGCAGGGTTAATTAGAAATAAGGAATAAAGTTCATATGCGCTTTTTGAAACGAGATTTTGCGCTGGTAACAGCGGGTGTCATTATCGGCATCACATTGATTTTTGGCCAAATGGTGTTAGCCGATAAAAACCCTGTCGCCAAACCTGACTTGCCGATTGATGATTTAAGGGCTTTCTCTGAAATTTTCGGCCGTATAAAAAGCAGTTATGTTGAGCCGGTGGAAGACAAAACTTTGCTGGAAAATGCCATTCGCGGCATGTTATCCGGGCTCGACCCCCACTCAGCCTATTTGGACTTAGGTGAATTCAAAGATTTACGTGAAGGAACCTCCGGTGAATTTGGCGGCCTGGGTATTGAAGTCTCAATGGAAGATGGCTTCGTTAAAGTAGTAGCGCCTATTGATGAAACCCCAGCTGCAGAAGCTGGTGTCAAATCAGGTGATTTAATTATTCGTCTGGATGATACTCCGGTCAAAGGATTAAGCCTGGCTGAAGCAGTTGAAATTATGCGCGGCGAACCGGGTAGTAAAATTATGCTGACAATTATCCGTGAAGGTGCTGATAAACCGCTTAAGCTTGAATTGACTCGCGCCATCATCAAAGTGAAAAGCGTCCGTACAGAAACTTTAGAATCAGGTTATGGCTATGTCCGCATAAGTACCTTTCAATCTCCAACGGGAGAAAGCCTGCGCGAGGCCATAAATCAACTAAAAACTGACAATGGTGGAAAATTAAAAGGTCTGGTTTTGGATTTACGTAATAATCCGGGTGGGGTATTAGATGCAGCGGTTGAAGTTTCTGACGCTTTCCTTAACAAAGGCATGATTGTTTACACTGAAGGCCGCATTCAGGATTCAGATCAAAAATTCCACGCCAAACCGGGCGATATGCTGAATGGCGCGCCGATTGTGGTGCTGGTCAACGGTGGTTCGGCTTCTGCTTCCGAAATCGTGGCTGGCGCCCTGCAGGACCATCAGCGAGCGGTTATTCTTGGCACTAAAACCTTTGGCAAAGGATCCGTTCAAACGGTTATGCCACTGACCAATGATACAGCAGTGAAAATGACAACTGCACGTTATTACACGCCATCCGGCCGTTCCATACAGGCGGATGGTATTGAACCGGATATCAAGCTTGATGCTCTGCAAATCAGTGCAGCCGAAGATAACGGCTTTCAACCTTTACGTGAGGCGGATCTGAGTCGTCATCTGGAAAATGGCATGCTGGAAGAGCTGGGCGAAAAACCGTCTGCAGATGAAGAGGAAAAACAACCTTTAGCGCTGCGTGATTATCCGCTGTCTCAAGCATTAAACCTGTTGAAAGGCATGAGCCTCATGAGCAAACGTTAAAACGTTATTCACATCATGAAAACTGTATTAATACCGCTTGCAGAAGGCTTTGAAGAGCTCGAAGCCGTGACTGTGATAGATATTCTCAGAAGAGCGGAAATAAACGTTGTTACTGCCAGCTTAACCAGGCATCAACAAATCAATGCCAGTCGTGGTGTCCGGTTAGTTGCGGACACCACTCTGGATGAAGTTATTAATGATGATTTTGATATGCTGATTTTGCCGGGAGGACAACCCGGCACTAATAATCTTGATGTCGATCCTCGCATTCATGCGCTGATTAAACGTTTGCATCAAGGCGACAAATGGATTGGAGCAATATGTGCGGCACCGATGGTGTTAGCGCATTCCGGCTTACTGAAGGGACTCAAGGTCAGCTGTTACCCTGGCGCACTTGAGGCTGTTGAGTGGCCTGAAATCCAACTCAGTAATGAAGCTGTCGTTTGTGACAATAACGTCATTACTTCACGAGGTCCGGGGACGGCAATCAGTTTTGCCTTGATGATTATCGAAAAATTGATCAATAAAACTACCCGCCAGCAAGTCGAAACGGGTCTTGTCATTCGCTAAAACGGAAGTCGCATGTATTCACTGAATGAATCAGAACTCTCAATATTATTGGTTGAACCATCTTCCGTTCAGCTGAAAATTATTATGCGCGAATTGCAACAGGCGGGGGTCACTAAAATCGACGGTGTTCATGATGGGGCCCAAGCCATTGAAGCCATGCAAAAATATCCTCCTGACCTCGTTATCAGCGCAATGTATCTGCCTGATATGACTGCCACCGAACTACTTTCCTCGATACGCAGCATAGATAATCTGGAAAATACGCATTTTATGCTGATCTCCAGCGAATCAAATATTGATGCCCTGGAACCATTACGACAATCCGGTGTGGTTGCCATCCTGCCAAAACCTTTTGATCACGCGAACCTGCAAAGAGCTATACGTACAACACTACAGCACATTGATCCAACTGAAATCGAATTGCAGAATTATGAAGTCGATCAACTGGAAGTGTTACTGGTTGATGACAGTCTGGTCTCACGAAATCACCTTTGTCGGGTTTTTCAAAGCATGGGAATTAATCAGATTCATCAGGCTGAAAATGGTATTGAAGCCATTGAAATTCTTAAACAGCAAAGCTTTGATTTGGTCGTGACCGATTTGAATATGCCAAAAATGGATGGTCAGGCTCTGGTGGAACACATTCGCAGCGAAATGGGCAATACATTTGTACCGATCTTAGTAGTGACCAGTGAACAAAATCAGACCCGACTGGGTCAGGTTGAACAAGCAGGGGTTTCAGCGATTCTTGATAAGCCTTTTGAACCGCAGTCCATCCGCGAAATCTTGTACCGTGTTCTGGACGATCGTACCTAAGCGTTAGAGCGTAGGGGGTATCCTGGATTGTTTGCCGAGAGTGATAAACCGTTGTAAATAGCTGACCTCTTCATCCGATTCTCTGATAGCCGCAAAAAGTTTTTTAGCCAGGCCTTTTTTGCCAAGACGTATAGCCCTTACCGGCAGGGTTTGACAAAACTCCATCGCCAACCAGTTAGGCAAAACGGTTATACCTCTTTGCAAGGCCACCATTTGTACCATGATATCCATGGATTGCATGGCTTTGCTTCGTGGATGAATTCCCGCAGGCATTAAAAACTGAGTAAAGACATCCAGGCGTTCATGGGCTACCGGAAAGGTCAGCAATAACTCATTCTGTAGAGCTGATGCCTCAATATAACTTTGCCGGGCTAATGGGTGATTTTCTTCCACCAACAGCACCAGCTCATAATCAAACATCGGTTGATAAAGTACTCCAACCTGATTAACCGCATCCGGTGTCACCAGCAAATCAATATGATGATTTAACAGACCTTCCATTCCGGAAAACTGGAATTGATGCACGATATCCACATCCATCTGCGGCATTTCCCGCAGAAAATCAGCCAGAATTTTTTTCAGCCATTCATAACAGGGATGACATTCCACGCCGATGCGCAGTATTCCTGCACGTCCTTCAGCATATGCCTGCAAGGTTTGCTCGGTCTGCTCTAAAACCGGTAAAACTTGCTGAGCAACCTGCAACATCAATTCACCAGCCTGGGTCAGTCTTAATTTTCGTCCATCGCGCTGCCACAAACTGATTTCCAATTTCTGCTCAAGGTAGCGGATCTGATGAGATAAAGCCGATTGCGTAACAAATAATGCATTCGCTGCCGCCGTTAAACTGCCGTTTTCAGCCAATGCCTGAATAATGCGTAAATGCGCTCGCTCGATCATATATGAATATATCTCATAAATTTGTTAACAATCATCATTATTACTCATAAATTAAGCTGATTACAATGGGCTGCTTTAAAACCGATTGAGAGGATATCGAATGGTCAGCACACATAATCTTGGTTTTCCACGTATTGGTGAACGACGCGAATTAAAATTTGCATTGGAACGCTACTGGCGGGGCGAAATTAATACCGAGGCATTAGAAGAAACCGGCAAAACATTACGTTTACGGCATTGGGCACTGCAAGGCGAACTGGATCTGTTGCCTGTCGGAGACTTTTCTTTTTACGACCATGTGCTGGACACCAGTCAGATGCTCGGCAATCTGCCGACAAGGGTGGATAAAAATGCCGATGCTTTAATCCAATATTTTCAGGCATCACGTGGTCAGGCTGGTTCGACTTGCTGTGATCATCAAATTGACGCAGCTGAAATGACTAAATGGTTTGATACCAACTATCACTATCTGGTGCCTGAATTTACTGCTGATACCGACTTTTCAGCTCATCCAGATAGATTGCTATCTCAAATTACAGAAGTAAAGACTGCGGGTTACAACGCTAAACCTGTATTGGTTGGTCCAGTCAGCTATTTATGGCTGGGCAAAACCAAAGATGAAAGCGACAAACTGGCTTTATTGGAAAGAATATTACCGGTTTATGCTGAAATTCTGGATGGATTAGCTAAGGCCGGTGTTGAATGGGTACAAATTGATGAACCCATTCTGGTTACTGAGCTCTCTGTTGAGTGGCAGCAGGCTCTGCAAAAAGCCTATTTTTCATTAGCCAAGTCTCAGGTTAAGCTGCTTCTGACCACCTATTTCGGTCAACTAAAACAGAATCTGCAACTGGCATGTGAATTACCAACGGCAGGCTTTCATCTTGATGCGATAAACGCGGCGGATGAAATTATCCGTGTGGTGGATTGGCTGCCATCGCATAAAATTTTATCGCTGGGGGTTATCAATGGTCGAAACATCTGGAAAACCAATTTAAACCAAACACTTAATCTGCTTGAACCGATACACAAACGCCTTGCAAATCGCTTATGGCTGGCACCAAGCTGCTCACTGTTACATGTGCCTATTGATTTGCAATCTGAACAGCATCTGGATGCTGAGGTACATGACTGGTTAGCCTTTGCTGTACAAAAACTGGATGAGCTGCAAGTATTGGCTCGGGCACTTAATGCAGGACGTGATAGCGTAACAACACAACTGGCAGACAATAATCAGGCCATTCAACACCGCCAGCAATCGACTCGGGTTCACAATCCTGCAGTCAAGCAACGCTGCGAGGCTATCCAGCCCGAGCTGGCACTGCGTCAAAGTAATTACACTGAACGTGCTGCGATCCAACAGACGGACTTACAATTACCGGCATTTCCAACCACCACCATCGGCTCTTTTCCACAAACCAATGTGATTCGTCAGGCACGTAAACAATTTCGTCTGGGCCAACTGGGCAATGCCGAATATCAACAGCAGATGCAGGCAGAAATTCGCTACGCCATTGATAAACAGCTGGAATTGGATCTGGACGTTTTGGTGCACGGTGAAGCAGAACGGAATGACATGGTCGAGTATTTTGGTCAACAACTACAAGGCTTTGCATTTACGGATAATGGCTGGGTGCAGTCCTATGGTTCACGCTGTGTTAAACCACCCATTATTTTTGGTGATGTATCACGGCCGCGTCCAATGACGGTAGAGTGGACCCAATATGCCCAATCTCTTACTGACAAACCGGTTAAGGGCATGTTGACGGGGCCAGTTACGATTCTCAACTGGTCGTTTGTCAGAGATGATCAATCGCGCAGCGAGACTTGTAAGCAAATTTCATTGGCCATTCGTGATGAAGTGATTGATTTGGAAGCAGCAGGTGTGAAAATCATCCAGATTGATGAAGCCGCGTTACGTGAGGGTTTGCCTTTACGACAATCTCAATGGCAGGCGTATCTCGATTGGGCGGTGGAAAGCTTCAAGATCTCAGCCAATGGAGTAGGAGATGAAACACAGATCCATACCCATATGTGTTATTCCGAGTTCAATGACATTATCGAAGCCATCGCCGCAATGGATGCCGATGTGATCACCATTGAAACCTCCCGGTCACAGATGGAATTACTGGATGTATTTCGTGACTTTGACTATCCAAACGCGATTGGACCCGGCGTTTATGATATTCATAGCCCGAACACTCCCTCTGAACAGTCGATGGTCGAGTTATTAAAACTCGCTGCACAGCGTATCGATAAGCAGCAATTATGGGTCAATCCTGACTGCGGTTTGAAAACCCGTCGCTGGGAGGAAGTAGAGCCGGCGCTGAAAGCGATGGTTTCAGCTGCCAGATTGTTGAGAAATCAACTTGCCGCTTAGCTAGAAAAATCGGGTAGGGAGAATCGTTTTCTCTACCCGCTTTTTACATGCCATTTGTCGGGCAAATGCTCATACAAATAATCAAAAAATGCGGCGACTTTAGGTGTTTTGGCATAACGATCTGTCACACAGAAATAAAACTCTAAGGGTTCCGCTTCCGCTTTAACCTCTGACAGATGCTCCGCCCCAAATAATTGATTTAATTGACCTGATGCCAGGTAAGGTTCTGCGACAAATGCTGCCAAACGGGTTATGCCGCCACCTGCTACCGCCATTTTAGCCAACATATCAATATCATCACTTACCGCTGTTGCGTTAATATCAGGCTCATAACGCCGACCTTCCCGAATAAAAGCCCAGCGGAAAATATGACCATCCACCGGGATCCGAAACATCAAACAATCATGATTTAACAAAGCCTGCGGGGTATCCGGATAACCTGCTCGCTGGAGATATTCCGGCGATGCACAAAAGATTAATGGCAATGTCGCAATTCGTCTTGCCACCAATCCATCCTGTAATTGTTGGCGAATACGGATACTGATATCAATACCTTCTTTTAGATGATCAATACGTCGATCTGTAGCCAGTAATTCCAGACTGATTTGTGGATAACGTTGATTGAACCCTGGAATTAATGGCGCCAAAACATGCCGCGAAAAAGCAGCTGAACAGGCAATGGTGAGCTTTCCTCCAACCTGACCCTGCATCGCTGAAACCGCTTGTTTGGCAAGCTCCAGCTCATTCAACAAGCCTTTGACCCGCTGGAAATACACCTCACCATTATCGGTTAAGGCCAGACTACGAGTTGTTCGAGTTAATAAACGCGCTCCCAGCGCGGTTTCCAGTCGAGCAATATTTTGACTGGCTGCCGCGGCGCTGATACCAAGACGGCGTGCAGCGGCTGCAATACTTCCCAATTCAACTGCTCGAACAAATGTTTCCACACCGCGCATTGTATCCATAAGTCATTAATATCAATTGTTTGAGAGTTTCGTAAGATTAGCTTATGAGTGTTTATAGTGTCTAGCGGCTACTGATAAGCAATTTCCAGCGGTAAGGTAGCCCCAGCATTCAACGAGCTGGAGACTTAAATGAAAAATAATTCCAACTGTGTCAACGTGGCTAAAAGAACATTTGGCAAACTACCAGCGCGCCTTACACCTTATGTATTTGCCTTTTACATGGCTTCGATTATGGCAGCATTGATGTGTTTGATTATTACCGCAGTACATCAGGGTATTAATGGAAAGCTTCTTTATGATGCATTGGTTGCTTATAAAGTCGCCATGCCAGCAGCATTTGTATGTATTTTGTTCGTACGACCTTTAGTCATGGCTTTGGTTAAACGAACCGTTTCAGCTGGCAATTAACCGGTTTTGGCTTTTGGCATACCTGCATTCATTTGGCTGTGGATCTGTTTAGCTAACTCTGGATCCAGAAAACTGGTGCGGGTCTGCTGATGACATAACGCACTACGAAAACCTAAATAATCGGCTTCCAACGGGCTTAGCTGCTGAATATTTTCGATTGTCAAGGCACCGGCCAAACCGCACAGTAACCCTGCGGATTTGGCTTCAACTACAAATCTCTTTAATGTTCCGATGGATAAATGGTCGAGTAAACCCTGACCGTTCTTTATGGCGGTATCCAGCATTACTCCGGCAAAACCTGCTTTGGCTAACGTCGGAATCATTTTTTGTGCTGGCAATTGATCGGCAAACATTACAGCGATAACCGGGGTATGGATGGCTTTGATTGTTGACTCGAGTTGCTCAATGCAACGGCTAAGATCCGGTTCATCAAAGATACCGATTTTGACATAATCAACACCCGTCGCAGCCATGTCTGAAATTGCAGCAGATAAGATATCCGCCTGCATCGTTAAATCTCCCACCGTCGCACTGCACAGACAACGATGATTAACCCAGCGAACAATCTCTGTTACGGTTTGATGCGTTAATGCGCCTAGAGCGCCTTGTGAAGGATTTTTCATATCCAGGATATCTGGCAGGTGCTCAATCAATGATTGAGCTTCCTCAAGGGATTGTACGCTGGCCAGCCACCTAGTCATGATTTAATTCTATTCCGGCAAGTTTTACTCTTTCCATTAACCAGTTCCATGCTTCCAGTTCTCGTTCACCTGCGGTTTTATCTATTGCAATGGTGAGATAGGCGATCTCCTCACGGATTTTCTGTTCAGATAACATGTCCAGGCGACTCACCAGAATAGCCGCTTCTATCACAGCATTCTGCGCACGATTAAAACCTCTGAACGGTTTGTGATTAACATCGCAAATCACCGCACCGTAAAAACAGGCACGTGGATCGGTGTCCACCAATCGAACCATCTCCAGTTCGATATGTGATAACGCATCACTGATGTACTCGCCCTCAATCTGCTGACAAGGGGATGTAGGCCAATCCCGGTGGCCGGTTAACGCCCCGGCAAAAATCCGCACATCATCGACAAAATTAATTGAGCATTGGCCATGACGGATCAGGTTGTCATAAGTGCTCGAGGGCTTAAAGGGTTTAATCTGAAAGTGACCATTTACTTCCGATATACCCATTGGTGCTAAATGCGGTTTACCATTTTCAGCTATCGTGACAACGATAACTTCATGTATCCGACTGATCAGCCGTGCCACAGGCGCGCTCCTTTTTATTTGGTTTCTCAGTTTCAGCCGTTCCACAGGCACGCTGTTTACGTTTTCTCATAGTGGTACCTTCCGCTTTTTGCTCGGTCAGATCCTCTGGCTCGGGCTCAACGGCGCAACCCCATTGCAAATCCTCGTCCTGGGTGTAACGTTTGCCAAGTTGCCAGGCTATCTGAGCACGGGCCAACTCCACCCCAAGATAAAAGGCGTGACCTGGATCGTCTTTAACCTGCAATTGCGGATAAAAAGCAAACGGATCGGTATCCTGTATCAAACCATCACGGTTAAAAACATAAATGCCCTGCGGGGCAATCTTAATCCGGTAATTAGGATCTTTTATATTTTCCGAGAGCTGAATAATTTCCTGCTCCGTATCCGTAAATGGCCTGCGTTCGTGACTGACCAGTAAGTCTGCTGTGAAATCACGAGGCAGACTATTATCATCTCGTGCAGCAAACATCATCCGTCTAGCAACGTCTGCTTCTTTAATTGCTCGCCGGGCATGAGGGCTGACTTCGGTAGCCAGCACATTGGTAATTTTTAACTCAGAAATAATGCCAAACAGCAGGGCATTGATTCCGCTGGTATCCGCATCCGTCAGCTCCGTCAGGTTACCAATCCCCATCATCATTGGCGCATCGGGATATTTCTGTCTTAGCGTATGATAACGAACAATGGAGTCGGTCAGGCCAAAGTGAATCGGATCCAGAATCGGATCGGCTATCCAGGGTTTACCGATTTTATCCATGGCTTCCATGGCGCGTTCTAACGATGCCAAGGATCCTGGTTCTGCGGGCACCAGAATAGGGATGGCATCGGTTTCTTTAGCCAGATCGATGGTGTCTTCTGTCAGACTAAGCAGGTAATCTGCCCCAGCTTTAGCCGCTCGTCTCAAGTCATCCATCGATAGTGAGTCCACACTAACTTTAAAGCCATTGTCATGCAGGGCGGCTATGGCTTCTTCCATTAATGGAAATTTTTCTTCCGGCAGGCAACCGATGTCAATCACATTGGCACCCGAGTCCCCATAATAACGGGCTCGTTCCAGAATGCCTTCGATATCTCGTTGCGGCGCATCGACAATCTCAGCAAAAATATTTACATCATAACGACTAAGATCTGGAATTTTTCGGGCTTTGCCAAAAAACACCGGTAGATCTTTAATTTCATCTGGACCGCGAACGACTTCGATACCTAAATTTTTACTCAACTCTGCTAAATCCCCACGACATCGTCCAGGAACGATAATCTGTTTGCATCCAGCGTAGTCTTCCGCTTTCAACCGCCGAGCAATCATTTTATCTGTCATTAATGCCGCCACGGATAAGCCTAGCTGATGCACTCTATAGTCAAACGGCAAAGGCGCCATTTCATTCAACACCTTTTCAACACTCGGTTGAGCAAGTTTTCCGGTGAGAAAAAGAATGGTTTCAGCCATGATCGGCGTTAACTTGTTCCAGACGTTTTTTGAGTGTTTCGTATAACGCTTCTGCGGATTCCACTACGGTTGTCGCCTCAAAGGTGCGCAGTTTTTCGGTATGCCCCAGATCCACAGCTCTGGGCCATAATCGCACCATCCGATCGGGAGCAGGGGTATCAACTTCAGGAATAGCATCACAGGCTAATACAATACTTGGTACACGGCATTTTCCTGCTTGCGCATAAACATTGGTAACCAACGTATCAGATAAGCCCATTACCATTTTGGCCACGGTATTTGACGTTGCCGGTGCAACTACCAGGGTGTGGTAATCGCCTCGATAAAATAACCCGACAGGCGGTGAGCTGGCAGCTCTATCCCGATAGACATGTCCCCCATTGTTCAACGCCTTAGGATCGTGACCGTACATACGGATAACTTCTTCCCCGGCTCTGCTGTAAAACAAGTCGACATCAGGTAAATCGCGGATTATTTCCAGACATTCGTCCAGATAATGCCCCGACCCTGAGATTGCCCAGGCCAGTTTTGGCTTTTCAGGCCGTGATTGCATTGTTCGTTCTCACTTGATGTTAAGCCTTGAATTTTGCCAGACTCTGACCTAGTAGTAAAAATTAGATAGGTTACGGCTTTACAGATAAGTTAAAATTAACCACATAATTTGCAACGGATTGATGGGAGTCGCATATCTATGTCTGAAGAAGTGCCAAAAATTGTAGTTGTCGGTGGTGGAGCAGGTGGCCTGGAACTGGTTACCAAACTGGGGAAAAAACTTGGTAAGAAAAAGAAAGCCCAAGTTACTCTGGTGAGTAGTACTCACACGCATATCTGGAAACCCCTTTTACATGAAGTTGCTGCCGGAACTCTTGACTCTCATGAAGACGAAATTGAATATTTGAGTCAGGCCATGTGCAGTGGTTTTCGTTTTCGTCTCGGTAGAATGGAAGGCCTTGATCGTCAAAATAAACAAATAACCGTTGCGCCAACCTTCAACGAAGACGGTGTTGAAATTATTCCGCGTCGTAGTTTTGATTATGACTATCTCATTATTTCTGTTGGCAGTGTCAGTCATGACTTTGGTATCAAAGGAGTTAGCGATCATTGTCTGTTCCTGGATACCACTAAACAAGCCGAATATTTCCAGAATCAGTTATTAGAATCTTATCTGCGTGCCCATACGCAAGGTCGCCCTCTTGATGAGGGGCAGTTAAATATTGCCATTGTCGGTGCTGGTGCTACTGGCGTCGAGTTATGCGCGCAGCTCTACGAAGTCTCACATCTGTTAAATGCTTATGGACTGGATGAAGTTAAACCACAAGATGTAAAGCTTACTTTAATCGAAGCTGCTGATCGTATTTTGCCTGGGTTGCCCGAGAATATTTCTGCCGCGGCTCAACAGGAGCTGAATGAACTTGGCGTAGAAATCCTTACTGGTGAGCGTGTCATAGAAGTGACTGATACTGAGATCAAAACGCAAAGTGGCCGTAATATCCCTGCCGCAATCAAGGTCTGGGCTGCGGGCATTAAAGCGCCTGAGTTTCTCAAAGATATTGACGGGCTTGAAACCAACTGGATGAACCAATTAGTCGTAAAACAGACGCTTCAAACCACATTTGACGATGATATTTATGCGATAGGTGACTGCTGTGCCTGTAAATGGATAGGACAGGATCAGAATGTTCCCCCGCGTGCCCAGGCCGCGCACCAAATGGCCTCGCTGGTTTACAAGTCTATTGTCAATCGGATGAAAGACAAGGAACTGCCGGAATATCACTACCATGACTATGGTTCACTGGTTTCTTTAGGACGCTATGGTACGGTCGGTAATCTGATGGGTAATTTAAGCAAGGGCAGTATGAAGGTTGAAGGACTGATGGCACGCATGATGTATTTGTCTTTATACAAAATGCATCAGGTTGCTTTATTTGGCCCATTTCGTGTGCTGATGCTTTCGTTATCACATCTGTTCCGCCGGAGTGTTCATCCCAAGATTAAATTGCATTAATCCACGATGCGTATTCCTAAAAAAAGGCCCTTATAAGGGCCTTTTTTTATATTTAGCGACATCTTTACCGCTATTTCCATAATGACATCCTGCGCGTCACCTCAGAGCCGCTTAACCTATGTTTCATAGCGGCCCCAACATGTAGTACTAATACAGCAATAAAAATATACGCTAATGCCTGGTGAATGTCGGTGAACGTTTCTCTGGCGACTGCATCACCCTCTGCTAATCGAGGTAGCGTTACCCCCCACAGCTTTGTGTCATATTTACTGTACATTGATTGAAGATAGCCTGTTATCGGCATGGCGATCATCAATCCATATAATAGAAAATGGACAAAGCCAGACAGTCTTTGCTGCCAACTCGGCACGCTATCTGGTAACGGGGGAGCAGTATGGGTCAATCGCCATATTACACGTAATATAATAAATGCAGCGATCGTGATTCCCATTGATTTATGTAATAAAAACCAGAATGCACGTACGCTTTCCTGTCCTGGTGGCAATTCAGATTCTTTTGGCAATCCTACCATCCACAATCCCAAACCCAACATAAAAAATATCATCGCCGCTATTAACCAATGCAAGATTATCTGGCCTTGATCATAACGAGCGTCATTCATCGACATTTTTCTCTCCTGAATAATAAACAAAAGGCCATTCAGATTTACTGAATGGCCTTCTCTATGACCGTGTGGAACGGGAAGAATTCCCTATAGTTATATATCTAAGTTCGATGCCTGTAAAGCGTGGGTTTCAATAAATTCTCTCCGCGGCTCTACGTTATCGCCCATTAAAGTGTTAAAGGTTTCATCTGCAGTAATGGCATCTGAAATTCTTACCTGGAGCAGGCGACGCTTTGATTTATCCATGGTGGTTTCCCACAACTGTTCTGGATTCATCTCACCCAGGCCTTTATAACGTTGTACATGCTGGCCACGACGCGCTTCGGCCATTAACCATCTAACCGCTTGGGAGAAATGCTGAACATTTTCATTTCTTTCTCCACGCTCAATTCTGGCCCCTTCACCGAATAGGCCATTGATTTTATTAGAGAAAGACATGATTTTTTGATATTCCGTACTGGCAAAAAACTCACCGGGCACATGAAAGTCATTACTGATGCCATGCCGGGTAAAGCTGATATTCACATGCGGCATAGGCTCTTTGTCATGTTTTTGCAGATCCAGAACAAAATAAGTGCCGGTTGGCATAATTGAGTTCATCCGTTGCTCAATGGCTTTCAACCATGCTTTCATTGCCGCGTTATCGGTAAATTCAGGTATCGCTGTTTGATAGATCAATTCATCCAGAAATGCCGGATAATAATGATTGGCTAACCGGGTGATGATCGCTCTGATAGTTTGATATTCATTTACCAGTTGCGCCAGCGCATTGCCTTCGATTGGAACACCCTCTGCGGTTGGATAGAGTACCGCGTTGGTCAAAGCGACTTCCGTCAGATAGCGTTCCATTTCAGCGTCATCTTTAACGTAACGTTCCTGTTTACCTTTTTTGATTTTATACAAAGGAGGCTGTGCGATATACACATGTCCGCGCTCAATCAATTCTGGCATTTGTCTGTAGAAGAACGTGAGTAACAAGGTACGGATGTGTGAACCGTCGACGTCCGCATCGGTCATTATAATAATGTGGTGGTAGCGAAGCTTTTCCGGATCATATTCATCACGGCCAATACCACACCCTAGTGCCGTAATTAATGTTCCTACCTCAGCAGAGCCAATCATCTTGTCAAATCGAGCGCGCTCAACGTTTAAGATTTTTCCCTTCAAAGGTAGAATTGCCTGAGTTCGACGGTCGCGGCCTTGTTTGGCACTTCCACCGGCCGAGTCCCCTTCCACTAAGAACAGTTCAGATTGTGCAGGATCTCTTTCCTGGCAATCTGCCAGTTTTCCCGGTAAACCGGCAATATCCAATACGCCCTTGCGTCGCGTTAACTCACGTGCTTTACGTGCAGCATCCCGTGCACGTGCCGCATCAATCATCTTATTGGCGATCAGTTTTGCTTCGCTTGGATTTTCAATCAGAAAGTCCTGGAAATGTTCATTTACCAGTGACTCAACAATGGTACGAACTTCTGATGAAACCAGCTTATCTTTTGTCTGTGATGAAAATTTCGGGTCAGGTACTTTAACCGATAACACAGCAGTCAGCCCTTCACGTGCATCATCACCACTGGTGACCACTTTTGATTTTTTCGCCAAACCTTCGCTGTCGATATATTGATTTAAGCTTCTGGTCAGTGCTGCCCTAAAACCAGCCAAATGTGTACCACCATCTCGTTGTGGAATGTTATTGGTAAAACAATAAATATTTTCCTGATAAGAATCATTCCATTGCATTGCCAACTCAACAACGACGTCGTCTCTTGTGCCACTTATATTAATGACGTGTTCATGTACGAAGGTTTTATTTTTATTCAGATGCGTAACAAATGCGCTGATACCACCTTCATAATGAAAGACTTCGGTTTTTTCATCCCTTTCATCCGTCAGTACTATTCTGACGCCTGAGTTTAAAAAAGCGAGTTCCCGGATTCGTTTGGCAAGAATTTTGTAATCATAGGTGATCTGGGTAAAGGTTTCTTCACTTGGCCAAAATTGTATTTTTGTACCAGTTTCTTCGGTTGCTTCAAATGCTGTTAATGGTGCATCGGGTACACCGTGTGTATAACTCTGTTTATGAAAATAACCGTTACGTTTTATTTCAAGTGTCAGTTTTTTTGATAATGCATTGACCACTGAAATACCAACCCCATGAAGACCACCTGAGACTTTATATGAGTTATCATCAAATTTGCCGCCGGCATGCAGTACAGTCATGATAACTTCTGCGGCAGAAACGCCTTCACCTTCATGCATGTCCACGGGAATTCCGCGGCCATTATCTTCTACTGAAACTGAATCATCTGGATGTATACGAACATTGATTTCAGTACAATGTCCTGCTAGAGATTCATCAATTGAATTATCTAAAACTTCGAAGACCATGTGATGCAAGCCCGTACCATCATCTGTATCTCCTATATACATGCCTGGGCGTTTTCTGACAGCGTCTAATCCCTTTAAAACTTTAATGTTGGAAGAATCGTAACTATTATTTTCAGTGGTCATAAATTAATCCATTTACAGCAAGGTGATGCATAATCGTCCATTCTACTATGTATCGTCGTTGGTTGACAGCGTGACTATATCTGTCTTAACTCCCCACGTTCCACGTGGAACAAACTTCCATTTTCATCATTTTCAATAGCTGCATTAAGCTCAGAGCTAGTTGTTGTGATAAAGGTCTGAACCCGTAAATCTTTAATACAATCTAGCACCAAATGCTGATGTTGAACATCCAGTTCTGAGCTAATATCATCTACCAATAAAATACTTTTTTGCTCATTAAACTGCTGAAGGAGCGAAATTTGTGCAAGGCTAATCGCCAAAAAAAACAACTTCTGCTGCCCTCTAGATAGGACTTCAGCAGGATCATTTCCATTTATTCGGATTGACCAATCAGCCGCATGTGGTCCTGACCGTGTATATCCCAATGCACGATCTCTATCAATTGTGGTTTCGATGACATTTTTGAACTCATGTTCTTTAGGCCAACCAGACAAATACCTTAATTCAAACTTTGCATTATTAAAATCTTTACATAGTTTGTTAAACCATTTTTCAAAGCTGATTAATAACTGCATTAAATATTCGTTTCTGTATCTTGATAAATGTAAACCGTGCTCTACTAAAGATACATTCCATACCCTAATTTCAGTTACAGGCTTATTATTTCGTAAAGCAGCATTCCTTTGAGAAAGTATTTTTTTATAGGCTTGCCAATGAAACAAGAAATCTTGTTCCACGTGGAACAATCCCCAATCAACAACTCTCCTTCGGAACGCTGGCCCCAATTCAAAAAACTGATGACAATTTGCTGGTATGTACTGTAGGGGGAGATGACTGGCTAACTCAGAAAGCTTTTTCAAGGGCGCATTATTAAGTCGGATTTGAATCCCTGTAGCAGAAGAAAACTGCAGTCCCACAGGAATACCTGGTTTGATTCTGGCAAACACCTGAAAATGCACTTCATCCGTTTGTATTACATTTTTTAAATTTCGGGTACGAAATGAGCGCCCCATAGCAAGTAAATAGATGGCCTCAAGAACACTGGTTTTGCCAGATCCATTTTCGCCTGACAAGATGTTTATACCAGGGTCTGGATAAACAACGGCCTTTTGAATATTTCGAAAATGGGTAAGAGTTAATTCCGTCAGCACGTTATATCTATCAAATAATAATAAGAGCGTTTCGTTTTATGATTTCGGCCTTATATATCTCATAACCTCAAAATCGATACATTTAGGTTTTAATCAAGTAATGCTGTTATCAGATTTCCAGCATTTCAAAATCTTCTTTTCCAACGCCACATTCCGGGCATTCCCAGTCATCAGGAATATCATCCCATGCCGTACCTGGCGGAATACCTTCTTCCGGCAATCCTTTAGCCTCATCATAAATAAACCCACAAACCAAACACTGCCATTTACGCATAAACATCTCCGACTAAAATTGTTAAATATATATGGTGACATCTTACAACAAAACAGGTTTTACGTTGATTGCATAATTGTCATTCAAATTATGGTAAATTGTTCAAAGCAAATCATTATCAACTTATTAAGTGATTAAAACGATTATGAGACTTCCCACTTTACGCCAACTGCAGTATCTAACCGCTGTCATTGAAGAAAAACATTTCGGACGAGCTGCAGAAAAATGTCATGTGACACAATCTACCTTAAGCGCGGGAATTCAGGATTTGGAAGACCTGTTAGAAGTAGGTTTACTTGAGCGAACCAATAGAAAAGTATTGACCACACCTATTGGGGAGGAGGTGGCAGAACGAGCTCGGCAAATATTGTCACTCAGTGATGATTTAGTGGATCTGGCTCAAGCAGAAAAAAACCCTTTATCCGGCAGGATAAGAATTGGCGTCATTCCGACAATAAGTCCATTTTTATTGCCCCGTGTATTGCCCCGTATACGCAAGCAATTACCACAGTTAGAGCTATTACTTATTGAGGATCAGTCCGAAAGATTATTAACACAAGTTGAAAATGGCAGTATTGATGTGGCGATATTAGCCTTTCCGTTTAATACTCGAAATCTTAATTATCGTGTTATCGCTGAAGAACCTTTCTGGGTTGCATTACCCAAACAGCACCCATTAAGCCGTTATGAAACATTGCAACCCCACCAACTACCCATCAATGAATTATTACTTCTGGCAGAAGGCCACTGTATGCGGGAACATGCCATAAGTGCCTGTCAGTTACCGGCATCTGCTCAGCGGCGGAGTTTTCAGGCGACCAGTTTGTATACCTTGATAGAAATGGTGGCCAGCGGATTAGGAATAACATTGATTCCACAGATGGCGATTAATTCAGATATGGTGCGTCATGCAGATATCTGTCTGCGCCCCCTAAAGCAGGATAGTCTCGCAAAACGTGAAATCGGACTGGTCTGGCGACCCAGCTTCCGCCGAACCAGCACACTGGAACAATTATCATTGAGCTTTACCGCAGCCATGGAAGAGAGTGATTAACCTTTACTGGCATATTCAGCGCGGATTTGAATAAAACTCTGTCTCAAAATGACCGAGGTGAATGGTGCCTGAAAGCGGGCAGTAAGTAATCCTTTTGGATTGACCAGAAATACCGCATGAGCCAGATCCTGATGTGCATATGCCCGGCTTCGGGTAAAAAATGCCTGTAGTTCCTGTTTAGCAGATGCTGCGGCAGAAACAGAAATGACATGGCCCTGAAGGTTGTGAGACTGGCTCAGCGCAAGCAACTGTCTTGTCTGCTGACCGGTGGTATCAATCAGCACAACTTGAACTGTTCGATTGGCAAGACCAGCCTTTAAATTGCTCAAAACTTTCAGGATCGCATCACAGTCAAGGCAATCTGCTGATGTGAAAAACACAAAACTCCATTTACCCACTAATGCGTCATTGGTAAACACCGTATTTTCAATGTTATGTCCCAGAAACTGTGGAATTTCCAATACTGGTTCAAACTGCGTCAGCATCGCGTCAACCTGGCCTGAAGACTCATCCGTTTGGTGTTGCGGACTGAACGTAAGAAAAAACAGTAATAATAATGCCACCAAGCCAAGATATGTCAGCAAAAAACGCTTAGAATGGACATTTTTAAACATATTCTGCATCGTTGGCTCTCCGCGACACGTTGGCAGGCTTACTCACTAAATAATTAAGCGCCCATGAAAGAAAAATTGCTTAAGTCTACTATCGTTGTCAGCATGATGACGTTTTTATCCCGAATTTTGGGATTTGTTCGAGATATTGTGATTGCCAGATTCCTTGGGGCAGGAATGGGGGCTGACGTTTTTTTTGTTGCTTTCAAAATACCCAACTTTCTGCGACGCCTGTTTGCCGAAGGCGCCTTTTCCCAGGCCTTTATCCCCGTTCTTGCCGAATATCGTGAACGTGGCGATGGTGATTTAAAAAAACTTATTGCTGCTACCAGCGGCACCCTGGCGGGGGTTTTATTTTTCATTACGCTGATTGGCGTCATTGCCGCGCCTGTCATCATTCTTGTGTTTGCCCCCGGCTTTATTGATCAACCGGAAAAATTACAGTTGGCCGGAGAGCTGTTAAGAATAACTTTCCCTTATATTCTGTTTGTCTCATTAACCGCACTCGCCAGTTCGATTCTGAATAGTTATGGCAAGTTTGCCGTACCTGCTTTTACCCCGGTTTTCCTGAACATTTCGATGATTGGCTGTGCCTTATGGCTGGCACCACATCTGGATGAGCCGGTTAAAGCATTAGCCTGGGGGGTATTTATCGGCGGGATAGTGCAATTACTCTTTCAGATGCCGTTTTTAATGAAGATCGGCAGTCTTCCAAAACCCCGCTGGGGCTGGAGAGATGAGGGCGTTCAGAAAATTCTGCGACTAATGATACCTGCCATGTTTGGCGTATCTGTTTCACAAATCAATTTATTGCTGGATACCTTGCTGGCTTCATTTCTAATCACCGGCAGTATCTCCTGGTTGTATTATTCGGATCGACTGGTTGAATTTCCTTTGGGCATTTTGGGCATTGCCCTGGCGACGGTCATCTTGCCCAATCTTTCCCGTAAACATGCAACAGCCTCGATGCAGGAGTTCTCACATACAATTGACTGGGCATTACGCTGGGTATTTTTAATCGGCACCCCGGCAGCTATCGGCTTGATCATTCTGGCTGAGCCATTATTGATTACCCTGTTTCAATATGGTGAATTTACACCTTATGATGCTCATCAGGCCTCTTTAAGCTTAATGGCTTATGGCCTTGGATTGTTGCCGTTTATTTTCATCAAGGTTCTGGCGCCGGGCTTTTATGCCCGCCAGGATACAAAAACCCCAGTCAAAATCGGTATTATTGCGATGGTCAGCAATATGGGGCTGAATATTATCCTGATGATTTATCTGGCCCATGTCGGCCTGGCTCTAGCAACGGCATTGTCTGCCATGCTCAATGCCGGATTGCTGTATTACACATTACGCAAAAAAGCGGTTTATCAGCCGATTAGCGGCTGGGGAATATTCTTTATCCGCATGTTATTAGCCAATCTCGCTCTTGTATTTTTCCTGTTATGGACTAATCCAAACAGTAATGAATGGATAAGCTGGGGAGGCTGGCACCGGTTTGGTGTATTAATGGGGCTGATTGGACTGTCTGCGATGATTTATTTTGCCGTTCTCGCAGCATGTGGAGTTAGGCTGAAAACTCTGGTCATGCCGCACTCCAATACATAAAAAAGCCCTCGTTGAAGAGGGCTTTTCGACAAACCTGGAGAGAAACTTAAAAGCGTCGACCGATACCGATACCGTAAACAAACGGGTCAATATCTGCATTAATCTTAGCACTACCGACCGCTGTATTTTTAAACCGGGCAGTGGTATCAATATCCAGGTATTTAATATCCATATTGACGAACCAGTCCTGGTTAATGGCGATATCCACACCGACCTGTGCCGCCCAGCCCCATGAGCTTTCCAGTTTAACTTTATCGCCGGAATTACTTAACAGAGAACTACTGGGGACTTTTTCATCAAAGAAATACGTGTAATTCACACCGGCGCCAATATAAGGACGAATATTGGAGTCTGGCAGAAAGTGGTATTGCAATGTCAAAGTGGGTGGCAACACTTTGGTATCAATAACATCGCCCAGGACTGCCCAAGATTTTTCACCAGTAACCGTGTGTTCTGAATAACCTAAAATCAGCTCTACCCCCCAGTTTCGCGTGATCATATAGGTAATATCCAACTCCGGAACCGTATCACTGTCTACTTTCACACCTTTCGTTCCTGTATCAGCGCCATTAACCGTCAGACTACCACTGCTGTCATTAGGATTAACATTGATAATACGTCCCCGGATTAACCAGTCACCCGCCTCATAAGCCATAACAGTAGTAACAGGTCCAGCCAAACCAGCAGCCAGCAGGATAGAAGAAATCAGGGGAATTTTTTTCATGGGACGACTCCGAATAATAATCTGTTGTGATACACAGTTTCAGATCATACGGAGTACCGGTGTTTCGGCATTGATCCAGGTCAATAAAATGTTTTTTGGGTGTGTTTATCTTTGAGCGCAGTTCTACTGGAGCTCCTGTATTCTCTCTAGAGGGAAATACTGCGGTGTACTATTTAAGTCATGTTCAACGCCCTGCGACGGAATAAGTTCCGGCCCTTAGGATTGCGTTATTGAAGATCAACAGACTTCAGGTTATCCACAACGTTGTTTTAATGCCGGCAGATCCAGAATCGTTACCTCTTTACCTTGCGTCGTTAATAACTGCTGTTCCTGTAATTGCGTAAATAAACGGCTGACCGTTTCAATCGCCAGGCCAAGATGGTTTGCGATATCACCACGTGACATTGTCAACTGGAACGACAAAGCAGAATATCCACGTTCACTGAAACGCTGAGAAAGTGATAATAAGAAACTAATCAGCTTTTCCTGAGCGGTCTTTTTACCCAAAGACAGTAATAAATTTTTATCGGCTGACATTTCTTTACTTAATCGCGTCATTAACTGATTCTGTAACTCTGGAATCGTGGCACTGAACTCCTGCAAGCGCTCGTAAGGTAATTCGCAGATGCTGCTGGCCTCAAGTGCACGAGCCGTTGATAAATAACGTTGCTGGTAAATGGCATCCATCCCGATAAACTCTCCGGGAAAATAAAAACTAGTGACCTGTTCGCGTCCATCAGCCGCTGAAATGGTGGTTTTGAACGAACCTGAACGAACAACAAATATCGTCTTGAAGGTTGAGGCAGGTTCAAACAGAATTTGATGTCGTTTGAAGCCAGCACTGCGCTTGATGATCTGATCCAGTTTGGATAAATCATCCCGATGCAGCCCCAAAGGCAGGCATAGCCGGTATAAAGCACATGATTGACAGGCAAGTTGATGATGATGTTCAACCTTGGCAAAATCCTCAAATAATGGCGTTATCACCCTGGCTTGTGTCATTTTATTTTCCCTAAAAAAGTCACAGGCCATGATAACGCTTCAAACCCGGCACTGAAACAGTTATTATTTGTTTTTATTTCAGTTTTCAGGAAAGCTAATGACCGCTCGTAGCGCCAATGTTGCGCGTAACACGCTCGAAACCCAAATTGAAGTTTCCATCAACCTGGATGGCAGCGGAAAATTCCAATCCGAAACCGGCGTGCCATTTCTCGATCACATGTTGGAACAAATTGCCCGTCACGGCTTATTTGATCTGCAAATCAAAGCAAATGGTGATCTGCATATTGATGCTCATCACACGGTTGAAGATGTTGGCATCACCATTGGCCAGGCATTAAAACAGGCACTGGGTGATAAAAAAGGCGTTGTCCGTTATGGACATTCCTATGTGCCTTTGGATGAAGCTTTATCTCGAGTAGTACTTGATTTATCAGGCAGACCCGGCTTCGAATTTGATGTGACTTTCACCCGCGACAAAATTGGTGAATTTGATGTGGATTTGTTTTATGAATTCTTTCAGGGACTGGTCAATCACGCCGGCATCACCTTACACATTGATAACCTCAAAGGGCGTAATGCGCACCACATCGCAGAAACGATTTTTAAGGCTTTCGGGCGGGCTCTGCGTATGGCTGTCACGCTGGATGAACGTGCTTTACAACAATTGCCTTCCACCAAGGGTGCTTTATAATCGATTAACGATTTTCTAACTCTACTTTTCTAGCTCAGGTCCTTGTTTTATGCGTCGCGTTGCAGTTATTGATTACGGCATGGGTAATTTACGCTCAGTCTCCAAAGCCTTGGAAACCGTAGCCGATAACCACACTCAGATTTTTGTTACCGCTGATCCGTCCGAGATCCATGCCGCTGATCATATTGTGTTTCCTGGCGTAGGCGCTATTCGGGACTGCATGGCAGAACTCAAAAAACTTGAACTCGACAAACTCATCATCGAAATGGCCAGTCAGAAACCATTCCTGGGAATATGTCTCGGCATGCAGGCTTTATTAACCCATAGTCAGGAAAACCAGGGCTCAGATGGCTTGGACATCATTGAAGGTGACGTTCTGTACTTTGAAAAGGCGGTTGAACAGGGGCTGAAAGTACCGCACATGGGCTGGAATGAAGTCGAGCAAACCTTCGCACACCCCTTGTGGCAAGATATACCTCAGAATAGTCGTTTTTATTTTGTTCATAGTTTTTATGTGCAGCCTGCAGATGAAACCAAAATCTCCGGCCGCAGTCATTACGCTTTACCTTTTGCTGCCGCATTGGCACAAGAAAACCTGTTTGCCGTACAGTTTCACCCTGAAAAAAGCCAACATGCCGGCTTGCAGTTATTGAAAAATTTTATTAACTGGGACGGTCAGTCCTGACAATTTGTTTGATGGAGAAAGCGTTATGTTATTAATCCCTGCCATTGATCTTAAAGAGGGTCACTGCGTTCGATTGCGTCAGGGACGCATGGAAGATAACACTGTATTTTCGGAAGATCCGCTGGCCGTTGCGACAAGGTGGGTTGAAGCCGGTGCCAAGCGATTGCACATGGTGGATCTGGACGGTGCTTTTGCGGGTAACCCTGTTAACGCTAATGTTATTCATCAAATCTGTGCCGCTTTCCCGGATCTGGATGTGCAGGTGGGTGGTGGTATTCGTGATGAAGACACTATTCAAACCTATCTCGATGCTGGTGTTCGCTATGTCATTATCGGTACTAAAGCCATTAATGCACCCCATTTTGTCGGGGATGTCTGCGCCGAGTTTCCCGGCCATATCATCGTCGGACTTGATGCCAAAGATGGCAAGGTGGCCATTGATGGCTGGTCGAAATTATCCAACCATGACGTGATCGATATTGCTCAACAGTTTGAACAGGATGGGGTAGAAGCCATTATTTACACTGATATCAGTCGTGACGGAATGATGCAGGGAGTGAACTTGCAATCAACACGAGATCTGGCCCGCGCCATCAATATTCCGGTCATCGCTTCTGGCGGCGTAACCAACTATGACGATATCAAAGCGCTTTGTCATTACGAATCCGAAGGTGTCATGGGTGCCATTATTGGTCGCGCCATCTATGAAGGTACCATTGATTTGGCCGAAGGCCAGGCAATGGCCGATCGTTTAAATCCACCACTGCAATTCTGATCTGATATGGCTTTGGCAAAACGTATTATCCCCTGTCTTGATGTCGATGCCGGCCGCGTCGTAAAAGGTGTGCAATTTGTCGATATCCGTGATGCCGGTGATCCGGTAGAAATTGCCAAGCGTTACGATGAACAGGGTGCAGATGAACTGACTTTTCTGGATATTACGGCTACTCACCATAACCGTGACACCATGGAAGACGTGGTCAAAGCCGTTGCCAGCCAGGTGTTTATTCCACTTACCGTTGGAGGTGGCATTAGAACAGTAGCGGATATTCGTCGTATGCTGAATGCCGGTGCAGATAAAGTCGGCATTAATTCAGCCGCCGTCAGCAACCCTGATTTTGTTCGCGAAGCGGCTGAGAAATTTGGATCACAATGTATAGTCGTGGCCATTGATGCCAAACGTGTATCGGCTGACGGGGAAACACCGAGATGGGAAATATTTACCCATGGTGGTCGACAGCCAACAGGTATTGATGCCGTCGAATGGGCCAAAAAAATGGTTAAATTAGGCGCGGGTGAAATTTTACTCACCAGCATGGATCGCGATGGCACAAAATCCGGTTTTGATTTGGAACTCACCCGGGCCGTCAGCGATGCCGTTGTGGTGCCGGTTATTGCTTCCGGTGGTGTGGGTAAACTGCAGGATCTGACGGATGGTATCAAGTTGGGACATGCGGATGCGGTTCTGGCCGCCAGCATTTTTCATTTCGGTGAACATACCGTCGGTGAAGCCAAACAACAAATGGCAGAGCAGGGCATAGAGGTGCGTTTATGAGCTCATGGCTGGATCAGGTAAACTGGGGCAGTGATGGCTTGGCGCCTGTTATCACACAAGAGTTTTCGACTAAGCAAGTACTTACTTTAGCCTGGATGAACCGTCAGTCATTACAGCTGACAGCTGAAACCGGTCATGCTGTTTACTGGTCACGTTCGCGACAAAAACTGTGGCATAAAGGGGAACAGTCCGGTCATCAGCAACTTATTAAGTCGATACGTATTGATTGTGATCAGGATGCTATTTTGCTTGAAGTTGAACAGATTGGTGGCATTGCCTGTCATACTGGACGTCATCATTGTTTCTTCCTAGAACTGCAGAACGGTGAGTGGCAAACCACTGAGCCGGTTCTGAAAAATCCGGATGAGATTTATTAATGCGTGATACCTTGCATAAACTGATGGCAGTGCTGAATGAACGTAAAACTGCTGATGCCGACAGTTCATATGTCGCCAGCCTGTATGCGGCCGGCACCGACAAAATTCTGAAAAAACTAGGCGAAGAAGCCACTGAAACGGTTATCGCCGGAAAAGCGGGTGATCGAGAGCAAATCATCTACGAAACTGCTGACCTTTGGTTTCACTCTATGGTGTTACTGGCGCATAATGATATTGATATCGATGCCCTTTTAACCGAGCTGGATCGTCGTTTTGGTTTATCAGGTCATGAAGAAAAAGCCAGCAGGAGCAAAAAATGACCGACTGTATTTTCTGCAAAATTATTGCCGGTGAGATTCCCTCTTCAAAAGTCTATGAAGATGAGCTGATTTTTGTGTTCAAGGATATTAATCCGAAAGCCACCGTTCATCTGTTAGTGATTCCTAAACAGCACATCGCACGGTTGGATCATCTTGATGAAAGTCATAGCAGCCTAATTGCTCATATGTTTCTCAAACTGCCAGCGCTGGCAAAGTCACAAGGTCTGGAGACCGGTTTTCGTACCATTATCAATACCGGTCCCGGCGGTGGTCAGGAAGTCGATCATTTACACATTCATTTGCTGGGCGGTAACAATCTGCCTGGTTTTCATTAGGAGCGCGTCATGGGATTTGGTGGAATCAGTGTATGGCAATTATTGATTGTTCTGGTCATTGTCATTTTGCTTTTCGGCACTAAAAAACTGCGCTCCCTGGGTGGTGACCTCGGTAGTGCTATTCGCAGCTTTAAATCCTCGGTACGTGAAGGCGAAGATGAAAAAAAAGATGAAGCTGGCAATCTGAAGCATGACAACGAGACCGAGCAGCATCAACAGCAACATGAAGAACACGACAACACCAAACGCTAATCACCGTGTTTGATATTGGTTTTTGGGAACTGTTAATTATTGCCGTTGTGGCATTAATAGTAATTGGCCCGGAAAAACTGCCAAGAGTGGTTCGTGTCTGTGGCTTGTGGATTGGCCGAGCCAATGCTTCACTTCAAGCGGTCAAAAATGATATTGCCAAAGAACTTCGAGCCGAAGAAATCAAGCAGGCCTTTAAAAAACCCGATGATTTACCCGATCTGAATGAAATCATTGATATTGATGAACCGGTAAAACCTGAATCGAATCCCTCGGATAACGCTGAAGATAATTCAGCGGAAAAAAAGCAGGCTGACGATGGAAAATAGTGAACAACAACCACTGATTTCTCATCTGGTTGAGCTTCGGGATCGGTTGCTCAGAGCTATCCTTGCCGTATTAATCATTGCCGTCTGCCTGTTACCCTTCGCCAATGACTTATATCTTATTTTATCTGCGCCCTTGCTTGAACATCTGCCAGAAACCAGTTCCATGATTGCCACAGAAGTGGCTTCACCCTTCCTGACCCCATTTAAATTAACACTGACCGCCGCGATTATGCTGGCGATGCCTGTTTTGCTTTATCAATTATGGGCCTTTATTGCTCCCGGCTTGTATCAACATGAAAGACGGCTGGTTTTTCCACTGATGTTTGCCAGTACGCTACTGTTTATTCTGGGCATATTGTTCGCTTATTTTGTCGTCTTTCCGCTGGTGTTTGGCTTTTTGACACAGGCAGCGCCTGAAGGTGTTGCAGTGATGACAGATATCAGCAGTTATCTGGATTTTGTTTTGAAGTTATTTTTTGCTTTTGGTCTGGCATTTGAAGTGCCAATCGCCACGTTACTGTTGATTTGGACAGGGATCTCCACTCGAGAAAGTCTTTCACAAAAAAGGCCTTATGTGATTGTCGGCGCTTTTGTGATTGGCATGTTACTTACCCCTCCAGATGTGATTTCACAAACATTGTTAGCGGTTCCAATCTGGTTGTTATTTGAACTGGGGTTACAGGTTTCGCGGTTTATTCCAAAAAACAGAGAGAAATCAGAAATAGCGGATTAGGGCTTGTTGATCTTTCATAGTCCCAGCAGTGGTGACTATGAAAGATCAACAAGCCCTAGTCTGTGTAGCGCATTCTGGTGCCATGCTGCAATGAAAGGGAAATTTCTTCTGCTGTTAATGGGGTAGGGAAATATACTCCCGAGATTTTAGCGCCATGAATACTGGCTCCACGAAGACTGATGCATTGACTGAAATCAATACCGCGTAAATCGGCCTGACGGAAATAACTGTTACTGAAATCGAGGCCGCTGGCAATTAAGCCCTGCAAATTAAGATGTCGAAAATCACAGCTGGTTAAATCAACCGTCTCTCCCTTGGCAATACGGTGATTAAATTCTTCTATTTTTCCATCGCGCAACAGTTGATAGAGCGGATCTTGAGTGATTTTTGGTTCTGCCATCTAAAACCTCAAACTGTAATATCAATCGTACCGCCCGGATTTTCCGGATCAAAGCCCGTTGCTTCATTTTGTGTCGCTTCATTGACAACGGCAACCGTCTGCAAACTGGCTGGCTCTTGCTCCTGCACTACCGTAGTCGAGGCAGTTTCACTGTTTTGCTGTACCGGGGTCTGCCGCCCGACCAATACATTTTCCGAAGATAACGGATTAGTCAGTGTGGGCTGACCGCTAAAAGGGGTGATACCAGGAATTTCCATTTTGTTACTCCTGTATAAAAGTCTTTAGTTACAGCTTACTCTTATCATTGCTGAATTGTAAACGCAGGTATTTGAAAAACCATGGTTTTCTCTCATTTTCATGAAATATTAGCAAATACTATTTTATGCGTGTTCTATGCTATCGTTTAGCTGACCCATACTGAGGGGGAATAGGTCATGCACCATGGGTAAACGGATTTTTTATTTGCTGTTACTTATAGTCAGCCTGGTTGCCTGTAGTTCGCAAACGGATAAGCCATTGCGTGTTGGGACCATTCCGTGGGCGGGCTACGAGATACTCTACCTGGCTCGCGATCTGGGGTATTACGATAACGCGCAAATCCAACTCAAGGAATTAGCCTCCAGCACGGAAGTTTTGCATGCCTTTCGGCAGGGCCAGCTGGATGCAATAGCCGTTACGCTGGATGAAGCCCTGCGAATGGCTGAAACTCACTCAGACCTTAAAATCGTGCTGATCTTTAATATCTCGAACGGGGCAGACAAACTGATCGTTGAGCCCGGAATAACCTCTCTGGCAGAACTCAAAAATAAACGTATTGCGGTCGAACAAAGTGGCGTTGGAGCCTATATGCTGTCACAGGTTTTGCGAGTGGCTCAGTTGCAAAGTAATGAGGTCATCATTGTTCCATCGACTATCAATCAACATTTTTTGATGTTGAGTAATCACCAGGTTGAAGCTGTTATCAGCTTTGACCCTGTTGCCTATCAGCTTCAACAACAGGGCTACATTAATCTGCTTGATAGCAGTCAGCTACCCGGTGAAATTGTCGATGTTCTGCTGACCCGTGACTCAGCAGTACATCAGCAACGCAAAAGCATTCAACAGCTACTGAACGGGTATTGGCAAGCTCGTCAATATATGACGGATAATCAGCAAGATGCATTAACCAGAATGGCTCCGCGGTTGGGTGTTTCAAACGAAGAGCTGGATCACTTTTACCAAAACCTGATTTTGCCAGAACGCGAGCATCAACAATATATTTTCAGCCATCAGCTTGAAAATATTATTGAATCGATGAGTGGGCTCATGACTGAGGCAGGTTTATTAAATAATGCTGTTGATAGTCAACAGCTGCTTTATGAAAGTATGGATTAATCATGTCTGCAATCCAAACATACCGGCTTACTTTTTGGCTGCCTCTAACCGTTACCTTTTTGTTTCTGGGGCTTTTGTTTTTTTATTCTGTTAATGAATATCGTCACCGTCTGTCTGATATAAAAGAAACCTCAAAAACCCAGCTTCATGAAACCGCTTTACAATTAGGCCATAGCCTTGAATATGCCATTGCTAACGATGACTATCAGCAAGCCCGAAGCAATGTGGCAAGATTTTCATTACGTGCCGACGCCCAGCTGGCTGTGTTAATCGATCAGAATAATCAGATTCAATCCGCCACACACTTTATCTGGCAAAACCAACCGGCTGAAAAAGTGCTCGACGAACAATTGTTGCCATATATTGAACTGGCACGTACTACCAAAAAAATCTTCGAGTTCGACAACGATAAAAAAAACTTGCTGAACCTGGTGTTACCATTATTTGAAGCGGAACAGCAATGGATACTGGTGTTACAAAATTCCATTGAAAGCAAGCTGGAAAAAGCCAGGGCAGAAACCATCAATGCCATTATTCCTTTGTTATTGTTGATTGTGCTGGCACACATCATTCTGATGGTCACTATTCGCAAGCTTGTTATAAGACCATTACAGGCATTAAAACAACTGACCGAACAGATTCAGGATCAACAATTTAATCTGATCAATCCCCTTAAAGGGAATACTGAACAGACGCAAGTCGCTCAGACATTAGTTGATGCCGCCCAACAACTACAGTCGCACATCAGTATTCTGACTGAGAACGAGCAGCGTTTGCGAATTACACTGGAATCCATTGGTGATGCGGTTATTGTCACGGATGCTATCGGTAATATTACACGAATGAATCGAGTGGCCAGTGAATTGACGGCCTGGCATGAAAAGGATGCCATCGGACAACCATTACCTGAAGTATTTGATATTTATCAGGCGGAAACCGGCGAAAAGATGACCAACCCGGTAGACCTGGTCATCAAAAGTGGTGAAGTCGTCGAATTAGCCAATCATACCGTTCTGGTTGCCCGAAATGGTACGCGATATCATATCTCTGATAGTGCAGCACCGATCCGTGTTGATCATGATCGTCAGACCGAAATTCTTGGGGTGATACTGGTTTTTACCAATGTGACCAACCAGTACCAACTGCGTCAGGAGCTACGTCAATCCGTCGATTTTCTGAAAAACTTGCTGACCATAAGCCCCAGTGTTACTTACATTCTGGACGTCAATGAAGCCAGCCACAGAGAATTTCATCTGAGCTATGTCAGTGAATCCGTCATCAGTTATTCCGGTTATCCTGCCGAATACTGGTTGAGCCAGCCCCAAGCCTGGCAACAAAGTGTTCATCCTGATGATATCAATGGCGTTAAGCGTACTTTGCTGGCGGCTTTACAAACGGATAAACCAGTCAGTAATCAATTTCGTTTTCGTCATCGAGATGGTCATTACATTACGGTTGAGGATCATCTTTCTGCAGTAAAAAATGCTCAGACACAAAAAGTGCAAATCGTCGGAGTAGTGCTGAATATCAGTGAACAAAAACAAACCGCTGAACAAAATGCGTTATTTGGTGAAATTCTTGAACGCTCGTTAAATGAAATATATGTCTTTGATGCCCAGACATTCAAATTTATTCAAGTAAACCATGGTGCTAAATCCAATCTGGGGTTCAGTATGGAAGAATTGCAGGAAATGACGCCTATCGATCTGAATAAAGACTATAACCGGGTAACGTTTGAAGCCTTAATTTCACCCTTGATAAACGGCGAAACACAACGCCTGAATTTTGAAACCTATCACTATCGTAAAAATGGCAGCCGTTATGAAGTCCATGTGGATTTGCAAACCGCCATCTACGATGAAAAAACCGTCTGTATAGCCATTACTGAAGATATCACCCTCCGCAAACAAGTTCAGACCCATCTGAATCAAGAGCGTGTTTTGCTGAGAAGTATTATTGACTCATCACCCGATTTAATTTTCTGTAAGGACGAACAGGGTAAATATATCCGTTGTAATCAGGCAGTGATAAATTTCCTGGGGACGAATGAATCGGAAATTATTGGAAAAACAGATTTTGACTTTTACCCGGAGAAAGAAGCCCGTAATTATCGTCACAGTGATCAACTCACCTTGCAGCACGACACCAGCCAATTTTATGAAGAACGTAAATACGGAGCAGATGGGCGAGAGGTATTGTTTGAAACCCTGAAAACCCCGCTTAAGAATGAAACCGGTGAAACGATAGGTGTGCTTGGCATCAGTCGTGATATCAGTCGGCAATACGAAGCTGAAAAGGAATTACGTCTGGCCAGTTTAGTGTTTGAAAACAGCAATGAAGGCATCATCATTACCGATGAAAACAATCTCATCGTTACTGTGAACCCGGCGTTCACCATTATGACCGGGTATTCTCTGGAAGACGTCACCGGTAAAAACCCATCCATCCTCAGCTCTGGTTACCATGATAAATACTTTTACGAGCTGTTGTGGAATCAGCTTGAACAACAGGGTTTCTGGTCTGGTGAAGTACAAAACCGTCGCAAGAATGGTGAAATCTATCCGCAATGGTTATCCATTAGCCGTGTTGATAACGAGCAGGAGCAGCTGCAAAATTATGTTGCCATCATGTCGGATATCAGCAAGTACCGGGAAGCAGAACAGAAAATAAATTTCCTGGCACATCACGATGTCTTGACCAGTTTACCTAATCGGGCCTTACTCAAGGATCGCATTCACCAGACGTTGATTTCAGCAGAGCGTCATCAGCAAAAACTGGCGTTACTGTATCTGGATCTGGATCGGTTTAAATTTATCAATGACAGTCTCGGTCATGCGATAGGTGACAGTTTACTGATAAAAGTGGCCGGAAGACTTATCGAACAAATGCGGGAACAGGATACCGTATGCCGGACCGGGGGCGATGAGTTTATTATTTTATTACCTGACACCGATGCTGATGGAGCCGGACATGTGGCCCAGAAGTTAGTGGAAAATATCACCGCACCTTTTGAAATTGAAGGTAACCAGCTGTTTGTTACTGTTTCGATAGGTATCAGTGTTTATCCGGATAACGGAAAAGATGCAGAAAGCCTCAATAAACATGCAGACACAGCCATGTATCGGGCAAAACAGGCCGGACGCAATCAATATCAGTTTTTCACCGCTGAGATGCATTCACAGATTGTGTATAAACTGGAACTGGAGCATGCCTTGCGATTTGCACTGGCCCGTAATGAACTGTCTTTGGTTTATCAACCTTTAGTGGATATCAAGCAAAACAAAATTACCGGTGCAGAAGCCTTGTTACGCTGGGATCACCCGGAGTTTGGAATGATTTCGCCAATGGAGTTTATTCCTATTGCAGAAGAAACAGGCATGATTAATCCAATAGGACAGTGGATTTTGCACACGGCAATTGCGCAATGTAAACAATGGGTTGAAGCCGGACATGAGGATTTATTAGTGGCGATAAACCTGTCTGCCGTGCAATTCAATAATCCTTTGCTGGTTAACATGATAAATGCCATTCTTCATGAACATCAGCTGGCAGCAGATAACCTGGAGCTGGAAATCACCGAATCGGTCGCTATGATCAATATTGATCTGACTATTAAACAACTCAGATCCCTTGCAGATGCTGGTATTCGGTTATCACTGGATGATTTCGGTACCGGCTATTCTTCTTTGAATTACCTGAAAAAATTCCCTATTAATAAACTCAAAATTGATCAGAGTTTTGTGTTTGACATGCTGATAGATGAAGATGATGAAGCCATTGTTGATGCCGTTATCACTCTTGCCCGATCACTGGGTTTGAAAACGCTGGCGGAAGGTGTTGAAACAACAGAACATCTGCAAGCATTAAAAAACAAGGGGTGTGACTTTATGCAGGGTTATTTATTCAGCAGACCTGTCCCGGCTGACCAGTTTTTTAATTTATTAAATCATCCACCGCTGAGTAATTTAGGCGTAGACTGAACATAAATTGGTAATGGAGCCGGATATGCAACAGCAAAAAATTGACCAGATCGAAGTCTTATTACAATTTGATCCCAGCAACACGCTGCAAGGTATAAAAATTCATCATTCAACAGCGCGGGAAGGTCTGGTTGAAGCGGCGCAACAATTATTTAATAACGGTTTAATTACACAGGCTGATGGTGGATATCTGACCGATTTGGGTCATGAAGCCTCTGAACATCTGCATACTGCTATACAGCTGATGTCGCCGCCGAATTAAACGCGCTGGTAAACCTCAAAACTATAGGCATAATCATTTTTTTCATCTGCCGGGTGCGATTCCTGGCTGATTAACTGCCACTGAGTTTTATCCCATTCAGGAAACCAGGTATCGCCTTCCAATTCAGCATGAACTCTTGTGAGATAAAGTTTATCGACGTTATCGAACATCTGCTCAAACAATGACGATCCACCGATCACCATTATTTCATCCGCATCTGCGGCAAGCTTTAATCCGGCTTCAATCGAATTGACGACATCACATCCTTCAGCCTGATAATCAGCTAACGAACTCACCACAATATTTTGCCGACCAGGTAAGGCTCGGCCGATCGACTCGTGGGTTTTACGGCCCATTAAAATGGGTTTACCCATAGTAATACAGCGAAAATATTGCAGATCCGCTGACAGTCGCCATGGCAGATCATTGTCGCGTCCAATTAACCCCTGTTCATCCATTGCTACTACAAACGCCGTTTTCATCTCACACCTCATTGATTTACTTTGCATAGCATAGCATCGCTGAAATTTTATCCGGTATCATCAATTCAATGCTTCAGGAATCTGGTAGGTGTTACATGTTGAATATGCTGGGATCGCTAATCGGTGGCTTGGGTTTGTTTATGTTAGGCATGTGGTTGATGACTGACGGACTCAAACAAATTGCCGGAGATAAGCTCAATCAAATCCTGCAAAGCTGGACCAACACTCGTCTACGCGGCCTCAGTGCGGGTTTCCTGCTCACGGCTATTATTCAACACTCAGGTGCCGTCACTCTGGCCACAATTGGTTTTGCCAATGCCGGCATTATCAGCCTGAGAAGAGCAATGTGGATTGTGTTTGGCAGTAATGTCGGCACCACGGTCACGGGCTGGTTAGTTGTCTTGGTTGGTTTCAACCTGAATATTGAAAAATTTGCCTTACCGTTAATTGGTATCGGTATGGCGATGCGCTTATTAGGCATTAATCGTGGTTATGCCAATATCGGTTTGGCATTAACCGGTTTTGGCCTGCTATTTTTAGGAATAGCCGCTTTAAAAGCCACTTTCAGTGGTGCCGACAGCTTGTTTGATTTGCATTTTTCCAGTGGCTTATTAGTCGTTGATATAATATTGTTTGCGTTAGCTGGGTTGCTCCTGACAACGCTACTGCAATCATCCAGCCTCACCTTAACCTTGGCGTTAACCTCGCTCGCTGGTGGAATAATTGGTTTATTGCCTGCAGCTGCAATTGTCATCGGCAGTAATTTGGGATCCACCACAACGTCCATTTTTTCGGTTATCGGTAGTCAGCCAGTAGCCAAGCGTATCGTTGCCAGCCATGTCATTTTTAATCTTTTAACGGCCATTGTCAGTCTAATTTTATTGGTGCCGTTAATATGGCTGATCCACTGGTTTCAGCAATTAATAGTTGACGATGTGCAGTTCACCACCACATTAGTCTTATTTCACACGGTCTTTAATGTATTAGGAGTTGCACTTATCTGGAAGCTGGCAGCCCCTTTGGAAAACTGGCTGAAAACCAAGTTTTCCGGTGTTGATCAAAGTATTGCCGAAACGAAATATCTTGATAAAACGACGTTAAAAATTCCGAACCTGGCACTTACTTCAATCCGTCTTGAATTAATTCGATTAAATCAGCATGTAATAAAAATGGCGACGCATTGTATTCATAAAAATCGGCCTGTGAGCTGGTTAAAACAGCAACACAGTTTCACTGAACAAAATGTTTTAAAAATAGGGGAATTCAGTCGGCTACTCTACCAGCAACATATTAATGAGCAGATCGCAGAAAAAACAGCTGATTTGATACGTGTTTCCCAATACTGTGACGCTATTTCCTCACTTACGGTTGGTATTGCTGAAAATCGTGCTTTATCCAATCATCCTATTGCGGCTGAATTACAACAACAACTGGCACATTTCAATGTGGACTGTTTAATGTTGCTGGATATCGCCACCCTGGATAAACCCGGTCCAGATTTATCCAATCAGCTCGATACCCTCGAAAAAACGTATCTTTCATTAAAATCATTATTGTTAAGACGTGGTGCAGAAGGAAGACTTTCTATTGCTCGCATGGAAAAAGAATTGCAAGCCATATCTCAACTCAGGCGGCTCTGTCAGCAAGCTGTAAAAGCCACAGCATTTTTTAAAACCAGCCAAGCCGATCCCCCTATTGATAATCTGGTAAAACAAGCTTAACAACTACGGTATGCTTTGCTTATAAAACAGATCATAAGCTGTGGATAAAATTATCTGTGGATAAGTCGCAAAGTTATACACAGGAGATCCATCCCGCAAGCTTAAAGTTATGCACAACCTAACCATTATTTAACACAATGAATAATAAGTATTTTTTGGATTAATACAGCTATACACAGGACTAAAGCATTAACATCATTAAAAAGATCTCTTTTATTTATTTAGTATTGATTAATGAGCTGCATCGTCGAAATCGCCTTATCCTGTCCATTACGTCAGACATTTGATTATCTAAGTGATGATCCTGCAGAGAGCTGGCAAACCGGTATGCGTACAGCTGTCACTTTTGGGAGTAGACCACTGATTGGAATTGTCATTGCGATAAAACCCATAACGGAAGCTTCAGTCAGTAAACTAAAAAAAATTGATCAGCAAGTCGATAAACAGGCATTTTTGCCAACAGAAATCATGCAGCTGGTGCAATGGGTAAGCCGTTACTACCATCATCCCATTGGAGAATGCTTTCAAGCCGCTTTACCAAAACAATTACGACTTGGTGATGCTGATGAGATGCAAACCGAAACATTTTGGTCTTTAAAACAACGACCAAACAATAAACCCGGCAAAAAGCAGAAGCAGATCCTGAATTTATTGGAAGATTATCCGGAAGGACTCAGTGAAAAGGCATTGCGGGTTCAATTAGGAAATGTAAAAAGCAGCTTGACTGCCCTGCAAAAACAAGAATCGATTATTGCCAGCCAACAAGTTGCATTACCACTACCTTGTTTACAAATACAGCAGGGGGTATTGCTAAATGATGAACAAAAACAATCTGTTGAAACAATACTGAAGGCCAGGGATAAATTTTCCACTTTTTTGCTACAGGGAATAACCGGAAGTGGCAAAACAGAAGTTTATATTGAAATCTGTCGGGAGCTCATTGAAAACCAGCAACAGATATTAGTATTAATTCCGGAAATTGGATTAACCACGCAATTTGTTGAACGTTTCCGTCAATCATTAACGGCAAATATTGTAGTCATAAATTCTTCCGTTTCAGATAACGATCGGAAACAAGCCTGGTTACTGGCCAGAGCAGCAAAAGCAGATATTATTATCGGTACCCGTTCAGCTGTTTTTACGCCAATGCTTAATCCGGGGTTGATCATCATTGACGAGGAACATGACAGTTCCTATAAACAACAGGATGGATTACGCTATCACGCCAGAAATGTGGCATTAATGCGTGCTAAAAGACTGAATATTCCTGTTGTGCTGGGTAGTGCAACACCCTCATTGGAAACCTTATATCAAGTAAATCAGAGACGTTATCAGCTGCTTAAGTTAACGCAACGAGCCGGTGGGGCCACCTTACCCAAAGTGAAACTGATAGCCGCAAATAGTGCTATTGATAACAATGGCTTAAGTACAGGATTGTTAAAATCCATCGAAAAACATATTGAGCAAAATCATCAGGTTTTACTGTTTATCAATCGTCGTGGATTTGCTCCGGTACTGATGTGTCACCAATGTAACTGGCAGGCTAATTGCCGGAGTTGTGATGCAAAAATGGTGGTACATCAACAGCAGAACCGTCTTTTCTGTCACCATTGTGGATTGATACAAACGTTGCCAAAAAGTTGTCCGGAATGTGGTAACACGGAACTGAAAAGTTATGGCATTGGCACTGAAAAAGTCGAACAGGCTCTGACAACGATTTTTAGAGATGTGCCTGTCATGCGAATTGATCGGGATAGCACCCAGCGGGTGAATGCATTTGCCGATATGGTTAAACAGATTAATCAGGGGCAGGCCGCGATTCTGGTCGGCACCCAGATGTTAGCTAAAGGCCATGATTTCCATGATGTAACCCTGGTAGGGGTGGTAGATGCTGATCAGGCATTGTTCAGTGCCGACTTTAGGGCGACCGAAAATCTTGCACAATTGATCACTCAGGTGACGGGAAGAGCTGGACGTGGCAAAAAAGCCGGGGAAGTCTTGATTCAAACCGAACAGCCGGAACATCCGTTTTGGAAAAAACTGTTACAACACGGTTATGAAACCATAGCCGAAAATTTATTAGCAGAGCGGATGGAGATGCAATTACCGCCTCATGGTTTCTGGGCGGTTTGGCGTGCTGAAAGCAAAGAAGCGGATCTGGCTATGCAATTATTGCAACAGATTTCTGAATTATTACATCACACAACTTCGTCAGTACTGATTCTGGGACCGGTTCCCGCTTTAATGGAAAAGCGTGCAGGACGATATCGTGCACAACTACTGATGCGATCCGCAGATCGTGCTGCTCTGCATCGATTAATTGATCAACATATCAATTCCATCAGTAAGCTTAAACTGGCGCGAAAAGGTCGCTGGTCGATAGACATCGATCCTACGGAGTTAATATGAACCTAAGGATAGTGTCATCCACCAGCCTGATCGGTTAAAATTCGCCATCACATTTCTGTTATCTGGACTTCATTACCTTGAAAGACCAATTGAAAACAATTATCGAAAGCACGTTAGCTTCGCTGATTTCACAACAAAGCCTCCCTGCAGATATTTCCTCGGTTGATGTTAAGTTGGAACGAACCAAAGATCGCAGCCATGGTGACTTTGCCAGCAATATTGCCATGGTATTGGCCAAACCGGCCAAAATGAATCCACGTCAGATAGCAACTTTAATTGTTGATGCTTTGCCGCAGCATGAGATGATTGATAAAGTCGATATTGCTGGCCCCGGTTTTATTAACTTCACTTTATCAGCAAATGCCAGACTGGAAGTGGTTGCTGAGGTATTGAAAAAAGCCGGTCAGTTCGGTTTGAGTGATTACGGTAAGGGCCAGAGAGTTCAAGTGGAATTTGTCTCTGCCAACCCGACAGGTCCTTTGCATGTTGGTCATGGTCGTGGTGCTGCGTATGGTTCAGTCGTCGGCAGTCTGCTTAAAGCGGTAGGTTATGATGTACATCGCGAATATTATGTTAACGATGCTGGCCGTCAGATGGACATTCTGGCCACCAGTGTCTGGCTGAGATATCTGGAAAAATGTGGTGAACAGTTTATTTTTCCCAGTAATGGTTATCGTGGTGAATATGTTTTTGACATTGCTGAGACCCTTAAAAATCAGCATGCCGATGCACTATTACACCCAGCTGCAGTGGTATTTGATGGCGTGCCCACAGACGAACCGCAAGGTGGTGACAAAGAATTGCATATTGATGGCCTGACACAACAGGCCAAAAAATTACTTGGTGCTGAACTGTACCGTGAATTATTTGATTTAGGTTTAAATGCCATTCTGGATGATATTCGTAATGATTTGGCTGAATTTGGCGCCGAATATGATGAGTGGTTTTCCGAACGATCACTGGTTGAATCGGGCGTGGTTGATGAGGCAATCGAGCAATTAAAAGCAGCTGATGTGCTCTATCAGCAGGATGGGGCCTGGTGGTTCAAGTCCACAGAGTTTGGCGATGAAAAAGATCGCGTTGTGGTGCGGGATAATGGTCAGGCAACCTATTTTGCTTCTGATGTTGCCTACCATCTGAATAAATTTCAGCGTGGTTTTGAGCAGATCATTGATATCTGGGGTGCCGATCATCATGGCTATATTCCACGTGTTAAAGCGGCAATGACGGCGTTACATCAGGATGTCAGCAAACTAAGTGTTTTATTGGTGCAGTTTGCCGTATTGTATCGTGGCAAGGAAAAGGTCGGTATGTCGACTCGCAGTGGTGAATTTGTCACGCTACGGGAACTGCGTGATGAAGTTGGTAAGGATGCTGCCCGTTTCTTTTATGTGCTGCGTGGGGCTGATCAGCATATGGATTTTGATCTGGAGCTGGCGAAATCACAAAGTAATGATAATCCGGTATATTACGTGCAATATGCGCATGCACGGATTTGCAGTGTGTTCCGTCAATTAGCTGAAAGACAACTGAACTGGGATGAACAGGCCGGGTTGCAGAACTTGTCTTTATTAACCGAAGATCACGAACAAGCGTTGCTGACTATGCTTTCACGTTATCCGGAAGTAGTTGAACTGTCCGCAGTAACTTACACGCCACATCTGCTGGCGCATTTTCTGATGGATTTGGCCCGTGATTTCCATACGTATTACAACGCCCATCAGTTTATGACAGAAGATATCAATGTCAGTCAGGCGCGTTTAACACTGATCACTGCTGTCAGACAGGTTATTGCTAATGGTTTGGGTTTAATGGGCGTCTCAGCGCCACAAACGATGTAAGAGGTTTTTGTGGCAGCCAGAAGAAATACCCGTAAACAGTCTCCAAAGCAGGGCGGAAGTATGCCTTGGGGACCTATGTTAATCAGTTTCGCGGTAGGTGCTTTTGTGATGTTTTTATTACATCTGAAAGATAATGTTCCAGCGGATCAGCAACAGGCAAAAACCACGCAACAACAGCAAAAAAAATCAGCTGTGGAGCCCACTTTTGATTTTTATACCTTATTGCCTGAAACGGAAGTGGTGGTTGAAAAACCCAGAACTATTGCCAATCAGCCGCAAAAACCAATCGTCTCTTCTCCACCTGAAGAGGTCGCTGAGGCCCCTCAGCCATCTGCACAAACTGCAGAACAAACCCAGCAAGCCGCTGCGGAGCCCGCCGTTGATGCAGTCAGCTATATGATTCAGGTCGGTTCATTTAAAAAGCTTGATGATGCGGATGGTTTTCGGGCCAGGTTAGCCTTTTTAGGTATTGAATCAAAAGTGCAAACTGTGACAATAGATAATACTGATACCTGGCACCGTGTTCAGGTTGGACCAGTCATCGGTCGTGATAAAGCCGATGCCTTACAGAAACAGTTACGTGACAACAATATTGATTCGCTTTTATTACGCGCAAAACATGGTTAATGCTTTTCAATATTGCGGCTGAAATATCCGCCTGGACTTGAAGCAGGTTATAACGGCCCCAGTTTATTTATGTGAGATTTATCGAGGACAGCGATATGACAGAAAACAGCACGGCAACCGTTTGGCATGAAGTTGCCAGCCCATTTTGTGGTATAGCATCCGATGATCTGACAATTCAAGTCAGCGGTAACAACATTAAAGTTCTGGAAAATGGTGATGCTGTCACTCGTCCGGGTTTTGAAACGCCGATATCCGATTTACAACCCCGCATTCAAGGCAAAGCAGTTACTCTGGATCAGGCCGTTTCCCATATTGCTGATTTACTCATTAACAGCAAACAACCGTTAATCGCAGGTTTGGGTACGGACTTAAACGGTGCGCGTTCTGCCATGGCACTGGCTGATAAAAGCGGCGCCACGATTGATAGTTTTTATTCTCCAGCCGCCTTTCGCAATATCCTAGTATTACAGGACACCGGCTATATGACGACCACGCTTACCGAAGTAAGAAACCGGGTCGATCTGTTACTGGTTGTAGGAACGGATGTCGAATCCACATTCCCACGCTTTTTTGAACGAATGATCTGGAACAAAGAGAGCATGTTCGGCCAGGATATTGAGTCGCGTGAAGTTATCTATTTAGGCAAGAAACCAAGTGGAGATGCCTCCACTTCGCCAAAAGGTAAAAAGGCTCAGGTTATCGGCTGCGATAATGCTGACTTGCCGGAAGTGGTTTCGGTATTGCGCGCTTTGCTGAAAGGTAAACCGGTTCAGGCAGAAGCCGTTGCCGGAGTAGCAGTCAGTGAATTACAAACCTTGGCCGACAGACTAATGGCCGCTAAATATTCGGTAGTGACCTGGTCAGCTGGCCAACTGGATTTTGATCATGCTGAGGCCACCATTCAAAACGTCTGTGAACTGATCAAGGAAATTAACGCTACCACCCGCAGCAATGGCTTGCCATTAGGCGGTAAAGAAGGTGATACCACTGTGAATGCCGTAGCTTCCTGGCAAAGTGGATATCCGATGCGAACCACCTTCAATCGTCGCTTTCCAGATTACGACCCGTTTTTAAATGACGGTCGACGCATTCTTGCTGAAGGTGAGAGTGATGTTGTTATCTGGGTTTCCAGCTTTAACACCACCGTTACGCCACCCAAAACGTCAGCCACCACTATTGTGCTTGGACGAAGCGGTATGCAGTTTGAAACGGAACCGGAAGTCTATATTCCGGTTGGTGTGCCCGGTATCGATCACGAAGGCCGGACCTTTCGTACCGACAGTGTTGTTTCAGTTCCTTTAAGAAAATTACGTGACAGCGGCTTACCCAGCGTGTTTGAAGTACTCAGTGCGGTCGAACAGGCCCTGTAAACGGAGATAAAGATGCTTTTAAAATTAACAGGCGGACGTATTTTTGACCCGGCACACGATCAAAATGATGTGGTACGGGATATCTATATCCGCGATGGGCGTATTGTCGAAAAACCGACAGATGGTCGGGTTGATGAAGAAATCGATGTGCGTGGCAAAGTCATTATGGCCGGTGCCATTGATATGCATACCCATATTGGTGGCGGGAAGGTCAATATTGCCCGAACCATGTTGCCGGAAGATCATGCTCAAGCAGTTTATGAACGGACGGAGTTGTTACGGTCAGGAACTGGTCACGCGGCACCCAGCACGTTAACGACGGGCTACCGTTACGCAGAAATGGGTTATACCGCCGGGTTTGAGCCAGCCGTATTACCGATTAATGCACGCCAGGCCCATATGGAAATGCATGACACACCGATTATTGATAAAGGTGGTTACGTGATGCTCGGCAGTGATGATTTTCTGCTGCGGATGATGGCCGCCAACTCGGATCAGGAAGCGATTAACAATTATGTTGCCTGGACCATTAATCATGCACAGGCAGTCGGCCTCAAAGTAGTTAATCCTGGTGGTATCAGTGCTTTTAAATTTAATCAGCGCAAACTTGATTTGGATGAAAAGAACGATTTTTATGGGGTGACACCGCGCGATATCCTGCACCGGCTGTCTACAGCAGTAAAAGAAATCGGTGTGCCGCACCCGTTACATGTGCATGGTTGTAATCTGGGCGTACCCGGGAATATGCAAACGACGCTGGATACCATTCAGGGCGCTGAAGGTTTGCCGATGCATTTGACGCATATTCAGTTCCACAGCTACGGCACCGAAGGTGATTTTAAATTCTCATCCGGCGCAGCTGAAATCGCTGAAGCGATTAATAAACATAAAAATATTACTGTGGATGTCGGGCAGATCCTGTTCGGCCAGACGGTGACGGCATCGGGCGACAATATGCGTCAGTTTGCCGGAGCACCACATGCACATCCTAATAAATGGGTGTGTATGGATATCGAATGTGAAGCCGGTTGCGGTGTAGTACCGTTTAAATATAAAGATCAAAGTTATGTAAACGCGTTGCAATGGATGATTGGTCTGGAAACCTTCCTGATGGTCGATGATCCCTGGCGGATTTTCCTGACCACCGATCATCCGAATGGTGCACCGTTTACCAGCTATCCGCATCTGATTAAGTTATTGATGGATAAGTCTTTCCGTAACGACATGCTCTCTACTTTGCATCCGGAAGCACAAAAAGCAACCCATCTGGCGTCGTTGGATCGTGAATATTCGTTGTATGAAATTGCCATCATGACCCGGGCAGGTGCAGCCAAACTCGTTGGTCTGGCAGATCGTGGACATTTGGGAATTGGCGCGGCAGCGGATATCACTGTTTACACCGATAACAGTGATCGTGAGAAGATGTTCGAAAAACCGGATTATGTCTTTAAAGATGGGGAAATGGTGGTGCGTCAAGGCCAGGTCATCAAAATTACCTGGGGCACCACACATGTGGTTAAACCGGAATATGATGTGAGTATCGAAAAACCGTTACAGGAATATTTTGATAAATTCCACACTTTGAAAATGAGCAACTTCAAAATCAGTAATGACGAAATCGTCGATGATGGTCGTGGTAGCTTAACCATTCAGCCGCTGCATAAGGGAGGCAGACTATGATCATCAATGGCGTCAGCATTGATAAAACCTTTGCCGAAGCCTTTCCGATGAAAGGCACGCGAATCATTATTACTGCTCAGAATCTTGAATGGGCGATGCATTCAGCAACTGCCTTCACTGGGTTTGCAACCTCGGTTATTGCCTGCGGTTGTGAAGCTTCGATGGAAAGAATATTAGAGCCTTCTGAAACCCCTGATGGTCGTCCCGGTGTGGCCTGTCTGATTTTTGCTATGGGTGGCAAAGGGTTAGCCAAACAGGTTGAAACCCGTGCTGGTCAGTGTGTACTTACTTCCCCAACATCTGCTTTATTTTCGGGTATTGAAGGTGAAGATGGGAAAGAAATTGCCCTGGGTAAAAACCTGCGTTTCTTTGGTGATGGTTATCAAATCTCAAAAATGATTGATGGTAAGCGTTACTGGCGTATTCCGGTTATGGATGGTGAATTCCTTACCCAGGAAAACACCGGTGTGGTTTCTTCTGTTGGAGGGGGTAACTTCCTGATTCTGGCGGAATCTCAGCCTCAGGCCTTGGCGGCCTGCGAAGCAGCAGTTAAGGCGATGAAACAGTTACCGAATATCATTATGCCGTTTCCCGGAGGCGTCGTTCGCAGTGGATCGAAAGTCGGTTCAAAGTACAAAGCACTTAATGCGTCAACCAATGATGCCTTCTGTCCAACGTTAAAAGGTCAGACTAAATCCGAATGTTCGCCGGAAGTCGAATCGGTGATGGAAATCGTTATTGATGGTCTGAGCAAAGAAGATATTGATAAAGCCATGCGGGTCGGCATTCAGGCGGCATGTGATTTAGGCGCTGAAAACGGTATTCGCCGAATCAGTGCTGGTAATTATGGTGGCAAACTCGGCCCATTCCACTTTCATTTGCAGGAGATCATGGCATGAAAGCACTGACTCTTAAACTCAAAATGGATTTGGCACAACGTGTCGATTGCTCCCCATTAACGCCTGATAAACTGGCGGGTAAAGATGTAGCCGATATTGCTGCGATGGAACTGGTCAGTGGACGTTTAACGTTACCGGTTGATCAGCTGTTTGATATCAGCGGCGATGATGTCAATGATATCCGCTTTGAGAACAGTTCTGCCAAACTGGATCATATCGGTCATGCGATGACTCATGGACGCATCACTATTGAGGGCGATGCCGGTGCCTATCTGGGCCAGTTTATGACAGGCGGAAATATAGAAATTACCGGAAACACATTTATTTATACCGGCTGTGAAATGAAAGGTGGCCAAATCAAAATTAACGGTAACGCAGGTGATTTTGTTGGCGCAGCACGCAGCGGTTATAAAAACGGGATGACCGGCGGTATTATTATCGTCACCGGAAATACCGGCGCACGTACCGGTGATCATATGCGCCGTGGCATGATTCTGATTGAAGGCAATGCTGGTGATTACTGTGGTTCACGAATGATATCCGGCACTATTGCAGTGCTCGGTGAGGTCGGCAAACATCTGGGATATGCGATGAAACGGGGCACAATATTGCTGCCCAAAATGCCACAGCATGGCATTACCGCCAATTTCAATGATTGTGGATCGCACACGCTGGCATTTTTACCCCTGATGTTTGCGTCGTTTAAAAAGCTGGACAGCCAATTTGCCAAGGTGGAGAGTTTTTCCAGGGTGCAGCGTTATGCGGGTGATCTCGGTGGCATTGGTATGGGTGAGATTCTCGTTAAAATCTAGTTATTATTAGCAGGGGAAAAGCGGGTCTGTTCCCCTGCATTTTAAAACACTTCTAACTGCTCTTGGCATTTTCATCGCCACTGGTTTACTCTCGCTTTAAACAGCTGCGAATCATCAGCTCGACACCCTGAAAAATAAATAGTTAAAGAGAGAAACGCCATGTCTGATATCGGCAAATCAGTGAATCAACTTATCGTTGAAGAGCAAAGATCCCATCCGGATTCGACAGGCGATTTGACGGGATTATTAGGCGATATAGTCAGTGCCTGTAAAAAAATCTCTCATTTAGTCAGTCGCAGCAACATCATTGGTCTCGGTGGTTTTGCTGAAAGTGAAAACGTTCAGGGCGAAACGCAGAAAAAACTTGATATCATTACCAATGATGTAATGGTTGATCATCTTAAATGGACCGGCCATCTGGCCGCAATGGCCTCTGAAGAAATTGAAGAAATCATTCAGATCCCCAGCAAATTTCCCAAAGGTAAGTATTTGATTTGCTTTGATCCATTGGATGGCTCCTCCAATATTGATATCAATCTCTCAGTAGGCACTATTTTCTCCATTTTACGTTGCCCCAATGATTGTAAAAATCCGACATTAAAAGACTTTATGCAAAAAGGCACAGAGCAGGTTTGTGCTGGATTTACAGTATATGGACCAGCGACGATGTTAATTTTGACCACCGGTAACGGTGTAAATGGCTTTACCTTGGACAGTGATGTCGGTGAATTTATATTGACCCACCCAAATATGCGTATTCCCAAAGAGACCGCTGAATTTGCTATCAATATGTCTAATCAGCGCTTCTGGGAAGCTCCGGTCCAGAAATATGTCGAAGAATGTATGAAAGGCACCGAGGGTGTACGGGAGAAAAATTTCAATATGCGCTGGGTGGCATCAATGGTCGCAGAAGTTTATCGCGTACTGACACGAGGTGGCATTTTTATGTATCCGACAGATTCCAAAATTGCCAGGCAAGGCGGTAAGTTACGCCTGATGTACGAAGCAAACCCGATGAGTTTCATTGTCGAGCAGGCCGGTGGTGTAAGCTCTACCGGAACCCAGCGGATTCTGGATATCCAGCCGGAAAACATTCATCAGCGCGTCCCCGTCATCATGGGCTCAAAAAACGAAGTCGACAGAGTGGTTCGCTACCATCATGATGGCTAACTAAAGATGCATTCAATAAAGTAGCTTTTTTGCCAACTCTGCAGCGATCATTTGGTCGTAATAGTTCATAGACGATTGCCAGGGAGATAGCATGTTGCTGAAAAAATATTTATTAATCGGGCTTACCTGTTTTTCAGTGGCGGCAGCCGCTGATAATATCGATTATCAGGTGAATGATGAAACCTACGAAGGTTTCTATGTCAGTCCAGCAGATAGCGCCCCTTTGGTGTTATTGATCCACGACTGGGACGGCTTGACGGATTACGAAATCAAACGTGCCTATATGCTGGCTGAAGAGGGATATGCGGTTTTTGCCGCGGATTTATTTGGTAAAGGCATTCGACCCACGGAAGATAAAGATAAAAAGCAACATACCGGTGAGCTGTATCAGGACAGACAGAAAATGCGTCAGTTACTGAAAGGTGCTTTGGACAAAGCCGCTGAACTGGGAGCCAACCGGCAAAAGGTTGTTGTTATCGGTTATTGCTTTGGTGGTGCAGCGGTGCTTGAAATGGCTCGTTCGGGGGAGAATCTGCAAGGTTTTGTCAGTTTCCATGGGGGCTTAAAAACCCCTCAGGGACAGGATTATGCCAGTACTTCAGCAGAAATTCTGGTATTGCATGGTGCCGCTGATAAAGCGATAAGCATGCAGGAGTTTGCTCAGCTGAGCACAGAGCTTGAAACCTATAATGTCCCCAACGAAATGATTGCCTATGGCGGTGCGGAACATGCTTTTACCGTGTTTGGTGTTGATCGCTATAATGCTGCAGCTGATCAGAAATCGTGGCAGCGTCTATTGCAGTTTCTGGAAGCAAAACTGCCAAATTAATCTATTGCGCGGGGTCTGAAGGATGGTTTCCCGACAGCTAACAATAAAAAATACATGAATTTACCCCCTCATTACCGAATTGTTCTGGTGTATTTGCTTGTTGGGATAGCCTGGATATTTTTTTCAGATATCTCTGTAGAGTATTTATTTTCAGGAGAACGTGTTACTCAGATACAACATTTCAAAGGTTGGGCGTTTGTAATCTTAACGGCTGCATTCCTGTATGTGCTGATTCGTCATGACTTCAAGGCGATTCAGGCAGCCAATCGTAAAATTCTGGACAGTATTGAACAGGCAGTGATGGGCTGGATTCATGTGATGGATGCACGGCACAAGGAAACCAAAGATCATTCCGAGCGGGTTACCCGAATGACGGTAGCACTGGCAAAACTGTCCGGCATAAGTGATGAAAAACAACTGGAATCGATTCGTTATGGCGCAATTCTGCATGATATTGGCAAAATCGGCATCCCGGATGAGATTTTGACAAAACCCGGAAAGCTCACCGATGCAGAATGGGAAATCATGAAACAGCACCCACAAATCGCTTATGATATTTTGTCAAAGAACGATTACCTGCGACAGTATATGATGATTCCTTATGAACATCATGAACGATGGGATGGATTAGGTTATCCACAGGGTTTGAAGGGAACCGAGATACATTTTGAAGCAAGACTTTTTGCCATTGTTGATGTCTGGGATGCGATTTATCATCGCCGGGTTTACAAAGATGCATGGCCGGAAGATAAAGTACTTGAATATTTATCCGAACAATCAGGAAAAGCATTTGATCCAGCGTTCAGTGAGTTGTTTGTAAAAAATTATGCCCAACTGAAAATTGCAGCTGAATTCAGCTGATTAATTCCTTTAACTTTTGCTGCCTGGAGTAATACATGCCTGCGTTGTTTATCGTGTTATTTATTGTTACGTTTTTCCCGATGATACTGGCATTTATCGGCGGCTACTTACGTTATAAACACGTTGATATCTTTGATAACCGCCATCCCAGAGAGCAACAGTCTGAGTTAACCGGTGTGGCTGCCCGCGTGTTAGCGGCACAGAAAAATGCCTGGGAGGCGTTGATATTCTATTCCGCCGTCACGTTGCTGGCGTTTTATTCCAGTGTAAATCTGCGGGATTTGAGTGAAGCAGCCATTTTGTTTCTGGCCTGTCGTATTCTACACCCGATTTTTTACGCCCTGGATTTGGCTGTTTTTCGCAGTTTGATTTTTATGGTCGGCTGGTTAAGTTGTGTTTATATTGCGATAAGAGCCTTTACCGCCGTTTAATAAAACTCAAGTGGCTTAGCGTGGTTTATATTGAGTCGGACAGTAGGCCCGCGAGATACGCGGATCACGCAAAGCCTGATGTTTGGTTTTTCGCCCTGCAACCCGTTCCCGCCACAGATGAAATGAACCTGGTTTCATTTCGCGTTGCATCAATTTAATGACCTGATTCTCCGGTAAGCCATACAGCCGGAAAATCGCTTCAAACGGTGTACGATCTTCCCACGCCATTTCAATGATTCGGGAAATATCCGCCAAACTTAGCGTCTCACTCATACATGCGACCTCAGATATAAACTCGTAAATTAACCAAAGGTGTGTGAAATATGCGTCTATTTACCATTCTTCTGCTATCACTGATGTTAACTGCTTGCACTGGAACTCCCAAAGGGGTTGAGCCTGTCCCTGATTTTGAGCTGGATCGTTATCTGGGTAAATGGTTTGAAATAGCGAGACTGGATCATTCTTTTGAACGGGGTTTAACATCGGTGACCGCCGACTATAGCTTGCGGGAAGATGGATCCGTCAGGGTGATCAATCGCGGCTACAACAGTGAGAAAGGACAATGGGAAGAAGCTGAAGGTAAAGCAAAGTTCGTCAGAGACGCTGATATTGCACACCTGAAAGTATCCTTTTTTGGACCATTTTATGGTGGTTATGTGGTGTTTGGTCTGGATAAACAGGATTACCAGTATGCGTATGTGTCAGGCCCTAACCATAACTATTTATGGTTATTGGCCCGTACACCGCAAGTCAGTGACGAGTTAATTGCCAGCTTTATTAACGAGGCTGAGCAACGTGGTTTTGATACTGACAAGCTGATCTTTGTTGAACAGGATCAAGCGTTAGATGATTGAGGCTGCCGAGACAATTGTTTACGTTGTGTCCACGATAAAATCGATATTAACAAGCTTGGCAGGAATGTCAGCGTGATAAGGGTGGAAACCGCGATGCCCACCAGAACCACAATACCCACACCTCGGTAGAGCTCAGTACCGGCACCAGGGATAAACACTAACGGTGCCAGACCAAAAATGGTGGTCAATGTCGACATCAATATCGGGCGCAACCGAGTTGCTACGGCTTGATTAACGGCCGTATGTACCGATATGGCTTTGTCGGTCAAATTACGTCTTGCCTGTTCAACAATCAAAATCGGATTGTTGACCACTGTACCCAGCAGGATGACAAAGCCCAGCATAGTAATCATATCGAATGGTTGGATGATTGCCGGTAAGCCGAACGAGTTTAACAGGCTGCCGGAGGCATTGATGGCGACCAACCCGACAATACCTCCGGCGATGCCTAATGGCACAGTGGTTAAAATAATTAATGGATAGCCCCAATGTGAGAATATAGCGACCAGAACCAGATAGATGAGTATAACAGCCACCACAAGATTTTCAGATAAGGATTCTCTTGTGGCATCCAATTGATCCGAAGCGCCGGAAATAGAAAGGTTAATTCCTTTGGCGACTTCACCTTCAGCCTGCATGGCGGGAATCATTTCGTTGCGAACTTTATTCACTGCGGTTTCCAGAGCCACATCTCTCGGCGGAATAATCAGCAGGGTGACGGTTCTGCGACTATCAACCCGTCTAAGGGTTGCACTATCAACGGTTTCGACCAAATCAGCCAAAGCATTCAATGGAATAATACCGCCATTGGGGGTGAGTACGGGCAGACCGGCTAAGCCTGACAAATTCTGTTGTTGCCCTGCAGTGCTGAACAGAAACATATCGACTTTGTCATCATCAATAAAAAACTCATCAACAAAAGCGCCATCACTTAATGCTGCAACTGAAAAACCAAAATCGTTGGCTGTAAACCCGACCTCGGTTAACCGCGACCAGCGAGGCCGGATTTCAATTAATGGTTGATCCAGCGATAACGATCCAGGAATGGAATCTATCTGTGGGTTTTCAAACAACTGTTCGGCTCGTTTGAGCGCAAATTCTGCCGTACTGTATAGGTTTTCCATATCCGGACCGGCAATATCCAGACTGACCGCACGTGTTCCGCCCTGATCGCTGGAAATAATTGAACCACGACCTGAGAAAGCACGCATACCCGGATAACTTTCAAATAAATCGGTTAACGCATTCATCATTAGTTCGATATCTTGCGTTCGGGTAGGCTCACTGAGCACGCGTAAACCGGTTGGAGTGGTACGAATAAAATAATAGGCAAGTGATGGAAGCGGGGCTTCTCCACGATCAAATAAGGCTGGATCAGCTCCTTTGGCCTCACTGAGAATTTCAATGACCTCTTCACTGATTCGCAACATTTCCGAGAGGTTATAGCCGGGGGGGGGAATCATACTGGTAAAGGCTTTGGGTTCTTCACCTTCAGGGAGGTATTCAGCCGGCGGCATTAAATGCCATGCGGCAACCAGGGTTGCTGATACCGTAATGAGCATGGTGATCAGGCGTCTGAAAAAACCACCGGTAATCCAGTTGACGCTATGGAGGATGACGCCTCGACGATGTAAATCTTCATGAGTACCACGACTTTTGCCAAGGCCGAAGTGAGCACAGGCGGCGGGCACCACGGTTACGGCAAATAGCATTGAAGCCAGAATGGCTACCGAAATGGCAATAGCGATATCCGAATACAATTGGCCGGCTTCTTCCTGAACAAATAATACCGGAGCAAAAACCAGAATCGTTGTCATGCTGGAAGCCAGGACCGCTGTCCACACTTCACGAACACCGGTAATAGCGGCTTCAATTCTATCCAGGCCGCGGCGCCTGGCCTGTTCAATGCTTTCGAGTACAACAATCGTGTTGTCGACCGTCATGCCTATCGCAAAGGCAATACCGGCCAAGGAAATCACATTGATCGTACGATCAAAAACCAATAACCCTAAAAATGCCGCAATAATACACACCGGCATCCCCATCAAACCGATTAATGTGCCACGAATACTGCGAAGGAATAAAAAAAGTATGATGGTGGCCAGCAATGCCCCTAGCAGCAAGTTCTGAGAGACATTCTGTATTGATGATTCGACATAGCGAACATCGTCGCCAATCAGGACTAAATCCAGGCCATTCGGATGCAGTAAATCTCGCCGCATCTCTTCAACCACCTGCATCATGCCGGATTTTATATCGATTACATTAGAACCCGGTTCGCGCTTAACCGCCATCGTCAGGCCACGCTCGTCATTGACCACGGCGACTTCACGAACTTCATAGTGACCCAGATTAATCGTGGCGACATCTTTCAGGAAAATATCAGTGCCGTTGCGATGCGCCAGAATCAATTCTTCCAGTTCCTGCTTATTATCAAACCGGCCAACCGTTCGGATTAAATAGCGTTTTTTTCCATCATCCAGGTCACCGGCAGAGGTATCGCTGTTACGGGCACGGATGGCATCGCGCACCTGGGTAAGGCTTAAGCCTCTTTGAGCCAGTTTGGCGGGATCAATAAAGATTTGCATCTGTCGTTCGGCGCCGCCGCGGAGCTGAACCTCGGAAACACCCGGCACACGCTCCATCTGAGTACGAATATTGTCATCGATAAAGTCGGTGATCATGTCGATATCAAGATTCAGCGGGTTGCCTGGTAGCGGGGATACCGCAAAATACATAAAAGCGTTTTCCGAAAACGAGCTGCTGCGGATACTGGGTTGATCGACATTTTCCGGATAGCTGGGAACCTGGCTTAGCGCATTGGCGACTTCTATTAAGGTTTCATTTATATCGACGCCAAACGGGAAATCCAGCTCAACGTATGAAACACCGGTTTCGGCAAACGATTCCATTCGTTTAAGGTTTGGAATATTACGCAGATAGCGTTCCTGCTCGATCAGGATTTCCTTTTCAATATCCTGAGGCGTTGCTCCAGGCCATTGCGTCACAACGCTGATGGTGCGTACATCCAAATCAGGAATCATCTGTACGGGGATCATTCGTGCGGCAGAGATGCCGAGAACACAAACAATCAGCACCATGACAGTAAGTAGTTTGGCGTTACGAATCGGTGCTTCTAGCATGCGGGGTTAATTCCTTTTATCTGGCGTCGCTGGCAAGTTCAACTTCATCGTTATCGCTAAGCACCTCATTACCGCGAATTACCACTAAGTCATCGGCTGTTAACCCCTCAGTAATAATGATACCGTCAGAACTTTCACTACCGACACTCACAGTTCGGCGTTGCGCCCGGTTGTTGTCATCAATAATAAATACACTTCTTCCGCCATCAGGATGACGTAATACTGCATCACGAGGAATGAGATACCCTTTTGCTTTATCCCCACCCATATAGATTACTGCACTGGCAGAAGTGCCGGGTAACAGAGTCACATCATTTGAATCCACAACAATGCGGACTAAAAATGAGCGGGCCTGTGTATTACTGACCGGGACGAGAGCAGTAATTTTTCCAGAGAGTTTCTGTGACGGCAGTGCATCAGGCAGTATTTCGACCCGGCTTTCTGTCGTGATCTCAGAAAATCGTTCCTGGGGCACGTTAACATCAAGTCTGACAGGCTCCAGAGCTACCAATTCCAGCACTTGATCACCTCGATTAATCCATTCACCGGCTTCCGTCATTTTGGCGCTGATAACACCACTGAAGGGGGCTGGCAGTTCATGTCGACTCAGCTGTTCTGCCGCGGTGTTTTGCATGGCCGTGGCCGCTGCCAGAGCTGCTTGACTCAATAAGAGATTGGATTCGCGATTAGCCAGCTCTGTAGCCGAAATGTAATTATCTCCACGAAGCCGTTTGGCTTCTTCGACTAATCGCTCGGCTTCACTTGCACTGGCCTGAGCTTCATTTGTTGCAGCCCTTGCCTGTTCCAGCTGTTGTTTGGCGATAGCTGGATCCTGTCTCAGTAAAACATCACCCTGTTTAACCCGGAAGCCGGCATCCACTAAAACTTCTTTGACTAAGCCATCAACTCTTGGAGACAGCAATGCCCTGCGTTCAGCTGTTAATGAGCCTGATAGGGTCAGTGTTTCAGTCGATTCTGATACTATCGGCTTACTGACACTTACCGGTGTGGCCGCGAGGCCGGGTTGAGTGAATAGTATAAAAATAAACCCGCAACCCAGCAGGTTGCTTGACGAAAATGATTTCAACATAGTGGTTCGCATGGTTGGTGAATGCAATTAATGAACGATATCCACCTGGATAGTTCCTCAAATTTGAATGTTAGACTGCATTTAATGCGCTACAAGTCTGATGACGATATGCCAAAATAGTAACAGACATACCTTAAGACGCTGAACAGGACCAAAACAGATATGACCTTGCGAGCAGTATTCAAAAAGTGGGCGGAAAGATATTTTTCTGATGAAGAAGCCGTCATTATGCTGATTGTACTGGTATTAGGCTTTGCTGTGATCATCTGGTTTGGTCGTATGTTAGCCCCTTTTTTTACGGCGTTAATCATTGCGTTTCTGTTGCAGGGCGTAGTGAATATGCTAACAAGGAGGCACGTGCCGCAAATGATTGCCGTGGCAATCGTTTTTGTCGGTTTTGTCAGTGTGATGTTAGCGCTGGCCTTTTTGTTGATGCCATTGTTATGGAATCAGCTGGTTAATCTGGTATTGGAAACACCCAGAATGCTTTCGAGCGGACAGCAATGGCTGGATGAGCTTCAGGCGCAATATCCCACACTGATAACTCCGGATGAAATTCAGAACTGGATCTCAATGGTGGCAAGAGAATTGAGTATCTACGGTCAGCGTGCACTGACTTTATCTTTAGCTTCACTAGGCAATGTGATTGGTCTGATTGTTTATTTGGTCCTGGTACCAATTCTGGTGTTTTTCATGCTTAAAGACAGAGAAAAGCTGGTGGGCTTTATTTTATCAATGATGCCGGAAAAACGTGGCTTGATGAGCAGGATTTGGAATGAAATGGATGGTCAGATTGCTAACTACGTGCGTGGCAAGGTGGTTGAAATCATTATTGTGGGTACAGTGGCTTTTATAACTTTTGCCTGGTTTGGTTTGCCTTATTCGGCATTGCTGGCCGTGTTAGTTGGATTTTCAGTATTGATTCCGTTTATCGGTGCCGCAGTAGCAACATTGCCGGTTGCAGCGGTTGCAGGCTTTCATTTTGGTCTCACTGAGGAGTTTGCCTATGTATTGGTGGCTTACGGAATTATTCAGGCCTTAGATGGCAATGTGCTGGTTCCAATTTTGTTTTCTGAAGCGGTTAATCTGCACCCGGTGTCGATCATTCTGGCCGTTTTGTTTTTTGGTGGGGTTTGGGGTTTTTGGGGTATTTTCTTTGCTATCCCTCTGGCAACCTTACTCAAGGCACTGGTGACAGCCTGGCCACGAAGTTTAAAATCACAAATTGCTTCAGATTAAGTAAGCATTTTATATTTATTTGTTCAAAATCAACCTAACCAAAAGTAGGTTGTTTTATGGATATCAATGTCGGTCTGATTTGGTATCACTCATATCAACTGGGTATCGTCTTTTGCTGGCCTTCCGATTGCCTTGAACCGTGAGTAAAAGACAAAAGGGGCTGGGATGCGAACCTATCCTCTGGTGACGGCGCCATTATGAATACATCAGGATCCATAAATGGTACAGCTAGTGCAGCAGGTATATGGCTGACGGGTGCTATTGGCTTGTCGGTCGCTTATGCTCATTACGAAATTGCCATTGTTTTATCGGCGCTGGGCTTTCTCATTTTCCAGGTCAGTAGCTTTTTTAAACACGAAACTTAATGCCTGACCCAAAATGATTAACGCATGTTAATGCACTCCCCGGGAAATCATCCCACTATCAAAATGAAAAAAATCTATATATATCAAATAGGAACACTAAGGCTAAAACGTTGTCCTGAATATTATTAGGGAGTTTTTCACACAGAAAAGCGTTCAATATTATTAATAATTTACCCTGATGGTGTTTTTTTATACATCTTCTGTAGAGGAGGCATTATGCCAAAAACTAAACTAGCTCTAACGATTCCTGCAGCATTATTGTTTATAACTCAGTCGGTATTTGCGGAAACCCATGTGGTTACTGCCATAGGTATGAAGTTTGAGCCTATGGTCGTTAAGATCGCGCCCGGTGATACCGTTCGTTGGGAAAACATGCCGACACATAATGTGGAAACCATTGAAGGTCTTGTGCCAGAAGGTACTGAAAAAATAATGTCTCCAATGGGTGAAAACTATCAACATACTTTTGATAAAGAAGGTATCTACGTTTATATCTGTACCCCGCATATCGGAAGCGGTATGGGTGGTGCCGTGATTGTAGGTGAACCGACTAATCTGGACGACATCAAGGCGTCTGATGCTAGCGGGGGCTTAGGGCGTGTAGTCAGAAAAGCCATTCAGGAAGCAGAAGCAATGTAACCCGATATTCAGAATCACACGTTAAAAACCTTCCGTTAAATGACGGAAGGTTTTTTTATGCCTTGGAGTTTTGTATTTGTTTATCCAATTATATTTGCAAGTCTGGTTATCGTTGTATATGTTAACGGTTCTTATTTACATTTAGGTATCAACATGAAAGTAATAAATTACCTGGCAGCGGCAGCACTGAGTTTTGGTGTGGCCACAATGGCGAAAGCGGAAACGGTAGAGCATTTTAAAGGCGAATCAGCCGAGTCATTAGAAGAAGCGGTAACGCACTTCAAACGCTACAACGATCGATTGGAGACATTACTGAAAAAAGACTCAATGTCGGCAGAAGATGTGACCAAAATCCATGAGCTGACTTATACCCTGGAAAATGCACTGGCCAAAATAAATGAAGAGCTGGACAAATTAGCTGCAACACTTGAAGAAGTGCACCTGGCCTCTGAAAAATATGATGCAGATGCAGTACGGGATCATGGTGAAGCTTATATGGAGGTTATCAAAACCATAAGCAAAATGGGAGATTCAAAGTCTTAATAACCTGGACCCGGGGTTTGTGAGAATTAAGTCTGAGCTTTAAATAAAGTACTGGGGGCGTGAAAGCTCAGCTTATTGATGTCAGCGGTTTGTTTTTGTCTGGTTACGTTCTGGCAGAGCATGAAAATTATCGACAGTATATTTTCGATGAAGTCATTGAAAACAAAGTTGGAAGCTACCGAATAACCTATTCCAGTTATTGCAGCATACGATTTTTATACTACTCCCATGACCTTCCAGGTCTTGGTTCTTCTGGATAATCTTGGGAAATGAAGAAACCTGCTCCCGGGTTAAAAAGCTTTTATGGCACGTTCAGAAAAAGCGGTTCAAACGAAATATACCGATAGACAAATCATACTGATGGATCTCGATAAACCATAAATACAAAAAGACTAACCCTAAAGATACCTGTAAAACACAATAAACCCACCAGAAAAGGTGGGTTTTTTTGTGCAAAAAAAAGCCCGCACAGGGCGGGCTTGTCGGCAATGGTGATGCAGAAACAGCAAATCTGGGAGAAATGGCTGTTTTTGTTACATATTTAAAACATGTTCTGCATACCTTCTCCGTCAACGTTGAAGCTGGTTAAAAGTCGTAAGTAATACCGCCGAAGAACAGACGCTCACGACCTGGTAATTTCCCTTCGTTTCGACTTGCCAGATATTCTTTATCAAACAAGTTTTCAACACCGGCAAACAGTGTTACACCAGAATTTGGTACTCGATAGTCAATGCTGGCATTCCAAATGGTTTGGCTTGGGATAATGCCCGCAACACCTGTACGACGCTCAGGATTTTCACCATCACGAAGTTCATCACGGGTATTTTCGTCATCAACATATTGCTTGCTAACGTGTTGTACACCCATACGTGCATTGATACCGCTGACGTGTTCATAACCAAAATCCAGATTTAACAAATGCTCAGGTGCATATTGCATTCTGTTGCCATCGTTATCTGGGTTTTCAGCTTTCTTGTATTCAGCTGTCCATAAGTTGGTATAAGCACCTGAAATATAGAAATTATTGGTTGTACCATAGATATCACCAAAATTAATACGTCCAGCTAACTCAATACCTTGCTGCTCACTTTCACCACTGTTGTCAAAAGTCGCACCGTTATCTACAACTGTATTTTCAATATCGTTGTGGAACAGGGTTGCAGAGACAACAACGCCGTTAAAGTAAGCACTTCTGAAACCTAATTCATATAAAGTACTTTCTTCAGGTTCAGCTCTACCACCATCGGCTGTGAACTCACGATCTGCACGCGCTGGGGAAATCCCTTCATGCACACCAGCAAAGATGGTTGTATTGGCGATGCCATTCCAGGCAACCCCAAAACTTGGCAAAAACTCGGTGAAGTTATCATTTTCTTTTTCGCCAGTGAACTCATCCTTATCCGTGGTACGAACATCTTCCACACGGAACCCCGGAGTTAATGACCAGTTACCGATGTAAGTGGTGTTTTGTGCGAAATAGGAAATAGCTTGAGCGTCTAACCTTGAACCTTCGCGATCTTCACCTTCAATCAAGGCAAGCTTGTAGTCTTCACGTTGAGCAGGGTTGGTAGCAAAGACCTGCTGGCGATGTGCTTTTTCTTCGTGATAACGAATACCGACAATCGCGTCGTTTTCTAGGCCAAACAGACTATGTCCAAAGTCAGCACGCGTTTCAGCACCCCAGGTGTAGTATTGGCGTGGCGCATGACGGCCACCACAAATGCTTACATCACCTACTTCACTGGCAAGAATAGTCCCGCCACCAGCCGCAGGACAAGAGCGTAGACGTGATGAACTAAAACCATCACCATCAATACGACCAGTGTTAGACGCACGTAAACCGTTCCGGAAAGTATCCGTATAATAAGCCTGTGACCGTAAGGTAAGGTTATCATTGACTTCAAAAATATGACTCAGCTGAACAACATCACGATCCTGCTCCCAATCATCCAGATCAACTGTTGGATGACTAAATGGATCGCGATCATATTCATCAATGGTTAAGTAATTTTCTGTTTGATTACGACGATCACGGGTGTGAACCAGTTTTAAGCCAAGCGTTTGGCGATCAGTGATATTCAGTTCACCTTTAAAGCGATAATCTTTTACATCAAACTCACCACCTTTGAAGATGCCATCACCTTTGTTCTGGGTGAAATCGAACATCACGCCACCGATCTCATTACCAAAACCTACATTACCATGCAGTAAACGGTAATCCTGATTACCAAAAACTGTGGATACACTACCTTCGATTTCGCCATTACGCGGTACAGGTTTAGTAATAAAGTTAACCGCACCGCCTAGTGTTTGTGGTCCATAAAGGATTTGGCCCGCACCTTTAACAACCTCAATACGACTTACAGCGCTTGATGCTGGTGTGTAATGCACAACAGGATCTAAATATGGAGCAAGCTGCAACGGCATGCCATCTTCCATAATCATTGTTTTTGCACTGCGACGTGGATTTTGGCCACGTATACCAATATTGGTATCAAAACCCATGCTGCCATCCGCAACAACATGAACCCCTGGTACAGATCTCATTCTTTCAATATTGGAAATGGGGCGGCGCTCTTCAAGGTATTCCTCATCGATAATATCGAAAGAGCCTGGAACAGATTCAAGACGATCAGGCAAAATGCCGGTGACGGTCATTTTACCTGTATCAATTGCATCTTCCTCAGCCAGAACGGCATAAGGCATCAGCATCAGCGATGACATTATCGCCGAGCTGATGAGTTTTGGTTTTAGATTCATTTCTCTCTCCTGTGCGTAAAAAGCTCATGCAGGCTAGCTTTAGCCGTTTTAGCTTCATATAGGAAAAATTCCTAAAACAACGCAAATCACCACGCTAATCCAAGTGTTTATGCGGTTTAAGATGGCCATAGTTTGGGGGTGGCTGTTTTTAACCAATATGAATTTGGGAAGGAATTAAGTTGAAGTCATAAAAAACATGCTTTCTTGGATGGCCTGTAAATAGTTGGTTGTAAGTAGCCGTCCATCTGGTTTAATGCAGCCCCACCTGTAACGTGTTGTTTGAATGAAAAAAAACATAAAAAATTGTTGTATAAATGCAACGAGGTGATGCTTTTCACTTATTTTTATCGATGTTTTTCGGGAAGTTGCGCACATAATTTCAGGAGTAATGCCCTTTTTTTGCTAGTTAACACCTTTAATTGAGGATGAAAGTGCAAAACTATTTTGGCGTGTTGTAAAAACACCAAGAAAACGGATTGCTAACCATAAATTGTCCCAGGTCAAAGAAAAGGACTGAATTGCTTATAAATAGCGTTAGGGGGATGGTATGATCGGTAAAAATTTATCAAATTGGAGAGTCTAATGCGTCATTCCCGTTCAATTATTACTGCGGTCATTATTATTGCCATAGCGGTTTTTGTTGTGGCTGCTGTTTCATCCTTTATCTCTGGAAGCAGTGATCATTACGATCGACCAAGCTCTCCTAAGGAAGTAATCGAAAAAATGACGGAGGTTGCTGAGTCGACGGAGGAGGTTGCTCAATCAGAACCCACTTCGGAAATCAGTGAACAGGTTTCTGAGGCCTCACAGCAGGAAAAAGAAGCATTGCAAAGTAATACACACACAGAGGTAGTGGATAACGCGAGCGATGCGGTAGAGTCTGCCATTGAGAGCGCTCAGGAAACCAGTCAAAGTGTCAGTGAACGTGCCAGCGAAACTATTGCTGCGGCAGAAAATGCAGCTGCTGAAGGCCGGGCTGATGCTGAAGCAAGACTCGAAGAAGTCGCTAAAGAAGCTGGTATTAAGGCAGAGCCGGAAGAGGTGGCTGCTCCCGCCACGGTAGAATCAAAAAATCATACAGTGACTGCTCAAGGTTTGATTTATGAACCGCTTGTTGTCACGATTGCACCGGGTGATTCTGTATCCTGGACCAATATGAGTACACATAATACCGAGTCAATCGAAGGCCTGATTCCGGAAGGTGCAGAAATGTGGGTGTCTCAAATGAGTGAAAACTACAGCCGTACTTTTACTCAGGAAGGTATCTACATATATAAATGCACACCGCATTTCGGCGCTGGCATGGGCGGCGCTATTATCGTAGGCGAGCCAGTCAATCTGGAACAGATCAAAAACTCCGGCGCGAAGGGTGCTGCAAAACGATTGGTAAATAAAGCGGTCCAGGCAGCTGAAGCAATGTAATCCAAATCCCCCGTGAGGCAATTATTAACGCTTCCGGGGGATTTTTTTGTCTTTAATTCTTCGCCAAGGCAGCTGTCCAGCAATCAATAGACCCATTTAATAGACGTTTTTTCAAATACTTATCTGGTCCTAAAAGCTTTTTTCCGTTGAACACTAACACCTTTTGATTTTTTGCTGTATTCTTGCACGCTTCCTGACCGGTTGTCTGTTAACCATCAGGTCGCGGAGCGGTAGTTCAGTTGGTTAGAATGCTGGCCTGTCACGCCGGAGGTCGCGGGTTCGAGTCCCGTCCGCTCCGCCATTTATTTGGTAGACCTTTCCCTCTAAGTTAAAGCTGCCTGGTTATCAAGTGTGTTTCGATCTCTAATCGAGTGAAACAGGTGATATACCAGAGGAACCAGCAGTAAACTGACCATCATCGAAAAGCTTAATCCCCATACTACGGCTATCGCCAGTGGCTGCAACATTTCAGAACCTTCCCCAAAACCAATCGCCAGTGGCAGCATCCCCATGACCGTACTCAATGTGGTCATTAATATCGGACGCAACCGCAGTCGCACGGCTTCAACGACGGCTTCGGTTAAGTTGTTGTTGTGTCGTCGTTCAAGCTCAATATAGTTCACCAGTAATATCGCGTTATTGACCACAATGCCAATCAGCATAATCGTACCTAACCAAATTGGCATGGAGAGTGGCAGATCGATCCAATAAATTCCCAGTGCTACACCAATCGCAGCAAACGGAACGCTTAACAGAATAATGATAGGGTTAAGCAACGATTCGTACTGAATCGCCATAACGACCAAAACCAGAAATAATGCCAGAGCAATCAGAAGAAGGTTTTGATTTTGCTGTTGTTCAAGGGCTTGTCTTTGCCCCCCATCGTAGATGGTATAACCCGATGGTAAATTAATTTCCTGACGCATTTGATCCAGTTGAATCAAGGCTTCTCCTAACGTTGCACCATCAACCAATGCAGCTGATAACTCTACAATACGCATCTGGTTTTCACGACGAATCCGTGACGGTGTATCCAGTAATTCAATTTCGGCAACATCGCCAAGATATAACGGTGTGCTTCCATCTGATGAAGGAAACAGAATGATGGATCGTAACGCCTGTGGATTGTTCATTTCTTCCTGAGGAAGTCTCAGACGGATATCATAAGAGCGGTTACCTTCAAGAAAATCACTGATAACGCGTCCCTGCAAAGCCGTTTGAGCGGCTTCAGCAAGATCCTGCATGTTTAACCCAAGTTCCTGTGCTCTATCCCGATTCAGTTTGATGGAAATTTCAAACCGTTCATCTTCTGCAGAGTGTTCTACATTGCTTAATTGCGGAATTCGTCGCATTTTATCGGCGATCTCATCGGCAACGGTTTTCATGACAGAAAAATCATTGCCCTGTAATCGCAGACTTATATCCTGATCTCCGCTATGAGTGCGTAATCCCCGAATGCCGCGTTGAAATAAAAACACGCGTAGTCCCGCGATCTGCAGTTCATCGACCTGTTTGCGGATATCTTTTATCCATTGCTGGCTGGATATCTCCCTTTCATCCGCAGGCACAAGCTCAACAGTCATTTCTGCCCGACTGGGTTCTTCACGCTGAGAGCGTCCGAAGACGCTGCCCCCTACCAGAGTGAAGATGGTCATCGTTTCCGGTTTGGCATGCATGATTCGTTCAAGCTCCTGAACATAACTGTCCATCTCATCCACCGAGACACCGGAGTCAGAAATCATCCGTACTTCAATACGACCGTCATCGATATTGGGCAGTAAGATCTGATGACCACTGGTAAAAACTGGCAAACTCAGGGCAAAGCCACCAATAAATAACGCGATGATTAACAATTTGATTTTCAGGAAAAAACGAATGACTTTGCCGTAACCCAATTGTAAAAAGCCAATTAAACCATCCATCATTCTACGGATGGGATTATTGCTGATTTGGGTGACTTTGGCGGCATAGGCTGGAACCAGGGTGAGGGCAATCACCATAGAGGCAAAAATGGCTGCTGAAATAGTGAAAATCAGTTCGCTGAACAATAATCCGGTTAAACCGCCGATAAATAAAAACGGCAAAATGGCTGCAAGGTTGGTTGATGTTGAAGCGATAATCGGACCGTTGACTTCCGCTGCTGCATGGGTACCGGCTTCCAGGGGTTGCTCATGCTTGCATTGATGACGATAGATGTTTTCCAGCATGACAATGGTGTTGTCCACCAGCATTCCCACACCAAGCGCCAGACCGCCTAAGGTCATGATATTGAGCGTCAGTCCACCCATGCCCATCAATACAAAGGTAAACATAATGGCAATTGGGATAGCACTGCCAATGATTAAGGTACGACGTAAATTGCCGAGAAACAGATACACCACCAGCATGGCCAGAATACCGCCACTGATAGCGGCTGTTGCAGCATTTTTCAGAGACTGTTTGATATAGACAGATTGGTCTGTCACGGTTGTCACATCGATGCCGGGGGGGATGACATTCTGTTCTTCAAGCCAGAGCAGTTGGCGTTTCACCACTTCAACCACATTATTCGTGTTGGCCGTTGGCTGTTTTTGGATGGCCATTTTGATGCCGCTGATACCATTGGCCCGGATTCGCAGTCTCTCATCTTCACTGCTGTCGACAACCTTAGCCACTTCATGCAGTTTGATAATATTATTATCTGATCGTCCAATCGGTAGTTGCCGAATTGCTTCAACCGAATTCAATCGGCCACCAATGCGACCGGTAATCTCATTGCCCGGCATTTGCAATCGTCCAATTGCGATATCATCGTTGGCTGTCTGAATGGCATCTACAATATTGCGATAGCTGAGTCCCATCGCTGCCAGGCGCTGCTGGTCTGGGATGATCTGAATTTCGCGTTCAACCCCGCCACCGATTTCTGCGGCAGCAACCCCAGGCAAATTAATAAACCATTTGCTTAAGACATCGTCGGTCCAGGTTCGCAGATCAACTAAATCCATTAAATCAGAGCTAACGACAAATTCAATAACTGGGATCTGTGATGGGTCACGTTTGTAGATTTCAGGTGGTTGAATGGAATCGGGGAGCTGGGTTTTGGCCCGATCCAATCGCGTACTGGCGTCTCGGAGGGCGATATCGATATCTTTGCCATAATCAAAGGTAATATCAATTTCAACCAAACCGAGATCAGAAGAGGACTGCACGTTTAACGCATCTTCGGTAATCGCTAACTGTTCTTCGACTAACCGTGTGACCTGATCTTCCATGACACTTGCGGGGACACCTGGATCGAGAATACGTACCCGAATATCGGGATAGACAATTTGGGGTAGCAGATCGATTGCCAGGCGGCTTAAAACCGCTAATCCAAGGACGATGACTGTTGCTGCAATCATTGAGACACCGATCGGGTGCTTAATCGACCAGGCTGCCAGCCCACCTCCCTGGATTTTCATTGGGAAGTGATTTGTTTGGTTGATGCCGGCATGGCTTGTCTTGCAGCAGGCGCATTAACGATTTTCACCGCTTTATTTTCCCGAAGATTGGTAAATCCACGAATAACAACCTGCTCACCGCCTTCCAGGCCTTCTACAATTTCTATCTGATCTGCAATTTCCAGCCCGGTAGAGACGGGCACACGCTTCACGACATTATCGCTATCTGCAATAAACACATACTCCTCTTCGACAGAACGGCGCAGCGCGATAAATGGCACTAACAGTCTTTTTGCCTGTTGTGTGGTGAGCGTTACACGGACAAATTGGCCAGCCCTGGCACCTTCCGGAACGGGGGACAACGCTATTTCAAGTGTTCCGGTTCGGGTCATTGGATCAATATCCGGAAAGATTCGACTGATTTTACCGGTGAGGTCTGGATGCGGACGTCGGCCAGTACGTAATGCATCAATTTGAATGGATACATCATCACCGACCTGAATATTGTTTAAAAGTAATTCTGAGAGGCGCACTTCGGTAATTAACGTCTGTTGATTGGCAATCGTCATCAGATGTGAATAACGCTCAGCAATGTTGCCGGGTTCACTGTTACGCTGTGTAATGACGCCACTTATCGGAGAACGAATGACAAAATAGGATAGGCGGGTTTGTAGGGATTCCTGTTCAGCCTGGGCGACAGCGAGTTCTGTTTCAATACGGGTTAATTCGGTCTGAGTCGTCAATTTTCGGGCAACCAGATCTTTGATTTGGGCAAGATCGGTAGCAGATTTTCTGGTTAATGCCTGGGCGCGGGTGAGTTGGGAGCGAAGCAAGCGATCATCAAGTCTGGCGATAACCTGGCCTTTCTCAACCTGATCGCCCTCAAAAAAAGGCAGCTCCGCAATTTGCCCTTCTTCCTGATTGAAGATCTGAATTTCCTGAATGGCTCTTAATGTGCCGTTACGTTCGCGTGAAACGGAAATATCTTTTAATTCAGCTGTGACGACTTCAACCAGGTGAGGTTTTATTTGTTGTGTTGCCTGTGGTCTGTCACGCTCACACCCTGTAAGGCCCATAATGGTAAGCAATAGAGCATGCCATAAAAGTTTGTGCTTCATTGGCTGATGTTGTCTCGAATGATGGTCTAAACTGAATTCAGCTAGGTGCGATGTCTGGTTTCCGTTTATGGGCAAATTTCCCTGCCGAGAGTTCCAAGGGGATGTTACCTCAACATGGTGTCAAGTTTTGTAAAGAAGGTGAATCTATATGGGTGATTCTGGGATGCAGGTATGCGTGATGTTTGTCATCTTCAGTATTGTAACCCCAGTTTGCGAAATACAATTGAACGCTGGACAGGGAAGCGGTCGCAATAACATCCAGTAATGTGGGCAGTCGATCTTCAATGAACAGAATAGCGGTTTGTGGATGTGATTGCTGAAGCTGATTAAGAATTTGAGGCTTTTTCAGATTACGTTCCAAACCATAGATTTGTGTAGGCTCCACAGTTATTTGATTGGCTTCAAGGATCGCACTGACAAATCGTTCCTGTTTGGTTGTAATAATAAAAAGCTGGTGACGGGGGATTTGACTTAACAGGTCAATAACACCCGGGTAAAGCGGATTCATTTTGATCCAGCCGGCAAAATCGGCGTCAATCCAGCTGTCCCGGTACACACCAAACCGTTTTTTTAAATCCGTTTTATCAAGCTGGTCCCGTAGCACAAGATTGTCGATTTGGCCGGTAAAATCATTTAATAAACTATCTGGGCTAATCGCTTCAAACAATAGTCGACATATCAGAATCGATTCGAAGCCAGTTTCCATCACCGGTCTCACCTGACGAAAATCCGTCAGGATTTGTTCCGGCATTTGCTTTGGCATATCTCCCCAGATTTGCGCTGCAACTTGCCAGCCACTTAATCCGGTTTCAATGGCGCTGTCGCAAATTACCCCATCAAAATCAAATGCAAATAACGGTTGCGACATGATAGTCAGAGCAGACAATGTTCCGCATAAGCACCGGCTTCATTTGCTGTCCAGTCACCTTTGGGCTTCTCTTTCATATGCACACACCATTCATCTGAACCAATTTCAGGAGTACAGGCTGAAAACAGTACAGTAAATGCGAGCAAACCAAGAACTCGAAAACAATAACGCATAATTGTCATTTTAAAGACTCCGCATGGGCTAGTTGGGCTGGCGCTGATAAACGAGTTTACCCTGAAACAGCGTATGGCTGACCTGATGCTGAAACAACCACCCGCCAAAAGGGCTGTTTTTTCCGGCACTGACAAATTCGGAGGGCTGACAGTCATATTGTACATCCGCATCAATAATACAGATATCAGCACTGGCACCGGCTTTGAGTTGTCCTGCTTCAATACCCAGAATAGCGGCTGGCTGACAGGTCAGACTGGCAATAGCCTGATGCAGGGTGATTTCATCATCTTCTACCAGCTTGAGTGTCAGGGGTAATAGGGTTTCCAGTGCCGAAAGGCCCGGCAGGGTTTCGGCAAACGGACCTAATTTGGCATCGGCATCCAGCGGCTGATGATGAGAAGAGACCGCTTGAATGACTCCATCACGTAAGCCTTGTTTTAACTGTTCGCGATCCCGTACGCTTCGTAAGGGTGGCATCACATGACTGAAACTGTCGTAATTTCCCAGATCATGTTCACAAAGATGTAAGTGATGGGCGCTGACATCAGCAGTAACAGGTAAGCCACGCTCTTGTGCTTCGCGAATAAGTTTGACCGCTTTTCCTGTAGAGATACTGTGAAAGTGAGCACGCACTCCGGTTTGTTCAATCAGAATTAAGTCCCGACTTACGGCAATGGTTTCCGCACTTTCCGGGATACCGGATAAACCTAATCTGGCACTGACCGTTCCTTCATGCACGCAGCCCTGTTTTTGTAACCAGGGATCAGCGGGGTTAATAAATACAGTCAAGTCCAGCGTAGCAGCATATTCAAGTGCACGGCGCCAGACTACGGTATTTTTAATTTCGGTCACGCCATTACTGACCCCCACACAGCCCGCTGCTTTTAACGCGGCCATTTCTGCCAGCAGTTCGCCATTCAGTTTTTGGGTCAATGCACCTACGGTGAGCACCATCGTGCGGCCGGCCTTTTTTGCTCGATCCTCGATCAATTCAACTACTGCTGGATTATCGATTACTGGATCGGTATCAGGTGGAACGGCCAATGTGGTGATCCCTCCTGCAGCAGCAGCACGGGTTTCACTCTCAATGGTGGCAGTATGCTCCTGTCCGGGTTCACGTAACCGGGCACTCAGGTCGACCAGTCCGGGACAGACGATTTTGTTATAGGCATCAATTTCGATATCGGCATCAAAACCGGGCAACTCTTCAGCGATGGCAATGATGCGGCCATCTTCGATGTAAACATTGTGATCGATATCAAGTTGGCTGGCAGGGTCTATGACACGACCATTTTGAATACAAATCTTCATTATTCGACTTCTGCCTGTTCTGATTGACTGGCCAGGGCCATCGACATCACCGCCATGCGAATGGCGATACCGTGGGTTACCTGCTCAAGAATCACTGATTGTGGCCCATCGGCAACTGACGAGGCTATTTCAACACCACGATTGATCGGGCCGGGATGCATGACAATGGCGTCCGGCTTTGCATATTTAAGTTTTTCTTCGGTCAGCCCATAACAGCGGAAATATTCCCGTGCACTGGGTAATAAAGCGCCTTGCATACGTTCAAGCTGTAAGCGTAAGGTAATGACCACATCTACACCCTCAAGACCCGCAGCCATGTCATGATAAACATGCACACCCAGTGTTTGGCTCTCACGCGGTAATAACGTCTGTGGACCAATAACGCGGATCTCACCTACACCAAGTGTGGCTAGCGCCTGAATTTGTGAGCGGGCTACCCGCGAGTGCAGAATATCGCCGATTATTGCCACGCGAAGGTTGGCAAAATCCTGTTTATGGCGGCGGATAGTAAACATATCCAGCATGGCCTGAGTGGGGTGAGCATGACAGCCGTCGCCTGCGTTGATAACACTGACATGCGGTGCGACATGTTGGGCAATAAACTCTGCTGCACCACTTTGATCATGGCGAACCACAAACATATCCGTGTGCATGGCTTCAAGGTTATGCAGTGTGTCGAGGAGGCTTTCACCTTTAGAGGTTGCAGAGGTGCTGATATTAAAGTTCATCACATCGGCTGAAAGACGTTTGGCAGCTAACTCAAAGGTTGAACGGGTGCGTGTACTGTTTTCAAAAAATAAATTGATAATGGTTTTGCCACGTAGCAATGGGACTTTTTTTACCTGGCGATGGCTGATACTGGAAAACTGCTCAGCCCGATCCATGATTTCTGTCAGTAATGGGCGTTTCAGACCTTCAATCGTCAGAAAATGCCGCAATTGGCCACCTTCTGTCAGTTGATTACTCGGCATGCAGCGCTCCTGCTGCGCGTGTTTCCAGTTGCAAACCATCGCGGTTACGAAGTTTTAAATGTTGATTGCGGGGTAAAATAACGGAGGCCCCAACAATATCCGGACGGATGGGTAATTCACGACCATCCCGTTCAATCAGCACGGCTAACGTCACGCTCGCTGGACGACCATAATCAAAAATTTCATTCAGCGCAGCCCGTGTTGTGCGACCACTGTAAAAAATATCATCTACTAACACCAGATGGCGATTGTCTACTTCAAAGGGCAGATCGGAAGGCGAAACCTGAGGATGCATGCCGATGCGAGTGAAATCATCACGATAATAGGCAATATTCAGGGTGCCAAGCGGCGCATCAAAAAAGTCTTCGCCAAGAATGTTCTGCAAGGCTTTTGCGACCCAGACGCCACCGGTATGGATTCCGATCAGCAACGGATCTTTGTCGGCGAGATCATCACGTATGGATTCAGCCATCTCTTCTAGCAGACTTTGAATTTCCGCTGTGGTTTGGGGCATTGTCATTGTTGGTCCAGCCATGATTGAAGAATAATTTGAGCCGAAAGTTTATCGACATCGCTGCGTTTATCGGACTGCATTTTACTGCGTATTCCCATTTGATCGAGTGCTTCAAAGGTTGTCAGGCGTTCATCCTGCCAGGCCACCGGAATATTAAAACGATTGTTCATCCGGTTGCCAAATTTTCTGGCGGCGGCGGTCATTAACTGTTCGGTGCCATCCATATTCAGCGGCAAGCCAACCACAATAAGACCAGGCTGCCACTCCTTAATTAAATTAGCGATGCTATCCCAATCCGGAATGCCATCACGGGCGGATAAAGCGGCAATGCCTCTGGCCGTGTTGGTTAATTGATGACCGACCGCAACACCTATGCTTTTCATGCCAAAATCAAAACCGAGTATATTTTTCTCAGAATTCATGCATGACCAGTTGTATTAGACATCAGATTGATGTCGATGCCCAGTAATTTAGCTGCCGCATGCCAGCGTTCCTCTGCGGGCGTTTGATATAGCAGTTCAGGGGTCGCCTGCACGGTCAGCCAGCTGTTTTCCGCTATTTCCTGTTCCAGTTGACCGGCTTCCCATGCAGCATAACCCAAAGTGACTATTGAATGTGGCGGCCCGTTCTGGGTGCCTAATGATTGCAGGATATCGCTGGAAGTGGTTAAAAACGTTTGCTCGGATATCTTAAGGGTATTTTTCCATTGTTCCCCACCATCATGCACCACCATACCCTGATCTTTTTGCACTGGACCACCAAACAAAACGGCGGTGTTGCTAGCCCATTCGGAAGTATTGGTGATTTGCAGGTGGTTAAGTAGCTCCTGCATCATGATTCGGGTGGGACGGTTTATGATTAAGCCCATTGCACCTTCTTCATCGTGTTCACATAGATACACCACTGAATGATAGAAAAAACTGTCTATCAGGGTTGGCATGGCGATCAGAAAATGATGTTTAAGTGAATAGGACATAAGATTAAAAGAAGGTGAACCCGACCTGGAATAAGCGTTCAACTTCTTTGATGTAGCGTTTATTGGTTAAAAACAGAATGACATGATCTTCTGCTTCAATCATGGTGTTTCGGTGAGCAATAATAACTTCTTCACCGCGAACGATTGCGCCAATAGAGGTGCCCGGTGGCAAATCAATTTCATCAATGCGTCGGCCAACTACCATGGAAGAACCTTTATCGCCATGAGCAATGGCTTCCAAAGCCTCAGCAGCGCCACGGCGCAAGGAATGCACCGCTACAATATCACCACGCCGAATATGGGCGAGCAGGCTGCCGATTGTGGCTTGCTGGGGAGACAGTGCAATATCAATGGTGCCGCTTTCAACCAGATCCACATACGCGGCACGATTGATTAATGACAATACTTTGCGGGCACCCAGGCGCTTCGCCAGCATTGCCGATAAGATATTGGCTTCATCATCATTGGTCAGTGCGCAGAATAAGTCCACCTTATCAATTTCTTCTTCGAGTAATAACTCTTCATTGGCGACATCGCCTAACAGGACGATACTTTTGGATAATTCTTCTGATAAATAATCTGCCCGATCGCTATTGGCTTCGATGATTTTGATCTGATAGTCGTTTTCCAGCGCTCTGGCCAACCGGATACCGATATTGCCACCACCGGCCAGCATGATGCGTTTATACGGTTTTTCCAGTCGTCGTAATTCGGCCATCACCGAGCGGATATCTTTGCTGGCGGCGATAAAAAATACTTCATCATCCGCTTCGATGACGGTTTCGGCTTCCGGCAGGATGGCTTTGCCATTACGGAAGATTGCCGCCACCCGGGTTTCGGTTTTTGGAATATGTTTTCGTAGTTCGCGCAGCGGATTACCGACTAAAGGCCCCCCATGAAAAGCTCGGACAGCAACCAGTTGCACCAGGCCATCAGCAAAGTCCAGAACCTGCAGGGCATTAGGATGACTGATTAATCTTTCAATGTAGTCGGTGACCAGCTGTTCAGGACTGATCAGCACATCAATAGCAATGGCTTCATTGTTGAAAAGTTCTGGTTTTGTAAGATATTCAGGAGCACGAATCCGGGCAATTTTGGTGGGTGTGTTATACAGCGTATGACATATCTGGCAAGCCACCATATTGGTTTCGTCACTATTGGTCACAGCCAGCACCAGATCGGCATCAGCCGCTCCTGCTCGTTCTAATACGGCCGGATGCGAAGCAAGACCTTGAATAGTACGAATATCGTAATGATCCTGAAGTTTATGCAGACTATTGGCGTCTGTATCAACTAAGGTAATGTCATCATCCTCACGGGCGAGAGTAGCTGCAACGGAGGCACCAACCTGTCCAGCGCCGAGGATTAGAATCTTCATTGCAAATCCTTAAACTTGTTTACTATCAATGCCCAGCGCCCGTAACTTCCGGTACAGATGGGTGCGTTCCATACCGGCTAATTTAGCGGCTTTGCCCACGTTGCCATCGGTTTCCTGCAGTTTCTGCAGTAAATAAATCCGTTCAAATTGTTCGCGTGCCTCACGCAAGGGTTGATCAAAGTTGATACCGGTTACGTCATCCGCCTGGGGTGGTTGCTCGGCCAGCAAAGCCGCTTCCACATCATCGACATCAATATCATCAGAATCGCCAAATACCAACAACCGTTGAATGACATTTTTTAATTCCAGTACATTGCCTGGCCAGGCATAATTTCGTAAGCGGTTCTGAGCCGCTACGGTAAAACGGCGATAGGGCAAATCCGCTTGTGAGGTCTGCTGATCAACAAAGAAATGCACCAGTTCGGGTATATCTTCAACATGGTCCCGTAATGCGGGTAATTGTAACGTGATGGTATTAAGTTGATAAAACAGACCTTCACTGAAGTCTCCACGAGCAATAACCTTGTCCAGTCCCTGCTGGGTGGCACAAATCAACTGGCATTCTCTGAGACGGCCACTTTCCAGCAAGTGCAATAGCAAAGCTTGAGCTTCGTCACTGAGTAAAGCGACATCATTGATATAGATCGTGTTGTTCTGAGCCAGTGAAATCAATTTGTGGCTATCAAGCGGGAAGCTTTCGGGACTGAACTCAATGAATTTCCCGTTGTTATATAAGCCTAATCTGTGCAGATAATAGGCAAAACAATGTTTCCCTGTGCCACCTTCGCCAATCAGTAATATCGGCATTTCATGCCCGGCAACACGTTCGGCCTGTTCACGCAGCTGCGCCATTTTGGCACTTTTACCGACCGGTTCTAAAGCAAACTCATAACGCTGAGCAGCCTGTTTTGCACGGTTCTCAATGGCTAATTCCACTGCACGTAGTAATTTTGCCATGGATAAGGGTTTTTCAATAAAATCACTGGCACCGGAGCGGGTAGCCTCTACGGCCGTTTCGATAGTGCCATGCCCTGACATCATAACAATGGTGACACCTGTATTTTGTTGCTTAAATTCCTTCAGCAAGCTGATACCGTCTACATCAGGCATCCAGATATCCAGCAGCACCAGTTGTGGCTGTTTTTGGGTAAAGATCAGACGCGCTTCCTCACCATTACTTGCCGTGATGACCCTGTAGGCTTCATCTTCGAGAATATCTTTAATGAGCTCACGGATATCAGGCTCATCATCTACAACTAAAATAAGTGGTTTTTCAGTACTCACGCCTAATCTTCCTCCAGTGGTAGCCGGATTATTATACCTGCTCCTTCGGGGTTAAGGTTTTCTGCCCAAACATCCCCGCCATGTTCTTCGATGATTTTTTTTACTATTGCCAGTCCCAGCCCGGTGCCTTTTATTTTAGTGGTAGCGTATGGCTCGAACAGTTTATCGATCATTTCCTGGGGAAAACCCGGCCCCTGATCATTAATGGTAATTTCCAACCACGGCATATGTTGCTGAATGATAACGTGATAACTGATCACAATATCCACAGCTTTGTCCGCTTCTTCACTGGCTTCAATGGCATTTTTCAGTAAATTGTGGAATACCTGTCGCATCCGGTTTTTATCAAGCCTGATAGGAATCTCTGTTGGACTGTTCAGTAAAGTGAATTGATGATTGGAATGACTTTGATACAGGGTCAATACTTCTCTGAGTAATTCGCCGATGGAGACTTTTTCCAGCTGTAATCCGGGACTGCGGGCATAATCAGAAAACTCGTTGACCATATCTTTCATGGCTTCAACCTGTTGCACGATCGTATCAGTGAGTTTTTGTAATGTCTCTGTTTGATCCGGTGGCACTAATGAAGCGTACTTGTGTTGTAAGCGCTCGGCAGATAATTGGATTGGGGTTAACGGATTTTTGATTTCGTGTGCCAGACGTCTGGCCACTTCGCCCCATGCTGCATTTCGCTGTGCCTGAAGCAATGTCGTTATATCATCAAACACGATAACCCAGCCCGTGTCAGCCGGTAAAGGGGTGCCGTGACACATCAGTGTTTGACGTCCCTTGGTTTGTTGCAGTTCTATCTGCTGTTGCCAGGCAACTGATTTGAATGTGTAGTTTTGTATTAACAGGGAAAAGCTATGCAGGTTGTCATTGATTTTGCCCAATGTATCCAGAGAGCTTTCCAATCGTTGCTGCAAGTTCACGCCAAGTATTTTACTGCTGGCGACATTGGCGGTACGCAAATACAGATCGTTATCAATGGTAATAACACCGCTTGACAGGCTGCCAAGTACTGTCGTCAGGTAACTGGTTTGCTGTTCCAGTAACCGATGGCTTCTATCGGAGGCATTTCTGGCTTGCGTCAGGCGTTGCGTCATCTGATTAAATGAACGTACCAGAAAACCGATCTCATCATGTCCGGATGCGGTTAATTGCATATTGTAGTTACCAGAAGCGACGGCCTGGGTTCCTGCAGCCAGTTCCTGTAGCGGCTGAACCATACGTCTTGAAATCCATACTGCAAACCAGATTGAAGCAAGCATGGTCAAAAATACTATCAGGCTCAGTGTCAGGGTGAATATGGTGACTAACGGTTTGCGTAAATAGCTCAGCTCTTTGTAATCCGTGTAGGCATCCTGAACATTTTTGCCCAGGGAGCTCAAGTGTTCATTGACCGGAAAAGCCACATGTAAAAACCGTTCTTCGGCCAGAATCGATTTACGCGGTAACATTACTGCAGCCCGTAATTCCAGTTCATCATTTGCTGCTGGATCCAGACCTATATAGTCTTCGCCTTGCTGCAAACGGCGCACAATCGATTCATCAGGACCTTGGGGAAGAAAAATGGCCGGGTTTTCAATGCTGGAAACCACTAGTTGTCCACTCATATTCCAGATACTGATTTCCAGGGCGCCACTCAATTGCACCAGCTCTCGCAGACTATTGGTCAGACGGGTGTCTGGCAATTCTGATAATACACCCGCCATCATTCGTGTCTGTCGCAGTAAAGTACGCATACGTATACCAAAAGCGCTGCGACTTAACTCAAGAGAATCTTCCAGAGCTTGCTCAACTTTTACATCAAACCAGCTGTTAATGCCGCGTTGCAGGAAGTGGACAGAGAATCCGTAAACAATACTGGTTGAGCCGACGATTAATAATACAAACAAACTGACCAGTTTCAGTGTGAGTCGGGAACCCGGTGCTTTGCGTTTAAAATCCCGGTAAAGCCGATATAACCCACGGGCCAGAATTCCGGCCAGCAATAAAAGGCACACCAGCCCCAGCCCGAAAATATAGAGAAACAAGTCACTGAGTCGTGAGGTATCCTGAGTTGCCGCACTGAGTAAATAGGCCAGAACTAACAGTAGCAAGGCCAGTGAAAAATACGGTGCAGTTCCTGAGCTGAGTCCCCTGATTAGTTGGAAGGCCATGCCACCTCATACCATTCGCTGGCTAAATCCCATTTGCTGGACAGAAATGCGCCGGGCCGCATCGGTGACGGCAGGGCGTTCAAATCAATCTGGCTGCGTACTCTGAGAACTAGGTTATGCGTATCGAGGGTATGCTGAGGGGGTAAGCTGAAATCTTTTATCACCCCCATACCCATCAGCGCGCTCTCCATCGTCGGAAAATTACGATGCGTTTTGGTTTCCATTGAGTGCAGTAAATACTGTTGGGAGAGATCGTGATAACGCAAAACGTAACGGATTTCGGTTGACCAGATATTGCTGCGCCATTGCCACCATTCACCCAAAACAGGATAGATCCTGATGAGCTGAATCTCCTGCACGAACGTTATAGGGACACCATTGTATAGCGCTTCTTTTACACGGGGATTCAGTGGATAACTGATATTGGCATTCAATAGATAACCATTGCCTGCTGGAGATGTCCGAGCTTCTTCAACACGAAAAACTTCCGCGTGTACAGTTTGCACTGATACAAAGACCAAAAAAACAGACGTCAGAAGACGTTTAGCGGTGACGCAGGCAGGCATAATAGAAACCATCCAGATCGTTATCTCCCGGTAGCAATTGATAGCCAAAACGTACTCTTCGTGCTGGAGCCTTTGCTGGATGCTGCTCCATCGCGTCAGGCTGACGCTGCAAAAATGCTTCTATCTGTAATTCATTTTCCTGCTTAAATGCAGAGCAGGTAGTGTAAACCAGTAAACCATCGGGTTTCAGTAATGGCCACAAATTATCCAGCAAAGCTCGCTGTTGCAGAACCAATTGTTCGATATCGTCTGGTTTTCTCAGCAGTTTGATATCCGGATGCCGACGAATGACTCCACTGCCTGAACATGGTGCGTCAATCAATATACGGTCAAACTGCTCACCATTCCACCAGTTTAGAGTATCGCTGGCATTTGCTGCCAGACAATCAGCTGATAAATGTAATCGGGAAAGGTTTTCGTTCACCTGTTTGAGCCGCTCCTCACTAATATCGAGTGCGGTTACCTGGTTTGCTGGAAATCTTTCCAGAATATGGCAGGTTTTGCCTCCCGGCGCTGCACAGGCATCCAGAATGCGTTGTTCAGACTGTAATTCAAGCAAATCAGCAACTTTTTGTGCGGCACCATCCTGTACTGAAACGGCACCTTCTACAAAACCCGGCAAGGCAAATACATCACATGCCTGTTCCAGCAAGATGCCTTGAGGGCAATTTTCAATAGCTTCACCCTGGATGCCGGCTTTAGCCAATAATTCCAGATATTCCGAAGTGGAATACTCCCGGCGGTTAACCCGCAGCATCATGGGTGGTTGCTGATTATTGGCTGTCAAAATGTTCTGCCATAACTCCGGCCAGTCGTTTTGATACTTTTCAATCAACCATGCGGGATGCGCATATTGACTGACAGGCTGTTCCGCGATGGATTTTTCCATTGCTTGCTGCTGCCGTTGATAATTTCGCAGACATGCATTCATTAAGCCGCTAGCCCATGATTTATTGAGCAATTTGCAGGCGCTAACGGTTTCAGACAGGGCGGCATGATCCGGAATGCGTAATGAGCGAAGTTGATAAATTCCAATCAGTAAAAGCGCTTGAATATCGCCATCTTTGGATTTTAATGGTTTGGAAAGTAATTGTTGGCTGAGTGCTTCAAGCAAGGGATGCCAGCGAATCACACCATAAGCCAGCTGTTGAAATAAGCTGCGCTGTGTTTCGTCCAGACGCTTGATGATATCAACAGAAGCCGTCGTTAATGATTGACCCTGAGTCACCCGCTGAATAACTAAAGCTGCTGCACTACGTGCGCACAATATTTTGCTTTTAGCCAAAATGATCACCCGCTATCAATGGGTGGGCATTCAGAAAATCATTGACAGGCATCGCTTTTTTTCCGGGTGCCTGGATAGATAACAGACGAATGATTCCGGCTCCGGTAGCCACATCTATCCCCTGACGATTAACTTGAAGAATAGTGCCGGGTTCTGCATTGTTGGCACTATCGATTATTTCAGCACTCCAGACGCGGAGTACCTTATCTTGCCAGAGGGTCTGAGCAACCGGCCACGAGTTAAATGCACGGATTTGACGATCGATTTGCTGTGCAGAATGTGACCAGTCAATATTGGCTTCGGCTTTGTGTAATTTTGTAGCGTAACAACTCTCAGCATTATTTTGTGGAACAGCGTGTTTCTGTAACTCATCAAAACGACTTAGCGTATCCAGCAGGGTAGAAGCGCCGAGAAGAGCAAGTTTATCGTGTAAAGTCTCACCGGTATCCGACATTTCAATAGCAATTTCACTACGCTGGATAACCGGTCCGGTATCTAATCCGGCTTCCATTTGCATAATACAAACGCCGGTTTTCGTATCCCCGGATAATATGGCGCGCTGAATGGGCGCAGCGCCACGCCATCGTGGTAATAAAGAAGCATGAACATTGATACAGCCCAATCGGGGCGTATCTAATACCGTTTGAGGCAGTAACAACCCATAAGCCACCACAATCATCAGATCGGCCTGATAGCTGGCGAGTTTTCCCCGATCCGCTTCGGCTTTGAAATTAATGGGCTGTTCGACAGGAATCTGATGCCGTAAAGCGAGTTGCTTAACCGGGCTGGCAGTGAGTTTCCGGCCACGACCGGCAGGCCTGTCCGGTTGGGTGTAGACGGCGCAGATTTCATGATCCGTCGTCAGTAGAGCTGCCAGCATAGTTGCAGCAAAGTCCGGAGTGCCGGCAAAAATGATGCGCATGGATGTCCTTATAGTTTTTGTTTCTGGTGTTTCTCCAGCCGTTTTTTGATGCGTTGACGTTTGAGATTACTCAAGTAATCCACAAACAGTTTTCCTTCCAGATGATCAATTTCATGTTGAATGCAGGTGGCCAGAATACCGTCAGCATCCATTTCAAAGGTTTCGCCTTGAAGATTTAATGCGCGAACCCGAATTTTATCGGCACGGGTAACGGTTTCGTAGGCTTCAGGAACCGAGAGGCAACCCTCTTCAAAATCACGTTCACCCTCAGTGTTCAGTAATTCAGGATTGATTAAAAACAGCGGACTGGATTTATCTTCGGAAACATCAATCACGATTAACCGCTTTTGTTCGTTCACCTGAGTCGCCGCCAGACCTATGCCGGGAGCATCGTACATGGTTTCCAGCATATCTTGAGCCAACTGGCGAATATCATCCGTTACCTGTTTTATCGGCAAGGCTTTCTGACGCAGTCTGGGATCCGGAAAATGCAATATGTTTAGTAAGGCCATGTTAATACCTGCTATGAATCAATTAACCAGCAGTTTATTTATTTTAAACTTGCGTAATATGCGGCAAGGTTTGCGATATCTTCATCAGATAAGTTTGTTGCCTGCATCTGCATGATGGCGGCCATGCCACCTTGACGTTGTTTATCTCTGTAAGCTTTAAGTGCTGACTCTAAATATTCCGCATTCTGCCCGGCGAGATTTGGGTATACCGGCATAATGGCAATGCCGTCAGCACCATGACAAGTAGCGCATACAGCGGATTTTGCTTTTCCGGCAGCTACATCGCCTGCAGCCATCGCAGCGGAATTAATGCCAATCGTAGCCATGCTGGCAATAAAGAAAGCTGATAATTTCATTGTTTACTCCGTCAAGGAAGAGGGCCTTTCCAGGCAAAAAAAGTTTAACCAGTCGAGATATCGACACATTATAGACCAAGTTTGTTGCCGGATGACTTGATAAGTGTATACGCTTATTAGACACTATGAGCCGTTGCTGCTTATCCAGGGATAATGGCTGCCCTGTAGCGTCCATGAGGATTTTATGATGATACGTCACATCTGTTTGGGTTTAATGGCCCTATTGATGAGTTCTGCGTTACTTGCGAATCAGGTAGCCCTTAATCCAAACCATCCTGAACGCTACGTGGTAGTCAAAGGCGATACGCTCTGGGATATATCTGCGAAGTTTCTCCAATACCCCTGGCACTGGCCGGAAATATGGCAAGTTAATCCACAGGTTGAAAATCCCCATCTTATTTTCCCCGGTGATGAATTAGTACTGGTTTACCGGGATGGTCGGCCAGTACTGGAACTGAATCGTGGTCAGCAAACATTCAAACTTTCACCAGAAATGCGTGAAATCAGGATGGATGAAGCAATAAGTACCATTCCTTTATCGATTATTCGTCCGTTTCTCACCAAGCCGCGGGTCGTTGGGGCCGAAGTGCTTGATGCTGCCCCCTATGTTGTCGCGACCGCTGATGAAAGATTGTTATCCGGAGCCGGTGATATTGTTTATGCACGCGGAATTACCGAGCCGGAACAAGATGAATTCAGTGTATTTCGTGGCGGAAAGATTTATTTTGATCCGAATACTGGTGAAGAGCTTGGTGTTGAAGCTATTTATTCAGGCGATGCAGTGGTCAGGGAGCCTGGGGACGTTTCCACCATGGATTTAACCTACACCAATCGGGAAGTCATGGTGGGTGATAGATTGTTAGCGGTTGAAGAGGAAGACTTTGATCTTAACTTCTTCCCAAGAGCACCCTCGCAACCGATGGAAGGGGTGATTATTTCTGTCTTTGATGGTGTTTCTCAGGTGGGTCAGTATCAGATTGTTGTATTAAATATCGGTCGTCGCGACGGCCTGGAAACCGGCCATGTTTTATCCGTATATAAAGCAGGAAAAACGATTCGCGATGCGGTCAGTGAAGATCGCAAAGCAATGGTAACCCTACCGGATGAACATGCCGGGGAAGCAATGGTCTTCAAGCTTTATGACAAAGTAAGTTACGCCATCGTGATGAAAGCAACAACCTCCATGCACCTGTTTGACAAGGTGCGTTCCGCAGAATAAAGGAAACAGTTTGCATCGATTTTCCGCTTCGCAACTGTCCCTGGCATGTCAGCTGGCTTTACAGCGTATTCCCGGTGTCGGGCCAGCTACCTTTGCCAAACTTGTTCAACAAGTTAATCAGCCAGCCGATATCTTTCGTGAAGCTCGCCTGTTAAAAGGTGTTGATTCGAAAATCCTGACCTTACTGCAATCTCCGGACTGGGATCAGGTTGAACGCGATCTGGAATGGTTATCGGCTGATAATCGTCATGTTATTGATCAGCAGCATCCGCTCTATCCAGAGCTGCTCAAGCAAATACCGGATCCACCTGCTTTATTGTTTGTTCAGGGCGATATTAATTTGCTTGGTAAATGGCAACTGGCCATTGTGGGTAGCCGAAATCCATCGGCTTCGGGGCGTGATACAGCATTTGAATTTGCCCGCTATCTGGCAGATGGCGATATTGTCATTACCAGTGGATTGGCTTCAGGTATCGATGCGGCGGCACATAAAGGCGCTTTAGCGGCATCCGGCAAAACAATCGCCGTCATTGGTACTGGACTGGACCGGGTTTATCCGGCAGCCAATCGGGATTTGGCGCACCATATTGCAGAAATCGGTGCAATCGTTTCGGAGTTTCCTTTGGGGACTTCACCCAAAGCTGAAAATTTTCCCCGGCGAAACCGTATTATCAGCGGTTTGAGTTTAGGCACGCTGGTGGTTGAGGCCGCCGTTAAAAGTGGTTCGCTGATTACGGCAAGAATGGCGATGGAGCAGGGAAGGGAGGTATTTGCCATACCAGGCTCAATACACAACCCGTTATCACGGGGCTGCCATCAGTTGATTAGAGAAGGTGCCAAGTTAGTTGAGACAGCCAATGATATTATTGAAGAGCTGGGAGCTTTAGCTGGATTTGTCCCGCAACTGGAGGATCCTTATGCGACGACAGAGAAGGTTTTGGCGACAGCGGAATTAGATAAAGATTATCAACAACTGTTTGAGTTTCTGGGATATGACCCGATCCACATCGATATACTTATTGACAAAAGCGGATTGACGGCTGATGCCGTTTCATCCATGCTGTTATTACTGGAGCTGCAAGGTCAGGTAGCATCATTACCCGGAGGACGATACGTCCGAGCCGGAACCTGATCAGGCCCACAATAGAGAAGCCGATGAAAGAAAATGTAATTGATGTGTTGCTCTATCTGTTCGAAAACTATATCGATACTGAAGATAGCAGCCAACCTGATAAAGATGTCCTGGAACTTGAATTAGAGCAGGTAGGCTTTCAGGAGTTGGAGATACACAAAGCGCTTGATTGGCTTGACAATATGACTGTGGTGGCCCCGCAGACAGACAATCCCAATACACATATCCGTGTTTTCAGCGAAAGTGAAATAGAGCGTCTCGACATTCAGTGTCGCGGCTATTTATTGTTTTTGGAACAGGTGGGTGTTTTGGATGTCGAAACCCGCGAAGTTGTCATCGAGCGTGTGTTGGCACTGGATAGTGAAGAAATTGATCTGGAACAGCTCAAATGGGTGGTACTTATGGTGCTGTTTTATCAACCGGGCAGAGAAGTGGCTTATGCCTGGATGGAAGATCTGGTGTTTGAAGATTTGGAGGCGGTTATTCACTGAATTTGACCGCTCTTATAATTCATAACACTGCCCGTTTTACACGGGCAGTGTTATTTAGAGCGTCTATTTTTGGTACAGGATTTTATGGGAAATAAACTCGTCATTGTTGAGTCACCGGCCAAGGCCAAGACCATCAAAAAATATCTGGGCAAAGATGTAGAAGTCTTGGCGTCTTATGGTCACGTCAGGGATTTATTGCCTAAAGAAGGCGCAGTCGACCCGTCTAATGATTTTGCGATGAAATATCAGATAATTGATCGCAACAGTAAACATGTTGATGCAATTGCCAAAGCCATGAAAAAAGCCGATTCGCTCTATCTGGCGACGGATCCGGATCGTGAAGGAGAGGCAATCTCCTGGCATTTATTTGAGTTGCTTAAAAAGAAAGGCGTTTTAAAAGATAAAGAAGTTTTCCGTGTCGTCTTTCACGAAATCACCAAACAGGCTGTTAACGATGCGGTCGCCAATCCACGTGAACTGTCGATGGACATGGTGAATGCACAACAAGCACGTCGCGCTCTGGATTACCTGGTCGGCTTTACGCTCTCACCATTACTGTGGAAAAAAGTGCGTAGAGGGTTATCTGCGGGTCGGGTGCAAAGTCCTGCTTTACGAATGATCGTCGAGCGCGAGCTGGAAATTGAAGCGTTCAAAGCTCAGGAATACTGGACCATTGAGGCAGACGCAACCGCTGAGAAAACCCCGTTTCAGGCAAAATTAACGCATTATAAAAATGAAAAGCTCAGCCAGTTCAGTATCGAGAAAACTGAGCAGGCGGAGGATGTCGTTAAAACCCTAACGAAGGCTGCTGAAGGCAAGTTACTGGTTACTCACGTTGAGAAAAAACAACGCAAACGTAACCCGGCGGCACCTTTCACCACATCAACATTGCAACAGGAAGCTTCGCGTAAATTGGGGTTTGGTGCGCAGCGCACCATGAGTGTTGCCCAGCAATTATACGAGGGTGTGGATACTGGCGAGGGTGCGGAAGGTTTAATCACCTATATGCGTACCGACTCGGTGTCTCTGGCAGCAGAGGCGATTGAAGAAATCCGCATGTTTATCGGTCAGCGTTATGGCGCCAAATCAGTGCCGAGTAAACCACAGGAATATAAAACCAAATCCAAAAATGCACAGGAAGCGCATGAGGCTGTCCGGCCGACATCGGTGCTGCGTACACCGGATGAAATGAAGGCATATTTATCCGTCGATCAGCACAAACTGTATAACCTGATCTGGCAGCGCACCCTGGCCAGTCAGATGATTCATGCAACCTTGAATACCGTTGCTGTGGATTTAGGCTGTGGCAAAGGCAATACGTTCCGCGCTAATGGCTCTACCGTGGTGAATCCCGGCTTTATGAGCGTTTACCTTGAGGGTAAAGACGATACCAAAGGCGATAAGGACGAAAATATTCTGCCGCCCATGGAAGTTGGCGAGGTGGTTGATCTGGTCGCTATTCGACCGGAACAACACTTTACTGAGCCACCACCGAGATACAGTGAAGCCAGTCTGGTACGCAGTCTGGAAGAACACGATATTGGTCGGCCTTCGACTTATGCCAGCATTATATCCACCTTGCTGCAACGTGAATATGTCGAATTGATAACGAAGCGTTTTCATCCCACTGATGTGGGAAGAGTCGTCGGCAAGTTTCTGGTTGAACACTTTACCCGCTATGTGGATTATGACTTTACTGCCAAACTGGAAGACGATCTGGATGCGGTGTCACGTGGTGAGGCAGAGTGGATTCCTCTATTACGCAACTTCTGGGGCCCGTTTAAAGAGCAGGTTGAAACTAAGGATAAAGAAGTCCAGCGCAGCGATGTGACCCAGGAGCTGTTAGACGAAGACTGCCCCAAGTGCGGTAAAAAACTATCCAGCCGGTTGGGGCGTAGTGGTCGATTTATCGGCTGTACTGGCTATCCGGAGTGTGATTACACCCGCAATATTGATGGTGAAGAAACTACTGCAAGTGAACCTGAAGTTGTTGAAGGACGTAAATGCCCTAAATGTGATTCGGACTTATGGATTCGCACAGGTAAATACGGCAAATTTATCGGCTGCAGCAGTTATCCTAAATGCAAGCATATTGAATCATTAGAACAACCGGATAAAACCGGTGTTGAATGTCCGAAGTGTAAAAAAGGTGAGATCCTTACCCGTAAATCACGACGCGGCAAAGTGTTCTATTCCTGTTCGGAATACCCAACCTGTGATTATGCGATATGGAATGAGCCGGTTGCCGAGCCTTGCCCTAATTGTAATTGGCCGATTTTGAGTATCAAAACCACCAAGAGTAAAGGTACTGAAAAAGTCTGCCCGCAGAAAGATTGCGGTTACAGTGTCAAAGTGGAAAGTGCTTAATGTCTTGTCCTGAAATAAGTT
>NZ_DDOK01000008.1:0-227150 GCF_002341635.1 Methylophaga sp. UBA2496 | reverse complement strand
AACCTTATTTAGGACGGGTCACAGACATAAAAAAGGGCAGGTAAAACCTGCCCTTTTTGTTATGTCGAGAATGACTTAGTTAGAATTATTAGTGAATTCTGGGTATGCTTCCATACCACATTCCACCAAATCCACACCTTCGTATTCTTCTTCTTCGGTCACACGCAGACCCATAATCATTTTCAGTACGCCCCAGACAATTAAGCTGGCAACGAATACCCAAACAAAGATGGTTACTGCACCGATGATTTGTGCTGAGAAAGTGGCATCTGGATTAGTCAGTGGTACTGCCAGCAGACCCCAGATACCCACTACACCATGCACAGAGATGGCGCCGACAGGATCGTCAATCTTGATTTTATCCATAAAGACGATTGAGAACACCACAATGGCGCCACCAACTGCACCGATAATGGTTGCAATTAATGGAGTAGGTGTATCAGGGCCAGCGGTAATAGCCACCAGACCTGCCAATGCACCATTCAGAATCATGGTTAAATCCGCTTTGCCAAACAGCAGCTTGGCAACGATAAGCGCAGCAAGCACACCACCGACCGCCGCCGCATTGGTGTTCATGAAGACAACGGCAACAGCGTTTGCATCAGCAACAGAGGCAGTCGCTAAGACTGAACCACCGTTAAATCCAAACCAACCCATCCACAGAATGAATGTACCCAGTGTGGCTAAAGGCAGGTTTGCACCCGGAATCGGGCGAACTTCACCATTAGGACCGTATTTACCCTTACGAGCTCCCAATAAGATAACGCCTGCTAATGCTGCAGCAGCACCGGCCATGTGAACGATACCTGAACCAGCAAAATCGAGATAACCAATATCACCCAGGTTGAACAAACCAAATACATCTTGTCCGCCCCATGTCCAGCTACCTTGTAAAGGATAAATAAAGCCCGTTAAAACGACGGCAAATGCAGCAAAGGACCAAAGTTTCATACGTTCAGCTACAGCACCCGAAACAATAGACATTGCAGTCGCAACAAAAACTACCTGAAAGAAAAAGTCTGCAGAGGGAGAGTATGTCCACTCATCTGCAACACCATCTTCAAGAATCCCGGATAGGAAGATTGCGCCATCGTACATAATGCTATAACCGACAATCATGTACATGGTGCAGGCAATAGCAAACAGCATAACGTTTTTAGTCAGGATTTCAGTGGTATTTTTTGCCCGAACCAGACCCGCTTCAAGCATAGAAAAACCAGCTGCCATCCACATGACAAAGGCACCACTTATTACGAAATAAAAGGTATCTAAGGCATATTGGAGTTCAAAGATTTCATTTTCCATTATCAATACTCCCTAAGCTTACAGGGCATCTGGGCCGGTTTCGCCTGTGCGAATCCGAACCACTTGCTCAAGTGGGTAAACGAAGATTTTGCCATCACCGATTTTGCCAGTGTTAGCACCCTTGATGATAGCTTCGATAACCTGTTCAACGATGGCATCATCAATTGCGATTTCCAGTTTTAACTTCGGCAGGAAATCGACAACGTACTCCGCACCTCTGTATAACTCAGTGTGCCCCTTTTGACGTCCAAACCCTTTTACTTCAGAAACCGTTAAACCTTGCACACCGATTTCGGAGAGTGATTCACGGACATCATCAAGCTTGAACGGCTTGATAATAGCTACAACTTGTTTCATAAGCGTATTCCTTCTTTAGAATAATCGCCCTGCAATAGCAGGGCGATTCACAGATAAGGTCTTAGAATGTTTTCGAAACACTGAAAGAAAAGATATTGTCGACCAGATCTTTATCACCAGCGAAGTCTTCACCATCACTGTCAGTGTCAGTCCATGTTAAGGCGAAATCCAGGTCAAACATGGTTTTAGAAACACCAATCAGATAATCAGTGTAGCTTTCACCGATATCGCTATCTAAGTCCTGATAACCGATACCAGCCATCAGGGTAATGTCATATGGCAGACCGTATTCAAAACCAAGATTATAGTATGTGCCGTCTTCATCCAGATTCAGGAAGTTGCTGGAGTGTGCAATACCGAAACTGAAATAGCTGTAGCTTAAGCTACCGTAGATTTCATTAAAGTCAGCACCGCCACCTGTACCAGGATAGTAGTAACGAATCGCACCGATATCATAGCCGATACCAGTTTCGCCAATTTCATTGGCAAAACCACCGTAAAGGTTGAACTCTGAACTAAAATCGGCATCATCAAAATCTACATTTGATGCCCAGGTACCGACATACAATCCAGAGGCATGGCCGTAATCAATCCCGCCTTGAATGGTTGGGTTGTTATCGGTTTGTGAAATACCACGGAAAATGTAATCACTACCTATTAAGACGTTGGCTGTTACTGAATGTGCTCCGTCTTCGCTTTCCCATGCCATTGCTGATGAAGTCGCTAAAACTGTTGTGGCAGCAAGACACATTGCTGAGAGCGTTTTGAATTTCATGTATATCTCCTCGTTTGAATTGTTTTAGTCTTTTTTGAATCCGATGCGTTGATTTTTTACAACACCGTGTATTCAGACTGCCACAACTAACGCAGTTTACATGCCAGTTTTAAAAAGTATTTATTATTCAATTAGATATGGTAATTTGCGGCAAATCTTTCATTACTGAAAGGGTTATTTTGGTGCGACCATGAAAATCCCACGCCCAAAATTGGTGCAAAATTCTGTTAATGAAGATTCATAGCGGGCTTGTTATGATGCGTGCACCAAAGTCTATGAGAACAAAATATGAATTATCCGCAGATTGATCCTGTTGCGCTTGAGCTCGGACCATTGGCCATTCATTGGTATGGTTTGATGTATCTGTTTGGTTTTGTCGCGGCCTGGATGTTAGCCAGATGGAGAGCGAATGATTATGGCTGGGAAAAATCTCAGGTAGAAGATTTGCTTTTTTATGGCGCGATCGGGGTGATCCTGGGTGGCAGGATTGGTTACGCCTTATTCTATGATTTACTCAATGTTATTAATAATCCACTGAACCTGTTTAAAGTCTGGCAGGGAGGCATGTCTTTTCATGGAGGTTTGTTAGGAGTTTTGATAGCCATCTGGCTATTTGGTCGAAAATCCGGAAAATCTTTTTTTGAAATCAGTGACTTTGTTGCACCATTAGTACCGTTAGGCTTATTTTTTGGGCGGATAGGTAATTTTATTAACGGGGAATTATGGGGCAGAGTATCGGATGTCCCCTGGGCAATGGTGTTTCCAACAGGAGGACCGCTGGCTCGGCATCCTTCACAGCTCTATCAGGCATTGTTGGAAGGTTTGTTGCTATTCGTTATTTTGTGGTGGTTTTCGGCCAAAACGCGTCCACGGGCGGCAGTATCAGGTCTGTTTTTATTAGGATATGGCAGTTTCCGCTTTGCAGCAGAATTTTTCCGGGTGCCCGATCCACAATACGGCTATCTGGCGTTTGACTGGTTTACTATGGGGCAGCTGTTATGTGTTCCGATGATCATAGCCGGATTGGTTATGATGTTTTGGGCTTATCAACGATCTAATCCAGCAAAATCATCAACCAGGTAGCAGCACTCAATAACAAAGTCAGTAACACAGCAAGCGATCCATAGTCCTTGGCTCGGCCAGACAGTTTGTGTACATCGGTGCTTACCCGATCAACAACACACTCAATGGCCGAGTTAAGTGCTTCAACAATCAGTACAGCCACTAATGAGGCAATCATCAACAGTCTTTCCGCGGGTGTAACATCAAGAAAAAAACTGACGATTCCCAGCAGTAACAGCAAAATAAATTCCTGCCGGAAGGCAGATTCATAACGAATTCCGGCATACAGTCCTTGTAACGAATAGACTAAAGCAAACATTAACCTTTTTATGCCAGTGTTTTTTTCAATCATGAGATCTCTGCCGGATTGTGATAATCAAAATTAATGAAGATTCAGTCAGGCATTTTTGTCATAACTGAACCATAAATGATTGAAATATTAGGCAAAGATTATGACTGCCATGTTAAAATCTGCAGTCTTTTACAAGTTTTTTATCGCGGGTGAGTTATGCAGTATCAGGATCAATATGATGTGATAGTCGTTGGCGGTGGTCATGCCGGCACCGAAGCTGCGTTGGCGGCAGCTCGCCAGGGCGTAAAAACACTTCTGTTAACACAGAACATCGAAACATTAGGGCAGATGAGCTGTAACCCGGCGATTGGCGGGATCGGTAAAGGTCATTTAGTCAAAGAGATTGATGCATTGGGTGGCATCATGGCCAAAGCGGCTGATCTCGGCGGTATTCAGTTCAGAATTCTGAATGCCAGTAAAGGTCCGGCAGTGAGAGCTACTCGTGCCCAGGCCGATAGAATCCGTTATAAAGCCGCCATTCGTGCTGTGCTGGAGTCACAACCCAATCTCTATTTATTCCAGCAGGCTGTTGATGATTTGATCGTTGAAAACGGTCGCGTTGCCGGTGTTGTCACCCAGTCGGGTTTACGGTTTGGTGGTAAAGCCGTGGTACTCACTGTCGGTACGTTCCTCGGTGGTGTAATTCATATCGGTATGCAACGTCATCAAGGTGGTCGGGCGGGCGATCCTGCCTCTGTTGCATTGGCTGAACGTTTGCGTGCGTTACCTTTCCGCGTTGATCGTCTAAAAACTGGTACACCGCCCCGTATCGCCAGTAACAGTATTGATTATTCACAATTAGCCGAACAGCCGGGAGATAATCCGACACCAGTATTTTCATTTCTTGGCAAACGTGAACATCATCCGCAGCAGATTTCCTGTCATATCACCCATACCAATGAAAAAACGCATGAGGTGATTCGTAACAATTTGGATCGTTCACCAATGTACAGTGGCGAGATCGAAGGCATTGGTCCACGTTACTGTCCATCAATTGAAGACAAAGTGGTGCGTTTTGCCGATCGTAACTCACACCAGATTTTCCTCGAACCCGAAGGGCTGGACTGTAATGAAGTCTATCCCAATGGTATTTCCACCAGCCTGCCGTTTGATGTGCAATATGAGATTGTGCGTTCAATGAAAGGTTTGGAAAATGCCCATATCACTCGTCCGGGTTACGCTATTGAATACGACTTTTTTGACCCACGTGATTTAACACCGTGGCTGGAAACCAAACACATGCCGGGCCTGTTCTTTGCCGGTCAGATTAATGGCACGACGGGTTATGAAGAAGCGGCTGCCCAGGGTTTGATCGCCGGTCTGAATGCCGGTTTGCAGACACGTGAACTTGAGCCCTGGTATCCACGTCGTGATGAGGCCTATATCGGCGTATTAATTGATGACCTGATTACTTCCGGCACCAAAGAGCCTTATCGTATGTTCACCAGTCGGGCAGAATATCGTCTGATGTTACGTGAGGATAATGCCGATTCCCGTCTGACGCCGATTGGTCGTCAGTTAGGTATTGTCGATGATGCGCGTTGGGCGGTATTCAGTGCCAAGCTGGAAGCGATTGAGTCTGAAAACAACCGTCTGAATACCACTCGGATCTCCCCGGAAAAGATAGATCAGCAACGAGCCATTTCAGTGTTGGGTGAGCCACTGGCCAAAAGTAGCACAGCGATTGAATTATTACGCCGTCCCAGTGTGGATTATCAAGGCTTGATGACCTTATTGAATGAAGAGCAATTGGTCGCAGATGATGTGGCCGAGCAGGTGATGATCCAGGTGAAATATGCCGGTTATATCAATCGCCAGCAGAATGAGGTCAACCGTCTGCAACGTAATGAAAGCACCATATTGCCAGCCGATCTGGATTATCACAATGTACGGGGTTTATCCAATGAAGTTCGTGAAAAACTGCAAAATGCCAAACCCCAGAGTTTAGGTCAGGCTGCCAGGATTTCCGGTGTCACGCCCGCTGCCGTCTCGTTGTTATTGGTGCATCTGAAACGTTCCGGATGGAGTGAAGCGAGCTGATGGGTTCAGATTTAAAAGCACAGCTCGATAAGGGCTGTGCTGAACTGCAATTACAACTTTCCGAAGAGCAAAAAACACAGCTACTGGATTATCTGGCACTGCTGCAAAAATGGAACAAGGTCTATAATCTGACCTCGGTGCGTGATCCGCAAACCATGTTGACGCGACATATCCTTGATAGTTTGTCATTAATTCCGTATCTGAACTGCACTAACCTGTTAGATGTTGGGAGTGGAGCAGGACTGCCCGGTATTCCAATTGCTATCTGTTTTCCGCAAATGTCAGTCACCCTGCTCGATAGCAATATCAAAAAAACACGTTTTTTACAGCAGGTGAAAGCCGAGCTGAAATTGAATAATGTGACGGTAATACATGGCAGAGTAGAACAAATAACTTTGCCAAAATTTGACGTTGTAACCGCTCGGGCATTTGCCACAATCGCTGAGATTATTGATTTAGCCGCGAGACACTGCGATGATGCTGGCAGCCTGGTTTTGATGAAAGGCGTCTATCCGGAACAAGAACTCGCAGCAATTAAAAGCGGTTTCAAACTGCAGGATATTGTCACGCTGAACGTACCGGGAGATCAGGCTGAAAGGCATCTGGTAAGACTGATTAAGGATTAGCATCAGTGGGAAATATATTCGCGGTTACCAATCAGAAGGGCGGTGTCGGTAAAACGACCACCACAGTAAATCTGGCGGCTTCACTTGCTGATTCTGGCAAGAAAGTATTAATGATTGATTTAGATCCGCAGGGTAATGCGACCACCGGTTGTGGCATTGATAAAGATGCCATCGAAATCAGCAGTTATGACGTTATTATGGCTGAAGCCAAAGCCAGTGATGCGATCATTCGCCCGGAAGGCTTGGGCTTTGATGTGATGCCAACCAATACCGATTTGACGGCAGCAGAAGTCCAGTTGCTGGAAATCAAACTTCGTGAGCACCGGCTTAGATTGGCGCTGGAATCCAGTAAGGAAAAATACGATTTTATCCTGATCGACTGTCCGCCATCTTTGAGCATGTTAACAGTCAACGCGCTGGTCGCTTCAAAAGGTGTCTTGATTCCGATTCAATGTGAATACTATGCGTTGGAAGGACTCACCTCGTTGTTGCGTACTATCGAACGGGTAAAACAACGCGCCAATCCGGCATTGGAAGTCACCGGTATGGTGCGCACCATGTTCGATGCGCGTAATAATCTGGCCAATCAGGTGTCACGCCAATTGATAAGTCATTTCCAGGGTAAAGTCTTTCATTCGATAATTCCGCGTAATGTTCGCTTAGCCGAAGCGCCCAGCCATGGTCTGCCTGTGTTAAATTATGATCGAACTTCGCGTGGCTCAATTGCCTATATGGCTTTAGCCAGTGAATTGATGCGACGTGATAAAAAAGCGACAACGGCAAGCTAACACACAGGTATTCCTAAATATGGTAAGTAAAAAAAGAGGATTAGGCAGAGGACTGGATGCACTGTTAGGTGACGTCAATCAGGACGAAAACAGCCTGAATGACAGCTTGCAACATTTTCCGCTGGACATGATTCAACCCGGCAAATATCAGCCACGCATGGATATGTCTCAGGAATCCCTTGAAGAACTTGCCGACTCCATCCGTTCTCAAGGTCTGGTGCAACCGATTGTGGTGAGACCGATTGACGGCGGGCATTACGAAATCATTGCCGGGGAACGCCGCTGGCGGGCTTCCAAGCTGGCTGGCCTGGAAAGTGTTCCGGTTTTGATCAAAGATGTGTCGGATCGCAATGCAATCGCGATGGCATTGATTGAGAACATTCAACGCGAAAATCTCAACCCGATGGAAGAGGCCAATGCCTTGCATCGACTGCGTGAAGAATTTGAATTAACCCATCAGCAAACGGCTGAAGCTGTGGGGAAATCCCGCGCCACCATCACTAATTTACTGCGTCTGCGTAATCTCAATGATGATGTGAAAAAGTTGCTGGAAAACTGCGATCTGGAAATGGGCCATGCCCGAACGTTATTGGCTCTGGAAGGTGAAAGTCAGTCAGAAGCCGCTTTGCAGATCGTTGAAAAGGGTCTGTCTGTCCGTGAGACAGAACAGCTTATTCGTCGTCTGTTGAAATCCTCCCCGGCAGATAAACAGGAAGTCCCTCAGCCATCACTGGAAGAAATCGAGCGACTCGAACAGCGTCTTGCTGAAAAACTGGGTAAAGGCTTTAGTATCAAGCACCGCGCCAATGGCAAAGGAAAACTGGTTTTTGATTATTCCAATGTTGATGAGCTAAAACACCTGATTAAACAAATTGGGGTTTAAAAAGATAGTCAGAGATCAATTTGCACAGAACGGGTGAAGTCTATGTTTCACTCTGGTGCAACTTTGTTTACCTTACTGCAAGTTAGATGACCTCCATTCAGCACCGTTTTTTCTAACATCTCATTTTTAAAAGCATTGCATATCCATTCACGCGTGTCAGTCATTGCTGGACTGACAATTGCATAGCTCTGTTGAATCGACATTTATGGAGTCAGCAATGAAACTGTTGGACAGAATATTTAATTCATCAGAGTTCAATGAGCCTCCGATTGCAAATTCTTTGGAGCAGGATGAGGCGACATCCCCCCAACAATTTTCTGAGGCAGAAAAGCGTTTTTATCGTTCCCTGCAATTAGTAAGCAGCCAGACAGCACAGCTTTCACGACAGATTTTCCGCGCGCTGGAGGTACAGCAAAACTTTTTATCAGAAATCGGCCAGCGTACTGACAAACTGGATAGTGAACTCAGGCAGGCTAATGATTACCTGAATAGCTCAAACTCTACGGTTGGCGCATTACAGGCACAAATAGACGTGGAAGTGCGGGATGTGAATGGCGCTGTCGGGCAGGCAATGCAAGACATATCACTTACTCTCAATGAAAAATCCAATAGTGTTACGCAAGTGCTGGATGGCATTCTGGAAATCGGGCGTGGCGTGAATATGCTGGCGCTAAATGCGGCTATTGAAGCAGCGCGTGCCGGGGAGCACGGCCGGGGATTTGCCGTCGTGGCTGATGAGGTTCGAAGACTGGCTGCCGTAACCATGGAGCAGGCGCAGCAAGCAGCCAAACAGCTGGATTTTACAGAGGTTAACACTGAACTGGATCATATCCGCGAAACCAATACCGAAAGACTGAACAGTTTTGTTGAGGTTATTCAATCTGCTACCGGTCAGCTCACCGAATTGTTTCAATCTATCAGTGAGCAACTGCGAGCGATTATGGAAAACACGGCGGTGATTTTTGAAACGCTGGATTTAAACAAAGGCGTTATGCAGCGCATACATGGCAAGAACAAGATCATTAACGATGTGGTTGAAGATATGTCCAGCGGTTTGGAAAAAATTGATATTCAGTCAGCGCAGATCGAGCCAGCCGTAAAAGCAATGGATAACACGCTGAAAAAACTCTTTTTGGTGCCGGATGCATCGCATGACCAACTCGATGATATTTTGCGGCGAGGAACATTGCGAGTGGCGATAGAACCCAATTTTGTTGGTCTGTCATTTCGTGAAAAACTCGGTGAGCCACTGAAAGGGCTGGATGTAGATTACGCCAGAGCATTTGCACGGTTCCTTGGCGTTGAATGTGAATTTATCGAAGCGCCATGGGATATGTGCACTGAATTACTTACCGCAGGTAAAAAATATGGTGAGCCGCCTGCAGACGTTGTGATCAGCGCACTTCCCCCATCCGCTGAATACGACAATGTTGCTTATTCCGAGGCCTATACCTATCTGCATTGGGTGTTGGCTCGCAGAAAGGGTGACAGCAATATCTCCCGGCTGGAAGATCTCAATGGCAAAGTAGTGGGTATTATCAATGATCCAGCCGCTTTTCAGGTGCTTGAAGATCAAGGTTTGCGCTGGAGTAGCAACGAAGGCAAAGCGGATGGAAGGATTAAACTGGAAAATTTAATTGCCTATTCCGATCAGACCCGAATTCATAATTGTCTGTCGGATGGCGTTGTCGACGCTTTTGGCGTAGATCTGCCTATTTATTACTGGGCCTGTGAAAATCCAGCCAGCCCCTGGTTTGGCAAGATTGAAATTATTCCGGGAAATATTGCACCGCAACCGTATTACTACACGATGGCCGTGAATGCGTGGGGATCAAGCTATCGGCTGTTGGCCAAAGCCAATGAATTTATTGCCTGGTTCAAACAACAGCCTGAACGTAAACAAATTGAGCAAAAATGGCAGGGGTCGCCAGTCAGTGGTGAAATCAGCTATCGCGATGAACCGGGTAATTTGATGGGAGAAGCGGAGCTTAAAAAGTTATATCAGGCGCATTGTTTAAAATTCGATCTGCAACCTAAATCCCTTGATCTTCAAGATTAAGCCGGGTTCCCAATGCATCACCTTTAAAAGCCTGATGGGCTGAAATAATGCTTTCTTCGGGAAAATATCACAGGCAAGTTTTTGCAAAACCAGAATCATAAATGGAATCTTTCACAGTGAAAAAATCAGGATTAAGCGAATTCATAAATCTGCAAATTTAATCTGCCTGAAATAAATTAAGCGAGATAGTCGTTGACCATGCAAAGCATAGGTCTATATAATTCCCTGATTTGCTTAAGGCAAAACTAAGATCCAGCGGATAAAAATGGAGCAATTAACCAGGGTCAGGCCCGTCAATCAGCTGCTAAAAACCCAGTTTATAGCGTTGCTGATCATAGTGGCTTGTGTCTCATGGTTACATGGCAAGGATGTCGCCATAGCCGTATGCTTTGGAGGCATGATTAGTGTGGCTAACACACTATTGTTGAAATGGCATTTACTGAGAACAGTCATGAAGGCTGGTGCCAATCCGGCAAAAAATCTCGGTGGCATATACAGGTGTATTGCAGAACGATGGGTTTTTACCCTGGCCATGTTTGTGGTTGGCTTCGTGGTGTTTGAATTTACCGCGTTACCGCTACTGCTCGGCTTCGTCGCGATACAAGTGGTTTTATTGTTTGGAAATATGAAACGGGCTTGAGACAAACATGGCGGAAGAATTAACAACTTCAGGATACATCAAGCATCACCTTCAGAATCTGACTTTCGGTCAGAAACACGAAGAGATAGAGCCGGGCGTATGGGCTCCGACAGGTGATTATGGTTTTGCGATGTCTTCTGGTGAGGCGGCGCAAATGGGTTTTTGGTCCATCAACGTCGACACCATGTTTATGTCGATTTTACTTGGCGGTTTGATGATGTGGTTTTTCCGCAGCGTTGCCAAAAAAGTCTCCGCCGGCGTCCCGACCGGCACACAGAATTTCGCAGAATGGATAATGGAGTTTATTGACGACACGGTTCGTGGTTCATTCAGCGGCGGTAAAAATACTCTGGTTGCTCCGATGGCATTAACCATCTTTGTCTGGGTTTTCCTGATGAACCTGATGGACTTAATTCCGGTAGATGTTATTCCCCTGGCCGTGGCTCACGGTGCATCAGCCATATTCGGTGTTGATCCGCACGATGTGTTCTTCAAAATCGTCCCGACAACCGATCCAAATGCCACGCTTGGCATGGCATTATTCGTTTTCTTACTCATGCTTTATTACAGTTTCAAAGTCAAAGGCGTCGGTGGTTTCGTTGGCGAACTGACCTTGCAGCCTTTTGGTAAATGGGCGCTGCCTATCAACCTTGTGCTGGAAACTGTCACCTTGATTGCAAAACCATTTTCACTGGCATTACGGTTGTTCGGCAACATGTATGCAGGTGAAATGGTGTTCATTTTGATCGCTACCATGTACGGTGCCGGTCTTGTTCTGGGTTCTTTTGCCGGTCTGTTACAGGTTGGCTGGGCGATTTTCCATATTCTGATTATTACGTTGCAAGCATTCATCTTTATGGTGCTGACCACGGTATATATGGATATGGCACATCAGGAACATCATTGAGTTTGATTGAGTTGTAACTTTATTTTTTTAGTCTTTAGACGTTCGTAGGAGAGAAAAATGGATATGGGTTTAGTTTATATTGCGGGTGCACTGATGATTGGTCTGGGTGCTCTGGGTGCGGCCGTTGGTGTCGGTCTGTTGGGTGGTCGTTTCCTGGAAGCTGCTGCTCGCCAACCTGAATTAGTGCCAATGTTGCGTACACAGTTCTTCCTGGTTGCGGGTCTGGTTGACGCGGTACCAATGATCGCTGTTGGTTTGGCAATGTATGTACTGTTCGCGGTAGCTGGTTAAGATCATTAACTCAACTCCCAATAGCGATAAACAAGAGGTACAGGCATGAATATCAATGCAACCTTGATAGGCCAGCTAATTGCCTTTGCGATTTTCGTCGCATTCTGCATGAAGTACGTCTGGCCGCCTATCATGCAGGCGTTGGAAGAACGCAAAAAGAAAATCGCTGATGGTCTGGCTGCGGCAGAACGTGGTCGTCATGAACAAGAGTTGGCAGAAAAACGTGCCCAACAGGTAATTCATGAAGCAAAAGATCAGGCAAGCGAAATCGTTTCTCAGGCACAGCGCCGCGGAAATGAAATTGTCGATGAAGCCAAAGGCACTGCGCGTACTGAAGGTGAGCGAATTCTCTCTTCTGCCCGTGCAGAAATTGAGCAGGAAGCGAACCGCGCCCGTGATGAACTGAGAGCACAAGTTGCGACAGTTGCACTGGCAGGTGCTGGCAAAATCCTTAGTCGTGAGATTGATGACAAAGCCCACACCGACCTGCTCGATGAGTTGGTCAGCCAAATCTAGAGGAATCATAGGATGGCAGAATCAATAACCATCGCTCGCCCCTACGCATCAGCCGTATTTGCGATTGCACAAGAAAAAGGCGACATGCAGTCATGGTCTGAGCTGCTTAGTGTACTGGCGCAATGCGCTGCTACTCCCGAGGTGCAATCCATATTGGTGAGCCCTGCGGTCAGTGATGAACAGGCAGTTAATCTGCTTGCCGATATCACTGGTGAGCTCAGCACAGATGCTCGTAGTTTTCTGCTGCTTCTGGCAGAAAACAATCGATTGCTGCTGTTGCCGGAAATTGCAGAGCTATATGAAGAGTTACGCGCCGATGCGGAACAAATGCTGTCAGCCGATGTGATAACCGCACGGCCGTTGACGGATGAACAAAAAAGCAAGATTGCTGCTGCACTTAAAAAACGCCTGGGTAAAGAAATCACCCTCAGCGAAAGCGTAGACGAAAGTCTGCTGGGCGGCGCAATCATTCGGGCAGGCGATCTGGTAATCGATGGATCTGCCTTAGGTAAATTGAACAGACTGGCCAGCGCGATAAGCTAAGCGGCCCGTAAAGAGGAAACAGAGATGCAACTGAATTCAGCAGAAATCAGTGACCTGATTAAAAAGCGAATTGAAAGCTTTGACGGGGCTACTGAAGCACGAACAGAAGGCACCGTAGTCGGTGTTACCGATGGTATCGTGCGCATTCATGGTCTTGCCGATGTCATGTCCGGGGAAATGCTTGAGTTTCCAGGCAACACTTTCGGTATGGCTCTTAACCTGGAGCGCGACTCAGTCGGTGCCGTTGTTCTGGGCGCATACCAACATATTTCTGAAGGCGACAAAGTCAAATGTACTGGTCGTATTCTGGAAGTTCCAGTAGGTGAAGGCCTGTTAGGACGTGTTGTTGACTCACTGGGTAAACCAATTGACGGCAAAGGTGACATTCAAGCCACCGGCTCTTCTCCAATTGAGAAAGTCGCGCCAGGCGTTATCGCACGTCAATCAGTTGACCAGCCATTACAAACCGGTCTGAAATCAATCGATGCGATGATTCCCGTCGGCCGTGGTCAGCGTGAGTTGATTATCGGTGACCGTCAAACGGGTAAAACAGCGATTGCGGTTGATGCCATCATTAATCAAAAAGGTACAGGCGTTAAATGTATCTATGTGGCGATTGGTCAAAAAGCGTCTTCTATCGCGAACGTCGTTCGCAAGCTGGAAGAACATGATGCACTGGGTCACACCATCATCGTTGCCGCTTCTGCTTCTGATTCAGCTGCTTTGCAATTTATTGCGCCTTACGCGGGTTGCTCAATGGGCGAATACTTCCGTGATAAAGGCGAAGATGCACTGATCATCTATGATGACTTAACCAAACAAGCCTGGGCTTACCGCCAAGTATCTTTGTTATTACGTCGTCCACCAGGTCGTGAAGCTTATCCTGGTGACGTTTTCTACCTCCACTCACGCCTGCTGGAACGTGCAGCACGGGTAAACGAAGATTACGTAGAAAAAATCACTAATGGTGAAGTAAAAGGCAAAACCGGTTCACTGACTGCGTTGCCAATTATTGAAACCCAGGCCGGTGACGTTTCTGCTTTCGTACCGACCAACGTAATCTCAATTACAGATGGTCAGATCTTCCTGGAAACAGATTTGTTTAACGCCGGTATCCGTCCTGCGATTAACGCCGGTCTGTCGGTATCACGTGTGGGTGGTGCTGCTCAAACCAAGATCATTAAGAAACTGGGTGGTGGTGTTCGTCTTGATTTGGCTCAGTACCGTGAACTGGCAGCGTTTGCTCAGTTTGCTTCTGACCTTGATGAAGCAACCCGTGCTCAGATCAGCCGTGGTCAACGTGTAACTGAGTTGATGAAGCAGAAACAATATCAACCATTGTCAATTGCTGAAATGGCGATTTCTTTGTTCTCTGCCAACGAAGGCTTCCTGGATGATGTTGACGTTAGCAAAGTCGGTTCATTTGAAGCGTCATTGCTGTCAACCATGCGTTCACAGCATGCTGAACTAATGGACACTATCAACACTACTGGTAATTTTGATGACAATATCGCTGGCCAGATGCGCAGCGCGATTGAAAAATTCAAAGCCAACGGTAGCTGGTAAGCGAGGCATAATTCATGGCTAGCGGTAAAGAGATACGTACGCAGATAGCAAGCATCAAAAGCACGCAGAAGATCACCTCTGCGATGGAGATGGTGGCTGCCAGTAAAATGCGTAAGGCTCAGGAACGCATGGCGGCAACACGTCCTTATGCTGACAAGATCTTGAATGTCATTCAGCATCTGGCTTACGCCAATCCGGAATACAGACATCCTTATTTGCAGGATCGTGAAGAGAAACAACGCGTAGGTTATATCGTGGTTTCTTCGGATCGTGGTTTATGCGGCGGTTTGAACAATAATCTGTTCAAGGAAGTGCTGCACGAAATCAAATCCAAGTCAGATAAAGGCCTGCAGGTTGATATCTGTGCAATTGGTCAAAAAGCCTCAGCATTCTTCAGCCGCTTGCCAGTGAACATGGTTGCACAAGTTACCCAATTGGGTGATGCACCACGCGTTCATGAACTGATTGGTAGCATCAAGGTTATGTTGGATGCTTACGAGTCTGGTCATATTGATAGTCTGTACCTTGTTTATAACCAGTTTGTGAACACCATGACGCAGGAAGACACGTTTATTCGTCTGTTGCCTGCGACTCCGGGTGCGCCAAGCGAGGAAATGTCTCATCACTGGGATTATATTTACGAGCCGGATGCGAAAGAAGTTTTGGATGATTTGCTGGTCCGTTACATCGAGTCAGTGGTTTATCAAGGCGTTGTTGAAAACATTGCTTCTGAACAAGCATCACGCATGATTGCGATGAAAAATGCGTCTGACAATGCCGGCGATCTTATTGATGACCTGCAACTGGTTTACAACAAAGCTCGCCAGGCTGCGATTACACAGGAAATCTCTGAGATTGTTGCGGGTGCCGCTGCGGTCTAACTGAATTAAAAGGGCTGAGCAGCCCGAACTTATTTGAAAGAGGAAGCAAGATGAGCTCTGGAAAGATTGTACAAATTATCGGTGCGGTCGTTGACGTGGAATTTCCCCGCGACAGTCTGCCAAAAGTCTACGATGCCTTAATGGTTGAAGAAGTCGGTTTGACCCTGGAAGTACAACAACAATTAGGTGATGGTGTTGTTCGTGCAATCGCCATGGGTACGACAGATGGTCTGAAACGCAGCCTGGCAGTCAGCAACACTGGCAAGGCGATCAGCGTTCCGGTCGGTCAAAAAACACTGGGCCGTATCATGGACGTATTGGGTAACCCAATCGACGAGAAAGGCGACATCGGTGAAGAAGAGCGTTGGGGTATCCACCGTAAAGCACCTGCATTTGATGAACTGTCTGCCAGTAACGAATTGCTGGAAACAGGTATCAAAGTTATCGACCTGGTTTGCCCATTTGCTAAGGGTGGTAAAGTCGGTCTGTTTGGTGGTGCCGGTGTAGGTAAGACCGTCAACATGATGGAGCTTATCCGTAACATCGCTATCGAGCACAGTGGTTTCTCGGTATTCGCTGGTGTTGGTGAGCGTACTCGTGAAGGTAACGACTTCTATCACGAAATGACCGATTCAAACGTAATCGACAAAGTATCACTGGTTTACGGTCAGATGAATGAGCCACCAGGTAACCGTCTGCGTGTAGCGTTGACTGGTTTGACCATGGCGGAATTCTTCCGTGATGAAGGCCGTGATGTATTGTTCTTCGTTGATAATATTTACCGTTACACATTGGCCGGTACTGAAGTATCCGCCCTGTTAGGCCGTATGCCTTCAGCGGTAGGTTATCAGCCAACACTGGCCGAAGAAATGGGTGTTTTGCAAGAACGTATTACCTCAACCAAAACCGGTTCTATCACGTCTATACAAGCGGTATACGTACCTGCGGATGACTTGACTGATCCATCTCCTGCAACCACCTTCGCTCACTTGGATGCGACCGTTGTATTGTCACGTTCAATTGCCGAATTGGGTATTTACCCTGCGATTGACCCGCTGGATTCAACGTCACGTCAGCTGGATCCATTGGTTGTTGGTAACGATCATTATGATATTGCTCGTGGTGTTCAAAACACCCTGCAACGTTATAAAGAACTGAAAGATATCATCGCGATCCTGGGTATGGATGAATTGTCTGAAGAAGACAAATTGTCTGTATCACGCGCTCGTAAAATTCAGCGTTTCATGTCACAGCCATTCTTCGTTGCTGAAGTATTCACCGGTGCACCTGGTAAATACGTTTCACTGAAAGATACTCTGGCTGGTTTCCGTGGCATTCTGGATGGTGAATATGATTCACTGCCAGAACAAGCGTTCTACATGGTTGGCACCATTGATGAAGCGATTGAGAAAGCCAAAAAGTACTAATCTCTTGGGAGGTAGCTGATGGCTATGACAATTCATGTTGACATCGTAAGTGCTGAAGAATCCATTTATTCTGGATTGGTAGAAGCGGTAATTGCCTCGGCACAAGAGGGTGAGGTGGGTATTTACCCACGTCACGCTCCATTGCTGACACGGTTAAAAGCCGGTGAAGTGCGGTTATTAAAAGACGGTAAGGAAGAGCAGTTTTATATTTCCGGTGGTGTGCTGGAAGTTCAACCTCATATCGTCACTATTCTGGCCGATACCGCATTACGCGCAGATGATGTAAATGAAGCCGCTGCTTTGGAAGCCAAAGCCGCAGCCGAAAAAGCGCTCAACGATAAATCAGCCAAAATGGACTTTGCGGAAGCACAAGTTCAACTGGCAGAAGCGATGGCACAGTTACGCGCCATTGAAAGAGCACGTAAAACACGTAAGCATTAATCACGAAAGTGATGACCCAGAAAAGGCTGTCTTCGGACGGCCTTTTTTGTTTGCAGGTCTTTGCTAAACTACAGAGCTGATACAAGGAATCTTTTATGTCTCTGGCTATTATTATTCTCGCTGCCGGTAAAGGCACCCGCATGAAATCCGCCAAACCCAAGGTGATGCACACTCTGGCAGGCAAACCCATGTTACAACACGTTATTGATACCGCTAAACAGCTTTCTCCAAGCCAGTTAGCCGTGGTCTGTGGTAATGGTGCTGACGAAGTCGTGCCGTACCTGCAAAATCAGCAAATCGATGTTGTGATGCAGCATGAACAGAAAGGTACCGGTCACGCAGTAGAGCAGGCCAAAACCAGTTTTGCTAACAGTGAACAGGTCTTAGTGTTATACGGCGATGTGCCGCTAATCACAACGGATACGCTGCAGGATTTGATTGAATCAGGCGACAACAACAGCCTGAAAGTACTGACAGCAATATTGGAGGATCCCACCGGCTATGGCCGTATTGTGCGTGATTATGACGACAATATGCTGTGCATCACCGAAGAAAAAGATGCCGATGAAGAAACCAAACTCATCAATGAAATCAACACCGGCATTATGTGCATCCCGGCTAAATGGCTCACAGAAGCCTTGTCCCAGCTTGATAACAACAATGCCCAGGGCGAATATTATCTGACCGACTTGATTGCCAAAGCCGTTAATCAGGGTATCGAAATCAACTCCGTCACCTGCGAAGATGAAATGGAAGTGGCTGGCATCAATAACCGCGTGCAGCTGGCTGAGGTAGAAAGTTACTATCAGCAACTCAAAGCAACAGAGTTAATGATGTCAGGTGTCACTTTCCGTGATCCGGCAAGAGTCGATATACGTGGTGATATAAAAGCAGGGCAGGATATTACCATCGATATCAACGTCATCTTCGAAGGCAATAACACCATAGCCGACAATGTCAGCATCGGTGCCAACTGCATTCTTATTAATAGCATCATCCATGAAGGAGCAGAAATCCTGCCTAACAGTATTATTGAAAACGCCGAAGTGGGTGCTAACTGCTCAGTAGGACCCTTTGCCAGACTGCGCCCAGGCACTAAGCTCGCCGCCAAAGCCAAAGTCGGTAACTTCGTAGAAGTCAAAAATGCCAACATCGGCCTGGGTTCCAAGATCAACCATCTCAGCTATATCGGCGATACCGATATGGGGGCGGATGTAAATATTGGGGCAGGTACCATTACCTGTAATTATGATGGGGCGAATAAACATCGTACGGTGATTGGCGATCGGGTGTTTGTTGGTTCGGATACGCAGTTGGTTGCACCGGTTACTGTTGAGGATGGGGCTACTATTGGGGCTGGGTCTACTATTCGGAAGACGGCTCCTGCTGATGCGTTGACGTTGACTAAGTCGGAGCAGAAGACGGTTAAGGGGTGGCAGAGGCCGGTTAAAAATAAGCAGCCATTTAAGTAAAAATCTTATGCAGCGAGTTCGTCATTAACCCTCTCGAATGGTTGTTTGAAGGGAGATGGATGCTCAAGGCACACTTGCAAAATGTTATGTGCAACAACGCTAGGTTTACAGATAACTTGAGTGTGAATAATCCCGTCAGAAATATCACCTGGGTAATGTGGATCATTTCCGCTTCTATAAAACATATAACCAAAATGGTAGTGAAATAGATTGAGAGCTTTTGATTGCTGCATAAAAGCTTCTCTCATAGGCGAGTTTACAAATGGCATTTTCCAACTAGGTTTGTACTTACCTTGCAGGTCATGAGGTGGTCTATGGCCATTTTTGATTGGTAAAATGAAATTTTTGAATAATGTCTTTGAGACATTTTCATCCATGGACTTTAGCTCAATTAATGATTTTTTTGTGAAATTAACTAAATGCTGGGCTACTGAGCTTGAATCCATTTGTAAAACTCTTCTTCCGTTGATATGTCATCAGGTAATGAAATAAAAGTGGAATCAACACTATCAAGCACTGTTGATAATTGAGTATCTTGAATTTCACTAATTTGCTTGATAAAGAAATTGCGCATTTGATCATGACTAATTTCAGCGCCATCAACTTGCTCAGTTTCTTCATTATAGTGCTCTCTCCATGGTGCTTCTTGATGAGTTTGGTTTCGTAAAAACCAAGCTCCTTTGTTACCCCATTTATCAAGAACAAAATCAATAATATCTAAGACCATTTTAGGGAGAGATCCTAAGTCTACAGGTTGATAACTACCACCGGGAATGTAGGCGGAACCATAAATTTTATATGTGTGATAGAGGGAAGGAACCACGGGGCCATGATCCCACGCTTCAATTCTATCAATAAACATAGGCTCACCCGTCGCCGCTAAGTAATAGCCTTGGCAATAGTAAGCAAGTTTCTGTAATTTGAGATTCGAAACCGAAATATTTCGCTCTGAAGATTTCTGCAAGAGAGCAGAAGATATTGTAGTTGGGTTTAACATCCATTCTCCCCAAATGATGATTTATTCATCATACAGCCGGAAATTATACCGGAAATAATCTGAATTCAACAACTTATGTGCCTTTAAACATTCTGAGCATTAGTACATGTCTAAAAAATTGGACTTTATGATAAAGGCTCAAGTTCGTTCCTGACCTATTTATCCCTAAACTCAAATTCCACTACTAACTCCATAAAGCAAGCCCGATAGGTTAGATTGAGGAGCGAACCCCAACGTTAAATTTAATATCTCAAATCACATACATCGGTAACAGTTTAATTCAACTACATGGCTTACACCCGGATCGCCCAATAACTTGTATTTTGACATCCAATTTAGCAATTTCGGACTAAAGCCCGAGTTCATTTCTTTTGTTTGCCCAAAAGAAACGAACCAAAGAAAAGGGCACCCGATATTGCCTTGAGTCCAAAAATTAACCTTGTTTTATGGCGTGGCCGAAAATTGATTCGTGGCATCCCTGCCACTCACCCTACGGGCGCCTCCGGCGTCCAAATTTGTTCCAGACAAATTTGTCGCTGTGCTCAAACACTCGATCACTTCATCCATAAAACAAGGTTAATTTTTGGCGGCAATAGACGGGATGAATGCGGTCGGTAGGTTGGCGCTGAGCTTGCGAAGCCCAACATAACACTCTTGTAAAGATTGTTGGGCTTCATTGCATTTAGCCCAACCTAAAGCCACTCCCTAATCCCCTTTTGTGTTGACGAGTAGCGGCTTTTTGTCAGGATGAGAGACTTACCTGTCTGAGCGAAGCGAGTTTGGTGAGTCTCCCTGACAAAAAACGCAACGCAGTGGAGCCGCAGGCCAACACAAGGGGTGCCCTGGGGTTGTTAGGGGAATGGGCACGCATTCCCCCTGACTCGACATCAAGTCGAAATAAATTTATTAAATATCAAACCGGTTTAAATGTGCCCATGCCAATTGTTGGATTTCATTGCATTCAACCCAACCTACAAATTTGTAGCTGAATTCATAATCATCATTTCAGGAAAATTCCTATATAAAATCGGATTAATACTGAACGACTGTCTTTAGCACAAAGCCTAATATTGGACGATTTCCAGAACATCGGATTTACCATCAATCCAACTTTTAAAAGGACATTATTGTGAGAATTCTATTAATCATATCGATGTTGTTTAGCTTAACTGCAACGGCATTTGCAGAAGACCAGATTGAGCGGATGACGGCGGAGAAAATGCAGTCATTTCGTGCTGATGAGGTAAATTGGCAGCCGGAGGCGATTCTGCCAAAAGGAGCTGAAAGCGTTATTTTGCTTGGCGATCCGACTAAAGCGGGCGTGTTTATCGCTTGGCTGAAATTCCCACCAAATTATCCAATCCCAGCTCATACGCATCCTTACACCGAAGTCATCACCGTGTTGAAAGGCCAATTAGGTAATGGCATGGGCGAGACGTTTGATAAGGAAAACGGTGAGGTGTTGAATGTGGGTGACAGCTTTGTGTTACCAGCAGGGCATGCCCACTATGTTTGGACTTCGGAAGAGGAAACCATTGTGGAGTTGATCGCCACCGGACCGTGGGATATTACCTACATTAATCCAGAGGATGATCCGAGGAAGTAAACTTACAGCTTTCCCGGATCTACATTTCGAGGGTAGGTTGGGTTGAGCTTGCGAAACCCAACATTTGAAATTTATTGTTGGGTTTCATTGCATTCAACCCAACCTACCATTCGGTCATCAATGAAATCTTTAAGCTTCAGCCAACGTCATGGCTTGTTGATAATTTCTTAAACCCATTTTATCAATCAAGCCTAGCTGTTGTTCGAGCCAGTGAGTGTGATCCAGTTCGGTATCTTCAAGTTGTTTAAGTAGCATTTGGCGAGTTTCGTAATCTTCTTCTGCTTCGCAGAGCGCGATACCCTCACGCAGATTTTTGACCACAGCGTATTCCAGATCCAGATCGTTTTGCAGCATTTCCGGTACGGTATGACCTACACGTAGCGGTTCGCGATGTGCCAGGTCGGGCATGCCTTCCAGAAACAGAATGCGTTTAATCATTTGATCGGCATGTTCGGTTTCATCCTGCATTTCATGGGCAATGCGGTTGTATAATCTTGTCAGGCCCCAATCTTCGTACATTCTGGAGTGGATGAAGTATTGATCCATTGCGGTCAGCTCACCGGCAAGTAGCTTGTTGAGCAAATCGATAACTTTTTGGCTGCCTTTCATAAGCGTTTTCCTTTTGTTGCTCTCTGGGGCTTCAGAGCGTGTTAAGAGTAATAAGCTTGCATTATCTGCGACTGGTTGTCACTGTTTTTGCCGATATTTAGGACATTCTGGCGGCATGCGTAACCCGTAATTGTCTAGATCTGAGAAGGAGCAATGGTCACACTAAAACTTCCTTATAGTGTCTTCTCTGACACAGTTTCCGGCAATAATGCTCAGGCTGTAAAAACAATGCCGTGCCTGTAAGACTCCCGCAAAATCAGCAGAAAGATTAAGCATTGTAGTGACAAGAAATAGATATGATGTATCATAGCTATTAGTGTTTTAACCAAATTCTGCAATGAAGCGGCGTCTCTGAACACCTTGCATCTTATTTTCGATCTTTGAGAACTGAACTGAAATGAAAAAACAAACTCTGATTTCCAATGAGTTAGCTGTCTTAATGCCTTCAAAATTCCGGCTACATCGACTTTTCTTAGCCAGTCTCGCGTTAAGCTGGTCGTTTAATGCGAGTGCTGAAAGCAGCGTGAAAGCAGATCCTCAGAGTGACGAAACATTACCTTCGATCACGGTCAGGGGCTGGGCTGATGCTACCACTGAAGGAAGCGGCAGTTATGTATCACCGGTTTTGACTATAGGGGGGAAAGCTGCCGTGCCGGTGATGGAAATCCCCAATTCAGTCAGTGTGATCACGCGCCAACGTATAGAAGATCAAAATATAGTCCGGGTGGAAGATGCATTGGCTCAGGTCACCGGTGTTACCGTAACCCCTTGGGATGGTGCGACTTACCAGATTCGTTCACGCGGTTATTTTCTGGAACCCAGCTATGATGGTGTACCGGCTTTTGGCGGTCTAAACGCCACCCAGCAATATGATGTAGCAATGTTTGATCGGATAGAGGTGTTGCGTGGGCCGGCGGGTTTGTTTCAGGGATCTGGACAGCCAGGCGGAACAGTTAACTTCGTTCGCAAGCGTGCGCCTGGTGAGACACAGGGATCTCTGGCGCTGACTCATGGTTCGTGGTCGAATAACCGGGCCGAGTTCGACGCTGGCACCCCATTAAACGATGACGGAAGTCTGCGGGGACGGTTCGTTGCCACCTTGCAGGATCGCGAGTTCTATTATGATGACGCAAAGAGTCGTAAGAACTTTGTATACGGCACACTTGATTACGATCTGACCTCATCCACTAGTTTCTCATTTTATGTGGCATCTCAAGACGATAAAACCAATCCGTTTATGGGGCTGCCTGCCTATACCGACGGAACACTGATTGATACATCTCGATCAACCACAACTATGCCGTCATGGGCGCGCAATGAAACGAGAAATACCACCATAGGATTTGAGGCAGCCCATCATCTGGATAACGGATGGCAACTAAAAGCACTGGTTGGACATGCTTCGCGGGATTGGCGCTTAAATGATGCTTTCCCCACCGGCGGTGTCGATCCCGCGACTGGACTAATTGGCAATTATTTACGCAGAGGTTGGGATTACGAGTCCACACGTGAATCGTTTGATGTCTATGGCACCGGTCCATTCTCATTACTTGGCAGGCAGCATGCAGCGACTGTTGGATTTAATTATGAACGTTTAAGTGAAGAAAGACTTTCCGGGGCGAACTCTTCCATTGCCAACGTTCCGTTCGGACGTGCAGATCTGGTACCCAAAAACAGCATTAAGCCCTATGTCGGAGGTTTTGGGTATGAAACGACCCAAAACGGTATGTACAGTCAGCTCAGATTTTCATTGACTGACCCGTTAACTGTGGTGCTTGGCGGCCGATTTAGCAATTACACATACCGTAGCCGAAATGTTTCACCTTCCCCTTCCACATCATGGGATGAAAGGTCACGTGAACGTAATATCTTCACGCCTTATGCTGGTGTGGTCTATCGCATAAACCAGCACCTTGCCTTGTATAGCAGTTACGCTGATATCTTTATGCCACAAACGCAGCAAGCGGTCAGTGGCAGAAATCTGGACCCTCGCGAGGGTAGGCAGATTGAAGTCGGTATCAAAGGCGAATTCAATGATGGCAAGCTACAGTTTGGTGCATCGGTATTCCGGACCCGCGATGTTAATCGCTCGTTTAACGATCTTGATAATCCCGGATTCTTCCTTTCTGCTGGTGAAGTCGAAGTAAAAGGTGCCGAAGTAGAGATCAGTGGCAGTCCGACAGCTAATCTGCAACTGATGGCTGGTTATGCCTACATAACGAGCAGCTACGAGGTTGACCGCCTTAGGGAAGGTGAACGTTTCTCGCTGTTTGAGCCGCGGCACTCGCTCAAGCTCTACGGGACCTATCGGTTTGCCGGTACACCCTGGCGCGCAAGTGCTGGTATGACGGCAAACTCAGCGGTCATCGGAACAGGCGAAAAAGGCCTAAGAGAAGGCACCGGTTACGCTGTTTTTAACGCCCAGCTGGGATATGACATCACTCAGAAAACCAGCCTTACACTTGCCGTGAATAACCTGACAGATCGCAAATATTACGAGCGTATTGGCGGGCTAAATACCTACAACACCTATGGTGAGCCACGTAGTGTCTCGCTTAACCTGAGAACCAGCTTCTGATCGATAACTTAAATACTCTTCACGGACGAAGGGCAGCTAACTATTCGAGAGATTATTTGACGTAAATTAAGAAAATCGCTCATAGCTTTAACGGAATATAAATAGTCATTTTTACTATTTGTCTGCTGGCAAATTATCTTCAAAATCCCATTATCACTCGAAAGTAAAGCAAGTAGCTGGATATAAGTTTATCTACGACAGCCCTTACATTTATATGGTTGGTTAAGGGAGTTTCCCGTAAAGCCACAATTGACAGGCTTGTTACACTCCTTTACATTACGCAAATCTAAATCACTATCATTTAGCTTTAATTTAAACAAACTGGGAAATGTAATGTATCCACCTGTTCAAAAGCTCCGGCTGTTTTGTGCGCCTGCCGTATTGGCTATGTTTGTATTTACACCAAATGCAATCGCTGAGGAAACTGAAGAAAAGTCATTGGATCTGCCTACCGTTGAGGTTACATCGACAAACGCAGATACGTTAGGTTATATCGAGCTGGAAAAAGAGCCAAGTGTGGGAAAACTGAATGTGCCTCTGGTTGATCAGCCTTTCTCAATGTCGGTAGTGGATGAAAACTTTATTCGAGATACAGGCGCCAAAACGATTCAGGATGCGCTGCTCTATAGCTCTGGTGTATATGCTGGTGGTTTTGGTTTAGATACACGTGGTGACTCTGCTAAGGTTCGCGGAATTGATCCCTCGCAATATGTTGATGGTCTTCGTCAACTGTATGGTTTTTATAATACGGTAAGACCTAATGTTTATGCACTTGAGAGTATTGAGGTTCTAAAAGGCCCTTCTGCAGTGTTGTACGGACAGGGTGAGTTAGGGGGAATACTTAATTCGGTTTCGAAACTTCCTAAAGAAGAAAAGCAGGGCGAAATCTGGGCTCAGTATGGTTCATTTCACCGTAAGCAAATCGCTTTCGATGTGACTGGTCCAGCAACCGAAGATGGAAAGTTACTCTATCGAGTTGTTGGCCTTGAACGAGATAGTCAGACTCAGGTTGATTATGTCGACGATGATGGTTTTTTTATTGCGCCTTCTTTGACATGGAGACCCACGGAAGATACCAGCTTTACGGTACTCTTTAACAGACAGATGAATACAGGCCAGGTGTCTGCTCAGTTTCTCCCGCAAGCTGGAACATTGGATCGTGGACCGCTGGGTTATGTTGGTTCAGAAACGTTTGTTGGTGAACCTGGCTGGGATAAATATGACCGTGAGAAGACAGAAGTAACGCTAATGTTTGACCATAGCTTCAACCAGGCATGGTCTTTCTCCACGACAGCTCGTTATTCGGAGTCCAGCACTAAAACTCGGGAGCATTACACCACGGCTCCAAGTGGTTTTACCACTGATGCTGATGGCAACATTGGTCGTTTTATCACTACAGCGGATAGAGAAACCCGAATTTTCAACTTAGATGCTCGCCTTCAAGGAAAATTTGATACAGGTGTCGTTCAGCACAATGTGGCAATCGGTGTGGATCGGCAAGATGCTCTCTGGGAAACCGATAACTCAGCGTCAGCTATTGGAACCCCAATAAACCTTTATAATCCAGTGTATGGTAATTTTGACCCTGGTATTCTCGACCCAACTAATCCGAATGATAATCAAATCAGACAGGTTGGCTTTTACTTTGCCGATCATATGGAAATCGGTCCTGTCGTTGTTTCTGCCGCATTACGACGAGATTGGGCGAAAAATATCCTGCTTGCTGAAGTAGGAGATAATGTAACCAGCGAGGAAAATGAGACAACAGGCCGTATAGGGATTATGTACCGCTTTGAAAATGGGCTTTCCCCTTACGCCAGTTACTCGGAAGCATTCACAATGAATCTTGGAACCAGCGAAGAAAGTACGCTGAAGCCTACCACAGGTAAGCAGCGTGAATATGGTTTCAAATACTTGTCTAATGATAAAAGCCTAGCGATTACCGCGGCCTATTTTGATATTCTGCAAACCAATCGTGTCCAGCCAGGAGATATTCCTGACGGCGTTGAACAGACAGGGGCGACCATTGACGGCTGGGAATTACAAGTCAATAAACGCTGGGCTCAATTTGAAACCCAATTTAGTTACACCAATATGAATGCAGACAATGGTCAAACAGGTGAACGTTTGGCCTATGTTTCTGAAAAAGTAGCGTCTTGGTGGAATAAATATTACTTGAACAATAATTGGCGTATTGGGGCCGGCGTTCGTTATATCGGTGATAGTGTAGGTTCTGATTATGGAACAGGAGCTGGACCTAAAATACCGTCCGAGACACTTTACGATGCGATGATTGGATATGGTTATCAAAACTGGGATTTCACGGTAGATGTTAAGAATCTGACTGATGAAGAATATATTTCTTGGTGTCGTGGCGTTGGGCGTGATTGCGGCTATGGCGAACGCCGTAATATCACGGCCAATGTCCGTTATAGCTTCTAGGATTAAAATAACAAGGCCCCTGAATTGGGGCCTTATTCATTTCAAATCATACTAATCTGACTTCGGATTATCGATAATAGCGATGATCCCGATACCCGTAATTCCGATGATTTCCTCTGGATTCATATCGATAATGGTCACGGTGATTACCGTGTCCACGGTAGGATTGCGGATGATGTTTATGCTTTGAATAATATTTTTTTGGCTGGTGGTAATGGTGTTTATGTTTTGAATAATACTTTTTCGGCTGATGGTAATGATGCTTGTGATAGCTGTATCGGGGAGCATGGTGCTGCACGACATAGCCATGATGACGATGATCTACATAACCGATTGGATAGCCAAGCCCTATATTGATTCTGACGTCTGCTTTGGCCGTGTTGACTGAAAAGCCGATGATTAACAGTGAAAACACCATTAAGATAAATGTTTTTGTCTTTGTTAAATTTAACATTGTGTTTACCTCGCTTGATAAAGCCTGTCACTGAAAAGCAGATTAACCGTTCTTTCTGTAAGTTTGTTTCAAGCTATGTAAATGTTTGTAAGTGATATAAAAAATTCGAGGAAACGGTTTATCACGAATCTGAATATCAACTAACGCAATGTTCCAATTATTCAAATTAATAACTGAAAATTGTTCATCAAACTGTCACAGATGAGCATTAAATTGCATGAGTGAATTTCAATAAGAGTGATCACTCATGTCTACCCTTACCCAGCAAAACCCCTCGTTAAACGCACAGGTGTCTCAATCCAATTGGCAAGCATGGTTGATGGTGGCGGCATTGATTTATCTTTTGCTGGCTTCTGTGGGGGCCATTGGCAGTGGTTTTAAAATGGCGACAGCCAGTAATGCCAAGGAATTATTTTCTTTTGCATCAAATCCGGTGATTGCTCTCATTATCGGTGTTGTCGCTACTGCATTGATTCAAAGTTCCAGCACGGTCACCTCCATTATTGTCGGCATGGTGGCGGGCGGTTTGCCGTTAAGTATTGCTATTCCTATGGTCATGGGCGCGAATATCGGTACTTCATTAACCAGTACGCTGGTGAGTCTGGGACATGTGCGTAACGGCGAAGAATTCCGCCGGGCGTTTGCTGCTGCCACAGTGCACGACAGCTTCAACATCTTTGCTGTTCTGATACTGTTACCGTTAGAACTTTTATTTAAACCGTTACAGAATACTGCTGAGTTTATGTCCGGGTTTTTCATTTCGGATACCAGCGTCAGCATGAGTAATGTAAATTTCATGAAGACCTTGCTGGCACCGGCCAACGATGCGTTGAAGTTTATAACGGGTTGGCTGCCTGAGGTCTGGGCGGGGATTGCGTTAATAGTGATAGGTATAGCGTTGATCCTGTTTGTGGTTTCAGCGATAGGTAAGTTACTGCGTAAAGTGATGGTCGGCAAAGCAAAAGACATTTTGCATAAGGCGGTAGGCAGGGGACCGATTGCTGGCATGACTTCAGGGTCAATTATTACTGTTCTGGTCCAATCTTCTTCAACCACGACTGCCTTAATCGTTCCGCTGGCAGGAACCGGTGTCTTTTCAATTAAACAGATCTATCCATTTACTTTAGGGGCAAACGTCGGCACCACCATCACCGCCTTGCTGGCAGCAACGGCGATATCGGGCCCAACTGCTGAACTTGCTTTGCAGATAGCCCTGGTACATCTGTTTTTTAATCTGATGGCGATTCTACTGATATATGTATTGCCGGTATTTCGCCAGTTACCGGTCAAAATGGCCGAGACCCTGGCGATGTATGCCCAGAAAAACAAGCTTTATGTTGTTGCCTATATAGGCGGTGTATTTTTTGTGCTTCCATTGTTGATCATTGGCATAAGTCAGATCTTCTAATCAGAACAAATCATTTTGAGGTTTAAGCCATGTCCAATTTAACGCCACAGGAAAGACAAGTCCGTATTCGTGAACTCAAGCAAGCCATTGAGGAACTTGAAGCGGGCATGCCCAGTGAAATGGATGCACAGCAACACGAGAAAATTGATGAGCTGGAACACTATTTTGATGCGGTGGAAACCAAATTCACCAGTTTGAAAATTTTCTGGGAAGACTTGAAACAATCGTTGAAAGATTCCAAGCATGACTAATTCGACAAGTCGGAGTAAATCTCAGTGAAACAACAATATGTAAGCGTGATTGCTGGTCTTGTTTTAGCTATGTTGGCTGGGTGTTCACAGCAGGATGATCTTTCGGAAGTTAATATTACTGAAAACACCCTTGTCGTAAATGGATCCAGTACCGTCTTTCCGATATCTACTGAAGCCGCCAAACGCTTTATACGGGAGCAACCGGAAACCGAAATCTCGGTTAAGTTTTCTGGAACCAATGCGGGTTTTCGTTTGTTTTGTGAAGGAAAAAGCGATGTCAGTAATGCTTCCAGGCCGATCAACGCCGAAGAAGTTGCTTTATGTGCAAAAAATCAGATTGATTATGTCGAGCTCCCATTGGCGCAGGATGCCCTGGCAGTGGTTGTGCACTCGGGCAATGATTGGGTCGATTCTCTGACGCTGGACGAGTTAAAAGCTATCTGGTCAAAGCAAAGTGAAGACGAAATCATGAACTGGAATCAGCTGAGATCGGAATGGCCAGATAAGTTGTTATCACTATATGGCAGAGGGCAGGATTCCGGCACCTATGACTACTTCACAACGCATGTAACAGGGGTCACCCGGGAAAGTCGTTCCGACTATGTCGCCAGCGAAGATGAAGAGTATTTGGCAGAGCATATTGCCAAAGATAAAAATGCATTGGGATTTTTTGGGATTGGCGGCTATCACCGTCATTGGGATACGTTAAAACTGGTACCAATTGATAATGGTAATGGCCCTGTTTACCCATCTATTGAAACCGTGGCAAATGGTCAATACACGCCGTTTTCCAGACCATTGTTTCTGTATGTGAATAAACAGTCTTTAGAAGACAAAGCTAATCTTAAAGTATTTTTAACACACTATTTTTCCAATATGGTCACCTGGCTGCATTTCACCGGTTATATGCCATTAACAGAAGCGCAATATGCTCAAAACATTCAACAGCTGCTTAAATAACGTAACAATTATTTTTAACTAAGATAAGCGGCCAATACAATCCAGGCCATATCTTTTGCCTTGTTTGCTGCAGTTAAATCTCCCTGTACATGGGCCATTACGATGGCTCCTTCTTTTAACAGGCTGATTGACTGTGTCACCCGTTGAATAGCTGGTTCAAGTATTCCCAGGGCGCCGATCTGTCTTTCGATTAAAGTATTTATCCGTTGTTTATGTTGCTGACATTGTTGATGGAGTGGGTGATGCGGATCGTTAAATTCAGCACAGGTGTTAATAAAAAAACAGCCATGAAAGTCAGCGAGTAATTTGACGCGGTTATTTATCCAGTCATCTACCGCATCAAACAGTTCATTAAGGCCATCATATCCAGGTTTGACCTGTTCCAATCTGCCAGCTAACCAGTAATAGAAATTTTCATCGCGGTATTCGACTACTGCCTGAATCAATTCGTCTTTACTGGCAAAGTGGTTGTATAGCGTTTTTTTGGCGATACCTGCTGTCTGCAGGATCTGATTAATCCCAACAGCATGAATTCCATTTCGGTAAAACAGATCAAATGCGGTATGAATTAATTGCTGGCGTTTATCCATAATCATTTCTCACAAATTTAGTGCCAGTTTGACAGAGGTAGACTGATCTGTCTATTCTGTGGGTAGACAAATCGGTATACATCTATTGCAGGAGATAAAATCATGCAGCAAACAGAACAGAAACCACCGTTTCCCCCGTTTAACGCTGAAACCGCCAAACAAAAAGTCCGTATAGCTGAAGATGGCTGGAATAGCCGGGACCCGGAAAAAGTATCCTTGGCCTATACCGTTGATAGCCAGTGGCGTAATCGCTCGGAGTTTCCAGTGGGCCGAGAGCAGATCAAATCATTCCTGGAGAGAAAGTGGCAAAAGGAAAGAGAATACCGACTGGTTAAAGAACTTTGGGCATATAGCGAAAACCGGATTGCTGTGAGATTTGCCTATGAATGGCACGATGAAAGTGGCCAATGGTTTCGATCGTATGGAAATGAAAACTGGGAATTTGATGAAAATGGGTTAATGAAAACCCGTTTCGCCAGTATTAATGATCTGGCTATTGCGAAAAGTGAGCGGAAATTAACCTGGCCTTCAGGTCGAAGACCAGATGACTATCCGAGCCTCAGTCAAATGGGATTATAGCCTTAGCATAGATACGAGGGTGCGGAGTTGATCCTCCGCACCCTATAGTTTTTATCTTAGCAACAGGAACATCGCTTGATTTTCCCGAACAATATTCAATAACAATTCCGGTTGATTGGTCACCATCTGTTTAAATTGTTCCAGATTACTGACCGGTTGACGGTTTACCGAGGTGACAATGTCATAACTGCGTAACCCCGCATTCCATGCCGGACTGCCACGTTGGACAGAATACAGCATAATGCCCTGTATTTTACCGTAAGCCGGTGAATCCTGTTCAATATCACCAAAGGTTGCACCAGCCAGTTTAGGGTGAACATCACCGGATTGTGTGCTGGTGGTGCTCCGTTGCATTTCCGTTACTTTAGCTGTCAGAGTCTGCGGATTTCCGTCACGAATAATATCCAGTTTGATAGTTTGTCCAACCATTAACAAACCGATGGTATTTCGCAGGTTATCCGCATTTAATAGCGAGACACCATCTACAGCGGTGACTACATCGCCCACTTGTAATCCGGATTTTTCAGCGGCTGATCCGGGTATGACATTGGTGACTACAGCACCCCCACGATTATCTTCAATCCCAAAAGCTTGTGCGAGTTCTGGCGTAATGTCCTGCATCTGTACGCCCAAATAAGCACGACGTACTTCGCCATGCTCAAGTAACTGGTCGGTAATCTGTTTGACTAAATTACTGGGGATGGCAAAACCGATACCGATATTGCCGGATTGATTTGGTGAAAAGATTGCTGTGTTAATTCCTACCAGTTCACCACGTAAATTGACCAGGGCACCACCCGAATTACCCGGATTGATTGAGGCATCGGTTTGAATAAAGTTTTCATAGCCTTCGAGGCCAAGACCACTTCGGCCCAAGGCACTGACAATACCGGACGTTACGGTTTGGCCCAGCCCAAATGGATTGCCAATGGCCACCACAAAATCACCTACACGCAGGCTATCTGAATCCGCTAAAGGCAAGGCAGTAAGATTTTCAGGCGGAATACGAATGACAGCAACATCGGTAGCTGGATCACTTCCAACCACTTCAGCCTGAAAACTGCGACCGTCATGCAGTGAAACAGTAATTTCATCAGCACGTTGAATCACATGATTATTGGTTAATACCAATCCTTCTTTGGCGTTAACAATCACGCCACTACCCAGGCTTTGTGCCTGACGGGTTCGAGGTCGTTGTTGCTCTGGTAAGTTAAAAAAACGCCGGAAAAAAGGATCGTTTAATAATGGGTTATCCTGAATTCGCACTTCGCTACGTGTGGCAATATTCACCACGGCGGGTTTGGATTGATCCAACATGGGGGCCAGAGTCGGCATCTGACTATCATCATCAAGCCAGGGAAAAGGCAGTGCCGCAACAGCCACCTGTGTTAAAAGTGTAATACCAGCTAACCAGACAACAGCAGATTTCAGCTTATTCATCATTTTGTTTTCCTCAAAATGCTTTATCAATGTTCTCACGAGGGTTAAAAGGTAATTTTTCAGCCATTTGCTTATAAAGCTTTTTAGCTTCAGCAGACGTCGCTGGGGGAGTCATTATCTGCAATACCACAAACTGATCTCCAGCCGTTTTGCCGGGCAGGCCACGACCTTTCAAACGCATTTTTTGCCCACTCCGGGCACCTGCCGGAATATTCAGACTAATTTTTCCGGCTAAAGTTGGCGCAGTGATTTTGGCCCCCAATGCTGCCTCCCAGGGAGCAATCGGCAGATCCAGATAAACATCCTTACCTTCCAGTCGGTAAAGCGCATGAGGAGCAATCTGGATTTCCAGGTATAAATCTCCAGGCTTACCGTTCATATTGGCTTTACCCTGGCCGGTTAAGCGAATTTTCTTGCCGGGTTCAATGCCCGCAGGGATCTTGACACTGACAGTACCGGTTTGAGTTGCGCCCGCAGGACGACGGATAGACTTATTCGCCCCGTTAAAAGCATCTTCCAGTGAGATGGTAATTTTGGCGTTAACATCTTCGCCCCGGGCAAAGAAATTATCGTGTCGGCCGCCACCCATTCCGCCCATGCCACCGAACATGTTTTCAAAAAAACTGCTGAAGTTACCCTGTCCGAAACCACCGACATTTTCTTCCCAGCCGGGAGGTGGTGAGAATGATTGACCATGACGAAACTGTCCGCCAAACTGATCGTACTGGGCACGTTTTTCCTTATCGCGCAGAACCTCATAAGCCTCACCGACTTCCTTGAATTTATCTTCGGCATTTGCTTCTTTGCTGACATCAGGATGATATTTACGCGCCAGTGTACGGTAAGCTTTTTTAATCTCCTCCGGTGTCGCAGTGCGGCTTACGCCAAGGATCTTGTAATAGTCTTTATATTCCATGGGCTCTTTCGGATAAAAATTGATCTGGGTCAATAGATGGGGATGATAGGACGTTTTTCAACGCCTTTTAAGGATTTTTCTGATGTGTTGCAAAAACACCACATGAGAAAATTACAAAACTACATAAAACAACAACGTCAGGAACTACAGCTCATGCCGATTTTACGAAAACTACCACTATTAATGGCCTTGGCCAGTCTGAATATTGCCTTACCAGCACACGCCCAGGAAGAAGAGGATTTATCGCTTGACGAACTGGTTGTGACCGGAACACGTTCAGGCACACCCATTCTTGAATTAGCAGGAAATACCGGAAAAGTTTCGGAAGAAGAAATCGATTTGGTGCGTCCCGATCACATCACCGAAGTCATTAATCGTATCAGCGGTGTGAATATTCAACGGGGTAACGGGCAGGAGCATCTGACCTCTATTCGTTCACCTGTATTAACCGGTGGTGCTGGTGCCGGATCATTTTTGTTTCTGGAAGACGGTATTCCTTTACGTGCAGCAGGTTTTGCCAATGTAAATGGTCTGTTTGAATCCAATTATGAACAGGCTGGTGGCATTGAGGTGGTCCGTGGTCCGGGCAGTGCGTTTTATGGTTCCAATGCGGTTCATGGTTTGGTTAATGTCCTGACTCGCGCACCATCTCTGGATTTAGAGCGTCAAGTCGATTTTTCAGTTGGTCCGCATGACTTGTACAAATTTAAAGGTACTGTCAGTGACACCGTAGGTCGTCATGGTTACCGTGTCAGCGTTAACGGCACAACCGATAATGGTTATGCCGAAGATGCCGGATACGATCAGCAAAAAGTCACTTTGCGTCATGACTATTACGGCGATCAGGACAGTTTCAAAACTATTTTCAGTGCGACGAATCTGAATCAGAAAACAGCGGGTTACATTGAAGGTTTTGAAGCCTATAAAGACGGTAGTTTAGCCAGAAGTAACCCGAACAAAGAACGTGGCATCGATGCCTACCGCAATGCAAAGTCTTTCCGTTTATCAACTGAATGGGAACGACAGCTGAACGACTCCACTTCTTTTCGTTTAACGCCATATATGCGCCATACTGAAATGGATTTTTTGATGCATTTCTTGAATGGCCAACCAGTTGAAAAGAACAAGCACACCAGTGCTGGCTTATTGTCTGCTCTAACCAAAGAGCTGGATGGCGGTCATACCATTATTGTGGGTACCGACATTGAATATACAGAAGGTGATTTATCCGAAGTACAATTCAACCCGACAGTAGGCCCATTTGCGCAAGGCGTGCACTACGATTATGAAGTCGATGCAACCGTACTCGCACCATATATTCATTCTGAATGGCAGGTTTTAGATAAAACCCGTGTAACTGCAGGTGTTCGTTATGAATACACCAAATACGATTACACCAACAATACCGATTCCGCGACTATCCCGGGTAACACCCGATATTTACGTCCGGATAGTGGCAAAGACACTTTCAGCAACCTGAGTCCCAAACTGGGTTTGGTGCAGGAACTGACTGACAATACCGCTGCGTTTATCAATTATGCGCGCGGTAATCGTGCACCACAGACAACAGATCTCTATCGGATTCAGCAGCGTGGGGCTACCGGCGGTTCAGCAGATTCTGAACAAATTGATAGTGTAGAGATAGGGGTTCGTCGGGTTGGTGAGGGTCTGCAATATGAAATCGCGGCTTATCAGATGAAGAAAAAAGATTACTTCTTTACTGACAGCACACAAATCAACGTACCAGATGGCAAAACCAAACATACCGGTCTGGAACTGGGAATGTTTTATCCGTTTAATGAATTATTTGATATCGGTGCCAATGTCACCTTTGCCAAGCACGAATATGACTTTGACAGAGAGACCAGTAATATCGGAAAAGGTAACTATCTGGTGACAGCTCCTAAACGTATGGCCAATATCCGGTTAGGCTGGAATGTAACACCAAAAAGTCGTGCTGAACTCGAATGGGTGCATATGAGTGAGTACTACCTGAATGATGCAAATGATAAAAAATATGAAGGCCATGATGTGTTTAATTTGCGTGCCTCACATGAAGTGACTGAGAGTCTGACACTTTATGGCCGCGTACATAATCTGTTCGATACGGATTATGCTGAACGCGCAGACTTTAACGGTTTCAGTCAACAATACCGTTACTTTGTTGGCGAACGCCGTGGCTTGCATGTAGGTGCCAGCTATTCGTTCTAGGTTTGACGATAAGCTGAACCAAAAAAGCGGTGGCTGAATAATCAGCCACCGCTTTTTTATTTCAACGTAGCCGTTTATTGGCGATGGGATTTACGCGCTTCCAGTCTTCGCAAAAACTCTCGCATAATATCGTCATATAAAGCTGGCCCCAGATAAGCATCTTCCACACCGCTATCGATGCTCGGATTGTCGTTAATTTCAATTAACACCACCCGGCTGCCACTTTGCTTAATATCGATACCATAGAGCCCATCTCCCACCAATTTCGCCGATTTTGTAGCAATTTTTAGCACTTTTTCCGGTACTTCGGAAATTGGCACCGCGGCTGATTTACCTGAATCGGTGCCTTTTTTGGTGTTGTGGTTATAGATCTGCCAGTGGCCTTTACTCATAAAATACTGACAGGCATAAATTGGCTTGTTGTTGAACACACCAATTCGCCAGTCGTAATCAGTGAACATAAATTCCTGCAGTAAGATTATCGCCGATTGCTGGAAAAACTCTGCCGCGTTACTTCGCAGCTCATCAACATTATTGACCTTGATAACCCCTTTGGAAAATGCACCGTCAGGAATTTTCATTACCAGTGGAAAAGTGGCTTCTGCACCGATTTTTTCCAGACCGGCTTTATCATTGCGATACAGCAGATGCGATTCCGGCATTGGCAAATTATGTTTTTCCAGCAGTTCTTTCAGATAGATCTTATTGGTGCAGCGGATAATTGATGTCGGGTCATCAATGACAACCAACCCCTCGCTTTCAGCCCGCCGGGCAAATTTATAGGTGTGATTATGGATCGCTGTTGTTTCACGGATAAACAAGGCGTCATACTCAGCAATCCGAATATAATCTCGCGGTGTGATCAATTCCACATCAATACCGATACGCTTACCACTGGCGATAAAACGTTTTAATGCCGTCGCATCGCTGGGCGGCATTTTTTCATCCGGGTTATGCAAAATGGCCATGTCATAACGATATTGGCGACGTTTGGAAGGTTTGCGCCATAATTTATGACTGAACGCATCCAGCGCATTGGCAAAATTATCCTGTTCACTGTCACTGAGCTGATTGAGTGGAGCCGCTTTAATAGACGAAATCAGCCAATGACCTTTATGACTGAATTCGATTTCGATGATTGGGCAGGGATACTGTTCGAAGATCTGTCTGGCCAGCTTTTGCAGACCCTTAAATTCACACTGGCCAAAAAAAACTTTGAGGTTAAAGCTGGTCTCGGATTGTTTATCGCTGGCGGCGATGACTTTATCGAGCTGTGTTCCAAAATCGGATAAGTCGTAGGCATACAGGCTTTTGCGAGATAAATCATTGATGGTTCGCAAACTTGGCATTACCCGATGCCCACGTGCTTCGGCCACCATGGAACAGTAATAGCCGGGGCTCAGGTATTCCAAGCCATGACAAAGGTTAATAATTTGCGCACGCTCGCTCGCAGTAGGAGAGGGCGTTTGCAAATAATCATCCACAGCGATGACCTGCGCACTGGGAAAATAAGGCGCCCAGTCTTCAATATTTTCCAGGATTATCAGATGGTTAGTCATATGATGTTAGCGTTGCTCCGATTCAGGTTAGCCAGACGATTTGTGCATCATAAAGTGATTGTGTCATGGTTGTGATAAATATTTTTGCCACTATGCAGTTTATCTGGTCAAAATCATAAAAGTCGCCTATTCTTCGCCGAAATTTTATGTACAGGAGAGTTGTTGCCATGTATGCAGATGCCGTTCTGAGCGTGTTTTCACAACGCTATGCTGACGCAAGAGACAAGTTTATCTCAGCAGTGGAAACAAGCTCCATTGTCGAGCGGGTCAATAATATTGTCCACCCGCTACGTGGGCCGAAAAACGAACGCTTATTCTGCGATATTGCCTGGGCCGGCAGCCCCAAGGCAAAAAATATTCTGGTGTTAGTGTCCGGAATACATGGTGTTGAAGGTGGTGTGGGCTCTGCCATTCAATCGGATTTTGTGGGACGTCATCGACGATTACCTGCTGATGTGTGTGTGGTCATGGTTCATGCATTAAATCCCTGGGGATTTGCCTGTGCCAGTCGCAATGATCATGAAGGTATCGATATCAATCGTAATTTTGTCGACTTTGATTCCAAGTTACCGGATTCTGATGAGGCGGTAGCCATCTGGGAAAAACTGAGTAAAAAAAAGGATGCCGTTGAGCAGGTTGGTGACCAGCGGGAGCAGTTTGATAAGCTCAGCCAAGGCCAATACACCAAAGCCGATGCCCTATACTATGGTGGCGATAAACCCAGTTGGTCACGCCAGACCATTGAACAATTAATGACTCAGTTAAAGCCGGAAAAACGTGAAAACGTGGTTGTTATTGATATTCATAGCGGCCTGGGACCTTATGGCTATGGTGAATTGATCTGTGACCACCTTCCTAAAACGGCTGGTCAAAAAAAGGCGCGTGAATTATTTGGCCCCACGGTAACGGAACCGGCTCTGGGTACCTCTACTTCGGGCGTAAAACATGGCCTGCATGATTATTTCTGGCATCAGCAAGGTGATAATGTGTGTTTTCTGACGCTGGAATTCGGCACGTTTAGCAATCAGCAAATGCTGAAAGTCCTGTTTGCTGATCAACAGCTACAACAATCCGGCAAGGTTGACTGGTCTGATCAGAAAACACTGGATATCAAACATGCCATGCAGGATTTTTTCTGTCCTGATGAAACACAATGGCAGGAGTTAGTATTGTTCCGTGGACGCCAGGTCATTGAAATGGCTTTGGAAGGTTTAACCGCCAATGCAAATGGTCGTTAACCAACAGACTGATCCGATAATTTTTCGTGCGGCCACCTTAGCTGATGTAGATGCCCTGCTGGCAATTGAAAATGTCTGTTTTGATAGTGATCAACTGTCCCGACGTAGTTTCAAATGGATGATCAATAAGGCTAACGCCTTATTATTAGTGGCCGAGCAACAACAAAAATTAATGGGCTATGTGCTGTTGCTATATGCCCGAGGCACTTCGCTGGGGCGTATTTATTCGCTGGCGGTATTACCTGAATATCGTAATCAGAAAATTGCCAGAGCATTGATGCGGGAGGCCGAACAGGCTGCATTGACCGCCGGCAGAAGCTTTATCCGTCTGGAAGTGCGACCTGATAATGTGGGTGCCATCAAACTATATGAGAGCCTGGGCTATCACCAGTTTGAAATTGTCACCGACTACTATGAAGATCATGCCAATGCGCTACGTATGATGAAAGTATTGCAGCCACAACCAGAAGAGTTGCATCAGCAAGTATTTCATTATTCTCAAAGTACCGATTTTACCTGTGGTCCTGCCAGTTTGATGATGGCGATGAAAACACTGCAACCGATAATGCATCTGGATCGTGGACTGGAATTACAACTTTGGCGAGAAGCGACCACCATATTTATGACTTCCGGACATGGTGGCTGTAGTGCTCAGGGGCTGGCCCTGGCCGCATGGCGACGCTATTTCAAAACCAGCCTGATTACCAATAGTGATGATGTGCCGTTTGTTAATGGTGTGCGCAGTGAAGATAAAAAAGCGGTAATGGAGTGTGTGCATCAGGACTTTATGCAACAACTGGAAACCTCGGATGTTGAGCAACAGATGCGTCATATTGATGTGAATTTATTGCGGGAGTACCTGAACCAAGGTGCGCTGGCCGTCGTGCTGATTAGCTCGTATCGTCTGAACCAGAACAAATCGCCACATTGGGTGGTGCTGGTGTCGATTTCAGATACCTTTGTTTATTTTCATGACCCTGACATTGATTGGGATGATGACAAAACGCTGACGGACAGCTTTTATGTGCCAGTGACCCATAAAGAATTTAATCGCATGTTGGGTTACGGCAAGCCTCGCTATCAGGCGGCTGTTATCTTGCATTCGACCAAATAAACCCCATTTATTATTCGAACTTGCCCCCTATAAACAAGTCTCTGCAGTACAGGAGAACCTCATGATCGATAAACTCAAACAATTCTTACAACGTGAATTACTCAGCGATAACGATACCGGAGATGGTGCGCAAGTTTCGGTCAAACTCGCTGCAGCCGCCTTGATGGTGGAGGTGATTGCCTCTGATTATCATTTCAAAGACGAAGAGCGGGAAATGCTGTTGACCATTTTGCAGAGACGCTTTTCACTCGATAAAACTTCGGCAGAAAGTTTGCTTAATGAAGCTGAGCAAGCTCACAAATCAGCCACTGACTATTTTGCTTTTACCTCAGAAATCAACCGCCAGTTCAGCCAGAAAAAGAAAGTTGAACTGATACACTTGCTTTGGCAACTCGCTAATGCTGATAACGAAATTCATCAAATAGAACAACACGTTATTCGTCGCATCAGCAATCTGTTACATGTCGAGCACAGTGATTATATCGCCGCCAAGCTGGCGGCAACAGGGCATACTTAATAAGCTTGAAACTTTGTGTGGAAGCATTCCACTTTCCAATGTTGAGCAAAGATTTGAACGAGTCCTGGTCCTGTTTATAGTCCTAACGCTGCAATCTCAATCCGTGCTGCAGCACCATACAGTTTAGAAGCATCACCATCCACATCGCCCTCTGGGGCAATACTTGGCCATAAATCAGCAAGCTCATCCAGATAGCCTTCAACCTGTTTAACAGCCTCAGCTGATTCATTGCGAGTGGCTTTAGGCAATTGTTCCAGACGGCGATTGGCGATTTGGGTAAAGCCGTAAGCATCCTGATATTCATGCAGATTAACGAGTTTGCCGTTTTCAACGCCCAGGGCATATTCTTCACCTGCCGTGCGGACCAGGTCTTTGATACTCTGCAGAGTGTTTTTTAAATCGGGTTTCACCACAGCTTCAGCCGCTTTGATGCCGGCTTCCAGTTGTTTGTATGCCTCATCCACTTCTTTCTGAGGAGCTTGGCTGGTTACTGTGTCAGCCAGATTGCTCAGTGCAACATCAAAACGTTCGCCACCACGATATTCAATAGAGGGAACCAGCCCGGCATAAAGCTCATCACGGGGATGTTTCATATGGGTAATCGCCATATCGACCTGGCCTTGTTTATACAACTCATAACCCACCAGCAAGTGACCGCGAATCAGACCCAAGCGTGTTAAAAAAGCGACATCATTGGTTTTCAGATCGGTCTCGCTAACACCGTCACCTTCACCCTCACCAGCGGCTGCCAGCGTGATATTTTCGTGGGTGAAGTGTATATCATGGGACACATTCGCGGCAGCGGCATTCAGGCTGATGCCGCTGGCCAAAGCCACGCCAATGCTTAACCATTTTTTACGATTTTCTTGCATAGTCTGTCTCTCTGAGTGGGGGTATGATAAGTTATCTACTTTGCCATAAATGAGAAGCATTCTCAATATGATCCTGCATCTTTCACAGTGTTTATCAGCGATTGATCTCGACGCTATTAATGCATCTATAAAGGATATCCTGTTTCATGACGGACAGAGCACGGCTGGCCGGGCTGCCATTCAGGTAAAACATAATCAGCAGGCTGATATGCTGGAAGTTGGCGGTGTGTTAAAGCTGGTTGAACAACGCCTGCTGGCCAATGATTTATTTTTACAGACCACCCATGCACAACAATTTGTTCGACTGCTGGTAAGTCGTTATAAACCCGGCATGCGTTACGGCACCCATGTCGATGAAGCATTGATCAACAACCAGCGCACGGATATTTCATTCACCTTGTTTTTATCGGACCAAACCCAGTATCAGGGCGGCGAGCTGGTGTTAGAAGACAGTAGCGGGGAACGTAGCTGGAAATTGGATGCGGGTGATTTACTGTTATATCCCTCGACGTATCTGCACCGGGTTAATGAAGTTACCGACGGTGAAAGACTGGTTATTGTTGGTTGGCTCACCAGCCGGGTACGGGAGCCAAATCAACGGGAAATTCTGTTTGATATGGAGCAGTCAGTCCGTCAAGAATTCAATTTAAACGGTAAAACAGAGCAATATGATCGCCTTTCGCGAGTACGCAATAATCTGTTACGACAATGGCTGGACCGTTAAAACCTTCAACGTTTATCGGCAAGGCCATTCAACAGTTAGATATTTTTAGGGATTGCTCTCATTAATTAATTACCCTAAAATGCAACTGCGAATCATTATCATTAACAGTTGCGAATAATTACTATGAATGCGCCATTGTCTCCACCACCGACAGAAAGTCTTGAAAAACTCTATCAAAACAATTTCAGCTGGTTGCAAAATTGGTTGCGTGAGCGGTTAAGTTGTTCTCATCAGGCCGCTGATTTGGCACAGGATACGTTTGTCAGACTGCTTTCTGCACCTGACTTTCATGGCAAAGTTGAAACGATTCGTGAGCCTCGTAGTTATCTTGTGACTGTTGCAAAACGGGTGATGATTGATCATTTCCGTCGTCGCACGATTGAACAATCTTATCTGCAGGCCTTGATGCAACAACCCGAACAGGAAGGCATTTCGTCAGAGCAAAGTTTAATTGTTCTGGAAACGCTGTATCGCATTGATGCGATGCTGGATGGTTTAGGGGCCAAAGTGAAAAGGGCATTTTTGATGTCCCAGTTGAAAGGCATGACCTACCGCGAAATCGCTGAGGAAATGGGCATATCAGAAAGCTCGGTGAAAAAATATATGGCCAAAGCCACCCAGCATTGTCTGTTATTTTCGTTATATGAGCAGCTTGATGCATGAAAGCGACTTTAGCGAGATTAACACCGCAGCAGCAGAAAGCGCTGGCGGATGCAGCTCAGTGGCATGTGGAACTCACGGCGGACTCCAATGCTGATAAAACACAGCAAGCCTGGCAAAGCTGGTTATCGAAACAGCCTGAAAATCAATGGGCCTGGCAGCAACTGGGAAATCTGCAACAACAACTCAAGCAACTTCCCGGTGATCTGGCATTTAATTCTCTTAAACCAGACACAGAAGAGCAACCTTCAAATACTCGACGAAACATACTGAAAAGTATTGCTGGTATGGGTGTTATTTCATCTTCTAGCTGGCTGACTTGGCAGTATTCACCTGCCAGATTGATGCTGGCGGATCATCACACTGAAACGGGTGAAATACGCGAAGTGCAACTTGCGGATGGCTCAATCGTTATGCTGAATAGTGCTTCAGCAATCAATGTCGATTTTTCGGAGGTGGAACGACGGATTAATCTGCAACAAGGTGAGATTATGATCTCCACCAATTCAACCAATGATATCCGGCCTTTTTATGTGCAAACCCGCCAAGGTTTATTAAAACCATTTGGGACGCGGTTTTCTGTTCAGCAACAAAAAGATTACACGATTCTGTCGGTGTTTGAGCATCAGGTAAAAGTCAGTTTGCCTAATAAACAGCAGACCATTTGCACGGCAGGTAATCAGTTGATTTTTACCCAAACGGAATTTGAACCTTTTGCGCCACTTGTGGAGGGTGAAGACGCCTGGGTGCAGCAAAAGCTGATTATCAATGATATGCCGTTGGACAGTTTTTTAAATGAGCTGGCCCGTTATCGGCCCGGTGTAATTCGTGTTGAACCTGAGCTGTCGAAATTTCATATCAGTGGCACATTTGATGTGAGCAATACTGACCAAGCGTTAATGGCGGTAACGCGGTTATTCCCAGTAGATGTCACATTTCGCAGCCGTTATTGGGTGACTGTTCATTCGGCGTAATTCAATAACTTATACCTTTTTAAATGCTAACTCGTCTTTGTGGATAACCCCTTAACAACGTTATTCATACAAGAGGATTTATGCAAACCACTTTATCGATACCCCAAAAAACACCTGTTGTTCGTGCCATTCAGCGGATAACCGGCACCAGCAGACATTTGTTGTTATGTAGTGCGTTATTAATGCCTGTCCTGGCATATCCGACCAACATCTATGCAGAGACAGTCACCCAGAGTTATTCCATTCAATCCGGTGAGTTAGGCAGTGTGTTAAACCGTTTTGCCAGTCAGGCAGGTGTGAATATTTATTTTGATGCAGCGTTAACCCGAGGTCTTCAAAGCTCAGGACTCACTGGTGAACATTCTATTGATTCGGCTTTGCAGCAATTACTGCAAGGTACCAATTTGCAGATTGTTAAAACTTCTGCAGACAGTTATCAGCTGCAAGCCAATTCTTCTAACTCAACATCAGAAGTGGATAGTGTGACACTGGCACCGGTTCAGGTCAGTGCGACAGGTATTGGTAATACGACTGAAGGCACCAATTCCTACACAACAGGTTCAATGAATACCGCGACAAGATTAGGTTTATCGATTCGGGAAACACCGCAGTCGGTATCAGTTATTTCAAGACAGTTGATGGATGATATGCAGCTGGAGTCGCTGACTGATGTCGTTAATACGGTGACTGGTATTAATGCAAAATCTTTAGATAGTTCTCGATTTGGATTTTCGGCTCGTGGTTTTGATATTGATAATTATCAAATAGACGGTGTTCCAACCACTTGGTCATCTGGTTGGGCGGCAGGTGAGTCCCAAATGGACACCGTTATTTATGATCGTATTGAAGTGGTACGTGGTGCCAGCGGATTGATTTCCGGCGCGGGTAATCCCTCTGCTGCAATTAATTTAGTACGCAAAAAAGCTGATAGCAAAGAATTTACCGGGCATGCTTCTGTGAGTGCAGGCAGTTGGGATCGCTATCAGGGCACGGTTGATATTTCGACACCGCTTAATGGAGCCGGAACAATACGTGGTCGGGTAGTGGGTAGTTATGTGGATGAGCGTTCCTATGTCGATTTGCTGGAAAATGAAAAAACCGTGTTTTATGGCACATTAGCGGCTGATCTCACTGACAACACCTTAATGAATGTCGGCATCAGCCAGCAACAGAATAAACCCACGGGTTCAACCTGGGGTGGTTTGCCAACCTGGTTCAGTGATGGCGGCAGAACCGACTGGTCGCGTTCAAAAACTACGGCAGCCGACTGGACGGAGTGGAGTTCAACACATACCAATTATTTTGCCAATGTTGAGCATGTATTTGATTCTGGTTTAAAGCTTTATGCCGGATATACCAAAAACATTAATGAAGCCGACTTACGTTTGTTATATCTCTCTGGGGCACCTGATCGTGTAACCGGACTAGGATTATCTGCCAGCCCGGCCTGGTACGATGTGGAGAGAGAACAGGATACTATCGATATCTATGGCTCACTGCCATTTGATTTTGCTGGAAAAAGTCATGAATTCACGGTGGGCTTCATGCATAGCAAACAGGATTTAACGACTGATAACCGTCCACGCGTTGCCACAGCGCCAGGAAGTTTTTATGACTGGGATGGTTCGTATCCAGAGCCTGAATGGGGTGAAAAAACCACCTACACCACCCAAAACACCAAACAAGTCGGTGGTTATGCTGTTGCTCGGCTGACCCTTGCCGACCCACTGAAATTAATCCTGGGTAGCCGCATTACTAACTGGGAAATTGAAGGCATGAAATGGAATGGTGACCGATACAACTTTGATCATCATCAGGTTGTTACTCCTTATGCTGGTTTGATCTATGAGATTAATGATATCTATTCAGCCTATGTCAGTTACACCGATATCTTTAATCCGCAGGATTACCAGGATCGTAATGGAAATTATCTGGACCCGTTGGAAGGGGAGAACTATGAAGCTGGCATCAAGGCTGAGTATCTGCAAGGCCGCCTCAATGCAATGATTTCTGTTTTCCGTATTGAGCAGGATAATCTGGCGCAGGTAGATGCGGGTTATTTGATTCCAGGTACCATTAACCAAGCTTATTACGCTGCAGAAGGCACGACCAGTAAAGGCTTTGAAGCCGAAATTTCGGGTGCCATTACCGATAACTGGAATCTGATGGTGGGCTGGTCACAGTTTCAGGCAGAAGATGCTGACGGAACGGCAGTCAATACACGTTATCCGCGTCGAACAGCGACATTGTTTACTACCTATCGCTTAAATCAATTAACTCTGGGGGGCGGTGTGAACTGGGAAAGCTCGAATTATACTTTGGCGACTAATCCTTTAGGCCAGACCGAAAAGTTAAAACAGGATAGTTATGCGCTTGTCAGACTGATGGCTAAATACCAGGTAACACCTGCATTGAGTGCTCAGCTGAATATCAATAACCTGTTTGATGAAAAGTATTACACCAACATTGGTTTTTACAGTCAGCTGGCCTATGGTGCCCCACGTAATGCCAATCTGACATTGAAATATGATTTCTGAGTAAATTAGAAATCAGTTTGAATATCAAGGCTCTGCCGGTCTTACCGGCAGAGCCTTTTTATTATATTTAATAAGCTGTTACCATCTTAACTATGGCATCTGTGCAGTGCTTTTCAATATTCCTTTCCCAAGACTTTTATCCCACTGAAATCCACCGATAAGGAGATTTCCGATGAGTCAGCCCGCTTTTAAACAACGTCAGCCGGATCGCGGTAAACATCTGAAAGATTACTGGCCTTTGCTGGCATTAATTTTAATCAGCGCAGTTGCTGCGTTGGCGATAAGTTATTCAACTCAGGTCACTATGCTCAACTGGATGCACTATTTTATGGGCATCTTTTTGTCGATTTTTGCTTTGTTAAAACTGTTTCATCCTTCGGCGTTTGCTGATGGCTTTCAGATGTATGATTTACTGGCCAGGAAAAGTCGGGTTTATGCCTATTTTTATCCCTGGCTGGAGCTGGCTCTGGGCCTGGGCTACCTGTCATTTTTTATGCCGCAACTGGTTTATGCATTCACCATCTTGCTATTGGGATTCGGTGCTATCGGGGTGATTCTGGCGTTGCGAAAAGGGCTGGATATCAATTGCCCTTGTATGGGGTCAATTCTGGATGTGCCACTCAGTACGGTTACTTTAACTGAGGATATAGGCATGGTGGTGATGGCCCTGATAATGTGGACGATGCTGATTTAATACGATGAACAGGAGGAACACATTATGGTTGCCGAATGGACAGATAAAGACGAACGTCAGTATGAGCACATAAAAGAACAACAGAAAAAAACTGGTAAAAAGACGGATAAAGCAGAACAAATCGCGGCTCGCACGGTGAATAAACAGCGCCGAGAAGAAGGCCGTACACCGAGAAAAACTACTCAGGGAACAGGCAATCCCAATTCCTCATTGGAGTCACGGACACGGCAGGAGCTGTATAACCGGGCCAGCCAATTGAATATCAAGGGGCGGAGCAAAATGAGCAAGTCGGAACTGGTGACCGCTATTCGTAATAACTGACAAATAGCGGCTTTTTATCAAAGTGGCGAGACGTTATTAATTAATCGCATTGTTCCCACATAGGCTGAAGCTGGCAGTTCACCGCTTTTGTTTCAGTTTCAGAATCATTGCGAGATTCAGGTTCTGTGGTTTTAACTTCCGATGGGGATGTATCAGAATTGGTTTCCCTGCCAAAATCACTCTCAAATGCATCCACAAAGGCATTTTGCAAGATGGCGAGAAAAGCCTGCCAGGCACTGGTATCAGGGTTATCAAGATTGCCACGGATTTCAATTTGGGTGGCAATGCGGTCTCTAGGTTCATTGCGGAATATCTGGCCAAATGCACCGACAATCGCTTGCCAGGCCGCACTGAAAACGCCTTCTTCCAGATCTTTTTCCAAATCAAAGATTTCAACATTATCCATAACGGGTTTTGCATAGCCGGTTAACTGGGCCTCATCGGCTTGTAATTCCATGACAAAGTCACCGTTACCGGATTTGAAATTAAAATTGCCGTAGGCCTCGGAAACCTGATTGAGCTTGGTCAGATCGATTCCGGTGATTTTTAACTTGAGTTCAAAATTATGAAAATCCCCTAATGGGTCCAAGCGGCCGCTTAATGTGGCATCGGCGTTATCAAATAGCCGTCCCTCCACGTCAAAATTGGCATATTCCAATCCTTCGTTGCGATCGGTATTACTCAAATTGGTGATCTCACCATTCAGTTGATAAAACACCAGATGAACCGGGGGATCAGAGGTAAAGTTATGAAAATGGATTTCACCATTATCAATATTTAATCGATCAATCTGTAATGGAATAATCTCCTGCACCGTCTGACGCCAGGTGGATTTTTCTTCGGGTTTGTCGTCAGTTTCGTCATCCACCAGATGAATTTCGGCATTCATCAAATCCACATCGGCTACCACTTTACCTGCTAAAAGTGCAGCCCAGCTCACAGAGGTGTCGATGGTTTGTGCTTTAAAAAAGACGACTTCAGGTTGGTCTTTTTTGGTGATTTCCAGTTGGTCGACAGAATAGGCACCGCGCCAAAGGTGGATATCCACATCGGCTATCTCTCCTTGATATTCGCCTATATCCGCCATTTTGCCATTCAAATAGTCCTTGACGATGGACGGCAATTGCATGCGCAGAATAATCAACGCGATAAGCAGCAGCACAATAATAATCAAGGTATAGGAATAGCGTCTGGCGACCATGGTGATCTCCTGTTAAGACGTCTTAGATGAATCACAACAGAGCAAAATCACCCGCCAGATTATTCAGACGGGTGATCAGACTCATAAGGTGATTCAAACCTAAAAACCATCTAGTCTGCCCGTTGCCAAAAACGAATATCACGACAGTTTTGGGTGAATTCGTCCGTGGTTTTGTTATTGGTTAACTGCATACAGCCTTCGTCCAGCATTTCACTGAGACCGGCTTTTTTCATAAGCGGCATGGCATCTTCTACGTAACCGATAAATTTCTTGTGATTAAAAGCATCACTGACAAAGGTGATGGCCGGTGGCATATCTGCCAGCATTTTCACGGCGTCGCTGCCGGGCAGAATCACAATGGCATCAAATAGCACCGAAGGGCCGCCATCCACTTTTTCATCGACCATGATACTGTCACCGTCGCTGCTGGTGATTTCACCGGTATGTGGGGCAACCACTTCCAACATGGCTCCTTCTGCTTTAAGTGACTTCTTAAGCGATTTGAAAATATCGGCATCAAACCCATCGGTCATCAATACACCGACTTTACGGCCTTTAAAACTATCAGGACCATTTTTGAGAATGCTCAATTTGTCAGAAGCGGGCAGATCATCACGCGTTGGCATTGCTGCATCAGCCGGTTCCGGCAACGGATCGATGCCCAATTTATCAGCGACATTTTCGGCTAATTGTTGATCAATGTTCAGCAGATGACTAACCATGCGTTTACGGATTGCCGGTGTTTTGACTTTACTGAGCTCAAACGCAAATGCATTGATAATATGCTGCTGCTCCGTTTCAGTCTGGCTGATATAAAACTGTCTGGCCTGGCTGTAGTGATCAGCAAAGGTTTCGGAACGTTCACGGACTTTTGGTCCAGATACATCTTCAGGATAACTTTCAAAACCTTTTACCGGACATTCACGTGGACCACCTTCTTCTTCGCCCCAGCTATTCGGTTCGTAGTTGGCCCGACCGGTCGGATTGCTCATTGCCATATGACCATCCTGCTGGAAATGATGCATCGGGCATTTCGGTGCGTTGATTGGAATGTGGGTGAAATTGGGTCCACCCAGACGTTTTAACTGCGTATCGAGATAGGAAAAATTTCTGCCCTGCAGCAGGGGATCATTAGAATGATCGATACCTTTGACGATATTCTGGGTACAGAACGCAACCTGTTCAGTTTCAGCAAAGAAGTTACTGACCACCCGATCCAACACTAAACGACCGACAATACGAATAGGTACCTGCTCTTCCGGGATAAGCTTGGTGGCATCCAGCACATCAAACTCAAATTTTTCGGCAAATTCTTCATCAAAAATCTGCAGTCCCAGTTCCCACTCAGGGTAATCTCCCTGACTGATGGCGTTCCATAAATCACGTCGATGGAAATCCGGATCGGCACCGTTGATTTTTAACGCTTCATCCCATAAAACAGACTGCATGCCCTGTTTTGGCTTCCAGTGAAATTTAACAAACTGGGACTTGCCGTTTTTATCTACCAGTCTGAAGCTGTGTACGCCAAAGCCTTCCATAAACCGGAATGAGCGTGGAATCGTGCGATCGGACATTTGCCACATCAGCATATGCATGCTTTCCGGCATCAATGACGCAAAATCCCAGAAATTATCATGGGCCGATTGCGCCTGTGGAAATCCGCGATCGGGTTCTTCTTTGACGGCATGAACCAGATCAGGAAATTTCATCGCATCCTGAATAAAAAATACCGGGATATTGTTACCCACGATGTCCCAGTTGCCTTCTTTGGTATAGAGCTTGACGGCAAAGCCACGAACATCACGGGCCAGATCAGCTGATCCTTTATTGCCTGCCACGGTCGAGAAACGTACAAAAGCCGGGGTTCTTTCGCCTTTACGCTGGAAAATATCAGCAGAGGTAACGTCTTCTAATGTTTCTGTTGTTTCGAAATAGCCGTGAGCACCAAAGCCACGGGCATGAACGACCCTTTCTGGAATACGTTCGTGATCAAAATGAAACAGCTTTTCGCGCAGGATATGATCTTCCATTAATGTCGGACCACGGGCTCCGGCTTTTAGGGAATTCTGATCGTCGGCAATCGGGCCGCCTTGCTGGGTAGTGAGTGTGGAGGTATTCCCGGTCGCTTGCTGATGAGGTTCGCCACCATGACCTCGGTTTGTTTTCGGATCGGTTTTGTCCATGACTTCTCCTTGATTATTTTTTGGGTGTACAGAGGATGTGTCGCGAGAAATTTAGCGATTGGTAAAGGCCTGTTGATCTTGGATCGCAACGCTTAGTTGCAAGTACAGCCACAACCCATTCTGCGCCGGCCCCAACTAATTACATTAACCTGAGTAAAGTGAGCTGGGTCACAAAATTGAGAATTAGTGGCAGACAGTGTTTACAGGTTACAAAGAATTTTTAATGGGGCAGGTGGATAAGGAGAGAGCGTTCTTATTGTCTGAGAAAAGGCAATTAATAAGCGTTTTTAATCAGCTTTATAGTCCGGAAAAATAGCCTTGCGGATAATCGCATGCACGCCCAGATTGCCGTCCACTACCTGGGTAATACCAAAATCCACCGCTACCGAAATTAGTGATATAGCTTCATCTTCACTAAGCTCATGTTCCTTCATAAGATAGTGACGGGCTTTTCTGAAGGCGTCACGCATGGCGGCTTCCATAGAGGAGTTTTTATATACTTGCGTCTGGGCATTCGGGCCAAGCTCGGCCTGATAGTCGGAGAAACTCATGCCCTGTAATACCCATTCATCCGGCGTTTCCAGAAACGGATGGCTGAGGCCGTCCATAAAACTGTCTTTCAAATCACGTTGTTTGTGCAACACCAATTGAAATACACCGGTTAAAGAACATTCAATTGCAGTACCGCATAATTCCGAATCACCCTGCGATGCGTGGGGATCGCCGACCGAGAACAAAGCACCCGGAGTAGCAACAGGTAAGAACAATTTGGTGCCTTTCCCTGCACGCCAGTTATCCATATTGCCGCCAAAATAGCTGGGAGGAATGGAATCAACCATACCGCTTTCACGCGGGGCGACGGCCATCACACCAAAATGCGGTCTGACCGGAATAACGGCTTTGTCGAGAATACCGAACTGTTTGTCGATACTGGAATGATCAACCGGTATGCCGGGGTAATCAATGGTTGGGTGCACAATGCCATAGGGATCGGTTTGCGGTGTCCAGCGAAAGTTATAAATCGCCTTGGCATGCGGTGAATGGGTGTGTTGGTGTACTTCATATACCGTGACCACCTCACGCTTTTTGGGTTCGGTGAGCAGATCGTCATATTGAAAGCCCCACCAGGTGGCGGCATTGCTGCCAAAGTGTTTGCCTTGATATTTCGGGCTGCAGCTGGGACGTGGCTGAATATCCAAAATGCGTATTTCCAGCACATCACCGGGTTCGGCATCGCTGACATAAACCGGACCAGTACAGATATGCACCCCAAAACCTTCACCTGCACCACGGCCAAATATCGTGGCATCCATCGGCCCGGCACCCCGCCGGTCAACATTCTTTGTTGTACCCGTCCAGTGAAAAACACTCTGTGCTCCGGCATCGCCGTCGATCATACGTTCGCAGTCATCAGACGCATGCTGGGATAAGGTTTCAATGGTTACAATATCACCGGAATGAACGGTTAATACCGGTTTGATCGCATTGCTGAAATAGCCCCAGTGAACGGTTTTATCGGACACTGGCAGGTAATATTGTCGAGGCGAGTGAGTGTCGGTTTGACCAGGCGCAGTGTTATCTATGTCGGAAACCCGTTTAGGTGAAAGTCGCAATGACAGCGCATATTTAGCATGATCATCCAATACTTCCTGAAATGGCCTGCGACGTTTTTGGATGTCATCATCGGATTGCGGAGCTGATGCAGCCGAACGAGCTGATGGTTTGGTTTGTGGACAACCACGGCGAAGTTGTTCATGCAGATCCTGCGGCGGTGCAGCGCGATAACTTTTGGGTGACACGCCCATAAATTGCGAAAAGGTACGGCTGAAGTTGGCCGCGTCATTAAAGCCCCAGCGGTAGCACAGCTGAGCAATGCTGAACTGGGCAAGGGCAGGGTTAGCCAGATCGATACAGCAATGCTGTATCCGCCGGCTTTTCAAATATTCACTGAACGTTGTGCCACTGTTTTTGAACAGTTTTTGTAAGTATCTGGCGGATAAACCTTCCTGCGCAGCGATTTTTTCAATATTCAGATCCGGATCGTCCAGCCGTGAATCCACCGTTCTGCACACCCGACGTAAATGGGCCAATTGCACATCAGTAGCTTCTTCATTGGCAGCAGATTGTTTATGGGAAAGACAAGCCACCAGTAACTCGGCTAGCGTTACTTCTAAGGCAGGCAGCTCATTGTTATCCACATGAGGCAACTGTTCGGTCAGCGATTGCAGCATGTTCAGGCATAACGCGCCGATACCTTGTTGTGTGCTGATGCGATTTGCTTCCTGTCGTCCGGTTCGCACCAGCCTGAGCAGAAAGCTGGATGACTCCAGTTTGATCAGCATGATGCGAAAACGGGTTTGCAAAGCCAGTCGCCAGGATTGGCTAGGATCCAGCAACATGATATCCCCGGAACGTAATTTGACGGTTTGATCGGCATCCAGCACCTGCGCGGTGCCATCCAGCAAGGCGAGCACCAATACAGTGCCTTGTAAGGGTTGGGTTGATTTGGCTGCGATCGGTGACAGAATCTGTGGGGCTGCGGTGAGTTGTACAAATACAGAGTCGCGTGCCGAGACCGACAATGCCATATGGCCACTGTCGTCATTACGAATGGAGCTTGCAGCATCACTCGCCAGACCGAGCCTGGAAAGGATTTCATTCCAGGCCGGCTGGCGTAGCTCTGCGGGTATAGCACTGGCAGAAAAGCGTTTCAGGTCAGTCACGGTCGTGTCTTATTCCTTGAATACTGAAGCATCCTTTCGCAAGTGTTATGCCATAACCATTAACTAGGATCTGAATAATATAAACAAATCCTAGCTGCGCGCCGGGAACATGGATTTTTTCAGGATCGCATGCACACCCCAGTTGCCATCCACCACTTGGGTGATACCAAAGTCGACCGCCACCGTCATTAGCGATATCGCCTCGTCCTCATCCAGCTGTTGAGTCGTCATTAAAAAGTGTCGCATCTTGCGATAGGCATCGCGTAACGCTTTATCAACCGAAGATTTGCTGTAAATATCATCCTGAGCATTGGGACCCAGTTCAGCCAGATAATTGGCATAGCTAAAGCCATGTAACACCCAGTCATCCTGGGTTTCCAGCAAGGGATAATTGAGTTCAGCCAAAGAAGTGCCGGGCAGATCAGCTTTTTTGTGCAATATAAACTGGAAAGTCCCTGTTAAAGAGCACTCAATGGCGGTACCGCACAACTCAGAGTCACCCTGTGATGCATGTGGATCACCCACTGAGAACATGCCGCCATCCACTGCGACCGGGAAATAAATCTTCGCACCTTTGCCAATCCGCCAGTTGTCGATATTGCCGCCAGTGTAGTTGGGCGGAATCGAGTTCACCATATCGGCTTCTGCAGGAGCAAGGCCAATGGTGCCAAAGTGAGGCCGGATCGGAATACGGATATCACGCAGAATATTTTCTTTTTTGGTGATGGTACTGTGATCAACCGGTACGCCCGGATAATCGATAGTCGGATGGACCACACCGAATGGATCGGTTTGTGGTGTCCAGCGATAGTTGTAGACGGCTTTGGCCCAGTTGCGCTCACCCGTTGCATCGACTTCGTAGATGGTAATGACTTCCCGTTGTTTTGGTTCGGTAAGCATATCGCCGTAATGAAAGCCCCACCAGGCAGCGGCATTACTGCCAAAGGTCTTACCTTTGTAATCAGGGTTGCCACTCGGTCTGGGGGTGACATCAACTATGCGCACCTCAAGAATATCGCCGGGCTGAGCGCCTTTGATGCGTACTGGTCCGGTACAGATATGCACGCCGGCTCCACCACCTGCTCCAATCTTGGCATCCATCGGGCCAGCACCACGTCTATCGACACCTTTGCGTTGGGCATCCCAATGAAAAATACTTTCTGCGCCGGGGTCACCTTTTACCATCCGTTCAGCATCATCGTTGGCATGATGGGTGAGTGTTTCCATGGTGACAAAATCACCGGACTCGATTTCAACGGTAGGCTTGGCATTCTTGCTGAAATAACCCCAGAGAACTGTTTCCGGGGTGGCAGGAATGTAATAGTGCATCTGGCCAGGTGCGTCAGCATTAATTGGTGTATTGGCGCCTGCGGCAAAACTCATTGGTGACATGGACATGCCCATGGCACCCAGAGAGGCGGCACCACCGCCAACAAACGCGTTACGGATAAATGAACGTCTTGCCGTATCAAATTCCTCGACGACGTCTTTTTTATTTTCTTCGGTGATGCCGTGTGTACAGCCTGGAGTGCAAATATGCTCTGTCATGATAAATCCCCTCGGATAACTGCTTGATGTCGGAGGTGCCCCGGCAGTGCGGCACGTGCAGATATTATGTTCCGGAGAGTGAGAGTTCTTCTTGTCGGCTGGCGCACTAATTCTTGTCGAAGATAGTTAATTGAGGTTTGTTGCTACCGCTCAATAACCCTCAATAAAACTCTTTCTGGAAGTTACCCAATCCAAACTTTTACCGTTAAACATTTACGGATAGAAAACTCGAGACTTGTTAATTACGAATGCAAACGATAATCTATCGCATTAGCTGTTGTTGTGAAAACACTAAAAATGTTGATAAACACCATGAAAATGGCCTTTTTATGCAGGTCATTCGACTTGTTATTAACTGAAAACATCTGAGTCGGCAGCGAAGCCATTATCTCATCGAAAAAGGCTTTGCTCGCTTAAAACCGTTTGTATGGAACATCCTTATATGACTTTGTCTTACCCAGGCCGAATTTTTTCGCTGCTGTTGGCCGCTACATTTGGTGGCTATTTGCTAACTTCGGCAGTGGTGATTCTGGTCGCCGCTATTTTGCCGTTATCGCGTGCTGATGCGGTTATCACTAGCTCATTACTGAGTTTTGCTGTGTATACCGCAGTCATTATCTGGGTGTTTGCGGTTAAAGATGCCAAACGTGCCTGGACAGGCATGTTATCGGCGACAGTGATAATTGGCGGAACAGGTCTGCTGCTGACGGAGTTGCTGCGATGAAACAGGCAACAGCAGTGAATAATGAACCAGGTCGTTTCCGTCAGGCGATGGCCTGGTTGCATACCTGGGGTGGGTTAGTCGCCAGTTGGGCATTATTTGCCATTTTTCTGACCGGTACTATCGGGGTGTTTGATGATGACATTACACATTGGATGAACCCTGAAAGAGCCATGGTGGGGGAGTTTGATCCTCAGACCAACACTCAGCAGCAGCGTTTGGATGCAGTCACAAAAGGTGAAGCCTATCTGCGAGATATTGCGCCACAAAGCCACCTTTGGAGAATACGTTTACCCAGTGAAGTAGATCCGGCTATCGGCTTAACTTGGGAAAATGAAAACGAGCAGTTCCAACAAGCTCGATTGCATCCGGTCAGCGGTGAATTACTAACTCAAAAGCAGGAACGTGAAACACAGGGCGGACATCATTTTGTGCATATGCATTTTGAGTTTCATGCCGGTACAGCTGGTATCTGGTTGGTAGGCTTTTTTACCATGATTATGCTGGTGGCGCTGGTCAGCGGCATTATTATTCATAAGCGTATATTCAAGGACTTCTTTACCTTTCGCCCCGGCAAGGGGCAACGCAGCTGGCTTGATGCGCATAATGCATCTTCAGTTTTATCCTTGCCGTTTCAATTGATGATTGCTTATACCGGCCTGATCGTCTTTGTCACGGTTTACATGCCTGTTGGCGTAATAGCTAATTATGACCATCCACGAACCTTTTTTGCCGAAGTGTTCAATCAACCGGAGCATCGTCCAGAAACCGGGATTCAAGCTGAGGTTTATCCGGTAACGGAATTGTTCGAAAAAGCGGAAGCATTGATGGAAAAACCCGCTAGTTTCATCAGTGTGGAGCATCCCGGCGACAGCAGTGCGGTGGCCAAGGTGTTTGGCTTATTCGAAAAAGAAAAAAATACCGGACGCCTGTTATTTTTGAGTTCCGGCCAGGTGATTCTGGACGCTGTCACTGGTGAGTTGCTGCATATCGAAGCACCAGATTTATTTGATAAAAGTAATGCGTTTGCCGCACAACGTATTATGCGGACCTTACATTTTGCCAATTTTGGCGGTTATACCGTGCGCTGGATTTATTTTATTCTGGGCATGGCGGGCACCATCATGATGGCCACTGGCGCCATTCTGTTTATGGTGAAACGACGTCAGAGATCGCTCAATGAATTTGGTGCACAGACACCCAAGGTTTACCGCGCCATTGAAGTGCTCAATATCAGCGCCATCAGTGGATTAATGGTGGCCTGTATAGCGTTTTTCTGGGTGAATCGACTGTTGCCTCTGGAAGTAGCCGATCGAGCCGGCTGGGAAATTAAGCTGTTCTTTTTTATCTGGCTGGGCAGTTTGCTGCATGCCGCATTACGACCTGCCTCACGTGCCTGGATAGAACAATTAATTGGCTTTGCTGTTTTATCTCTGTTGCTGCCAATCGTTAATTGGCTGACCACCGGCCAGCACTTATTCCATTATTTTGCCCGGGGGGACTGGTCAAACGTGGGATTTGAGCTAACGGTACTGCTGTTCGGGGTGTTAGGTGTCTTCACGGTCAAAATACTCAAACGCAAACAACAAAAAACCATAACAGAAGCCAACAGAGTCTATAAACCTGAATCGGAGTCAGCTTAATGAACATGTTGCTGATGATGTTGCTCGGAACAGCCTTGTGTTATGCCGGTATGGCCGGGTTAAGTCTTGCAATGCCGCGGAATTATTCGCAGTTAAATGCGGCTAAGTTATCTGCCCGAAACAATTTTGTATTGCGGGTTGCCTCGATTGCATTGCTGATAGTTTCACTATGGCCGGTTATCAGCATGTGGGGTGTTGTGGTCGGCATTGTGATCTGGCTGGGTTTACTATCAGTGGCCGCAGTGATGTGGGTGAGTTTACTGGCTTATTGGCCACGATTAGCGACAGCAAAGGCACTGGGATTGTCGGTTGTCGGATTGGCAAGTTGTGTCGTTTTATGGCTATGTTAATCTTGATGTAATTTCATGGGGCAGCTATGAAAAAATTCAGACTGGATGTGATTTTGTGTGTGATTGGAATTATTGGTTTACTGATTAATCTGGCATTGAATCTCTATGCTTATATACATGTTGACCCGGTTTCATCCACACCATTGGAAGAAGGCTGGTGGTCTGTATGGTTGCCGAGTTATCTGGTGTGGATGGTATTTTTAACGATTGCTTCGTTTCTTGGTGTCTATCAAAAAGATTAATTCTGTTCTTCGGGGATATCTTGCCCATCAGTGTTCGTTAGTTCTTCGGGCACTTGCGGTTCTCGAGCATCATTTTCCTGCTCTTCAGTGTTTTCCTGTATTTCAGTATTCTCCAGTTCTTGAATACTTTCCGATTCTTCAGGATCATTCTGGCTTTCGCTCATCCCCTGAATAAACTGCGGTGCCAGACGCTCATACAGGCTTTCTCTTCCTTCCGTATTCTCAGGTTGTTGCGTGTTGTCAGGATCTTTATTGTTCTGCTGATCTTCAACGCGCTCCTGAATGAAGGGTGGTTTAAGACGCTCAAAAAGGCTTTCCTGTTCGTTGATGCTGGCTTCAACGGTAAAGCGTTTGATGCCGATTAGCTGACCGGAATCTGTGACCACTTTAACCTGCCATTTACCTATCGGATCTTTGGGGAAATTCAGTTTCTGTGTCCAGGCTCGATATCCCTGTTCGCTGCCGCCTTCAATATTCAGCGTGATTCGATCTACCTGTTTGCCGTTATGCATCCAGATATGATGGATTTTTTCCTGTAAGCCGCGAGGTGCGCGGATAGCTGTCCAGGCATAGATGCCATCGCGTTTCAGTGATTCCACATCAAGGCGGTCAATGTGGATGCTATGGGTACGTTGCTCACGATCCACTTGCTGAACCAGATTAAATTCTGTCAAGCGTAACGCCGCAGGTGGTACTAAGCTTGGGACTTGCCATAAGCCAGCAGCTAAAGCGGATAACATCAGCACCATGACAGGCCGACGCCACCATTGGCCGTTGACGACAAACTTTACCAAGCTGGGCAGACTGAACAGGAGAGAGACAATCAATGCAATCGCCAGACTTTGTCCAGTCGTCAGTTGCAGCAGTATCGGTAGAGCCACCAGCAAAACAGCAAATAATGCTAATGCATGAAAAATGACAAAGAGTGAACGACGCGGCGCGAGCTGTTTGTAATACAAAGGATCGATCACTGAGATCAACGCGCATAAAACTAATAATCCGGTAAAACCTGCCTGGGTGTGGTTCCAGGTAGTGACTGCAAGGAAAAACGGTAAGGCAAAAAACAGACTTTCCTGATGCACCAATTGCGTCACATAATGCATCAATGCTGGCGGTATATTGAGGCCAAAGCGGTTTTTAAAGCTCTCGCGTAACCAGTTTTCCAGTACCAGAAACACCCAGCTCACCAGCATTACAATGGCAATTACTTGCGCCAGTGATTCTTTACGTTCCACCAGAAAATAACTGGCCACACCGGAAATAAAACCAAACGCTGCAATCAGACCGGGCCAGCGTTTCGCTAATTCAATCAGCGAAAAGAGTAATGATTTCAATGTGGCCATTTGAGCTGAGCTACCGCGGTCAGTGTAAAAGCTAAATAAAGATGATGAATTTGCTTATCACCTATGAACATCAGATTGGTAGTCGAATGATTAGCACGTCAATCGATTTTGGTAGTGGTTTTACAATTCGCTACGAGCAATTTGGATCGCTTTTTTTACCTGTTCTGGCGCTGTGCCACCGAGATGATTTCGAGCCGCTACTGAACCTTCAAGGGTTAATACCGCAAACACATCTTCACTGATCTGATCACTGAACTGTTGCAACTCATCCAATGACAGAGCCGACAAGTCTTTTTGCTGTTTTATCGCATAGGCGACTGACAGACCGACAACTTCATGAGCATCACGGAATGCGACACCCTTACGCACCAGATAATCAGCCAGATCGGTTGCCGTTGCATAACCTTTCAGCGCCGCCAGACGCATATTATCTTTTTTGACTGTAATTACAGCCAGCATATCGGCATAAACACGCAAAGAACCGAGCAACGTATCAATGGTGTCAAACAACGGTTCTTTGTCTTCCTGGTTATCTTTGTTGTACGCCAAGGGCTGATTTTTCATCAGCGTCAGCAGGTTAAACAGATTTCCGTAAACCCGGCTGGTTTTACCCCGTATCAGTTCCGGCACATCCGGATTTTTCTTCTGCGGCATGATCGACGAGCCGGTGCAGAACGCATCACCCAGATCGACAAAATCAAACTGGGCAGATGACCAGATGATCAGTTCCTCTGAGAAGCGCGACAAATGCATCATCAGCAGTGAGGCGAAGCTGTTAAATTCGATGGCAAAATCACGATCACTGACCGCATCCAGCGAGTTGCGACAGATACGTTCAAAGCCAAGCAATTCAGCGGTATATTCGCGATCAATCGGAAAGGTGGTACCGGCCAGTGCAGCAGCACCTAATGGAAGACTGTTGACCCGTTTAGAGCAATCGTCCAGACGTTCCAGATCGCGGCTGAGCATCTCAAACCAGGCCAGCATATGATGACCAAACGTCACTGGTTGCGCCGTTTGAAGATGGGTAAAGCCGGGCATGATGGTATTAAATTCACGTTCGGCTACATCCAGCAATGTAGAACGTAATCTTTGTAATTCACTGCGAATCGGCACAATCATATCGCGCAGATACAAACGCACATCGGTTGCCACCTGATCATTACGTGACCGACCGGTATGCAGTTTTTTGCCCACTTCGCCAATCAGTTTGATCAGTCTGGACTCGATATTCATATGCACATCTTCCTGTGCAATTGACCACTCAAACTGATCGTTATCAATTTCAGTTTCAATCTGCTGCAAACCATTAATGATTTGATCACGTTCGCTTGCTGTTAGCACGTCGACTTTGCACAACATGGTGGCATGAGCAATGGAACCCTCAATGTCCTGCCGGTACATGCGTTTATCAAAGGTCACCGAAGCAGTGAATTCCTCAACAAACTTATTGGTGGGTTGCGTAAGACGGGCAGAAGAAAGCTTTTTATCAGATGCGGTCATAGCACGGGCCTGTGATTGCTGGCAGAAAAAGACGGCATTATAACGCGGCTGCTCGTGGATCCGCAGGGGAAAATGTTAGAATCAACCACACTGTTCATAATCAACTGGTGTTTGTTTCATGAGTCAACGTACCGTTCGTATTGCCACCCGCCGCAGCCCGCTTGCCATCTGGCAGGCTGAATTTGTTCGTGACAGTCTGCTGGCGCTGGATCCGCATTTAAATATTGAGCTGGTCCGTATTAAAACTCAGGGCGATATTATTCTGGATACACCTCTGGCCAAAGTCGGCGGTAAAGGTTTGTTTGTCAAAGAGCTGGAACAGAGTATGTTGGCTGGCGAAGCGGATATTGCGGTGCATTCGATGAAAGATGTGCCGGTGGAGTTTCCCGAAGGTCTGCATTTACCTGTTATTTGTGAACGTCATGATCCGCATGATGCGTTTGTTTCCAATCACTTTGAAAACGTTGATGATTTGCCGCAGGGTGCTGTAGTTGGTACTTCCAGTCTGCGCCGTGAATGTCAGCTGCGTCATTATCGCCCTGATCTGAAAATCGTACCGTTACGCGGTAATGTGAATACCCGTCTTGCCAAACTGGATGCGGGACATTTTGATGCGATTATTCTGGCCAAGGCCGGTTTGGAAAGACTGGGATTTGATAAACGTATCCGCAGCGCTTTAACGCCGGAACAAAGTCTGCCAGCGATTGGACAGGGTGCGCTGGGTATTGAAACCCGCATTAATGATGAGGCAATGAATGCCTTAATTGCCCCGCTTAATTGTGCTCTGACCTCAATCACTGTCAAAGCAGAACGCGCTTTAAATCGCCGTTTGAAAGGCGGCTGTCAGGTGCCTATCGGTGGCTATGCGATGTTAAATGGCGATGATATCTGGTTGCGGGGGCTGGTCGGCCGTCCTGATGGCACTGAAATGCTGCAGCAGGAAATTCGCGGCAAGGCCAGTGAATCTGAGCAGCTTGGTTTAACATTAGGCGAGATGTTATTAAGTAAAGGTGCGGACAAAATTCTGGCCGATGTTTATGGTGACTGATACGGTGGCGTTGCCATTAAAGGGCCATAAAGTGTTAGTGACTCGCCCAATTCATCAGGCCAAAGGACTCGTCGAGATGATAGAACAGCAGGGGGGGGAGGCGATAAAGTTTCCGGTCATAGAAATCAAGGCGATTGATGTCAGGCAATGGAATGAATGGAATCCGCTACACACGAATTGGCTGGTATTTGTCAGTCGTAATGCGGTTGAAGCGTTTATGTCGGGCTACCAGCAACAGCTACCATCCACAATTAAACTGGCAGCCGCAGGTGAAGGCACTGCGCAGGCAATGCGGGAACAAGGATTAAAGGTTGATTTACTACCGGAATTGTCAAATGGAAGTGAAGGTTTGCTGCAATTACCCGAATGGCAACAAATGGATCAGCAGCAGGTCACTATTGTACGGGGCGAAGGTGGGCGAGAGCTGATGGCTGAAACCTTGCGAGCCAGAGGTGCTAGTATTGATTATCTGGAAGTTTACCGCCGACAATTGCCAAAGGTATCAGTAGATCTTCAACAAAAAGCCTGTTCTGCCGACTGGCTGACGGCGACCAGTGCCAATGGTGTCACAAACCTGTTAAGTTTATTATCAGTGAGCTGCCCGCAGATTCTGCAAAAACCTTTGCTGGTAGTGAGTGAACGAATCAAGGCTTTTGCGATTGAACAGGGATTCAAACAGGTGCATGTCAGTCTAGATGCCAGCGATGGTGCAATCATTCAGCGACTTATTGAAATGGGATCAGATCATGGAGTCTAACAACAAATCTGAGCAGGCAGAAAAGCCGGCTAAAAAAACTGAACAAACCAGTTCAGACACACCCAACAAAGCCTTTCCATGGCAAATTGTGTTGCTGGTGTTGGTGGCGATTCTGATTACTCTTCCAGGGGCAGCAGCACTTTGGTATGGATGGCAGCAGCAACAGCAACTTGTTCAACTGGAAAACCGTCTTGATGAAATAGCCGATCTTAAAACCGATATCTCCCAGTTAGGTTCTGCCCAAAGCCAGCTTGATGACCAATTGTCCAAGCTGAACCAAACACAGTTGGAACAGGGTGATGTCCTTACCAAATTACAGAATCAGTCGCCATTAACCAGTGACGAAATTGAACTCGAATGGGCGCTTGCGGAAATCAGGTACTTGCTCAACCTGGCCAATCAACGGGCCTTACTGGCAAATGATACCAACGGGGCAGCACTTGCTTTATCTTTGGCCGATCAACAGATCCGTGAAATCGGGGACTATCGTATGCAGCCGCTACGTGAACTGATTGCCGAAGAAGAGTTGGCACTGGAAGCTGCCGGAGAAACCGATGTTGCAGGTATTGCAGCCGATATGCTGAGTTTGATTAAGTCGATCGATAATTTAAGGGTGGTCACTGGGCCGAAACAGACTTTTTATAATGAAACTGAAGCAAAGGCGACTGAGCAACCTGCCTGGCGTGAGGCGGTTTCAGAAGTCTGGGCACAACTACGCTCTCTCGTGGTGATTCGTCAGCAACAGGATGCGCCAGCAGCGGTTTTAATGCCGGAACAACGGTATTTCCTCTATCAGAATCTGCGCTTGCAGCTGGAAACCGCACGATTTTCTGCTCTGTCAGGAAATCAGCGAATGTTTGAACAAAGCCTGCAATCTGCAATCAGCTGGCTGGAACAGTATTTTGTGGGCGATCAGCGCGATGCGATGCTGGTCATTCTGGAAGATATGCAAAATCAGGCTATCAGTATAGAAACCCCGGATATTTCAGGTTCGCTACGCTGGCTAAAAGGATTTGAACCATGAAATGGTTGATTATCATTGGGCTGGCTCTGGCCTTAGGTGGCATTTTTGTCTGGTTAGCTGATTTTGAACCAGGCTTTGTATTGATGCAGTATGGTCAATGGACACTGGAAACATCGTTAATTGTGTTCACTGTTGCCTGGTTGATTCTTTTGCTACTGGCTTATATGACGCTGCGCAGTCTGGCGATAATTAAAAACACCCCTAATCGCCTATCTCATTGGCAGGAAAACCAACGCCATAAACGTGCGACCAAAGCGTTGACTAATGGTTTGATTACACTGGAAGAAGGTCGTTGGGCCGAAGCAGAGCGCCTGTTGATCCGTCATGCAGGAAACAGTGAAACTCCGTTATTGCATTATCTGGCTGCGGCCCGGGCGGCACAAAAACAGCAGGCACCAGAACGTCGTGATTCCTATTTGAAACTGGCACATGAAACTACGCCTAGTGCAGACATTGCTGTCGGGGTGGTTCAGGCGGAATTACAGCTCTCGGCGGGGCAGAAAGAACAGGCATTGGCAACGTTGCAGCATTTACGCGAAGTGGCGCCAAAACACCCATATGTATTACAACTGTTGCAACAGCTCTACCAGGACACGGCCCAATGGCAGGAAGTGCAATCTGTATTACCGGATTTGCGTAAGCGTCATGTATTGGATAACAGTTCAGCCAATGCTTTGTCAGCAGAAGCCACAGTTGGTCAGTTACAAAATGCATTGATCAGGCAGGAATGGCAGCGAATGGAGCAGATTTGGCTGCAGTCTTCGGCGAAAATAAGACAGTCTGAGCAGGTGCTGAAAACCTATGTAAATGGTTTGTTATTACAGGGTGAGCAACAGCAGGCAATGCAAATGATTGAAGAATATTTACGCAAAAACTGGAGTGATGCTCTCATATACCAATACGGAAAAATTTTGCAGGGCGATTTGTTGAAGCGTCTGGCCACGGCGGAAAAATGGTTAAAACAGCGTGAAGAAAATCCCTGGTTATTGCTCACCCTGGGAAGACTCGCTCAGGCCAATAAGCTGTGGGCTAAAGCGGAAGCTTATCTGCGTGCCAGTATTGAGCATGGTCCTCGTGGCGAGACCTATCAGGCATTGGCGGAAGTGTTAATGGCGCAGGATAAACGTGATGCGGCCGCTAATACTTATAAGCAGGGTCTGGATGTGATGTTGCAGAATAATCCGAATAAAGTGATCTAGTCAGCTGTAACAATATAAAAAAACGGCGCTTTAAGCGCCGTTTTTGTGTGTATGGAATTAAATCATTACAGCCGCATCGGCATAACCACATACTGCCGGGTGAATTTTGGATCATTAGGGGTAATCAATGCGCTGCTATTTTCATCGGTAAACAGCAGTTTAACCTTATTATCCGGGATGGCGTTGAGCAAATCCAGCAGATACGCATTATTAAAGGCGATTTCCAAATCAGGGCCGCTGTATTCCACAGCCAGCTCTTCTTCAGCAGATTCCTGTTCCTGGTTGGTAACGGTGGCTTTAAGCAGATTGTTACTCAAGTTCAGTTTGACGCTGCGGTGTTTGTCATTAGCCAGGATTGAGGCACGTGACAAGGCCTGTTTAAGCTCATCACGCTCAGCGATAACTTGTTTATCACCACCTACAGGTAAGACCCGTTCGTAGTTAGGAAATTGACCATCAATCAACTTGGAAGTGAAATGCATATCAGGCAATTCAACTTTCAACTGTTGTGGACTGATTGCCAAAGTCACATCATCAGCGACATCACCTAATAAACGGCCTAATTCCAAAATCGCTTTACGCGGCACAATGACAGTGTGCTTTTCATTGGCTTTTTCTGCTGTTTCTATGCTGCCTAATGCCAGTCTATGACCATCAGTGGCAACAGCTCGCAGGATATTGTCTTCCCGCTCAAGCAACAAACCATTCAGATAATAACGAACATCCTGGCTGGCCATGGCAAAACTGGTTTCATCAAGCAGATCTTTTAATGCTGATTGAGGAACCGTCAGTTGATCAAGGTAATTGGCACCTTCGCTATCCGGAAAATCCGTTGCAGGAAGTGTGGCTAATGAGAAACGACTTTTACCCGCCCGAACTAATGATTTGTTGTCTTCTGCCTGAAAACTGATGGTGGCGTTCGCGGGTAAGGCGCGCACAATATCCAGTAGTTTGCGGGCAGAAACAGTCGTTTCTCCTTCTTTGTCGACTGCAACCGGCAGTGTAGCAATCATTTCCAGTTCCATATCGGTACTGGTCATGGTCAGCTGCTGTCCCTGACAACGTAATAAAATGTTGGACAAAATAGGCAGGGTGGAGCGCCGTTCAACGATGCTGCACACCAGTTGTAAGGGACGGGCAATAATGTCTTGGCTCACAGTAAATTGCATGATGTCTCTCTCAGCTAGCTGGATAAAGTACGAAGTAAATTACGGTAATCTTCCGCGATGCGGTTATCAGTTTCTTTCAGTTCCACCACTTTACGACAAGCATGCAAAACTGTGGTGTGATCGCGTCCACCAAAAGCATCACCAATTTCCGGCAAGCTGTGACTGGTGAGCTCTTTTGCCAGCGCCATTGCTATTTGTCGGGGACGGGCAACCGAGCGTGTACGTTTTTTTGCCAGTAAATCGGATACCCGTATTTTGAAGTATTCTGCAACAGTTTTCTGAATACTTTCCAGTGTCACCAGTTTTTGATGTAACGCCAGCAGATCTTTTAACGCATCCTGCGCCATATCAATCGACAGTGGCTGATTTGTAAAGCGTGAAAAAGCCATCACTCGCTGTAAGGCACCTTCCAGATCGCGGACATTGGATTTAATGCGTTTAGCAATAAAAAAGGCCACATCATCCGGTAGGGTAATCAGATTTTGTTGCGCTTTTTTGATCAGAATCGCAACGCGGGTTTCCAGTTCGGGCGGTTCGATAGCAATGGTCAGGCCCCAGCCCAATCGTGATTGCAAGCGTTCATCAAGGTTTTCTACTTCTTTAGGGAATCGGTCACAGGTCAGAATGATCTGTCTTTGACCTTCCAGCAAACTATTAAACGTATAAAAGAACTCCTCCTGAGAGCGTTCTTTTTTGGCAAAGAACTGTATGTCATCGATTAATAAGGCATCGGCGCTACGGTAATGTGCTTTGAATTGATCAATGGCGTTATTGCGCAGTGCGGTAATCATATCCTGTACAAAACGTTCAGACGATAGATAAATGACTCGTGCTTTGGGATTGTTCTGTCGAATTTTATTACCAACGGCGAGCATCAAATGCGTTTTACCCAGCCCGGTTCCGCCATACAAAAATAAGGGGTTATAACCAGAAGTGCCGGGTGCCTCAGCCACATGTAAAGAGGCAGCACGGGCAATCTGATTGGATTTACCTTCAACATAATTATCAAAGGTAAACAATGGATTCATTGGGCTGCCAATAGCTGGCGCAGGTTCAGTTTCAGAGAGTGAAATTGATGCCGGGGCTTTATCAGTGGTTTTGACACGTCGTTTGGTTTTTTCAGCGGAAATGGAATCTTTGGTACCGACTTCAATTTCAATTTTACTGATGTTACCGTTGGTTAAACCCTTGATCAGCGCATTAATCTGTTGCTCAAGTTGCTCATGTACCCAGGCCTTTACATAAGGATTAGGTGCTAACAGTCGTAGGCTATCTTCGGTTTCAATGGCTTGCAGGGGGCGAAGCCACGTGTTCAGCTGTTGTGCCGAAAGATCACCTTCGAGATGGGATAGACATTTTTCCCAAAGGGGTGAAGACACAGCAACTCCTTGACTATTATAAGGTTTAGATAAAGCAGACTAACTAACTTCAAACAATTTAGGTGATAGTATAGCGTGTCAGGCAGGGCATCTAAAGTTATCTGCATGCGGGATGTTTGGCAAGTAAATAATATCGCCTGGCAGGATGAATGCGGTTTGACTTGTTATGCTCACAAACTCTATAATCCCATGTCTTTTGCCCCGGCTGTTTCCGTTCGAGAGACGCTTACCGGCTGCAAAACCATTGATATTCCTGGAGTTGGTAAAATGAAAAGAACTTTTCAGCCTAGTAATCTGAAGCGCAAGCGTACTCACGGTTTCCGCGCACGTATGAAAACTGTTGGTGGTCGTCGTGTTATTAACGCCCGCAGAGCCAAAGGCCGCGCAAAACTTTCTGTTTAATTCTCTCTGTTCGCAGAGGGTGCATGACTTGGCCACTTTCAGCCGAGCCATGAAAATGAATAGCCCGGGAGATTTTACCCGGGTTTTTCGTCAGGGAAAGCGCACCGGTGGCGGTGGCCTGACGATCCTGAGCGCTGAAAACTCAGTTGGGCATCCCCGACTGGGACTGGCCATCGCAAAGAAGCATCTTAAGCTGGCCAGTCAACGTAACCGGGTAAAGCGGATCATCCGGGAGTCTTTCCGGCAGCATCAATCTGCTTTAGCTAATATCGATATTGTGGTGTTATCACGACCTGACATAAGTCAACGGGATTCATCGCAGTTATGGGCAGCATTGGAGCGACATTGGTTAACCGTGGTGGCACAATGGCAAACATCCTAATCGCTTTTGTTCGCGCGTATCGCTTTTTATTAAGCCCGTTCATGGGCATGCACTGCCGTTTCCAACCTTCTTGCTCGCAATACATGATTGAAGCCATTCAGACCCATGGCTCACTGCGTGGCGTGTGGCTCGGTTTACGCCGACTTTCACGCTGTCATCCCTGGCACGCCGGTGGCGTGGATCCTGTTCCTGAACTAAAGATAAAAAAACACAATGGATAACCTCAGAACTCTGTTTATTTTTGGCCTGTTAATTGTTTCTCTGTTGTTGTGGGAAGCCTGGCAAAATGACTATGTGCGTCCTCAGCAAGTTGCCACGCAATCGAATGCTGCTGAGCCATCTACTGCCGCAGACCAACAGGATGACTTACCTGAATTGCCTGCCGCGGTTTCTGCTGATGGCCTGCCTGCATTACCAGATAGTGATCCAGCCACGGCAAGTTCGACCAATCAGGTCAGGGTGAAAACTGATGTGATTGACGCGATGATTGATTTGCGTGGTGCGGACATACGCAAGCTAGCGTTGCTGAAATATCCTGTGGACGTAAATTTGCCGGATCAACCTGTGCAGTTCTTGAACGATGGTCGCAATAAATTCTTTGTCACCCAGTCCGGCTTACGTGCTGAAGGTCCTGCGCCAACGCATTACGAAAACTATACTGCAGAACAGAATGAATACACCTTATCGGATAATGCCGACAGTTTAAGCATTCCTTTACGTTGGGAATCGGATAATGGTCTGACAGTGATCAAGACTTATACTTTCAATCGTGACAGTTATCTGGTGAATGTCACTTATCAGATTGAAAACCGCACTGGTGAACGTTTTGCAGCATATCCTTACGCCCAATTTAATCGTAATGAAGCTGAGGACGATAGTTTCCTAATCTATACCTATACGGGTGCAGTGTTTTCCAGTGAAGGCAATGAATATGAAAAAGTTGATTTCGGGGATCTGAAAAAAAATGATTTTCGCCGTGATGTAAACGGTGGCTGGGCAGCGATGATCCAGCATTATTTTGTAGCAGCAATTATTCCTGAGAGCAAACCTCTGGAAATCAGCTTATATGGTAAATCGCTCAATAACACCAACTACACAGCAGGTATTCGTTTCCCCGTTGTGGTTGCCGAAGATGGCGAACAGGCTCAAACCGCTTACCAAATTTATCTGGGACCAAAAGAACACAAACGTTTAGAACAGATTGCTGAAAATCTGGATCTGACCGTTGATTATGGCATTCTGACCATTATCTCCAAGCCATTATTTATTGTCATGGAGTGGTTACATAAATTAACAGGCAACTGGGGCTGGTCCATCGTCTTGCTGACCATTCTGATTAAGCTGGCATTTTATAAATTGTCAGCAGCCAGTTATCGTTCTATGGCCTCGATGCGTAAATTGACGCCTAAGCTGGCCAGCCTGAAAGAGCGCTACGGTGATGACAAGCAGAAATTCAATCAGGCGATGATGGATCTGTATCGCACCGAGAAAATTAATCCTCTGGGTGGTTGTTTGCCGATCCTGGTGCAGATGCCAGTGTTTTTAGCGTTCTATTGGGTATTGGTAGAAAGTATTGAGTTACGTCAGGCAGACTTTATTTTCTGGTTGAACGATTTAACGGCGATTGATCCTTACTTTGTATTGCCGGTTTTATTTGGTCTGACCATGTGGTTCCAGCAAAAACTCAATCCTACGCCACAGGATCCGGCACAGGCGATGATGATGAAAGTATTCCCCATCGTATTTACCGTTTTCTTTGCCTTCTTTCCATCAGGCCTGGTGTTGTACTGGCTGGTCAACAATCTTCTTTCGATTGCCCAGCAATGGTATATCACTCGTAAAATGGGTGCGTTATAGACCTATCGTAGCTCAATACAGGCTGCGTTGTTTACGGCTAAAGTAAACACAATTCATTATGACTGAAATCTTCACCGATACTATCGTAGCCATAGCCACCGCGCCGGGCCGCGGTGGTGTTGGTGTAGTGCGTTTATCCGGACCGGATAGTGCTCAGATTGCCGAGCAAATCTGCGGCAAATTGACTCAGCCTCGCTTTGCTAAGTTTGCCCCTTTCCGTGCCGCTGATAAAGAGATTATCGATAGTGGTATTGCGCTGTATTTTGCTGCGCCAGCCTCTTTTACTGGTGAAGATGTGGTGGAGTTGCAAGGGCATGGCAGTCCACTGGTTATGGATCGGCTTTGTAAACGTGCGATTGAGCTGGGTGCCCGTATGGCACGTCCCGGCGAATTTTCCGAGCGGGCATTTCTCAATGGCAAGATGGATCTGGCACAGGCCGAAGCGGTAGCCGATTTAATCGAAAGCTCTACTGAACAAGCTGCCCGTAGTGCGATGAGATCCTTGCAGGGCGAGTTTTCCAACAAAGTAAATGCTTTCCTGCAGGAGCTGACTTATTTAAGGATGTTTGTCGAAGCCTCTATTGATTTTGCTGATGAAGAAATTGATTTTCTTGGCGAAGCCCAGGTGGATAAACAACTGCAGCAATTGCTTACCACTTTGGCGGGTATTCAAGGTAGCGCCCGACAAGGACGGCTATTGCGTGAAGGCATCAGCGTGGTTCTGGTTGGTCAGCCTAATGCCGGTAAATCCAGTTTGCATAATCGGCTGGCAGGTCATGATGCCGCTATCGTCACGGAGGTCGCGGGGACTACCCGTGATGTATTACGTGAGCAGATTCATATAGGTGGATTGCCGCTACGAATATCAGATACTGCCGGCCTGCATGATGCTACCGATGATATTGTTGAGCTGGAAGGCATTCGCCGCACGCAAAACGAATTGTTACAAGCCGATCATATTCTGCTTTTGATAGATGATAGGTTGGGTATGACCGAGCAGGATGAAAAAATCCTCTCTGCATTACCGGCAGAAAAATCCATAACGTTGATTCGTAATAAGATCGATCAAAGCGGCCATGTTGCTGAAATAACGAATGAAAACGACATGTCAGTGATCTATCTGTCAGCCAAAAATGGCGAAGGCATGGAATTATTGGTCCAGCACCTGTGTGAAGTCGTCGGTTTCCATCCTGAAGAAGAGGGGGTGTTTATGGCGCGTCGTCGACATCTGGATGCTTTGCAACGTGCGCAGCAAGCGATTGAAAGTGGTTATAACTGTCTTACCGGGATGGGCGCAGGTGAATTACTGGCTGAAGAGTTACGACTTGCACAGACAGCGCTGGGCGAAATTACCGGTACTTTCACTAACGAAGACCTGCTGGATCATATCTTTTCCAGCTTTTGTATCGGAAAGTAATTTTTATGAGTGCCGAGTTTCCATATCAGGACACTCAAATCAGCGCTTTACATGAAGTCCGACATCAACAAATCCTCAAATTAGTTCAACAAAGTGGTGTCAGGCAAGTTCTGGATTTAGGTTGTGGTTCAGGTAATTTTCTATGGCAATTGCTCAATGAAACTCAAATTGAGCAAGCTATTGGCGTTGAACAATCCGGTTTATCTTTAATGCAGGCCCGTGAAAAACTTGCGGTTTATCTCGACGCAACTCCTTGCCGGCTCACATTAATTAACGGTTCTTACGCCGATCCTCATCCAGAACTGTCTGGCTTTCCGTTGGCAGTGATGATTGAAACCATTGAACATGTTGCGCCGAAGCATTTATCTCAAGTTGAAAAAAATGTTTTTGCGGTGATGTGTCCAAAGCAGATCATCCTCACTACGCCGAATAGTGAGTACAATCCTTTATACGGTCTGAATCCGGGCGAGTTCAGGGACCCGGATCATCAGTTTGAGTGGACACGGCATAAATTTCAACAATGGGCCAGAGGCGTGGCTGTCCGTCATAATTATGAAATACATTTTTCAGGAATTGGGGAGGCAGATCTGCAATTAGGTTCACCCACCCAGATGGCAGTATTTCAGCAGCTTTGAAACTCATCTGTCATGGAATTGCCACGCAAATACCATAGCCTTTCGGCATAACGTGGTCAGTGCGTTACAATATTTCCACCATTCTTTTATGCGAAATCTAATCATTCAGGAGCCAGCATGCTGCGTCTATACAAAATTGCTCATGGCTTAATTAAGGAAATCAAAGTTGAAGGCGAGGTGTCGGGGCATCACTTAAAAGAAGCTGACTGGATTGATGCGTTAGAGCCTGATGATGATGAACGCGCATTACTTGCTACCTTATTCAGTGATGAAGTGCCAGATGTTGATGATGTCGAGGAAATCGAAGCATCAGCCCGCTGTTTTACCGATCAGGATGGACTGCATGTGCATTCATTGTTTCTCGGTTATTCAGAAGGACGGCATCACACGGTATCCGTGGCATTCATTCTGCAACAAGATCGGTTAATAGCCATTCGTGATGGAGAATTAAGTGATTTCCGTTTATTACGAATGCGTGCTCGCCGCGGTCAGGTGAGTTGTGAAACGCCCACGGATTTACTGATTACCTTGCTGGAACAGAAAGTCGAGAATCATGCCGATAATCTCGAAGATATCCATCGCCAGTTAGAGCGGGTCAGTCATCTGGTCCTGGAAGATGAAAGTGCCGATTTGGAGGATGCCATCAGTCAGCTGGCTCGTCTGGAAGACAGTAACGGAAAGATACGCTTGTGTCTGATGGACACTCAACGTGATATTTCGTTTTTACTGCGCCATCTACGTGAGCCGGGATCTTCCCGGGAAACCCTGTATGAGATATTGCGGGATTTGGAAACACTGATGTCACATACGACTTTCCTCTTCGATAAGATAAACTTCCTGATGGATTCCACTCAGGGTTTTATCAATATCCAGCAGGCTCAGATCATCAAAACGTTCTCGATAGCCGCCGTCGTATTCCTGCCACCGACCTTGATTGCCAGTATTTACGGGATGAATTTTAAATATATGCCGGAACTGGACTGGAGCTTTGGCTATCCATTTGCTATTGGTTTAATGGTGGCGGCAGGTATGGCACCTTATCTATACTTTAAACGTAAAGGCTGGTTATAAAAATTCATTAAAGGAGTGATTCATGAGTCGACATTTTGATAAAGCAGAGGGTTTGAGTGAACAGCATGACCCGGCGACACATGACTATGTGTTTAACCAGACCATGTTTCGTATCAAGGATCCAAAACGAACATTGAAGTTTTATTCTGAAGTAATGGGCATGACATTAATCAAGCGCTTTGATTTTCCGGAAATGCAGTTCACCCTGTATTTCATGGCAGCTATATCACCTGAACAACGTCAAGACTGGTCTGATGACAATAATGAGCGAATCAAGCAAACCTTTGCCCGTCCAGCCATGCTGGAGTTAACCCATAACTGGGGTGACGAAGACAAAGATGAGGTTGCTTATCATAACGGTAATAGTGAACCACGGGGCTTTGGTCATATCGGTTTTGCCGTACCGGATATTGATGCCGCCTGTGCACGTTTTGAGGCGTTCGGTGTACCGTTTGTAAAACGACCTGATGACGGCAAAATGAAAGGAATTGCTTTTATTCAGGATCCGGATGGCTATTGGATAGAAATTTTCACCCCTGATCGTCAGCCGACTTTGCTGAAAGATCATCTTGGTTAGGTTCTTCCTGTTTAGTGGAGCCGACTCCGAGTGGAGGACTGGCATATACCTGTACTCGGTCTGGCATTTTTTTGGCTTCGTACATTGCCTCATCAGCGTAACGGACTAGTTGCATGGCGTTACTACCATGCAGTGGGTATAAGGCAATGCCAATACTGACGCCGATATGCAGAATCTTGCCATCAACCTCATAGGGGATGCTCAGACATTCACAGATTTTTTCTGCTGTTTGCTGGGCATTCGCCAGATGATGAACATTTTGTAACAGCACGACAAATTCATCACCGCCAATGCGTCCGACCACATCTGCGCCACGCAGGCATTGGCGTATACGATTCGCCACCTGTTGCAATAATAAATCGCCAATGGCATGTCCATGCTGATCATTGACCGGTTTGAAATTATCTAAATCCAGAAATAAGACGGCGACGACTTGTTCTTCACGCTGGCTTAAGACGATGGCCTGATTCAAATGCTCGGTAAAACTGGCGCGGTTTGGCAAACCGGTTAATGTATCGTGATGCGCCATATGTGACATGCGCTGCATCAGCAGTTTATGTTCAGTGATATCCCGGGCAATACCGGTGTATGAGTCAACGATGTCATTTTTATCAAATAACGGTGCTGCATTACTGCGATGCCAGCACCAGTGACCATGTAAATGTCTGATTCGGTATTCGATGCCACTGTGTTTTTGACGGCTGTGCCGTACCTGTTGTAAAAAACTATGACAGGCAGGCACATCATCAGGATGCACAAAGTGCTCGAAATGCCTGCCAATCACTTCATTGAGCGGATGGCCCAGAATCTCTGTCCAGTTGGGCGAGGCATAGGTCAGTATGCCGTCCAGAGATAACGAATAAATGATGTCATTGGCATTTTCAACAAAGGCTCGAAATTTATTCTCACTTTTGTTCAAAGCGGTTTCGTAGTTTTTGCGTTGGGTAATGTCATTGCCGTAGCCGGTCCAGATAATAGTGCCATCAGTTTCACGTATCGGTGTGTCGTAGGCTTCAATCCAGATGGTTTCACCCCCTTTAACAAGCATTCGGAATTCACTGTGCCATGCGCTGCCCGTTTCAGCGCATTCAATGCTTTCATTAATAACACGCTGATAATCATCTGGATGAATCATTTTTAGTAACAAGTTGGCATCTTCAGCAACCTGTTGCTGGGTTACACCAAACAATTGTTCCAGTCTGGAACTGGTATAAGTGTATTGAAATTGACCGTCAGGTGTTCGACAAAGCTGGTAAATAAAACCAGGCAGGTAAGGTGAAACGGCGTGTAAATGTCTAAGCAACTCGCTGTGGGTCAGAGAGGAAGGTGTCTGCTGGCCGTTGTTTGAAGATTGCGTCATGCTTGATAACACCATTTGTTTTTTATTCAATAATAGGCCGATGCATGTATGGCTTCAAGCATTTAAATGACCTGGAAAGGTCAGTTACTCCATGCTGCAGGAAGATTATTTTTTAAATGATCAATAAATATTCGGGTGCGTCGAGACAAATGACCGTAGGGATACATTAACCAGATTGGCAGACTGGGGCCATTCCATTCGGCCAGACAGCGTTGCAATTTGATTGAATGCTTATTCAAAGCTGTTTCAACCAACCAGTCGGGATAAAACCCCAAGCCCTTTCCACGAGCGATCGCATCAGCCTGTATCACAAATTGATCCGCGGAAAGACGTGATGGTCTTGCAGCTAATTTAAATGTGCTTCCCTGAGTATGGTTTAATATGATTTCATCCATTGATTGGGACAGTGTATCAATCCATTCATGCTCAGATAGCTGGCGCGGATGACTGATTTTTTCAGCTTGTTGTAAATATTCCGGGCTGGCATAGATACCTTGAGAGAGTTGACCGAGAAACTCATGTCGTAAACCACTTTCAGAGATTTCCCCCAACCATAAGGTGACCGATTCTCCATCGGTTGCAAGGGGCAAACTAAAACCTGTACGCATTTTAAGCTGTAATTTAGGGTGCTCAGCCATTAATGATTCCACTTTATCGCTAAGCCAGCTGCAACTGAACGCGTTGTGAAATGTAAAATTGAGTTCTCCGCTCACCTCCATCTGCAGAGCATCCAGTGCGAGCTGACTTTGTTGTGCGAGAGCGATAAATTGCTGGCAATAACCGGCAAATATCTGACCTGCCTGAGTGGGGATAAGGCGGTTTGATTCCCGGCGTAGTAATTTTTGACCTATCCGTTCTTCAAGTTGAGAGATACGTCTGCTTAATGTTGATTTTGGAATACCCAGTTGCTCTGCGGTAAACGTTAAACTGCCGGATCGGGTGATCTCAACAAAGGCGTTAACGGCTCTCATATCTGGCAAAACTATCCGGTTTTTCATAATCGCTCTGTTCAGGTTTTTGCAACGGCATGTTGATCAATAAGCTCTTTTAAATGCAAATAATTAACAATATCATTTGCATTAAGTAATAAGCATTGTAATGAATTAACTGGATTTCCACCATCATTGAAATGTGTCGAAATTTTTAGTGGGTTTAGCTTAAACAAAGCTGGGTTAAGAAAGGATTAATACTGTGAATTAACAGCCAAAAGCTATTCAATGTTTCCCTATTTATAGTTTGTTTGCCCTTTCCCGGTGTCGCTGCAAAGCACACCGGGTTTTTTTTGCCTGAATTCAAGGGATATTTTCTGCTTGTCGTTTGCCAGATATAAGTCTAGTCGCCAGACTGTAAGGACAAAGGAGTGAGCGATGAGATTATTCACAAATATATTATGGCTTAACATTGTGGCCACTTTTGGGGCACAGGCCGATGAACCCGCTTTCAATTATAACTTTTACAGTTCAATCAGAATGCAGGCGGAAGCGGTGAGCCCGGATAATCAGCAAGCAATGTCTGCTTATCGTGGTATTCGTGATGCCTATTCAAGGGTTGGTTTTAATGCGGCGTATGAGTTTTCTGAAGATACATCGGTTTTTACCCAGCTGGAACTGCCTTTTGATAGCGCTAACTTTCGGTTTCGTGATTCGTATGACCAGGGAGAGGTTGGCCGCAATAAGGCTGAAAATATCCGGGTCGGTCTGATTGGCCTGACCAGCAGTGTCGGCACAGTAACCGCAGGTCAGCAGTGGATGCCTTACTATAATGCCATTACATTTCCAGTAGATCAGTTCAGCAGCTTTTACAGTGGCTTTGCGACTTATACGACTTTTCGGGTGAAAGAGACGCTGGCCTATCAAAGTCCACTGTGGAACGGTTTTGGATTTGGGGGTTCCTACTCAACACGTCACGGTAATATCCGTTCACCTTCAAGGATTGATGATCGACGAATCCAGGCTGTTGTCAGTTATCAGCTGGGGGAAACCCGTCTGGCCATTGGGATGGATGACCGTGGGAATGCCAGTGGCTTTAAAGACCGGTTATATGGTGTGACGTTGTCTCATGCAAAAGGACAATGGTCTATGGCAATTAAATATGAAATCACCGATACGGATAATCCAGACAGTTTTTATGGTGATAAAGCACAGGCAATAAATCTCTATAGCGCTTATCATCACGGTAAAAATACTTATAAAGTCATGCTTGCCAATGTTGAAGCTTATGGTGAATCCGTGATTCATCTTGGTATAGATCATCGAATCAATCAGGATTTACGTGTGTTTGCCGAATTTTATCAGGAGCAGGAAACCGCCGCGATGACTGCCAAACAGGCTGGGCTGGAAGGTTTTGATGCTGAGATCAGTGGTGGCAAGTTGTTTCTGGTGGGATTCCGTTATGATCTGAATATGTAAAAACTCACTCCAGCTGAAGCCAGAGTGAGTTATGTTTACCTAAGCAGATTATTTTAACCGTTCATCATTCAGCTCACCCTGCTCATTAAGCATGTCATCATGCTCCTGCATTTTCCAGGGCAGGATCCCCGGAGAGATGTGAATAAAATGCAGGTATTTTTCAAACTGATTCAGAATGTCATCAATGACCTCCTGCTGATCACAGTTGAAGATATCGTAGGCAGCACCGCCTCGGCGCATGAATATTTCCGCTCGGTAATAGCGTTTATCACCGTCCTCGTTGCTTGCCATTTGCGGATAGGCAAATGTCGGCATGGCATAACCCCGCATCCGGATCTCATAAATAAAATCGAGTTCTTCATCACGCACAACCTCAATATAGGCACGGTGCTGAGTATCATCAAAAAATACACTTACGGGCCAACCTTTGTCACGTAAAACCGTTTCAACATTTTGCATCGCCGGATAAGCTGTGTTTTTAATAAAATCAGCGACCTGTTGATAATCCGGATAGTGAATTAACCCGGCCAGACGCTTTTTCCAGTTGCCCGGTTTATGCTGCGAACTATGCATGTAGGCGGACAGGCTTGCTTCACGATGACCCTCAATGGACAGTGCCCGCCACATACCAATTGCCGCCAGCACCATAATGATGGCAAATGGCAAGGCGCTGGTAATACTCATGGTCTGTAAGGCACTTAAGCCCCCGGCGATTAACAAAGCAGCGGCAACCAGTCCCTCTAACGTTGCCCAGAATACACGTTGCCAGACCGGTGTGTTACTGGCGCCACCAGAGGCTAAAGAATCGATAACCAATGAACCCGAGTCAGAAGAAGTGACAAAGAAGGTCATAATCAAAATGACGGTAATAAAGGACACGATTGAGGTCAGAGGTAAACGCTCGTATAGCTTGAATAGTGCAATGGCTGTGTCATTCTGCACTTCGGTAATCAGGGCGGTGTATCCCTGATTCATGATCATGTTCAGAGCTGTATCACCAAAAATCGAGAACCAGATAAAAGTGAAAATGGTTGGCACCAGTAACACCCCGAATACAAACTGGCGAATGGTTCGGCCACGGCTTATTTTGGCAATAAATAATCCGACAAAGGGCGCCCAGGCAATAGTCCAGCCAAAGATGAAAAGGGTCCAGTTTCCAATCCAGTCACTGCGGGTATAGGCCTGCAGATTAAAAGTCCGTTCAACAATATTGTTCAGATAACTGCCGGTGTTCTGCAGAAAAGTCTCCAGAATCACAATGCTTGGTCCAGCGATAAAGACAAACAGCATTAGTGCCAGAGCCAACACCATATTAACGATAGAAAGACGTTTAACACCTTTATCCAGTCCAGCTACAACAGACAGAATTGCCAGCATGGTAATCCCGGCTATGGTGACCACCTGTACAAAGGTACTGACCGGTATGCTGGGCCATAAATAGTTCATGCCGGCGTTTATCTGGGCAACCGAAAGCCCGAGGGTGGTGGCAATACCAAATAAGGTGCCGAGAATGGCAATGACATCAACAGTATGGCCAATGGGACCATAAATTCGTTCCCCAATCAGTGGATAAAGTGCGGAGCGCATAGACAAAGGCAGTCCATGGCGAAAAGCGAAATACGCTAATACCAGACCGGTCAGGCCATAAATGGCCCAGATATGAAAACCCCAGTGAAAAAAGGCGATTTGCATTGCCTGTTTGGCCGCATCAACGGTTTCAGGCGCGCCTTGAGGAGGTGAGGCGTAATGCAGTACCGGTTCTGCCACACCAAAAAATAATAATGCTATGCCGTAACCCGCAGAAAACAACATGGCAAACCAGGCCGGAAAACTGTATTGCGGCTCGGCATGATCGGGGCCTAATTTGGTTTTCCCCCAACTTGAAATCGCCACCGTCACAATAAATACCAGAAAGAAAGCGACCGCCAGCATATAAAACCAGCCGAATGTTTTGGTCAGATAATTGAGTGTCGTAGCAAAGGCTTCACCGGCTAACTCCGGATTACTGATAGTCCCGATTACCAGCAATAAGGCGATAACAACGGCGGGTACAAAAACGGGTACTAATATGGTGGATGGAATTTTCGATGACTTGCTTTGCTGCATGATCAAGCTCCCTTTTTGGACTCCGAAGAATCACATAAGTCATGCAATATTATGTGCTTTATGGCCGTTATGGTCTCTGACTGACAATGCAAAATGTTCAGAAAATATTACATTATCGGCATATTGCATGCCGTATAGATAGTACAGAAAATCACCACACAAACTGATTTTGGTTTGTGTGGTGAGATAACTGTCTAGCCTTTAGGTCCGAGAAAGAACCAGATGATCAGGCCGACTACCGGGAAGAACAATAATATTAAAATCCATAACACTTTTGCTAACGTACCGGCACCACTTTTGGCCACTTTAAGAATAGCCCAAATGATGATGATCAGCCAAATAAGACCTAAAAGGCCGCCAACTTCAACACCCATTTTGTTGCTCCTTTGCTAGTGTGATATCAAGTAACTCTCCTCTAGCATAAACGATAAGCATGGTATTGAACCAACTCTTTTCAGGGCGTTGCCGGTTCAATCACCTCACCGGAGTAGGCTTTCAAGCCGCCGCCCAATGCCTTGTACAGTGTTAATTGATTTCGTAAACGCGCCAGTTGAGTATCAATTTGGGCTAACTGGGCATCAATATGACTGCGCTGCGCATCCAGAACTTCCAGATAGCTGTCTACACCGGCGTCATAACGGATTTCAGCTAACTGCAGGCTGCGACCAGTGGCTTTGGTCAAATCCTGTTGCGCATTAAGTTGCGCATCAAGCGTTTGCCTTGCCTGCATTTCATCCAGCACTTCTTTGAATGCCTGCTGGATCGTTTCCTGATAACGCGCGATATTAATATCTTTTTGCAGTTCGGCTACATCCAGGTTGGCATCGTTAACTCCCCAATCAAGCAGCGGTAGTGATAATTGTGGTGAAATTTGCCAGAGCCGACTTCCTGAGTTAGTTAAATCAGAAGGTGTTGAGCCGCCAAGACCAATAGCCGCCGTCAGACTGATTCGTGGGAAGAAAGCGGCTCTTGCAGCACCAATGTTGGCATTGGCGGCTTTGAGTTGATGTTCCGCCTGCATCACATCAGGTCTTGACAGTAATACTTCGGAAGATAAATTCACCGGTAAGTCCTGTAATGTATGTACATCTTCTCCCCATTTAGCCGTCCATTGCTGGCGGTCCAATGTTTGACCGACTAATAATTCCAGTGCGGTAAAGTTCTGATTGGCCTGTTGCTGGTAGCGTGATTCGGCAATTCGGGCTTCATGCAAAGCTGTTTCCGCCTGTCTTAATGCAAGTTCCGAGGCCAGGCCTGATTCAAATCGTTTGTTAATCAGCTCATAACTTTCTTCCCGGGCTTCGCGGGTTGAGCGTGAGAACTCCAGCTGGGCAATGGTTGCCTGCCAGCTGAACCAGGCATCAGCCACTTCAGAAACCAATGTCAATTGAATGCTTTTACGACTGGCTTCACTGGCAAGAAACTGTTCCAGTGCGGCTTGCTGTAAACTGTCAATCCGGCCAAAAAAGTCTATTTCCCAGGCCGAGATTCCGACACCAATTTGGTATTCTTCATAAATACCACCACCGCCAATAGCCTGGCTGCCGGAGCTAACACCTTCAGGTACTCTTTGACGTGTGGCACTGGCAGTGCCATCAACCGCTGGCAACCGTTCGGCACGTTGAATTTTGTACTGCGCCCGAAGCTGCTCAACCTGGAAAATGGTGGCGCGTAAATTACGATTATTTTCCAGAGACAATGCAATTAATTGTTGTAGCTGTTTGTCCTGATAAAACTCCTGCCAGCCTGTATCAGCAGCCAAAGAAGCATTGACAATCGATTCACTGCTTTCCAGCATCACTGGATTGGCTGGACGTTGATAATCAGGAATCATCGAGCAGGCACCCAGCGCTGCCGATAGTGTTATTACAGAAATCAGTTTCAATTTGGCATTCATGCCGATTCTCCTTGAGAAACCTGCTGTTTGGCAGGTGTTTTACCGGTTATCTTGCTGGCTAATGTAAAAACCAGCACAAAAAACATTGGGACAAAGAATATGGCCAGTCCTGTAGCGGTTACCATGCCGCCAAACACCCCGGTGCCGATGGCATTCTGGCTGGCAGAACCTGCACCGGTGCTGAGCATTAATGGCGTAACTCCCAGCATGAAGGTTAACGCGGTCATGGCGATGGGGCGTAACCTCATACGTACCGCTTCCAGCGTAGCATCCACTAATGACATGCCGTCTTCGTATAAGGTTTTAGCGAACTCAACAATCAGAATGGCGTTACGGGAGGACAGGCCTATCGTCGTTAACAGGCCAACCTGGAAATACACGTCATTGGACAGGCCGCGGCCTATGGCAAACAACACAGCGCCGATTATTCCCAGAGGCACAACCAGCATGACAGAGAAGGGGACTGTCCAGCTTTCATACAATGCAGCAAGGCATAAAAATACCACCAGTATGGAAATGCCATACAGCATCGGAGCCTGATTACCGGATTGTTTTTCCTGAAGGGAAATACCTGTCCATTCATAACCGATGCCATCAGGAAGTTGATTTATGATCTCTTCCACTGCCAGCATGGCATCACCGGAGCTGACGCCAGGAGCGCCTTGCCCCTGAATATTGCGAGACGAAACACCGTTGTAACGCTCAAGTCTTGGCGAACCATCGATCCAGCGTCCGCTGGTGACGGCTGATAAAGGTACCATTTCACCGGCATTATTACGTACATACCAGTTCCCCACATCTTCAGGCATCATCCTGAAGGGGGCATCACCTTGAATATAAACCTTTTTGACGCGTTGGTTGTCAATAAAATCATTGACATATCTGGGGGCCCACACACTACTGAAAGTGCGGTTAATTTCAGCCAAAGACACCCCGAAAGCGGCAGCCTTTTCATGATCGATATCGATCTTGAATTGAGGAGTATCTTCCTGACCATTTGGCCGCACGCCCATCAAGCGACTGTCCTGTGCAGCCATACCCAGAAATTGATTGCGGGCATTCATTAACGCATCATGGCCCACGCCACCGATGTCTTTTAATTGCAGGTTAAAGCCACTCGCGGTGCCAAGTTCAATAATAGGAGGTGGAACAAACGGAAACGCCATTGCATCCTTAATCTGACTGAAAAAGCCCATTGCCCGACCAGCGACCTGTTGTACATGCTGATCATCACGTGGTCGTTCATCCCAGTCTTTCATATTCACAAACGCGATACCATTATTTTGGCCCCGCCCGGCAAAGCTGAAGCCGATGACGGAAAATACAGAATCCACATTTTCTGCCTCTTCATCCAAGAAGTAATCTTCAATCTGATTCATCACTTCAATGGAGCGTTCTTTGGAAGCATTCGCCGGCAAGGTCATTTGATTGAATAAAATACCTTGATCTTCATCCGGCAGGAATGCGCCTGGCAACTTGGTAAACAGAAAAGCCAGCAATCCGACTATGATTAAGTACAACAGTGCATAGCGACCCATTCTGGTCAGAATATGTCGCACACTGCTCTGATACCCGTTACTCATTCTGTCGAAGCCACGGTTAAACCAGCCGAAAAATCCCCGCTTTTGATAATGGGCCGGATCCACAGGTTTTAATAGGGTGGCACATAGTGCTGGAGTCAGCGTTAAAGCAACCAATACCGATAACGCCATTGCTGATACGACAGTAATGGAGAATTGCCGGTAGATAACCCCGGTGGACCCTCCAAAGAAAGCCATTGGAATAAATACAGCCGAGACCACCAGGGCGATACCTACCAGTGCGCCAGTGATCTGTCCCATCGACTTACGCGTGGCCTCTCTTGGTGACAGGCCATCTTCATGCATGACACGCTCAACGTTTTCGACCACAACAATGGCATCATCCACCAGCAGACCAATCGCCAGTACCATACCGAACATGGTTAAGGTGTTTATTGAAAAGCCAAAGGCATAGAGAATGCCGAAAGTACCCAATAGCACTACTGGTACCGCAATAGTCGGTATCAGGGTGGCGCGCAGGTTCTGTAAAAAGAGATACATCACCAGAAACACCAGAATAATGGCTTCAACCAGTGTGGTGACAACGCTTTGAATCGATAATTTTACAAACGGCGTGGTGTCATACGGATACACTGTTTTCAATCCCTGGGGAAAGAAAGGTTCCAGTTCTGCCAGGCGGTCCCGAACCCCTTGTGCTGTATCCAGGGCATTGGCCCCTGAAGCCAGTGTTACCGCTAAGCCGGTAGCGGTCTGGCGGTTGTATTCGGTTTCAAACTGGTAGTTTTCACCACCCAGTTCAATCCGCGCAATATCCGCCATGCGGATCTGTGAGCCATCCTCATTGACGCGTAACAGGATATTGCCAAATTGTTCCGGGGTTTCAAGTTGAGTCTGGACGATCAGACTGGCACTGATTTGCTGGCCGGGAATGGCCGGAGCGCCGCCTAATTCACCTGCAGCGATCTGTACATTTTGTGCCTGAATGGCACTCACTACATCATCACTGGTTAAACTGTAATGCGCCATACTGTCTGCATTCAGCCAGATCCGCATCGCGTACTGTGAACCGAAAATCTGAATCTGGCCAACACCATTAACCCGGCTAAGTGGCTCCTGGATAGTACCGCCAACAAAGTCAGCAATATCATATTTATCCATCTGACCGTTGGATGAGACAAAGCCCACCACCATCATAAAGCCAAGGCCGGCCTTGTTTACCCGAATACCTTGTTCCTGAACAATGGTAGGCAATAACGGCATGGCTGCCTGTAATTTGTTCTGCACCTGTACCTGAGCAATGTCAGGATCAGTACCTGGCTCAAAAGTGATAGTTATCTCACCGACACCACTGGAGTCACTGGTTGATGACATGTAGAGCATATTGTCCAGCCCGGTCATATTCTGCTCAATGACCTGGGTGACTGTATTTTCCAGAGTCTGTGCCGCGGCACCGGGATATTGCACCCGAATATTAATTGAGGGTGGGGCAACTTCCGGATATTGTGAAACCGGTAATTCGAAAATTGCCAGTAAACCAGCAAACATAATCAGAATGGATATAACCCAGGCAAAGACCGGGTGGTCAATAAAATACCTTGCCATGTTAAGACTCCGTCCTGTTATTCATCGGGACTTGCTCTTCGTTATTATCAATTTCCACCGGTGCTTCAGGTGCTATCTTCTGCAGACCACTGACTATTAATCGATCACCGGCTGATAGTCCCTCATCAACCAGCCAGTATTGCCCGACTTCACGGCGTATTTGCAACTGACGAGGTTCGGCCTGATTATTGTCATTAACGATCATTGCTGATGCGTTACCTTCCCGATCAAATGTCACACCGCGTTGGGGCACCAGTAAAGCGTTATCTATCGAAGCTTCCTCCATTTCTGCCCGCACAAACATGCCCGGCAACAATAAACCTTCAGGGTTTGGGAACAAGGCACGTATAACGATACTGCCGGTTGATTCCTGTACATTAACTTCAGAAAACTGCAGTTCACCACGATGCGCATATTTACTGCCATCTTCTAATGTCAGCATGACTGTAGGTGCTGCAGCATCATCGATTTTTTTGTCAATCAATTGCCTCCGCAGACTAAGCAGTCTTTTTGAAGGCTGTGCAATATCGACATAGATTGGATCTATTTGCACGATGGTAGCCAACAGGTCAGCTTGTTGTGCGGTCACCAATGCTCCTTCGGTGACATTAGAGCGTCCAATCCGACCATTGATGGGAGCATTGACTTTGGTATAGCGAAGATTGATCTGTGCCGTTTCAATATTGGCTTTCGCTACTGAAACTTCAGCTTGTGATTGCAGGAAAGCAGCTAATGCATCGTCATAATCCTGCTGGCTGATTGCTTTATTGTCGATTAATCCTTTAAAACGTTGTTCACGCGCTTTGGTCGATTGCAGGTTCGCTTCAGCTCGAGCCAGTTCTGCACGGGCCATCTGTAATGCCGCCTCAAACGGTGCGGCATCAATTTGATAAAGCTGCTGACCGGCTTCTACATCAGCCCCCTCATCAAACAGACGTTTTTCAATAATGCCATTTACCTGAGGACGCACTTCTGCCTGACGGAACGCTACTGTTCGTGCTGGCAGCTCAGTTGTTAAGGTAATCGGCTGCTTAATCAGAGTAACTACATTAACCGGGGTTGCAGATGCACCATTCTCGGTGTCTTCAGCATTATTTTGTTCAGATTGACAGGCCGCCAGACCGAAAACCAACAAACTACTTAAAATGAACTGTTTAACAGATAGCTTAAAGCGTGGCATGTATTACTCCTGAGTAGATTGTCCTTCTGTACCAGTTGCCTGAGAAGGCGAGCAGGCAATGGCATCCCAGCTGGCATCAATAATGTGTGTTAGTTGCTCGCTATCAACTTTAATGACGTCTAACAGATGCTGACGAGCAAGAAACAGATAAGGTTCAAAACTTAAACTGATCAAAATATCGTCAGATAACTTTTTAATCTGATGCGTATTACGTCCTTGTTCAAAAAGTGCTTTGAGGGGTTGAAGTCCATCCCATGCATGGCTGCGCTGGCTTCGTAAAATATCCGGTGGCAAGTGATCAAACTGTGCTTTGCTATGGGTAATGCAGGGGTTTTCAATACAAAAGTGCCAAAGATTGCAGCACATGCGGCGGTATTGTTGTTTGAGTGGCAGTTGCGGGTCATGACCATCAAGTGTTGCTTTGATGAAGTCATCAATGATCTGGGTTTTCAACTCGCGAATAAGATCGTCACGATCTTTGAAATAAAGATAAATCGTACCAGTTGCAACACCTGCCTCTTCGGCTAGCTGTTTTATGGAAAAGCCGTGAAAACCATAACTGGCGAGTAGCTTTAATGTGGCACAGAAAATGGCTTCGCGTTTATCTGCAGAGGGGGCAGCAGGTGACATAGATAACTTTTTATGAATGAACGTTCATTCATAATATACATGCACTACGTTAAGGTAAAGTTAAAAAAAACAAAAAATTATATTTAATGTTCAGATCTCGTTGAGCTTTAAGAGCCGCCAGCTATATGTTGACGACTGTTCAACAGACTTGAATAAAGATGAGATGTAAGAGCTTATTTTATCAGTCGATTGTAGATGGGCTGTAAAAGCTGCTTATCGGAATCCAGGACTAATGCGTGTTCTGCACGCTGTTTGATAAGTTTTAGATGACGCGAAACCTCTGTTCCGAAAATGGCAGGTGAGTTATCGGCGAGTGCTTCCAGTGCTTTCTGTAACCTGAGTTGAACTTCGATCATGCTGGCGCCATCACGGCCAATGGGCATAAAAATATCATCAAACAAATCGCTGAGACTCAGTTCCGGTATCCAGACATTTGGATAGAGCAGTTTGTCCTCACTCTCATCAATTTTATAGTCTTTCCAATGAATCAGAATACGAATGGCCCGGTTAAGAATATCTATTGCAGTACCGGGATCATTGACTGCAGGTGAGAGTGCCCGGGAAGCTATTTCGGCTAAGACCATTAGCCCAAAACGGGGATCCTGAGAAAAAGACCGTTCATTGCCTAAGGTAATTGATGCGGTTATTGCCGACTTGGCTTCTTCAGAAAATTGACCTTTAAACCAGGCTTTGGGTTTTGCTGGATGAACAAATTCACCCGGAAGCACCAGTACACCAATTTCAGCATTATGATATTTAGCACATTGCTGGAGAGCCCCGACATCAATATGTCTTACATAACCAATAATATCGCAAAAAATCGCTGTTGCATCATCTGGAATTTCATCTTTGTTTTCCAGTCTGCGTCCGCCTAATGTGGGATGTTCAACTCGTTGCCTGATGGTATCCAACGCCGATTTTTCTACTCTATCAGAAGTTTCTCCAAGACGACCTAATTGCGACAAATGTTCTATCCAGCGCAACATGGTCACGACAATCAGGATAATGATGCCAATCGTGACGATAAACAAAATCAGTCTGCCATTGTCATCGTAAACATCTGTGCTTAAGGCGATAATGCCGACCAGACTGAAAAGAAAAGAGCCAATGAAGGTTGCCAGTACATTTTGTGTTGTCGTATCTTGTTGAACCAGTTTAGTCGCTCGAGGTGTCGCACCATTACTGGCTGCAGAATAAGCTGCCACCATGACGCTGAGGGAAAAGGTGGTGACCGCCAACATGCTGGAGGCAAGAATGTTCAGGATCTGACCAACAGCATCAGCACCGATATTAAGTGGCAGGGGAGTATTGATAATACTCTGGGCAGGAATGGCGATCAGTGCTGTAACAACAGCAAGCAAAGCAAATAAAGCGGCGCGAATCCATAAGGTTCGGGTCAATTGAGACAGTAACCATTGCCACTTGGATATCATCTGAGGGCTTCCTTGTATCCTTGCGAATTAAATTTCGCCAACCAATTTGTGGGCAATAAAAAACCGCTGTATTGCATGGCAATATAGCGGTTTAATGTGTTCTGTGGAAAGCGAATAATTATGGTGAGAACGATGATCCGCAACCACAAGTGGTAGTGGCATTTGGATTACGAATCACAAATTGTGAACCTTCAACGCCATCGGTGTAATCAATTTCGGCACCTACCAGATATTGATAGCTGGCTGGGTCTATCAGTAAAGTCACACCGGACTTTTCAACTTCGGTATCACCTTCACTGACTTCTTCTTCAAATGTAAAGCCGTATTGAAATCCGGAGCAACCACCACCCGTAATAAATACGCGCAGTTTAAGTTGGTCATTGCCTTCTTCTGCAATGAGTTCACTGACTTTTGCCGCAGCCGAATCGGTGAACAGAACTGGACTTGGCATTTCACTAGTCATGTTTTACTCCGTTTAATTCGAGGGATGTTTAGTTATTATCCAATTCTGACTAAATTAGTCAAGAATTATGAGTTTTGTTCAAGATTTAAATTGGCATCGGTTTGCGAATGTTCAAGATTTAAATTGGATTCTTCTGCTTCGCCAACATGAATCAATTGACCATTAACTTCGCTGCCCACAGCGACTTCTAAAAGTTTATAAAAAACGTTGCCGTTTATCCGTGCTTTTGCCGCCAGCTCAATATGCTCAGCAGCATAAATATTACCTTTGACATCACCATTGATAAGTTGAAATGGCACCCGAACTTCACCTTCTATGCGGCCTTTTTCACTGAGCGTCAATAATGCGGCTTCACCTTCATCAGCAGTAATATTGCCGGTAATAACGCCATCTATTCGTAAACCGCCACTAAAGTGAATATCACCTTTAATATGGGTATTTTCACCGATCAATGTTTCAATGCGAGCGGCTTTACGGTGTTTCGATTTTTTGCTGTTGAACATGAATTACCTCATTGCCCGACGGGCGTATCTGTTTGCCAATCAAAGTTACGTGAAATTAATACTTTGTCTTTCTGGCGCAAACTGACGCTGATTTGCTCCGGAACAGAAATTTCACTTAGATTGAAAACACCTTCAATAACCTGAACATGACGCAGATTCAGCGGGTGTTCGGTAACGTTAAGATCGATGGTTTTGGCTTCTTCGCCTTCACCCTCAGAATTTTGCAGTTTGATCATGACTTCACCGGTGATCGGCTCGCTGATATTTTTGCCTTGGGTTATCACCAGACGATAGCGTAATTGTTCTGGATTTTCTGCCTCCGGTCGTAACTGCAAATCCCGGATTTGCAGTTCACTGGTGCTGTTTCCTTGCGTAATGTTCTGATAAAAAAGCAGTTCTTTGTCGAGGTCGATGACTTTCTTTTGCAACTGTTCAAGTCGATTCTGCAACTGTTGGACAGTTGCCTGATGCATGGCCTGGACTTGTTGCTGATTTTGCTGTGACTCGGATTGCTGCATAAGCTGATTTTTCATAGCGGCAACCTGTTCGGTCAGATGTTTATTGTGTTCAATCAGACGCGCCTTTTCGCCACTGTCATGATTAAACCAATACCATTGAATCAGTCCGGTGATAATCACTGATAAAACAATCCACAATATGAGCCGCCAAGGGCGCTTTGGTTGAATAACATAGCTATCCAATGGCGAAGTCATCAGGGGAGAGTCGCAATAAGATTGATGCCAGCGCGCTCATCAAGATCGAACATGATATTCATATTTTGTATCGCCTGCCCTGATGCACCTTTAACCAGATTATCAATAACTGATAACACCACAACTGTATCAGCATTCTCAGGTTGATGAACGGCAATTCGACAAACATTGGCACCGCGGACACTTCTGGTTTCGGGATGCGAGCCGGCCGGCATCACATCAACAAAAGGTTCATCAGCAAAACGCTGTTCAAACAGGCTTTGCAGGTCAGTTGCTTTAAGCAGTTGACTGTACAGTGTGGCATGAATACCGCGAATCATCGGCGTCAGATGGGGCACAAAAGTCAGTCCCACTGCTGAACCATTCATCTGTTCGAGACCTTGGCGAATTTCCGGTAAGTGACGATGTCCGGCTACCGCATAGGCCTTCATGTTTTCACTGGCTTCTGTCAGTAAAGTGCCGATACTGGCTTTACGTCCGGCACCACTGGTGCCGGATTTGGCATCAGCAATCAAGTGCTGAGGATCAATCAGTCCCATCTCGAGTAAGGGCATATAGCCTAACTGCACAGCCGTTGGGTAACAGCCGGCAACAGCCACTAACTGTGCCTCACGAATTTTTTCACGGTTCAGTTCGGGTAGGCCATATACCGCTAATTCAGCTAAATGTGGACAAGTATGCGCCGTGTCGTACCACTTTTCCCATAAAGCAATATCTTTCAGACGAAAATCAGCTGACAGATCAATCACCCTTACACCGCGTTCAATTAAGGCGGGCACACTGGCCATGGCTACTGTATGCGGTGTCGCAAAAAACACTACATCACAGGCGGCCAGGGCATCGTCATCAGGAACAGTAAAACACAGGTCAACATGTCCACGCAGATTGGGATACAGGTCACTCACTGGCATACCTGCTTCGCTGCGCGAGGTGATCACCTCCAGGGAAACGTGCGGATGAACCGCTAATAACCGGAGTAATTCAACACCGGTGTAACCAGTGCCACCGACAATACCTACTTTAATCATACCTATTCTTTATTATTGGTCAGACGGCACATCATAAAAGAGCTGTGGCGAAATCTAAAGCGTTACCGTATTAAACTGCTGCTCAAGTTCGTATTTTCGATTCAGAAAAAACAAACTGGAATAAGCTGCCTTAGGAACAAACTGTAACTTATCGATAAAATAAAAAGCCGGTTTGCGACCCTGATGCTGTTGAAATAACTCAGCCAGAATTTGACTTAACTGCGGATCACCGAGATCGGTTTTCACCGTATGTGAATTCAAACCCAGTGCCAGTTGGGCACCGGTAATTTGCCAGATAACCGAAAAGCTTGCTGAGTCAGGGCGGTTGGGTTTAATCGCATTTATCTGCCAGCGCTGTTGTTGTCTCAGTAGTTGATAGCATTCGCAATGCATAGTCGAATCCCCGAGGCTGTTGAGGATAAATAATTTCAATTGAGCGAGTAGCTGAGATTCCGTTAATGCCGGATAGGTAAATTGCTGTATACGTCCCAGTTCATCAACAACATAGACTTCTGTGTTCTCTGTCTGACGATAGGCAAATAAACTTACCGTTTGCTGCTTCTGATACTGTAATAGGGAATTGAGCAGATTATCCGAATCCAGATAGCTGTCCACACGGCTTGGCAGATACTGTTTTTGTTCTTCAGCAAGCGCCTGGCTAAGTTTTTTTTCTGCTGCAAATTGCTTTATTAGCATGTGTCCGTCATGCCATTGCAGTTGAGAAAGACGATCCCCCAGCATCAGCAGATAACGACCTTGCTGAGGATAATACTGATAATGCGTTAATACCGCTTCAAACAAACGCTGCAAACGCATATTAATGGCCTGACCAAAAAAACCGGTGGCACACCAGACGGAAATATGGCTGCTCAATTGTGTTGCCGGCGGCCAGCTCAGCACTTGACGGAGAGTTTCAACCACTGCGTTTTGACTATCGAACCGATAATGATGCCACTGCCCCCAGCTACTATAAATCACCAGATCGAGGCTGTGCACCAGATTTTGTCTGCTCGAGGTATAACTTAGTGGGTCATTATTCAGACTGGCCATTTGCACTGCGCCAGCTTGTTGGAAATCTCCGCCGGGTGGTTGCAAATTGGCAAACAGCATCAATTTCTCGGCTTTTGCCGGCTGCAGTAATAATTCACTGCTGATTTCCTGCTGAAATGAGGGTAAAGCCGATTTTAATAAGGTCTGGGTCAATTCCAATACCAGATTAATCGATATCTGGTGTTTCTGGTCTGCTACTTTTAACCAGCTTCGCGTGGTAAGTATATGGTTACGCACTGCCCAGACCAGTAAACATACCAGGGAGGAATGTTGTTTCAGCCCGACCTGCTTGGCATCGTTGAGAGGAATGGTGCTGAGCTTCCACTCTGTTTGTTCACTAAACCGGTAAAGAAAAAGCTGATCCGGACCCTCAGTCGTTTGCAAAGCCATTGGCAGCTGTTCGATAACCGAATCATGGTTATTTGCAGCCAGGCTCATTAACTGTTGCAGCTCATTGAGCTCGGTCACATTGCTTACCGAATGTTGGCTGGCAAATAACTGCAAAGCAGAAAAAACGTTTTCTAATGTCCGGGAAAGATCCAGCCACCACTGGTGACGCTGCGGGTAGCTCCATCCAGTGCGGCTGTCTTCATTTTTGAGTGTCTCGGCTGACCAGTTCCAATCTGTTTGAAGCCGCAACAGGCTATGACGTCGCCAGGCAAATTGGGGATGCTTTACCTGCTGGGATAAACGCTCCGAGCAGAGTGCGTAATAAGATTGCCTGGCCCGATGCTGGTCGTTTGTTGCAGCAAATTGTTCTATCGCAGCAAGTTTCAGGCTGGCGGGTTCCACCAGCATACTGTCTGTTTCCCCTTGCTCAACCTTTTGTTTATAGCGTTCAGATAAATGGATAATATTTGGAAACAGTGCTAACTGGTGTTGAACAAACACTAAATCCAGCAGGGCAGTAATATCGCCTTGAATGCTTTTCTTGAGCGCCTGGCAGGCTTCATTAAACAGGTCTTCTGCCTTGCTGGACTGATCAAAACCAAAGTCCATTAGACTGATTTGAGTTAATCCGCGTTGTGAGAGCAGGCGTTCAGCAACTTGAGGGTAGGATAGTTGCTCTTCGGTGGTGATTAACCACCAGAGCGGTGCGCTGCCAGCAATACAAAGGCCTTGTAGATAAAACTGTTCCCGTTCAGAACCGGAAAGTGCATCGGTACGGCATTGTGTTTCATCCAGTAAGCGATATCGCAAATAAATACCCAGGCTGGCTGCCCACTGGACAATTGATTCAGCCTTGCTTTGCAGGATAGTCAAATGTTCAGGTTTTAACGTGGCGTGATGCACTAACCATAAATCAAAGCTTGCCGGTTCCGGGTAACGGATTTGCCCTGTGGGATTAAGCAAATAAAGCCCACGTAATGCATAGCGGCGTAATGCTCTTCGGCGATGACTGAAGTTGCGATTAAGACTGATAGCACTGTTCAGTGCTTCATTATCGGGCTGATAATCCATAATGCCTGCCGGGCAGTCATCACTGACATAGCCCGGCAGCAGTTTATGGTTAATATGAAATAACAGTGGCAGCAGACGAAAAAATAACGCCTGTTTGTGGGGGGCAAGCTCTGTTAAACGACTGACTCTGGCGCGGTTATGTGCCTGAAATACACGTAGAGCCTGAGCGCGATCCACAAGTCACTCAAACTTAGTGGCGGAAATGCCGCATGCCGGTAAATACCATCGCAATGCCATGCTCATCTGCAGCAGCAATGACTTCATCATCACGCATCGAACCACCCGGCTGAATAACCGCACTGATCCCGGCTTCAGCAGCGGCATCTAAACCATCACGGAACGGGAAGAAAGCGTCGGATGCCATCACGGCACCAGGAACGGTCAAACCGGCATCATTGGCTTTGATACCTGCAATACGACTACTGACTACACGACTCATCTGGCCAGCACCAATACCGACGGTTTGCTGGTTTTTGGCATAAACAATCGCGTTGGATTTCACAAACTTAGCGACCCGCCAGGCAAACAACAGATCTGCCAGTTGTTGTTTGTTAGGTTGCAGTTTAGTGACAACTTTTAATTCAGCCTCAGTGACAATCTGAATATCACGGTCCTGCACCAGTAATCCCCCTGTCACACGTTTGAAATCAAAATCAGTCGACGGATTAGCCGGGAAATCACCACTGCACAGCAAACGCACATTGGTTTTACCGGCAACCACGGCTTTGGCCGCATCGCTGATTTTCGGGGCGATAATCACTTCAACAAACTGACGGTCAATAATGGCCTGTGCTGTTTTGCCGTCAAGTTCGCGGTTAAAGGCAATAATGCCGCCAAACGCCGAAGTCGGATCAGTTTGATAGGCCAGGTCATACGCTGTCAGCAAATCATCGGCTGTCGCGACACCACAGGGATTAGCATGCTTAACAATCACACAGGCCGGTTTGTCGTTAAAAACTTTGACGCATTCCAGCGCTGCATCCGTATCGGCGATGTTGTTATAGGACAATTCTTTGCCCTGTAACTGGATAGCGGCACCGATTGAGCCAGTCTCAGCCTGTTTTTCAACATAAAAAGCGGCTTTTTGATGCGGGTTTTCGCCATAACGCATCGCCTGCTTGAGCTGGAACTGGCTATTAAATGTGCGTGGGAATGCGGCTTTGCTTTTATCAGCCTGAATCGTGCCAAGATAATTGGCAATCGCACCATCGTAATGTGCAGTGTGTTCAAAGGTTTTCAAAGCCAGATCAAAACGGGTGTGATCATCAGTACCACCTTGCGATTGAATCTGCTCAATCACCCGAACGTAATCAACCGGATCAACAATGACCGTTACGTCAGCGTGATTTTTGGCCGCTGCACGCAACATGGTCGGACCACCGATATCAATGTTTTCAATGGCGTCTTCCAGCGGGCAGTCTTCACGTGCCACGGTGGCTTCAAACGGATATAAATTCACCACCACCAGATCAATCGGTGCGATGTCATGCTGTTGCATAATGCTGTCATCTTTACCGCGACGCCCCAGCAGGCCACCATGAATTTTAGGATGTAATGTTTTGATGCGGCCATCCATCATTTCCGGAAAACCGGTATGTTCGGAGACTTCTTTAACATTTAAACCGGCTTCGGAGAGCAATTTAGCGGTGCCGCCGGTAGAGAGTAATTCAACGTTGAGATTTTGCAATTGTTTGGCAAATTCAACAATGCCGGTTTTGTCAGAAACACTCAACAGTGCGCGTTTAATCGAGTTCATCAGGATTCCAGATTGTGATTCAGGCTTGATTACAAGCCGTATTGCTTGAGTTTTTTTCGCAGGGTGCCGCGGTTAATGCCCAGAATTTCGGCAGCGCGACTTTGATTTCCGTGGGTATGCGCCAAAGCGGCCTGTAACAGCGGAACTTCAACTTCGGTCATCAGCATTTCATATAAATTGGCCGGGGAGTGGCCGTCGAGTTGTTCAAAATAGGTTTTCAGTGCATTGGTGACACATTGGTTTAATGGCGCGTGTTGCTGTTCAGCGGTCACGCCCAAATCAATACAATCAGCTAAGTCGTTGTTCAGCGCGTTATTCATGCGGCCAGTGAATCCTTGTCAGCGAGTTGCGCAAAAAAAGCATCTGTAAAAGCGAGCTGTTGTTCAGCTTTCTCCAGTGTATTCATCTGTTGGCGAAAGGCATTGCCATTGCGTAAGCCTTTGCTGTACCAAGCAATATGTTTCCGTGCCATGCGCACACCGGAATATTCACCATAGAAATCGTACAGCGTGTTGAGGTGACTAATCAAGATCTGTTGCACTTCTGTGACAGAAGGTTCAGGTAAATTGTCACCCGTTTGTAAGAAATGCAGTATTTGCTGGAATATCCAAGGGTTGCCTTGCGCTGCACGACCAATCATTAACCCATCGGCCCCGGTTTTTTGCAAGACCATTAAGGCTTTCTGTGGCGTTTCAATATCGCCATTGGCAATCACCGGAATCCCAATGCGTGATTTGATTTCAGCAATGGTGTCGTATTCAGCATCACCTTTATAGGCATCAGCGCGGGTTCGACCATGTACTGCTAAGGCTTGAATACCGGCATCTTCAGCAATTCTGGCAATTCGTATCCCATTGCGATTATCCCGATCCCAGCCAGTACGAATTTTTAAGGTCACCGGAACGTCAACGGCTTGAACAACGGCTTCCAGAATATCGCCGACCAGTTTTTCATGTTGTAACAAAGCCGAGCCGGCCATGACATTGCAGACTTTTTTTGCCGGACAGCCCATATTGATATCGATAATATGCGCGCCTTCCGCCACATTATGGCGTGCTGCTTCAGCCATCATCTGCGGATCGGCGCCAGCAATCTGCACACTACGTGGTTCAGGTTCACCTTCATGATTGGCGCGTAACAATGATTTTTTGCTGGCCCATAAGGCTTTATTGGCGGTAATCATTTCCGAAACCGCCATGCCGGCACCGAGTTTGCGACAAAGCTGGCGAAATGGCCGATCGGTCACGCCTGCCATCGGTGCCAGAAACAGATTATTGGGCAAGGTGTAAGGCCCTATAGAAAAAGCTTTATCAGCCATGACGAATACCGCTCAGACGTGCCCACTCTTCCAGCACAACGGGGGAGTCCATATCAAATGCTGTTTGATAATGCTGGCGTAATGTCTCGGCTTGAACATCCAAAAGTCCGGATAACACCAGCTGAGTTTGAGGACGGGTTAACTCGATAAAACGCGGCATAAGTTCAATTAACGGACCCGCAAGAATATTCGCCAGCAATAAGTCACATTCAACAGTCGGGCAATGTTGCGGCAAATAGGTCTCAATTATCACGCCATTACGCTGAGCATTAGCCTGAGTGGCTTCCAGAGCCTGAGGATCGGTATCCACACCAATCACTTTATCGGCCCCAAGCAAGGCAGCAGCTATCGCCAGGATGCCACTGCCACAGCCGTAATCAATGACTGTTTTACCGGTTAAATCAGCCTGATCCAGCCATTGCAGACATAAAGCGGTGGTTGGGTGAGTGCCAGTACCGAACGCCAAACCCGGATCTAACAAGATATTAATGGCTTCTGGTTGCGGTGGTTGATGCCAGCTGGGCACGATCCACAATTTCTCACCGAAACAGATAGGTTTGAAATTGTCCATCCACTCACGTTCCCAGTCTTTATCTTCAACTGCTTCAATGCGGCAGTCAGGTAAATCCGTTAGCTGAGATTGCAGTGAGGTCAGTAGCGCGTCAGTGTCCGTTTCAGCATCAAATAATGCAATAACCGAGGTCGCAGACCACAAAGGTGTTTCGCCTATAGCGGGTTCGTAGATAGGCTGATCGGCATTGTCCTGAAAAGTGACTGCCGCTGCACCGCTCTCAGACAGAGCATCAGATAACGCTTCTGCCTGCTGCGGTGAGCTGGTGAAAATAAGTTGGATCCAGGCCATAACGGACGGACTTACAGTCCGAGTTTCTTTTCAAGATAGTGGATATTGGTGCCACCGGTCTGGAAATGCGTGTCATCCATAATGTCACGTTGCAGTTCAACATTGGTTTTGATGCCTTCAATGCCGATTTCTTTGAGCGCAGTACGCATACGGGCAATCGCTGATTCACGGGTATTACCGTAGGCAATCAGCTTGCCTATCAATGAATCATAATTTGGTGGTACACGATAGCCGCTGTACAGATGTGAATCCATGCGGATACCAGCGCCGCCTGGCGCATGATAATGCGTAACCAGACCCGGACTAGGCATAAAGGTACGTGGATCTTCTGCATTAATACGGCATTCAATGGCATGACCGCGCATCACAATGTCTTCCTGTTTCACAGAAAGTGGCATACCAGAAGCAATGCGGATTTGTTCAGCAACCAGATCCACACCGGTAACCCGCTCTGTGACCGGGTGTTCGACCTGAATGCGGGTATTCATCTCAATGAAATAGAACTCACCATCCTGATAGAGGAACTCAAACGTGCCGGCACCGCGATAACCGATACGTATACAGGCATCCGCACAGACTTTACCCATACGATCACGCATTTCGGAAGTGATGCCTGGTGCAGGTGCTTCTTCAACGACTTTCTGGTGTCGGCGCTGCATAGAACAGTCACGTTCACCTAAATGGACGGCATTACCATGCTCATCTGCCAGTACCTGAAACTCGATATGGCGTGGGTTTTCCAGGAATTTCTCCATGTAAACCATATCATTGCTGAACGCGGATTTAGCTTCGCTTTTGGTTAAGGCAATCGCATTCAGCAAATGCGCTTCACTGTGAACTTCACGCATACCGCGTCCACCGCCGCCGCCAGCTGCTTTGATAATAATTGGGTAACCAATTTCACGTGCCAGACGTAAATTGGTTTGATCATCATTGCCCAGGGGGCCATCCGAACCGGGAACACACGGTACACCAGCGGTTTTCATGGCTTTAATCGCTTCTACTTTGTCACCCATCATACGAATAGTTTCAGGACGGGGACCAATGAAAATAAAACCACTTTCTTCGACACGTTCAGCAAAGTCAGCATTTTCAGACAGGAAACCATAGCCAGGGTGGATTGCTGTGGCATCGGTGATTTCAGCCGCGCTGATTAACGCCGGTACATTCAGATAACTGAGACCGGATGGTGCCGGGCCGATACAGACACTTTCGTCTGCCAGTAGCACGTGTTTCAAATCACGATCCACGTCTGAGTGGACGGCCACGGTTTTGATACCCAGCTCCCAGCAGGATCTGAGAATACGCAAAGCAATCTCGCCACGATTAGCGATGACAATTTTATCAATCATGTTGTTTTATCCGCAGTTTTTGGCTTGCGATAACAGCCGGAGCTGTCAGCAATATTATTCGATAACGATCAATGGTTCGTCATACTCAACCGGGTGGCCATCTTCAACCAGAATAGCTTTAACGGTTCCGCTGCGATCGGCTTCAATCTGATTGAACATTTTCATCGCTTCAATGATACAAATGACATCACCGGCTGAAACTTGCTGACCCACTTCTACAAAGGAAGCCGCTTCAGGTGACGGCGAACGATAAAAAGTGCCAACCATTGGCGAACGCACTGCATTGGCTTCGTTAGAGGTTTTAGTAGCTGCGGCCGCTGCTGCTGTAGTGGCGGCTTCACTGGCAAAAGAGGGCGTGCTGGGTGCCGCTGATGCAGGTTGTGGCGCAGCAAAATACTGTTGTTGTGGTTGGACAGTGCTGGCGCGGCTGATACGAACAGATTCTTCACCTTCAGAAATTTCGATTTCAGCAACATCCGATTCCTGAATCAAATCAATCAATTTTTTTATTTTACGAATATCCATGATTTAGCCTTGAGGGTTGGTGTGTTTAATGGCAGCTTGTAATGCCAATTCATAACCTTGTGCTCCGAGTCCACAAATTACACCGACAGCCAGATCTGAAAAATAGGACTGTTGGCGAAATGCTTCACGACGATGCACATTGGACAGGTGTATTTCTATAAAAGGTATTGCCACCGCAGCTAAAGCATCACGAAGTGCCACGCTCGTATGCGTAAATGCTGCCGGGTTTATTAAAATAAAATCATATTGCTGGCGTGCTGACTGAATAGCCGAAATAAGTTCATGCTCGGCATTGCTTTGGAGGCAATCGAGTTGGTGTCCGTCAGCCTGCGCCAACTGTTGCAGTCGGGTGTTGATATCATCAAGGGTTGTGGCACCGTAAATTTCAGGCTCGCGCTGACCCAGCAGATTCAGATTGGGGCCATGCAATACTAGAAATTTCGCCATAACGACAACACACCAACGCTGGAAATATAAGGCGGGATTTTGCACTAGCCAGCGCTTTATTGTCCAGCTTTTTAACGAAAAATCCGGCTTTTTGTCGCTAATTTCGCCGAAATACAGGCATTCTCACTATTTTGTTGATTGAGCAAGGAAATCCGCCAGATGAGCGTTCAACTGGGCGGCAGAGACATGTCCAACCAAACGATGAGAGGCTGATTCGTTAGCATTTTTATCATAAAACAACATGCTTGGCGGTCCAAAGACGCGAAGGGCTTTTAATAGCGCTTGATGCGCATCGGTATTATCGGTGAGGTCGACTTTCAGTAGCGTAAAATTCTGCAGGGTGCTGACAACCTGAGGATCACGAAAAGTGGTTTGCTCCATAGCCTTACAATCGGTACACCAGTCTGCATAAAAATCCAGCATTACCGGTTGATTGCTTTGGCTTAGCGCTGATTCAAGCTCTTCAACTGAATTCACATTGGTAAACTGCAATTTTGCTGTGGTTGTTGAGCTGGCATTGCCGATTGTCAGGTTATGCAGAGGCTGCAATATGGAATTTCCGCCACTGGCGCTGCCGATCAGCAATAAAGCACCGCTGATAAGTGACAGTAAACCAAGACCTTTCCATAGTTTTTGCCAACCAGTGGCTTCAATCGGCAGACTGTTAAGTGCGCCCAGATATACTGCGCTGATAATCAACAGAGCACCACTCATAAACAGAATCGCCCATCCCGGCATAATCCGATCCAGCATCCAGATGGCAAGCGCGATCAGCATCACACCAAAAAACGCTTTGATATTTTCCATCCAGCGGCCAGCTTTAGGTAACAGGGTCCCGGCAGATGTACCGATTATCAATAACGGAATGCCCATGCCGATACTCATCGCAAATAATGCTGCACCACCTAATATCGGATCGGCATGCTGACTGATAAATAACAATGCGCCGGCCAGTGGTGGTGCCAGGCACGGTCCGACAATTAATCCTGATAACAAGCCCATTAACGCGACCCCGATTAAGGTGCCGCCTTGCTGACGATGGCTGAGCTGATGCAGGCGTTGTTGTAAACCATGCGGTAACTGCAATTCAAAAAAGCCAAACATCGATAAAGACAACAACAGTAAGATGCCGACAAAGCTGGAGATCACCCAGGGATTTTGCAGCATTCCCTGCAGATTACCGCCGAGTAATCCGGTTAATACGCCGGCAGCTGTGTAAGTAACTGACATGGCCAGTACATAGGTAAGTGACAGAATAAATGCCCTGCGCGTGGTGATGTGTTCACCCTGGCCAATAATGATGCCGGATAAAATCGGAATCATTGGAAACACACAGGGCGTAAAGGCGAGCAGTAAGCCGAGCCCCAGAAAGCCGAACAGAATCTGCAGCAGATTATCGTTTTGCAGACGTTGGGAAATCTCATCCTGCTGGCTAACAGCATTCGAGTTCATGACCGGGTTAACAGGGGCGGATTCGACAGCCGCTGCCCCGGTACTTGCTGAATCCGTAACCGCGGGCAGACTCAGATTAATGGTCTTGCGAGTAGGCGGATAACAAATCCCAAAAGTTTCAGAGCAACCTTGATAGTGAGCCGTTAACGTCACCGAGGTTGCGTCAGTCTGGTTGCGAATTAAAGGCAGGTTTAGCTGTAGATCGCTGGTGTAAACTTCCGATAGCCCAAAATAGGCATCATTCTTCATCTCACCGCCAGGTAAGGTGAATTCACCTATCTGCACCGCATCACTATCAGTTATTTCAAAATGGATTTTATCCTGATAAAGGTAATTCCCCTCCATGATTTGCCAGCCGGCCAGAATGGTTTCTGGAGAGGTCAATACCGCATCAAAGGCAAATGCTTCATCCACTTCGGGAGGCATATCGGCATCGCTAAACCCGAACTTCTCCAGCAGACTCGGTCGCGCCTGAGCTGAAAAACTGCTGAGCAGCATAAGCAGTATCAAAAATTGTTTCATGTAAAGATCGCCACAGATTCGTTGCAGTTACAGACCATTCTAACAGCCGATTGTTACACGGGTGAATGTAACAGGGTGTCATGTTGTCTTTAAACTGTAATAATTAGCCACATTTTCGGCAAAGCACGGGTGTCCAGTGGAAATTAAAACCATTCATAAACTTGAAAAGCAGGCCTATAAAAAAAGCCATGCAGAAATAGCCAGAATAGGTTTTGCCTTATTTTTCCTCGCGGCCATCATGGCATACAGTTTCGCCACTTCCGGCGGCGTTCCCAATAATCTCTTTTTAGCTATTGCCGCCGTTTTTGGTGGTTATATGGCGATGAATATCGGTGCCAACGATGTCGCCAACAATGTCGGGCCAGCAGTCGGTTCTAAAGCATTGACCATGGGCGGCGCCATCATGATTGCGATGATTTTCGAGGCCGCAGGCGCTTTTATTGCCGGTGGTGAGGTGGTGTCGACCATCAAAGGTGGCATCATAGATATCAACCAGTTTGGTACCGATACCGATAGTTTTATCTGGGCCATGATGGCGGCATTACTGGCGGCAGCGTTATGGTTGAATCTGGCTACGTTTGCCGGCGCGCCGGTATCCACTACCCATTCCATTGTCGGCGGTGTTATGGGCGGTGGTATGGCCGCGGCCGGATTCAGTATTGTTGATTGGGGCACCATGGGCGCCATCGTCAGCTCGTGGATAATTTCGCCATTGATGGGCGGAATAATTGCAGCTTCATTCCTATTGGCGATTAAAAAAACCATCATTTTCCGCGAGGATAAAGTTCAGGCTTCATATCGCTGGGTGCCTATCTATGTCGCCGTTATGGCATGGGCGTTTTCCACCTATCTGGTCATTAAAGGGCTTAATCAGGTTTGGGGCGGTTTTGTTGCCGCTCTCAATGGTTTGCCGATGGTGACGATTGCTCCGCAAGGTAAACCGAGTTTTCTTATTGCCATGCTGATTGGTTTAATGATCGGCGTTCTGGTGTTCTGGATTGTTAAAAAGACCATTGGCAGTAATCTGCCACACATGAAAAATGATCGTGCCAGCGTCAACGCACAATTCACCATTCCATTGATTTTTGCCGCGGCGTTATTAAGTTTTGCCCATGGTGCCAACGACGTGGCAAACGCGATTGGGCCTTTAGCGGCTATTAACGATGCGATTATGACGGGCGGCATTACGTCTCAGGCTGGTATTCCAATCTGGGTCATGGCCGTGGGCGCATTGGGTATTGCGATTGGTTTGGGTTTATATGGTCCACGGTTGATTCGAACTGTCGGTGGTGAAATTACCGAACTGGATCAGATGCGCGCCTATTCGATTGCCATGGCGGCCTCATTAACAGTCATTATCGCCAGTCAGCTTGGTTTGCCGGTCAGCACCACTCATGTTGCCATTGGTGGTGTGTTTGGGGTGGGTTTCCTGCGTGAATGGCTGGATGAATCAAATAAAATTGAAAGACAGATTGATCGGGAAAAAGCTGAAATCAAAGATGATAAAAAAATGCTGAACGCATTGCGTAATGAGCTGAAAAAGCTGGAGAAAAAACCATCGAAAACGGTTGAAGAATATCAACGTATCACCGAGCTATTTCGCTTAATTGATGAAGAAAAAGCAGAATTGAAAAAAGCCAAAAAGCTGTTAAAGAAAGACAAGAAAAACCTGTTTGTAAAACGCGATATGGTGAAAAAAATTGTAACTGCATGGGTTATCACGGTCCCTGCCGCTGCTACATTATCAGCCTGCATCTTCTTTATGATCAAAGGCATTATGCTGTAATCAAATGTTCATCAATCTGACATATTCTGTGTTTTAAACCATTTGTCAGAGCACAGTCGATATGCTGAATAAACTCAAATCCCTACCCGTCGCTATTCAGCAATATCTGGTGGTCACATTCAGCTACTGGGCATTTACCGTTTCTGATGGGGCATTACGCATGTTGGTGGTGCTGTTTTTCCACCAGCTAGGTTACAGCCCGCTGGAAGTGGCGATGCTGTTTGTGCTTTATGAGTTTTTCGGCATTGTGACAAACCTGGTCGGCGGATGGCTGGCAGCCAGATTAGGGCTTAATGTCACCATGCATCTGGGCTTGTTATTACAGGTCATCGCTCTGGCGATGCTTTTGGTGGATCCGCAATGGCTCACCGTAGCCTATGTGATGGTGGCACAGGCATTATCCGGTATCGCCAAAGATCTTAATAAAATGAGCGCTAAATCCAGCATCAAAATGCTGGTGGCGGATAACGCCCAATCTACTTTATTTAAATGGATATCCATTCTCACCGGCTCCAAAAATGCACTGAAAGGGGTGGGTTTTTTTGTCGGTGCAGCATTGCTTTCATGGATCGGCTTTCGTGGAGCCATTTTTACAATGGCTGTCGTGCTGTTAGTGGTGTTAATTCTCAGTATTGTGTTACTGCAGCGCGATTTGGGTAAAGCCAAAAATAAACCCAGGTTCAGCGATATCTGGTCAAAAAGTGCCGCGGTCAATCGATTGTCGCTGGCCAGGTTTTTTCTGTTTGGTTCCCGTGATATCTGGTTTGTGGTGGCTTTACCGGTGTTTTTGCATGCTCAACTGCAATGGCCGGCCATCTATGTAGGCGCGTTACTGGCAGCATGGGTTATCGCTTATGGCATAGTGCAGGCATTGGCACCGAAACTGACCGGTTTTTCCAAACAGCATGCGCCTGACGGTTATCATGTCTGGCTATGGTCGTTGCCGTTAATGGTTCTGCCATTACTTATCGCGATGACCGTTTATTTTCAATGGGCTGTGTTGCCAGCGTTAACCGCAGGTTTATTAGTCTATGGGGCGGTATTTGCCATTAACTCTGCCATCCATTCCTATTTGATAGTTTCATATGCCGATGCGGCAGGGGTTTCACTGGATGTCGGATTTTATTACATGGCCAATGCGGCAGGCCGGCTGTTTGGTACTTTGTTATCCGGCTGGGTTTATCAGGTGGCCGGACTGGCAGCCTGTCTGGTGATTTCTGCGCTGATGATTCTGGCCGCCAGTATTATTTCAAAATTGTTACCCCGCCAAGCTCAGTATTGATAAAGCTTTCAGCGCTGTTATCAGATTGTAATAATTTCCCATTAAGCTTTATTCTAATTAAAGATGGATTAGGAATTTGCAAGATATGAGCATATCGGTTTTGTTGGTGGAAGATGATGCTGCCATTCGTGACATGATTACCTTCAGCCTGCGTCAGGTTGGTTTTACCTGTGAAGCATCGAAAGATGCTGAGTCCGGACTGGAATGGCTGAAAAATCAGCAGCCTGACATGATTTTACTGGACTGGATGTTACCCGGAATTGATGGTATTGAATTTATTCGCCGTCTGCGTGCCAATGAGTTTTTAGCTTCAATTCCGGTCATCATGCTCACCGCTAAAGGTGAAAGTGAAGATATGGTCAAAGGTCTGAGCGTTGGCGCCGATGATTACATCAACAAACCTTTTTCGCCTCCCGAACTGATAGCCCGCATTAAAGCGGTTTTACGGCGTTGCCGTCCGATGGAAGATGACGACGCGCAGAAACTGCAGATGGGTGAACTGGTCATGGATACCAAGAGCCATCGGGTGTCGGTCAATGGTGAACGCATAGAACTGGGGCCGACCGAATTCCGTTTACTACACTTTTTTATGAAAAATCCCGAACGAGCCTACAATCGTTCCCAGCTGTTGGATTTCGTCTGGGGGGATACCGTATATATTGAAGAGCGCACGGTGGATGTGCATATTCGGCGGCTACGTAAGGCGCTGGAACCCAGCGGTCATGACAACCTCGTACAAACTGTCCGCGGTGTTGGCTACCGTTTTTCTGCTGAATAGCAGGATTGTCGAATGCAATGGGATTATTGGCGTTTAATTACCCTGCTGAGCTTAGCCGGGTTTCTGGGATTGGTGCTGGGCCATATGATGCCCTTTTTGTTTGTGGCGGCACTGATCTATGCATTATGGCTTCAATGGCAGTGGACACTTTTACAAAACTGGTTATTGAAAACCAATAAAAACCGCCCGCCTTCGGCAGATGGTGTGATTGATGATGTTCGGCGCCAAATTGAGCGCATGCGCTTGCAGAACAGTAATCGTAAAAAGAAACTCACCGGGTATTTGAAACGATTCAAAACGGCGACAGCAGCCATACCTGATGGTATTGTTGTTATCGGTGAATTTGGTCAGGTTGAATGGGCGAACCAATCTGCCAAAGCACTGTTGGGTATTCATTGGCCTCGTGACGCAAATTTGCGTGTCAATAATCTGTTGCGTGATCCGGCGTTTCATAAACTATTGGATATGCCGATTGATAAAAATATAACAACGCAGATCACCTCTCCTAAAAATCAGGCTACCCAACTGGAATTGAAACTGGTTGAGTATGCTGATAATGATCGCCTTCTTATCGCCCGGGACGTCACTCAGACCATTAAGTTACAACGAATGCGGCGGGATTTTGTCGCCAATGTTTCTCATGAGTTACGCACCCCCTTAACTGTTTTACGTGGCTATCTTGAGAGTTTTGATGTTGATAGTGATCCAGCCATGTGGCGTCAAGCTTTGCCCGTCATGCAACAGCAAACCCTGCGTATGCATCTGATGATCAAAGATTTGTTAGCTTTATCTCAGCTTGAAACGGGCGACAAGCCTCTACATCATGTGCCGACAGATGTGAGTAGATTACTGCAAAGTATTGTTGATGATGTGAAACGTCTTGATAGTTTTCAGGATCATCAAATCACATTAAATTGCCGGACGGATAAATGGTTATTGGCTGATGTAGATGAATTACGCAGCGCAATTTCAAATCTGGTTTTTAATGCCGTGAAATACACACCCGCCGGTACCAAAATCACGATTAACTGGACGGTTGATGGGCAGGGAAGTGTCATTGAGGTGATTGATGATGGTGACGGGATTGCGAGCCATCATCTGGAGCGGCTGACTGAGCGTTTTTATCGTGTGGATAACGGTCGGGATCGCGAAAGCGGTGGTACGGGGTTGGGTCTGGCTATCGTAAAACATATTGTCAGTCGGCATAAAGGTCGGCTGGAGATACAAAGTGAGTTAGGGGAAGGCGCCGCTTTTCGCTGTATTTTTCCAACAGAAAAAGCAATTTCTGCCCCAGATATTTAATGATTTTCTGTCATTAATATTACGTTTTACAATGATATTAATGAAACGCCTTTGCTATAAAATAGCCCCAGTTTGAAAACAAATTGTTCATATTAAGTGTCCACAAACTTAATGACTCATAATCATCATTTGTAAAATTTAACTCGAATACAAATTAACGCTTCTGCAATCCATAAAAATTGATCTTACAAGGATATCTTTAATGTTGACCAATCAGCACATTTCCCAGCAGTTTGAAAAGCAATTACAAGATATTCGTAGTCAATTATTAGCGATGGGAGGCCTGGTTGAAAGACAAGTAAGCAACGCGATGCAGGCATTATTGACGGGTGACACCGATTTAGCGCGTGATGTCATAAGTGGTGATGATGAGGTCAACAAATGCGATCTTGCTGCAGATGAAAGCTGCATCAGTATCATTGCATTACGTCAACCCAGTGCCGGAGATCTGAGACTGGTGACGGTTATTTCAAAAATCATTACCGATTTAGAGCGTGTGGGTGATGAATCCGTGCGGATAGCCAAAATGGCACTTAATTTATCGGAAAAGGATCGCCCAAATAAAAATTACCGTGAGTTAAGAAGGCTGGGTATGCATGTAGAAACCATGTTGCGTGATTCGCTGGATGCTTTTGCCAGACAGGATGCTGACCTGGCGTTGAAAGTGGCCCGTGAAGATAACAGTGTTGATGAGGAGTATGAAAGCCTGTTAAGACAGCTTATGACTTACATGATGGAAGATCCTCGAAAAATCAGTCGTGCTATCGATATGATGTGGTCAGCACGGGCTTTGGAGCGTATCGGCGATCATTCACGCAATATTGCTGAACACACCATATATCTTGTCAAAGGCAAAGATGTGCGTCATTTGAGTATTGATAAAATGGAACAGGTCATAAAACAAAAATAAAATTAAGTGGTTTCTCGGCTAGCCTACTTAATATCCCAAGTCCTATCCTGGTATACAACAGATCCTAAATCATCATTTGATTAGACTTTGAATGATATCAACGGTATTAACCATACTTCTCCTGCACCATCCTGAATATCAATAATGGTATGACAGAAAAGAGTCAGGCAGAATGCTTGCAACTAGAACAAAGCTGAGATTATGGAAACACCTGAAGATTTTGATGTACTTGCCGCTGTGGATCTGGGTTCCAACAGCTTTCATATGATTATTGCCCGCCTGCGTGATGACCACTTCCAGATAATGGATCGGCTGCGGGAGATGGTGCAGTTGCGGGCCGGGCTGGATAAGCAAAATAAGCTGTCTGATGAAGCCCAGGACCGTGCCATTGCTTGTCTGGAGCGTTTTGGTGAGCGTGTTCGTCATTTACCTGCTGGTAAAGTTCGGGTGGTAGGAACTAATACCCTTAGGGTGGCTGAAAACAGTCGTGAATTTCTACGTAAGGCGCGTCAGGCGCTGGGGCATCCTATTGAAATCGTCACCGGCGAGGAAGAGGCCCGACTGATCTATCTGGGCGTGTCGCGATCACTGGCGTTTGATAATAGTCGTAGATTGGTGATGGATATTGGTGGCGGCAGTACCGAATATATTATCGGCGAAGGATTAGATGGATTGCGCCGTGAAAGCCTGGAAATGGGCTGTGTCAGTTTCACTCAACGGTTTTTTACAGATGGCACGGTCAGTCAATTACGCATGCAGGCTGCTTTATTAACCGCTGCTATCAAGCTGCGCTCTATTCAGCGCCCATACCAGAATCTGGGCTGGGTCGAAGCAGTCGGTGCTTCCGGAACTATTCGCACAGTGGCCAGTATCGCGACAGCCCAGAGCTGGAGTGAAAACGGTGTGATCACCGCCGAAGCGCTGGATAAAATAATTGCCCATATGGTGGAAGCCGGTCATCACGACAAGTTTCAACTGGAAGGTTTAGGTCCCGAACGAGCCAATGTTCTGGCTGGTGGGGTTGCGGTATTAAAAGCGTCATTCGATCGATTGAAAATTGAACGCATGATTGTGTCGGATGGTGCATTACGTGAAGGATTGCTCTACGATCTGCAAGGTCGTATTCAGCATGATGATGAACGCGATCGCACAGTGAATGCTTTGGCTCGTCGTTATCATGTGGATGAGTCTCATGCCGAACGGGTCAGCAAAATGGCCACCGAGTTGTATGAACAGGTTGCCGCCGAATGGGAAATCAATACCGAAGAACAATTGCAGCGCTTGCAATGGGCAGCCAAGCTCCATGAGGTGGGGCTGGAGATTTCGCACTATCAATATCACAAACACTCTTCTTATTTAGTTGCCAACTCCGATCTGCCGGGGTTTTCCAGAGAAGAGCAGCAAGCCCTTGCCGCGATGGTGAGAGGTCAGCGCCGGAGTTTTCCACGTAAACATATCAAACAACTGTCCGATGAGATGCAGCAGGCCACAATGCGATTGACGATTTTGCTGCGTTTGTCACTGGTGTTTAATCGAGGTCGAAGTGAAAAGACCGATACGCATGTTGGCCTTAGTTTGCATCGTAATTCTCTGATATTGACACTGCCATCCGGCTGGCTGGAAGAACATCCATTGACTGAAGCGGACTTGATGCAGGAAAGACAGGAGCTAAAAGAAATTGATATTCGCCTGAAAATTCGTGATTAATCTGGAATTTCACTCCACTGCAACAGTCAATCTCTTATAGATAAGGGTGGTTTTATGTGGCGATCAGTTTGTGTATTTGTTTCAGGCTTGATGTTATCCCTGCCGCTTTGGGCAGAAGAGCAGCTATACCTGAGCGAAACCGGCGATCGCTTTACCATCAGTCAAACCAAAGATGGTCAATATTGGGGGTCGCTGATTATCAGTGATAAACATACTGCCAGCTTTGCTCATAATGAACTCATTCTGCTACAGCTTGATGAGCAAACACCTGTTTCTCTTGAACATGGCAATTTGAGTTGCGGTTCACCCGCTAAAGCCCGGCAAACAGTGTTTTATGACGTTTCCCCTTCAGCTAATGAATTATTCATCAAAGGAAAGGCGCAGCCCTTACCTAAAGGTTTCCAGCAAGTCAGACAGCGCGATGTATTTACTACAATTACCGCCGATCGACGTGCTGAAACTGTTGATTTTGTCTTGAACGATGAAACGGTCAATCTGCAGCAGCTGCAATCTGCCAGCACACTGAAGTTTCGTTTTGTCACCGATGATGGAAAACGTCGTCAGGCACTTTTTCATATACAACAATAATAAGACTGTTGGCCCTGACATAACGTCAGAGCCAACCATGACAGATTACTTGGCTTTGCTGGGTTTAACCTCGCCAATTGCGCCATCAGCACGGGCTTTCAGGTAAGCATAAATTTGATCCATGCCTTCCATCACCTGGGGATTACTTTCCCAGGCTGGCATCATGCCGATTTGTCCCATCTTGCCGTGAGTAACAGAGGCGATAAATTCATCTTTGGAAATGACATTCAAGCTATCCGCCAGATTGGGCCCCACCATACCTTGTGCATAGGTGCCATGACAGCGGGCACACCAGTTACGATAAAGTTTATAGCCATTAAAGGTTGCACTATCCAAAGCCTGTCCATCGGTTACGGTATAAGGCTTATCGTCGGCAAGACTGAAAGGGCTGAAAGCCAGCAGACTTGCGATAATGGCTAAACTACTTGGTTTTAGACTATTTTTTTGCATATTGTCCCCCCATAAATATCAATAATCAGGTCATTGAGAGTCATCCGCTTTTAATGCGGGCAACGGATAGTCAATGTTCGATTACAACGGTCAAAACCCTGATTCAATCTTCCGGTCATTTGGAAACTGCTGTGTTAATTAACATGGTTCTGTACCATTCAATCTGTTTTGAACAGCATACTCTTTAACCTTCAAATATAGTTTAGTAAATGCTAATAAATGAAAAATGTGTTTTTTGCGGCTCTTGTATGTCAAATCACACAAAAAATACAGGGTTAAAGTGTTAATCTGTCCGCTAGTTGAAATTCAGGTTACATAAATGGATGCACTTACGACTTCGTTAATCACGGCTTTTTTGCTTGGTTTGTTCAGCTCGGCACATTGCATTGCCATGTGTGGTTCCGTTATCGGTGCATTAACACTGACCTTACCGGCGCACATTCGTGAACAGCCACGCAAAATGTTGCCATTTGTGTTGAATTACAACGTTGGCCGCATACTCAGTTATGCCATTGCGGGAGGGCTTGTCGGATTAGTTGCTTCACCACTGGCACAAATAGATGGTTTGCCGTTTTTACGCTATCTCTCCGTATTGGTGATGATCGGTATGGGCTTATATCTGGCCGGCTGGTTCCCCAGGTTTGCCCATGCTGAAAAAATCGGTGCGCCTATCTGGCGAAAATTACAGCCCATCGGCCAAAAACTGCTCCCGGTACGCACCTTAAAACAGGCCTTTTTATTAGGTGCAGTCTGGGGCTGGCTACCATGTGGTCTGGTGTATGCCGGACTGGCAGTAGCAGCAACCACAGGTGATCCTTTATACGCTGCATCGGTGATGCTGGCATTTGGTTTGGGTACCTTGCCGGCAGTGATGGGTGCCGGGATGTTTGCCGGCTTGCTGGCCTCATTAGCCCGTAATTTACTGTTTCGTAAATTCGCTGGCATCATGATTATCATGATGGCTCTGCTGGTTTTATTGTGGCCGCATGGCGGACATGAACATCATGATCACTCAGAGATGCAGCAGGTAACTGAACCTGCTGATGATGACTCACATGTCGGACACCAACACTAAGTCGGGTATGACAGAATGACAATAGAAATGATTGGCCATTCCCCTCAAATAACCCATCTTCAGCGGGTATTACCGATGATTGCCCTGAGTGATGCCAGTGTGCTGATTTCGGGTGCTACCGGGACGGGCAAGGAGTTGGTGGCGCAAAGCCTGCATCAGTTGAGCCGACGCTCAGATAAACCCATGGTGACCATTAACTGTGCCGCTTTGCCGGCGCAGGAGGCTGAAGTGGATTTGTTTGGACGTGCCAATGCTGCTGGTGAAGTGATTGAGCCGGGACGATTACTCGCCGCACAGGGCAGCTCGGTGTTTCTGGATGAAGTGGATGCCTTGCCATTAAGCGTTCAGGCCAAAGTGTTGCGATTTCTGGAAGCCGGAGAATGCCAGTTAGCAGGCAGTCATAAATTACATGTAATTGATGCACGTATTCTGGCCGCTACCAGCGTGGATTTGCCAGCTGAAGTCAAGGCTGGGCGATTCCGGGCAGATTTATATTACCGTCTGCAGGTTGTACCTCTGGAGTTGCCACCATTACTGCAACGCAATGAAGATATACCGCTGTTGTTAACGTATTTTGCCAAACAATTTGCCGGCAACAATGCACCACTGCGCTTTGCCAAAGAAACCCTATATCAATTACAACGCTATGATTGGCCAGGAAATGTCCGTGAACTATCCAATTTCTGTCAGCGGCTGAGTTTATTGCAGCCCGGCAGCATGGTGCAGCTGGCAGATCTGCCCGCAGAAATGCAGCAGAAATCTGCATCTGCCACCCAGCAATTTCATATTCCGCCAGAAGGGATCGATCTGGCGCAGCTGGAGCTGGACCTGATTGAACAGGCACTGGAAATGGCTGCCGGAAATCGTTCCAAGGCTGCCAGACTGTTAGGCATTACCCGCGATACGCTGCTTTATCGCATGCAGAAATACGGTCTGTCTGACGAAGCCAGATAATTATCAGCCTGGCCTTGTCTGTTTATCTTTCATCGCCGCCTCAACCCGTAGGGCTGGGACCATTTTTCCGACCAACTGTGTTGGGAATAAATTTATGCTGAACAACGACATTGCAACATTTCCGCCTTGATGGACAAAAAAATAGCTTTCAATAGTGGTGGCAATGACTGATCAACAGGTCCTAGTCCGTGCGAAAAAAGTGCCGATAGTTTACAGTAGCGGCACGGCAATAAATGAGTAAACAGGCATGAAACAGTATCTCGATTTACTTCGCGATGTGATTGAAAATGGCGTCGATAAAGGCGACCGGACCGGTACCGGTGCCCGGTCCGTTTTTGGACGGCAGGTTCGTTATGATTTGGCGGAAGGCTTTCCCTTACTGACTACCAAAAAACTGCATATTCGCAGTATTCTGCATGAGCTGCTGTGGTTTCTCAGTGGCGAAACCAATATTCGTTATCTGAAAGAAAATGGCGTATCAATCTGGGATGACTGGGCGACACCGGACGGTGAACTCGGCCCGGTTTATGGCGCACAATGGCGAAACTGGCAAGGAGCTGATGGTAAAACCTATGATCAGATCCTGGCGTTAGTCGAGGGACTGAAAAATAACCCGGACAGTCGTCGTCATATAATCAACGGCTGGAATGTTGCCTTATTACCAGATGAAAAACAAAAGCCCTGGGAAAATGCAGCGGCGGGCAGAATGGCGCTGCCACCTTGTCATGTTCTGTATCAGTTCTATGTGGCCAACGGTAAGCTCAGCGCATCTTTATATATTCGTTCAAATGATCTGTTTCTCGGCAATCCTTACAACACAGCCTCACTGGCTTTCCTCACGCATATGCTGGCACAGCAATGCGATCTGGATGTCGGTGAAATTGTGCTCAGCATTGGTGATGCGCATATCTACAGCAATCATTTCGAGCAGGTCGAAACGCAATTAAAACGTACCCCGGGGCCATTACCCAAGCTGAAAATTCATCGTAAACCGGCTTCGATACTGGATTATCGATTCGAGGATTTTGAGATTGTTGGTTATGAAGCGCAAGCGCATATCAAAGCACCCATAGCCGTATGATCGAAAAAGCTCAGAAACCACTCTATATCGTCTGGCAGGACAAATTTCTGCAACACGAATCGATCATTGATGAACAGCATCGGGGCGCAGTGGCGATCATCAATTCGCTTCATTATTTTATCCAGCAAGGTTTTACGCTGCAGCAGCTAAAACCCACAGTACATATATTGAAGAACTATCTGAATTTTCATTTCATGACAGAGCAGGGAATTTTAGAAGCTTTGGAATGCCCATTAATGAAGCAATACAAAGCGGAAGCGGAAAAAACCTTAAGAGACTTTGATGCCTGCTATTTACAGGGTATTTCAGAAGCCGATCCGACGGTATTATTGATTTGTCTGAGAAACTGGTGGCAGCAGCATCTTGAACTGCATGAAAAAATTACGCCGTTTTTGCATGAATGGAAAGGTGATTATTGTCGGGTAACGACATAAATACGTGATTGCATCATGGGTCTGATTACGCTTAAGACTCTTTTAAGAATAAGCTAATAGACTGAGAATAGAACGGGTTGAATTCAAGGAATAAAGCATGACACAACAAAGTTTAAAATCTTATCGAGTTTGGGATAGACCGGTCAGGATCTTTCATTGGGTAGCGGTGTTAACGTTTATCCCGATAGTCGCTCTCGGTTTGGTGATGATGTTCAGCCGTGACTTAGGTATATCGAGCGAAGATAAAGTGTTGTTAAAAGCACTCCATATCTGGATTGGTTATGTGTTTTTTCTGAATATCGTTGTCCGCATCATCTGGGCTTTCTGTGGCAATCGTTTTGCCAGATGGAAAGCCATTTTGCCGTTCGGTAAAGTTTATAAAGCACAGTACGCTGCTTATCGTGAAGCAGGCAAAACCAAGCGTAAAATCAATTTCCTTGGTCATAATCCGCTAGGGCGCTGGAGCGTTATGGTGATGTTGTTTTTGATGACAGCACAAAGTGTCACCGGTTTGGTATTGGGCAGTACCGATCTTTATATGCCACCGTTTGGTTCGCAGATAAAAGCCTGGGTGGCACAGGATGAAGCGTCCATGGCGTTGATTGTGCCGGGAGATAGAGAAACCGGTATTAATCCCGAGGCTTATCAGGAAATGCGTGATTTCCGTACGCCGTATCGCAGCTGGCACACTTACTTTTTCTACTTGTTGATAATTTCAGTTGTGGTGCATATTGCAGCGGTTATCAGAGCCGAGAAGAAAGAGGGCAGTGGCCTGACGTCAGGCATGATCACCGGTAATAAGGTGTATTCTGAAAAACCGTTTGATGCGGATTAAATAAGCCGTTAAGCTGAATGGCGACTGGTCACCAGTCGCCTGGCCCGGCGTTTTTGTAACCAGCGAATCAGACCGGTCACAAATAATATTAATGGTAAAAAGCCAGCAATAAACACCAAAATCCGGCCGGTCATGCCAAACACTTCGCCATTATGCAGTGGATGTAACCAGTGCATTAACACATCACCACCAGTGTCCTGTTTGGTGTCACGAAGTGCCAGAATCTCTCCCGTTAATGGATCAATCCACACTTGAGTTCGGGGAAAACGTCGACTGGGTTCACCCTCCTGATACAAAGCTATCCGCCAGGCTTTCTGATTATTTAACCCTGGTGTTTCAACCCAACGTAATTCAGCTTGGGGAAATTGCTGTCTGGCGATTTCGACCGCTTGATCAGCCGTAATTCGCGACGCATTTTCTGAATGATTTAATGCAATTTTCGGTGAGCTGCTTAGATCAGAAAATGGCTTAACCAGCATGGCCGTTTGATCCGGCAGAGCGAGTGCTGCACCGGTCAGGCTTAAAATCAGCAAAAACACTAAACCATAACTACCAGACAGCACATGCAGATCGTAATTGAGCCGGGCTTTCCCTGAGCGAAGCTGCGGTTTTAATGCCTGTTTCAAACCACCCCAGCCCGGCCACCACAGCCAGATGCCGGAAATAAACGAAATTAAAGAAATCAGCCCGATAATGCCAATGGCGATTTTACCGGGTTTTTCCAGCAGCAGACTGTAATGCAAATCGTAAATCCAGGTCATTGCATAATCGCCCCACAAACGGGAGCTGGTCACCTCCAGCGTGACCGGATCGACTGTCAGCATTAATGGCGCAAAGTTTTTTCCAACCGATTCAACCGGTGTGTAATAGCGCGCCATAATTGGCCAGTCATCATGCATTGGCTGTTCGATACGCCACGGATCGGTGCGCCTCGGATGCGCCTGTTGCAGGGCATCAAGAATGTCCTGTTGGGCAGGCATTTCATAAGGAACCGTTGTCGGTTCAATCTGCGGATTGATGATTTGATCGATTTCCAGATAAAACACCAGAATACTGCCGGTCAGCCCCAGTAATACCAGCAAGGCACCGATACTCAGACCGAGAGTTAAATGAATGCTCAGCCAAGTGCGGCGGGCGTTTTTCATGGTGAGGTTTATCCGAATGACGTTATTGATTCGCTGTCGAATAGTGACAGCGAATCAACCAAAAAAAGTAATGGGCTAGAAGTCTACCTGAACCGAGCCATACACAGCACGCCCATCACCCGGTGAATGCAACGATTGCGTGCCATCAAACCACACATATTCATAATAACGATTTGCCAGATTTTTCAATTGCAGTTCCAGGCGGACTTTTGGCGTTACGGCATAACTGGCTGACGCATTCATTAAAAAGAACTGACCAAATTCACGGGTGCTATTGGTGCGTTCCAGATAATAGCTGTCCTGAGCCGAAGTCCAGAAAGATAATCCCAGTTTTTGCGTGGCCTGATAATCGACACCGGCATTAAGCAGATAATTGGGTACATGGTCAATTTCCTGACCTTTACTTTCCGGTGACACGGAATCTGCTTTGAGGATTTCTGAACGTTGCAGTGAGGCGGCAAACCATAAGGCAAGCTGATCGGTTGCCTGAGCATTAAATTGCAGATCAATACCCTGACGCTCGGTTTTACCGATATTTTCACTGCTGTTATTCGGATCATTCAACACACGCCGAGCTTCATTGCTAGCGGTTTGCTGCCAGATGGCCACCCGTCCATCCAGCCATGAAACAGGACGGAATTTAAAACCGATTTCAAAACCTTCATTAATGGAAGGATCCAGATCACGGTCATTATCAACCCGATAAGTACCGGTCCCAACTCCAACCTGGAAGGTTTTGCCCCAGTTGGCATAAGCGGCGTAATTGTCGGTAAATGAATAAACAGCGCTAAATTTAGGTTGATGAATCAGACCATAATCGTTGATATCAAAACGTTGATCGGTAAGTTCATTGGTATAACTGCCATGCAATGATTCCACACGATAGGCCGGCACCAGTTTTAAATTTGCGGTGGGTTTCACCACGGCCTGCACAAAGGCACCATAGATATCCAGATCAAATTGCTGACCTCGCGTCTGGCTCTGTCGAATACGTTGGTTGGTTAGATAGCGATCACTTTCGTTATCCTGAAACTCGGCACTGACACCGCCCATCAGGGCAAACTCATTGGCCCAGTCGACTTCTGGCCGCCAAGTCAGTGTGCTTAATGCACCAATATGATTTTCCTTGGTATAGCGTTCCTGTTGCGAGACATTTTCCGAGAAGCGTACATAACGCCGGTCGTCAATCTGATTGAGGTAGGCTTTGGTTTCCCAATACAGTTCCTCATTCAAATCAATATCCATATGCGCACTGAATTGATTCAACTCGCGATCGCCCTGATCGAAGGCATTATGTGCCGGTGATTGTCTGTCATCATCGCGGGATTGAGCATACGTCAGATAGCCGGCTTCTTCGGCATCGGCTTTATGATGACGGGCAATAAAACCAAAACGGGCATTGCCACTTTCCGGAGTGAAAAACCATTTACCGGCAAACGATGATCGCTGGGTATCACTGTGATCACGATAGCCGGTTGAATCCAGATAACTGGCGGTGTAATTCTGTGAAAACAACCCATTATCAAACCCGGCAGCGTATTGCACATTGCGGGTATCAAAGCTGCCATAACTGGCACGGGCGGTCTGATAATTACCACCAATGCGGGTAATCACATCAGCGTTACCGGCGATATTGTGCAGACCATAACGTGGATCATTGGTGCCACGCACCACTTCAATCGCCTCGATATCCAATGGATTGGTCAGCTCCAGATACGGCATATTGCCGTCATTGCTGTTACTCGGAATGCCATCAATCAGCAGCTTCACGGCGTTGATTTCACCTTCACCGTTAAAACCGCGTAACGAAAACTTGCCCGAGACATTGCCCTGATTAAACTGGGTCAGCATGATGCCCGGCATTTGCCCGAATATCTGCCAGTTATTGGTCACCACCTGATTCTGGATTTTCTCGGCACCCAGAATATCCACCGAAGTGGGTAAATTGCGGGTGGAAATCGGGCCGCTAGCCCCACTGACCACCACGGTACCCAGTGTCAGGCTGGCATCATCCAGCAGGTTTGAAGTCTGGGCATAAACGCCATTGGCATAAATCACGGCAAGCGCAATACTGATCGGTTTAAGTGTTTTGGTTATCGTCATAATGTGGGTCGCATCTTATGAATGGGATGGTTTTACAATCCCAAAAGCATAACGATCTGCTTGCCAGCAAAAATGGGTGATATGCATTAAGGGTGTGGCAAAAGCCTTAATTTAAACCAGTTTACGCTAACAATGCCCCAATTCAGCTAATGAAGTGGTTTCCGCATCACCAACAATAATATGATCCAGCACCCGAATATCCACCAGCTCCAACGCACTGCGTAACCGTTTGGTGATTTGAATATCCGATTGACTCGGCTCCGCCACACCTGAAGGATGGTTATGGGCAAAAATCACTGCCGCCGCATTATATTTCAATGCCTGCTTAACCACCTCACGCGGATACACACTGGCCCCATCAATGGTGCCCCGAAATAACGGCTCAAAACTGATCAAGCGATGCCGGGTATCGAGAAACAGACAGGCAAAGACTTCATGAGGAAAATGGCGTAACTGGCGTTGCAGATAGAGCCGGGTAGTTGCAGCGTCAGTAAAGGCATTACCTCGCGTCAATGTCGATTCCAGATGCCGCCGGCTCATTTCCAGCACCGCCTGCAACTGCACAAACTTCGCCGTACCCAAACCATGTTGCTGACAAAACGTGTGATGATCCGCTTCCAGCAAAGCTCTCAGACTACCAAAATCAGCCAGCAGTTTTCTGGCTAAATCGACAGCCGAAATTCCCGTCACACCGGTTCGAAGAAAGATAGCCAGTAACTCGGCATCCGATAATGCTGCTGCGCCTGATTGCAGCAATTTTTCACGCGGCCGTTCACCTGCCGGCCAGTCCCTGATTGCCATGATTCGCTCCCTGCGATGTCATTTAAATGACAATTTAACGATAACGCCTGATAAATACAAACCGGTTTAGGAGTGAGGGTTGTCACATCTCCACCCAGACTGGTTGTCTGGATGATAATTCTCCTAAATAGGTTATTTCACTGAATGTCATAAAGTTGTCACACTGTCACTTTATTCTCCACGAATCGGTTCTGATGTTCCGGTTAGTCTGAGAATTAAATTGTTTCTGATTTTCAGTACTAAAAGATAGCTAACACAACTTTAAGCGAATGAAGGAGTTTTAAGGTGAGCAAACTGAAAACAGCACTTACATCTATCGCCCTTGCAGGTAGCCTTGCTGCTATTTCTGTACCGGCTATGGCTCGCGACACTATCAATATCGTCGGCTCTTCCACTGTTTACCCGTTTGCAACGGTTGTTGCGGAACGTTTTGGTAATCAAGGCGACTTTCCTACCCCTAAATTGGAATCAACCGGTTCAGGTGGTGGTTTGAAAATTTTCTGCCAGGGCATTGGTACCAACCATCCTGATATCACTAACGCTTCACGTCGTATCAAGGCATCTGAGCTTGAGTTGTGTAAGAGCAATGGTGTTGAAGAAATTACCGAATTCCGTATTGGTTCTGACGGCATCGTCATCGCCAGTTCAAAAGAAGCTGAGCACATGGATTTGACACTGCAGCAATTGTTCCTGGCGCTGGGTGAAAAAGTGCCGGTTGATGGTAAGTGGGTTAAAAACCCTTATCAAAACTGGAGCGATATTGATTCCAGTCTGCCAAACAAAAAAATCGTTGTAATGGGGCCTCCTCCAACTTCTGGTACACGTGACTCATTCAATGAATTAGCGCTGGCTGCGGGTTGTGACACATTACCGGAAGCTGCTGAACTTGCTGAAGAAGAACATGCTGCGATTTGTGAAAGCATTCGTGAAGATGGTGCGTTTATCGAAGCGGGCGAAAACGACAATCTGATCGTACAAAAGCTGGTTGGTGATAAAAACATCTATGGTGTTTTCGGTTACAGTTTCCTGGAAGAAAATGCTGATCGTCTGCAAGCAGCTAAGCTAGATGGCGTTGCTCCAGAACCTGAACTGATTGCTGAAGATAAATATCCAGTTGCCCGTTCAATGTTCTTCTACGTTAAGAAAGCACACATTGGTGTTGTTCCGGGTATCGCTGAGTATGCGGCTGAGTTTGTTAGCCCGGCGGCAATGGGTCCTAATGGCTACCTGAAAGATGTCGGTCTGATTGTGCCAACACGTGACGCATTGATGGACCTGCAGAAGAAGTTGAAAGAAATGCCTAATCTGACTGCAGATGATCTTAAATAATTAATAAGTTCAATGGTATAACAAGGATACGAATCATTTTAGATGGTTCGTATCCTTTCCATTTCAGCAAGGTAGAAATAAACTCGTGCTTTTAAAGAGTAAAGCTTTAAAAAATCCCTTAGTAGCAGATAGGAAATAGCATGCAACCCGCTAATCTGTTTTTTTTAACCCTGGCACTTATCTTTACCGCTTACGTGCTGGGGTATTTTAGATCAAAGGCATTGGCCAGACCGTTGGGCGGCGTTCGCCACCTTAAGTCTCTCCCCGGCTATTACGCTGTTCGTGCTGCGTTGTGGTGTGGCATACCAGCCCTCATCATTCTGGTGTTATGGGCCTCATTTGAAAACCAAATCATTCAAATGCTGGTTCTCGGAACGCTGGCACCAGAAATTGTTCCTGCCTCTCCCGGTGAAGCCAGTCTATTGATGTCGCAAATCAATAACATTGCCAGTGGTGCCTTGTCGTCAGGTTCGGTTGACGCTTCACTGGTCAATGCGGCTGAGTTACTTACGAACCTGCGACAAAACAGCAACACTTATATGACAATGTTAGTGCTCTCCATTGCTGTACTGGCGGGTTTTGTGGGCTGGTATCGGATACAGCCGAAGCTGAATGCCAGAGAGCAGGTTGAGAGAATTCTGCGCTGGTTTTTCTTTTCCTGTGCTGCAGTGGCGATTATGACCACCGTCGGCATTGTGTTTTCTGTGTTCTTTGAAACTGTCCGTTTTTTTGGGATGGTGTCTTTTACCGATTTCTTTTTCGGCACCAGCTGGAGTCCACAGGTCGCGCTTAGGGCGGACCAGGTTGGTTCAGGCGGTGCTTTTGGCATGATTCCGTTGTTCACTGGTACGTTGCTGATTTCGGCAATTGCGTTGCTGGTAGCCGTGCCAGTTGGGCTGTTTTCCGCTATCTATCTGTCGGAATATGCCAACAAACACGTTCGTAGTGTGGTGAAGCCTTTGCTGGAATTGCTGGCCGGTGTTCCCACAGTTGTTTATGGTTTTTTTGCTGCTTTGACAGTGGCCCCCTTCATCGCTAATTTTGCACAAACACTGGGTATGAATGCTTCTTCCCAGAGTGCACTGGCGGCAGGTCTGGTCATGGGGATCATGATTATTCCTTTCGTTTCGTCGCTTTCTGATGACGTCATTAATGCCGTACCTCAATCGTTGCGGGATGGATCGCTGGCATTGGGCTCTACCCAATCCGAGACCATGAAAAAAGTCATTTTCCCAGCGGCATTGCCCGGCATTATGGGGGGAATATTGCTGGCGGCTTCCCGGGCTATCGGTGAAACCATGATTGTGGTAATGGCCGCGGGGCTTGCCGCCAATCTGACGGCGAATCCGCTACAGTCTGTCACCACTGTGACGGTCCAGATTGTGACCCTGTTAATAGGTGATCAGGAATTTGATAGTCCCAAAACACTTGCTGCGTTTGCGTTAGGTGCGATGCTGTTTATCGTCACGCTACTGTTAAACGTGATTGCCCTTAAGATCGTTCGTAAATACAGAGAGCAATATGATTGATCCTAAAAAACAGGCAGAAATTGTCCATAAATCGCTGAAAAAACGCTACCGAAAGGAGAAGCGTTTCCGGGCATACGGCATTCTGGCCATTACCATTGCATTAGCTTCGCTGATAGTTTTATTCGCGGATATTATTAACAAAGGCCATACCGGTTTTCTGAAGACAACCATTACCCTGGATGTCGAAATGAACGCCGAGACGATGTATCTGGAGGATCCCACCGATCCAGATGCAGTGCGTATGGCCGATTTTGTAGAGCCTCTGATTCAGAGTCTGTCAGAAATATTGCCAGAGGCTACTGAGGAAGATCGGGGCAAACTGCGCGGCCTGATTAATCCGTATGCATCGAGTCAGCTTCGGGATGAATTGGTTGCCAATCCGGACTGGATGGGCACAACCCAAACCATTACCTTTCTGGCGCACAGTAATGTTGATGTGTACAACAAGCATAAAGGCAATGAGGCTTATTCCATTAAGTTGTCGGAGGAACAGCAGCAGTATGTGGATAAGTTACGCGATAAAGGCGTCATAGAAACCAGTTTCAACGACGTGTTTTTCACCAGTGGCGATTCACGTGACCCTGCCAGAGCCGGGGTGCTTGGTGCTATCGTCGGTTCGCTGTTAGTTATGTTTGTCACCCTGGTATTGTCATTCCCTATCGGTGTGGCGGCGGCGATTTATCTGGAAGAATTTGCCCCGAGAAACAGGATCACCGACTTTATCGAGGTCAACATCAACAACCTGGCCGCAGTACCATCGATCATCTTTGGTTTGCTGGGTTTGGCGGTGTTTATCAATCTGTTTGGCATGCCTCGCTCTGTCCCGTTTGTCGGTGGCCTGGTACTCACATTGATGACGCTGCCAACCATCATTATCTCCAGTCGTGCGGCGATCAAAAGTGTGCCGCCTTCAATCCGTGAAGCGGCTGAAGGAGTGGGTGCCTCTAAAATGCAGGTGGTATTACATCACGTATTACCGCTGGCGATGCCCGGCATGCTGACCGGTTCGATTATCGGTATGGCTCAGGCTCTGGGTGAAACAGCACCGTTGCTGTTGATAGGTATGGTGGCCTTTATCGTTGAAATTCCCGAAGGGTTCTTTGACGCCGCTACTGTGTTGCCTGTGCAGGTTTTCTTGTGGGCAGGCAGCCCCGAACTGGCCTTCATTGAACGCGCGTCGGCGGCCATTATGGTGCTGCTGGCATTCCTGTTAAGTATGAATGCATTGGCTATCTGGTTGCGCAAGCGCCTTGAACGCCGTTGGTAATGGAGAAAACAATGAATATGAACGATACGCTTATTAGCGAACCTTTGGAGCCACAAGAAATGAGTACACCTGTTAATCGCCCTGTTGAGGATGCTGGTGCGCAGTCTGCGAAAGTTGAAGAAGGAAAAACAGTCGGTAAGCCGTTTGCGGATGATCCCAAGTTTAAGCTTCGCAACGTGGAAGTGTTCTATGGACAAGAACGCGCCATAAAAAATGTCAGCTTGGATATTGGTCGTAATGAAGTTATTGCGTTTATCGGACCTTCGGGTTGCGGTAAATCAACATTTCTACGGTGTCTTAACCGGATGAATGACAGCATCGATATTTGCCGGGTTAAAGGGCAATTAATGCTCGATGATGAAGACATCTACCATTCCAAAAAAGACGTGGTTGAATTACGGGCCCGGGTAGGCATGGTATTTCAAAAACCGAACCCGTTTCCAAAGTCGATCTATGACAATGTGGCCTATGGCCCGCGAATTCATGGGCTCGCCAATCGTAAGTCGGAACTGGATGACATTGTTGAAGACAGCCTGCGTAAGGCGGGTTTATGGAATGAAGCGAAAGATCGTCTGCATTCCATTGCCACAGGTATGTCAGGCGGTCAGCAACAGCGTTTATGTATCGCCCGTGCCATTGCTGTTAGCCCTGAAGTGGTTTTAATGGATGAGCCATGTTCAGCACTTGATCCCATTGCCACAGCGAAAGTTGAAGAGTTAATCTCTGAATTATCAGAAAGTTACACCATTATTATTGTGACGCACTCTATGCAGCAAGCCGCCCGGGTATCCAGCCGGACTGCGTATTTCCATCTGGGGCACCTGGTAGAAGTTAACGAAACAAGCAAGGTGTTCACGTCTCCCGAGCATGAACTGACCGAGTCCTATATTACTGGCCGTTTCGGCTAAGCCACACTTTTACGTGCTTTTGGAGAATTTTGCTATGAAGAAAGATAATAATAGTGTCTACGGAGGTCACACGTCTCATGAGTTCAATGAAGACCTTGCTTCCCTGAATGCCGACTTCCTGAAAATGGGCTATATGGTCAGAGACCAGCTTACAAATGCGATAGCTGCACTGATGGATGGCGATGGCTTTAGGGCCGATGAAGTACGCAACAATGATAAAATTGTCGATAAGCTGGAGCTGGAAATTGATGATGAAGCTGTCCGTATCATCGCTCGTCGTCAGCCGGCTGCTATAGATCTTCGTCTGGTGATTGCCGTGATGAAAATGGTTGCTGATCTGGAGAGGGTCGGGGACGAAGCCAAGAAAATTGCCAAATCAGCTTTGGCATTATCCGAGGAGGGTCAGGCTCCCCGTGGTTACGTTGAAGTTCGTCATATTTCTAATCACGTACTTGAAATGCTCAACGATGCCCTGGATGCTTTTGCCCGGCTTGACTCCGAGCTGGCATTACGGGTGATGAAGGAAGATAAAATAGTAGACGAAGAATACAAAGCGGCTACCCGGAGCTTACTGACTTTCATGATGGAAGATACCCGTAATATTTCTCGCTGCATGTCAGTGATGTGGGTGTTGCGGGCGCTTGAACGGGTGGGCGACCATGCCTGCAATATTTCTGAACATGTCATTTTTATGGTTGAAGGCGAGGATATCCGTCACACGCCCGTAGAAGATACAGAAAAACTCGTTGGCCGCTAATAACTCACGAAAAGCTGCAGGAATTTATCATATTCCTGCAGTTTTTTTAAGTTCTGAAACGCTATTTCCCCTTATCAATAACCCTGTTTTTTAATGAACATTTATTAGTTTAGTTAAGCATATTTTTCAGTATTTGCCAGTATGCCTGGATCAAAAGCGGCAATGGCTGACCGCTTGAACCCATCAGGCTAAATCCACAGCCGAAATCCCATTAAACACCAGCATAAAGTTAAGATACCCAGCAGCTCGGCATCCGATAATGCCACCGCATTTGATTGAATCAGCTTTTCACCTGTCGGCCAGTCCTTGATTGACACAAAGAAAATCGCCAGCGTAAATCAACCGTAATGAATCGTGAATCATTTACGATCCATTATTTTGGTTATAGTTGCCTAAATATAAGTGATTAATTTTCAATTGCTTAACATCGATGGATGGATTTGCTAAATAATTATGATCCATTCTCATTAATAATTATTTTGAGGTCGCAGACCTTATTAACAGACTGTTATGGATTGTAGATCATGACCACTAACGAAGAAGATGACGTCTTAGAAGGCTGTGCAGGCCTTCCAATAAAAGCTGCTATGCACCCTTTTTCAGTTGATTTTTTGGCCGGCTGTAAAAAGTTTGCTGAGCTTGCAAAGCAAACCGATAGCGAGAAGGAAGTCATGATTTATTCCACATCTAGTATCGTTAATGCTGCCTGTTACCTGGAAGCCAAGCTTAACGAAGAGATTGCGATATCACGAATGTTTTTTAATGAATGCTCACGGGAAGGAAAGCGCTGGGGTGAAATAAAGGAAAGTGAGCGGCATACTTCTGTTCCAGAAAAATGGAACAGAATTTCCTCCCTGACTGGGGGGCGCAAATGGAGTCATGGAGAAGCCCCTTTCCAATCATTTGAAACGATCACATCATTAAGAAACGAACTTGTGCATTATAAGGGCGACCTGCTTGGTAAGGACGAAGCCCCATCTAGGAGAATTGAAGCACTAATGAGACAGCTAGGTATTAAAAGCGAGGCATCATGGGGTGAAGATGAATGCTCTAGCTGGGTTACAGATCTTCTTTCAAACCCCGATGTGGCTAGATGGGTCGCAGTTAAAATCACCTCATTTGACCGGCAATACTATGATCTTATGCACAGAAAACCATAACAAGTTGCTGTTTCGGATCGCCTTATGCGCCCGCAAAGCAAAGCGTTAGGCGATGGGGATTGAAATTACATGAGCTTCTCTGAAGAAGAAAAAAACATTATTGAGAAGTATTTCATCGACTTTACTTCGGCATTAGAAGTGCATTTAAGAATCCATAAAGGAAAGCTCTCTGATTATTGGGGCGGGATTGATAAAGATAAATTCAGCACAATCATATATCTCACCCGTGACGGTATGGTTGTAAGGATTATTCCTAAGTGGATTGGTGCTCAGGTTTCAACCAAAAGGAATGTAAGTTTCGCTCAAGCAGCAATAGCAAAATGGAATAACAACGATTTTAAGTCAGGAGATAAGGTTGCTGCATCAGCTATTGCGAAGCATCTAGCGGGGAATGCTAAAATGCAACTTGGTGTAGAAAACAATGGAAATTTTTTAAGAGTTATTCCTACAGAAAAAGATAGCTCCTTTATTGCCTTGGCTCCTCTGCTTTTAAAGGGGCTATCCACTGCTCAGGCAAAACAGGTACATGAGAGCCCCGGCTATAGAAATTTTGAAAGCCCTCCACCAACGCCCCCTTGGATAGTCAGCATAGTCTCTTCGTCAATAGGCCTAAATGTTCTTGCTGGTCTAGATGAGGATCCTTATATCGCTGCAAAAGGAATAGCCGATATTATTTTCAAAACTGCTGGTATAACTGACGAAGATCCAGCTATTATTTATCGAAAAGCCAGAAACCGTTTAGAAAAAAGTATTGCCGCGATTAATTCTGAAAACGAGAAAGAAATCCAAAAGGTCATCGAGGAATACCCCTGGATTTTACTTGATGAAGTAGATTATTCAGCTGTGGATCCAGAAAAGACTTTGCAGTATGTGGAGAGAACTGCTGGAGATGATGGAGTAGTTTCAGAAATAGTTAGAAAGGTTCGTCCGGATTTTATTTACGAAAAATATGACCAGTCGTCGCTGGTTGTAGAAATTGAAGCAGCTAGCAAGAGACTTTTAGTAAAAACAAAAGAAACACATTACCAACTTCCCTCAGCGCAAGAAGTAGCAGCTCAATTTCAAATACAACATTATAAGCATATATGCTCCGGACCGTTTGGTAGCCAAATTAATGCGTATCTAGAAAAACCTGATGATTGGATCTACAACTATTTACTTGTTGTGGGAAGTGATAAACAGCCTGATTTTGACCGAAGATCTTGGAACTTGTTACGGGAGTTTATGAAACCTCACGGTATAGTTTTACGTGACTGGGACTATTACATTGATCGATTGGCTCGATTTGAGGCTGCTGCAACTACAGCTAACACAACAAAATTATGAAGAGTTTCAAGGTGTCAGCAAACTTGATATTTTAGTCAGTTAATAATCAAAGATTGGAAGATATTTGGTGTCAGAGTAAAAACTCGTTTCCCCCTCATAGGTTTTTATTTATTAAAATCAATCAATTATAATCTGTTGCTTTTGCATTCTGTGCATTTTAGGAAAACTCTGCGGCAGTCTGTCCGCTGGAATCTTGGCTGGTTGTGGTCAGTGATGTTGAGCTGGATTAGTCCTAGCTCGGCAGTTTTGAATGTAAAAGTGTCTTTTTAAGCCGATACTTCCGACTTAAGGTGCCAACAAGTATTATCTTTCAACTAAGCAGTGTCAGTGGTGGGTTCAGATGGATTTGAAGCGAATTACATTATGCGAGTGAGAAAAAGGCACCACCAAAGAATATTATTCAGCTCAGATAGAGACACTCATCACCGGCATCGATTATGGGGTCGGTTATTCATTCTGATGATGCTCATTCTGGTAGTCACAGCGATTTATCAGGTTTATAAACCGTTGCCGTCCGGCTTGAATATGTTTTCTCAGGCCCGTCCCGCCACCGAGGTGCAGTTTCTGGTTGACAGAACTTACACCGACGATGATGGCAAACGCTATATGGATCAGCAGATATTCGACAGCATTTTTGAAATGATTGCGGATGCCCGGCGGATCGTGCTGGTGGATATGTTTCTGTTTAACGATTTTCAGGGGCAGCTGACTGAAACCCACCGGCCTTTATCAGGCGAATTAACCGCCGCTTTGATTGCTCAGAAACAGCGCTATCCGGAACTTGAGGTCAGGGTGATTTCTGACCCGATCAACACTATATATGGCGGTCGCCCCTCACAGCATTTTGCTCAATTGGAAGCCGCTGGCATTCCCGTCACTCTGACTGATTTGACCCGTTTGCGTGACAGCAACCCTGCGTATTCTGCTATCTGGCGACTGTTCATCCAGCCTTTTGGCAATAGTGAAGGCGAGCTGCTGCCCAATCCATTTGGTGAGAGCCGGGTTTCGTTGCGAAGCTATCTCGCTATGTTTAATTTCAAGGCGAACCATCGTAAGTTGATCATTGCGGATAAGGGGCAGGATCTGACGGCTCTGGTGACTTCGGCCAACCCGCACGATGGCAGCAGTGCTCATGGCAATGTGGCATTACGTTTCAATGGCGCTGCTGCCTGGGATCTGTTTGCCAGCGAGGCGGCTACGCTGGAATTTTCCGGTGATGTCCGTCCGGTATTGGAATTGCCGCAAATGTCGTATGTGACCAATACTGAGCTTACGGTTCAGGTACTGACCGAACGTGCAGTCGAGCGTGCGGCACTGGCGCTGATTGATGAAGCAAATACGGCTGAACAGTTGGATATGGCGATGTTCTATCTGTCTGATCGTGACATTATTGAAGCGCTTAAACAGGCAGCTGGGCGAGGGGTCAGGTTGCGTGTATTGCTTGATCCCAATAAGGATGCATTTGGCCGGGAGAAAAATGGTGTGCCTAATCGGCCGGTGGCTCATGAACTAATGCAGGCGGGTGCTACCGTTCGCTGGTGTGATACGCATGGCGAGCAGTGCCATGCCAAATGGCTGATGCATCGTGGCGCTGAGGGGCAAAGTATGATGTTGCTTGGCTCAACCAATTTAACCCGGCGTAACCTGCACAATCTTAATCTGGAAACCAACGTCATTCTGAGCGGTCCTGCCGAGGCCGAACCACTGCAACAGGGCCATAGATGGTTTGAAGAGCGCTGGAACAACCTGGATGATCGTCATTACAGCGTGGATTATGCAACCTATGCCGACGAGCGGTTTTGGCCACGCCTGCTTTATCGCGTGATGGAAACCACCGGACTTAGTACGTTTTAACCTTTTTTTAGATTAACAAACTCAGTCACCTAACGAGAATTCATCAAATAACTGCACGGCTGATACTGGATCACGGGTATCGAAAACATAACTTTTGATCGTTCCGGTGCCGGTATCCAGAATGGAAAAGGTGGTCAGTTCATTACTGGTGACAAAAGGCAATGCCGGAAACGTTTTATCCAGTAGGTTCATCGGACTGAAAATGCTTGGCAATGTCATTTTCCGGCCATGTGGATCGCCATTGGCAGCGTAATCTGCAGAATTCCAACGTGAATTTTCAGATTTCAGTTCAGCCCAGAAATTGGCTTTAGCAGCACGGTTATCATGCGGATAAGCACCACTTGGGTCGGTGAAATAAGCGCCCATGGTATTGCCGACATTGGATGTTTCCAGATAATGCATATTACCGACCTTGGTACGGTTCCACAGGTGTGAGTGGCCAATCTGTACCAGATCAACGCCATGTTTTACCAACAGCGGCTCTATATCCCTTCGCCAGATATCGTCGCCGAGTGGATAGTGATAACGCACTTCACGAATTGATGACAGTTTTGGCTGCACGATGTTTTGCCAATCTGCCGGGCTGATGGGAAAGCTGAGCTCAGTAACCTGTTCAGTATTAGCATCATCAATTTCTATAAGCTGCATTAGCGGATTGGCAAGCACCGGGACGACATTATCCCCCAGCCCGAAAATGCCTTGATGGGCCAGCACCACTTTATATTTCGCCTGTTTAAACGCTGCCGATTGCAACACGCCTTCCAGCCATTGGTATTGCTGTGACTGGGCATCAAAACGCTCGAATATAAATTCGCCGAATCCCCATGCGTCCGGTGTTTGCAACTCTGATAAGGCTTCGACAAACATGCTGCGGTGTTGGCCGCTTACATTCCACGAACGCCAGATCCGGGAGACATTCATTGAGATAAGAAACACATCGCCGAATGCCATGGCGTAATATTCCTTGCCGTTTGGCCCGTCATCCGGAAATGAAAACACCTCCAGATAGGTTTGCTGATTATGCGAGTTATCCAGAATCCATTGCGCTTTGATTTGTGGGTCGTTGTCAGGGTTAATTTGCTGTTTTATCTGTTCATAAGCGATTTCGGCATACCAGCGGGGTTGTGGATCATTAAAACTGTTATTCATTCGATGATCGGCCTGTTGTGGCAGAAAACGCCCCATCACTTCATGGTTGCCAATAGCAGCAAATAATGGGGTGTGTTGCAGAATTTCACCACCCTTATAGGCCGAGTCAGATCTGATTTGCCGATAACGTCCCTGCATGGTGGGGAAAAATGGCGGTGCCCCGTCTTGAATTTGATCGAACCATTCAGAAGCCCGATCCGGGATATTCACCAGATCCCCTGCGAAGAAAACAGCATCGGGTAAACCAATTGTTTCGACGACTTTTTGATAATTGGCAGGGGAGTTGGCTTTGGATTGCAGATCTGAGGTGAGCAGAATTTTCAGCGGCTGATTTTTCTGTGGCAGCGGTGTGAGTGTAAAGCTTTCGCTGGTCAGGGTTTGTCCATCATTGGTAACGCTGGTCACCAGGTAATTAACACGGGCGCCAGAGGACAATCCGCTTGCCGTGGTTTCGTGGCGATAAACTTTTCGGGTGGTCAGCGTCTCATAATATGCTTCTGGTTGGAATGAATCCGCATCCTCAAACATCCGGGTCATTTTGCTGGTATTGGCATCAGCAACCTGTCCATCACCATAGTGCAGTTGATGGTTTTGCCCTTCAAAGTTGGTAAACCAGACCACATTGACCGAATCTTCGGTGGGTAATTGTAAAAACGGATCGCTGAGAAACTGCTGTTTTGTTTCAATGCTTTCCGGGACGTTTTTGGCCACTGTTTCTCCTGACGTATACAAACCTGATAATAGAACAAACCCTGAGATGATCAGGCTTGACTGTGTTAGCTTCAAAAAATTCATACAACACACTCTGGGATAGCGTTTAGGGGAGTTTCCCTAAGCAGTATCAATAAAGCGTGTTACCAATCGATGATCATGGATTGGTTTAACTGACCAGGTCAGTTGAAATCAGTAAATTGTCTCATGGAGATGAACACCGCTGAAAACACAGACAAATTCACATCCTCAATAAGACCACGGCCAGGCCTGCTGATAGCGATAACAGCATTGGTATTAATACTCGAAGCCCGATTCTACGGTTACCTATGCTGAGTGCCAGGCTGGCCTTGAAAAGGTTGTTGACCATGGCGGCGATAATGATGGCCAGAACCGCTGTGGTGGCAGTTAAGTCATCACGCGCCATACGCGTCAGCGATAAAGTAATGGCATCAACATCGGTCAGTCCGGAAACGGCTGCCAGCAGATAAATACCTGCATCACCCATCAGATTCTTCATCCACTCTCCAAGCAGTAAAATCACTACCAGTAACAAGCCGAACAGCAGGGCTGCCCGCAGTTCCAGTGGATTCTGTCCCTTGGGCTGAGTCACGTTTCCCGATCCGGCATGTTGCCACCAAATCCAGGCCGCGGCACCGTATAAAAGACTGCCCATGATGATGACCGGGAGCAGCAGATCTTTCAGCAATGGCGGGTAAATCAGCGCGGCGTAAAGCAGAATCCGAGGGAACATGGTGCCACAGGCGATGAGAATGCCAGCGGCTAGTAGCGGGCTAAGCTGAGTTGAGTCTGACTGGCGAGAAAGACGGGAAAAATGCAGGGTCAGCGCGGTGGATGAGCTGAGTCCGGCAAACAGACTAGTGAACAGTATGCCTCGTTCCGAACCACCGAAACGCATGGCAAAATAACCGATGAAACCAATTGCAGCAATGAGCACAACCAGCCACCAGATTTCTCTCAGGTTCAGTACATTACCGGGCCCAAAACCCTGATCAGGTAATAATGGCAGTACCACTACCGATATCAGCAAAAGCTTCAGGCCTGCGTCCAGTTCATTGGCTTCTAATGTCTTCAGGAAACGATGAATGGACTCTTTGTTGTCCAGAATTATTGCTGTGACAACTGCCGCTGCGGCGGCAATCACTGGTTGTCCTGCAACCACCAGCGCACCAAAGCAAAAAGTTAGCATCTGGCCGACCCAGCTGGTGATGCTGAAATCCTGTTGTTGCCGGTTTTTAATCAAAAGCCCGGTCATGCCTGCCAGTCCAACCATAATTAGCAATATAGCGGGTATCCAGTCACCTAATTCCCGGCTGAGCTGAACTGAAAGACCGCCCAGCAAACCAAGCAGGGCATGGGTTCGGATGCCAGCGACACGTTGCCCAGCGGCTTTATCCCTGGCGTGCCAGCCATGTTGCAACCCGATAAGGGTTCCCAGAGCCAGGGCAATGCCGAGTGCAAACAGATCCTGGCTGACCGTACTGAGAAAATCACTCAGTTCGTACATAGTCGTTCATCCTGGTTAGTGACTCAGTTTCATTATAAGCATGCGATCTTAGGATCCAGTAGCAATCTCACCACAACGATAAAGCAAGGACTGAAAAAAATACAAATAACAGTAAACCAATTAAATGGAGATATCCGATACCCGTAAATAAAAATCTGATGCAACTTAGGGTATGCTGAAGAAGTCCTGTTTTTTAATACTTTTTTCCTTGTGTTTAGATGCAGCTTACAGCTTAACCAATTTAAGGAGACGTTATGGATATCGACTTTACCGGTGAATATTTGGTGAATGATCAAGATGTGACGTTTTATGCCATCGTCAATAATCAGACGGTGGCGTGTATCGTCTCTACTGCTGCCTTAGACGAGTTGGCTGACCCTGACGATCACGAAGATGCTGAAACACTGTTTTTGGATCATCAATACAAATTCGAAGAGATTGCTGAGGGCTTGATCCTTAACCATAAGGTCATTGACGGTGAAATTCATATCCATCGTGGTGAGCTCGACTAAGTTTTATTCACTGGGTTGGGCGATGATTTTTTTGAGGCTGTTCAGAGGGGAGGCGATCTGTCTGCTTTCAGTATGACAACCGTTTCTGCATTACTGAGGGACATCCGCCATTGTCGACTCTGTGCTGAAAAGCTGCCGTTTGAGCCTCGGCCGGTTGTGCAATTTCATCCATCTGCACGAATCCTGATTGCAGCACAGGCGCCTGGCAGAAAAGTGCATGAAACCGGTATTCCATTTAACGATGCCAGTGGGGACAGATTGCGAGCCTGGCTGGGCCTCTCACGGGAGGTATTTTACGACGATCGTCGGATTGCGATTCTACCGATGGGATTTTGCTATCCGGGAACCGGCAAGTCCGGCGATTTACCGCCACGACCAGAATGTGCTCCGGCATGGCGTGAGACTTTGCTGTCACAGTTTGAAGATCTTCAACTGACGCTGGTAATTGGTCAATATGCTCAGGCGTATCATTTTCCATACAGCAAAAAGACGCTTACCGAGAACGTGTTGGATTGGCGAGAAACCTGGCCGGATAGGGTGCCATTGCCTCATCCAAGTCCGCGTAATAACCGTTGGTTGAAGAATAATCCCTGGTTTGCAGAATGTTTATTGCCGGATTTGCGTCGTCGAGTGGCAGAGGTCCTGTCGGATTCGGAAGAGTAAAGGTGATTTTGCCTGTTTTATCTGCCAGAACAGCATAATTGAATACTATATAGTGAACGTATAACGCTAAAATGTAATGAATTTGCTGATTTTACTCAGTGTGATGCCCGATCTGGAAATAAGAGGTACAGATGATGAAACCACTACCAGATAATATCGTTGCTTATAAACGTACACCCGAATTTGACGAAAGTACGATTCCAACCGGCTTGCTGAATAGCCATCAGACTAAAGAAGGCGTTTGGGGAAAAATCGTCGTGTTGAGTGGCAAGCTGCTTTACACCATCCAGCAGCCTTTTGAAGAAATAGAATTGGATTCAAATAGAGTTGGCGTGGTGGAACCTACCGTCCTGCATCATGTAAAACCGATGGGGCAGGTGAGTTTTTTTGTCGAGTTTTATCAGTAGCGGATCACTCTACGCAGACGATTTATGTAGATTCACAGTGCCCGGATTTGCCTGGCTTTACCGCCTTTGCGGATCGGCATGACATGCACCATGCTCAAGTCAAGCCTGATGCCCAGCCTGGTTCCCACCGATAAACTATTTCGGAATGACCCGGACAAGGTCAACACAAACTCGGCTCCAGCGACTTCTTCAACCGTTAATGTCAGCAGGTTGATTTCACCTAAATGTCTTGATTCAGTCACCTGGGCATGAAAATCATTTTCCTGTGATATGTCCTGCTGTTTGATTAAGGCAATGCCATCACTCGGAATCACCCAGTTGACTGGCTGACCTGCAGGAATTCGTCCTTTATCACGCACCTGTAAAACAGGTTGTTGGGTTGCTTTCTGACCGTCACCCTTCCAGCGTAACAACCCTTTTCCGGGTGGCTCAGTTGGGCCGATCCACTCTCCCAGAAAGCGATTATGTATACCCACCAAATCAGCAACACGGGCATTACGCGGCGCATTGTAAATATCCGAAGGTGTTCCCTGTTGAAGGATTTGGCCGTTATCGATGACCACCAGCTGATCAGCCAGCAGTCGTGCTTCATTCAAATCATGGGTGACCAAAATAATTGGAATAGCTAAATCACGTCGTAAATCGGCCAGCAACCGATACAGACTTTGACGGTTCATCTGATCCACTGCCGAAAAGGGTTCATCCAGCAGCATTAATCTGGGCTCCCGAGCCAACGCTCTGGCAACGGCCACCCGTTGTTGCTGACCACCTGACAAATCCGCCGGTTTACGGTGTTGTTCTGCGTGAGTTAGGCCAACATGATCAAGCCACTGTTTTGCTTGTTTAGTTCGTTCGGCTCTTGGCAGATGTAATAACGGCAATGAAACATTTTCAATCGCATCAAAATGCGGCATAAGTGCATAGTCCTGGAACACCATTCCCACATGGCGACGCTGCGGCGGCAAACAAATATGGTTGTCGGTATCACACCATATTTCGTCACCGACAATCACTTTGCCATGATGTGGTTGCATCAGTCCCGACAAAATTCGCATCAACGAGGTTTTGCCTGCGCCGGAAGGACCAACCAATGCCAATAACTGTCCGGATTCACATTGAAAGCTGCCTTTCAGAGGCATAGGCTGTGACTGTTCTACCGAGACGTGAAGTGCTGGAGATGTGTGTGTCATCGTCTTACCGCCAATCGTGCCGAGGCAAAAAACGATGCCACGACTGCGGTCAAAGAAAGCGCCAATAACATCATCGCCATTTGATTGGCACCTTCAAGATCAAACGATTGCACCCGATCATAGATGGAGATGGCGATGGTTTTGGTTTCGCCGGGAATGCTGCCGCCGACCATCAATACCACGCCGAATTCACCCAGCGTGTGCACAAAAGTCAGCACCATGCCTGATAAAATGCCGGGCCAGGCCAGCAATACCTCGATGCGCCAGAAACTCTGCCATTTGCTCAGCCCACTCACCGCAGCGGCTTCACCCAACTCTCGGGGAATGGCTTCAAAAGCCCGTTGAATCGGTTGTACCAGAAAAGGAATATTAAAAATGACCGAGGCAATCACCAGACCGGAAAAATTGAAGGTAAGTTGGATACCAAAGGTATTCTGCATCCATTGGCCGAAGGGTGAACCACCCCCCATGGACACCAGCAGGTAGTAACCAAGCACCGTGGGTGGTAATACCAGTGGTAATACCACTAACCCTTCTATCCAGGCTTTATAACGAACCTGAGTGTGTGCCAGCCAACGGCCTAACCACAGTCCGAAAGGCAGTAACACCAGTAAGGTGACAAAAGCCAGTTGCAATGAAAGTGTTAAAGCCTGCCAATCCATTTAACGTTGCTCTCGGTTAGTCATCTGGCATCGCAAAGCCATAACGCAGCATGATTTTTTGGGCCCTGGGCGTGGCGAGAAAGTCATAAAACTGTTGTGCCGATGGCGGGGCATTTTTTATCACCACCATGCGCTGAATAAGTGGCTGATGCCAATGCTCGGGGATCAATTCAAACTCACCCAATCTGCCGACTTGTGGGGCGAGTGCCAGAGATAACGCAATAATGCCGCCTTGAGTGGATCCCGAGGTGGCAAACTGGGCAGCCTGAGAAATATTTTCACCATAAACCAGCTTTGGTTGAATGCTCTGCCACAGATTGGCATATTGCAAAGCTTCCATTGCCCGAGTTCCATAGGGGGCATGTTCAGGGTTAGCGATAGCGAATTTGTGTAATCGGCCATCTGTTACAGCCTTCGTTAAATCAGTTAATTCACCATCAGCTTTTAAAGGTGATTGATGCGGCACGATGATGCCAATGCGACCAATCGCATAGATGCGACCTTCATCTTGGGTTTTATCAGCTTTGGCTAACTCAAACACAAAACTCTCATCTGCTGACATAAACAGATGAAACGGCGCGCCTTGCAGGATTTGGGTTTTGAAGTTACCGGATGATCCAAACACTAAACGCAGTTGCTGACCGGTTTCCTGCTCAAACAGCGCGGCAACTTCTTCTATGGCAAATTTGAGATCAGATGCTGCGGCTATCGTAGCCTTTTCAGCCATTGCCTGGGTTGAAAGCAGCACGAGAAACAGACTGGCGATTAATTTATAAGGCTTCATGTTGTCCTGACTAATAGGGCTACTTTCGTTAGGTCTGTTGAGACATAACGCTCAATATAATGCATGTTATTTATCTCAACAACTTTGCGAACATCAGGTTTAGTCGGTTAATGCACGAACGGCGGCTAATTCTTCGGCAGCTTGAGCATTGAGACGTCTTTCAAGTGCATCATACTTCTCAACCAATTGCTGACCGAGAGTCGTTAACGAAGCGCCGCCACCTCCTTTTCCGCCGCTGGTCGTTTCCACAACCGGTTTGCCAAACCCCTGATTCAGCGAATCAATGAGCACCCAGGCGCGCTTATAGGGGATGCTGAGTTTTCTGGCTGCTGCAGCAATCGATTTCAGTTCCGCGACTGTTCGTAATAAATCGATCTTACCGGGGCCAATGGCTAAACCCTTGCCCAGATAAATTCGGGGACGAACTAAAATGGCAGCTGACGTTTTGGTTGTTGGACACATAGCGCTAGCCTAACCAAAAGCGATGCTGAAGACCAGAGCCATTGTCAGCCGAAATAGAACTCAATACAGGTTAAAGCCTGACCGGGATTTATGCGTTGTAATAGTCATTGTTTATTACGTTATAAACAGCTGATAATGGCCGAGTATTGAACGGCATATTCATCGTGGAGAACAGAATGAAAATTATTGCGCTAATCTTAGGTTTGTCGTCAGTTGCATTGGTATCGGGCTGTGCGGTGAAAACATCAGGTGTCAAAAAAGTCGGCCCGGATACCTATACGGTTTCTGCTGATCATTTGAATGCGTCAACAGCCAAAGCATCTGTACTGGATCAAGCCGGTGCATATTGTGCGAATCTGGGACAAGAAGTATTGGTTACGAAGACCTTGAAACGTCAGAAAGTGAAATATTTTTACGATGTGACGTTCCTGTGTCTGGAAAAAGGCGACCCGCGTTTAGTCAGTCCGGAGTATGAAACCACGGTTGAGCCGAGATAATCGACTCAACCGTTGATGAAACACAAAACCGGCAGTGAGTTTTCTTGGCCGGCTTTGTATTGATAACAAAAAGAGTTTGCTGCCTGTTACACACAACCGTTAGTTATCTGCTTTAGTGTGTAGTAATGTTGGTGCTGCTAAAGCAGCCACTTTTTATCTTTTCTGCCTCTCGTTTAGTAAGCCCATCTCACCCGGAATCGGAGTATTTGAATGCCGATAAAACCCATCACCATTGCAGGCTGGTTATTGTTGTATCTGCTGATTGCCTTGTTGCCGATGATGATTGCGATGGGTATTGAACGCCCTGAACCGCGAGATTTGCTGGTGGAAATGGGGTCGATGCTGGGGTTACTGGGGTTGGGTATGCTGGCAACTCAATTGATAATTTCAGGCAGACATCGCTGGTTTGCTGCTGGTGTGGGACAAGATAATTTACTGCAGTTCCATCGTCGCACCGGCATTACGGCATGGATACTGATTCTGGCGCACCCTGTATTACTGATGACTGGAGATCAGCAGTTTATTGCCTGGCTGGATCCCACTGAAGACTGGCTGCGGGCCAGCGGTGTTTATGCACTGGCTTTGGCGGTGACAGCATTAATCATCAGTTCGTTGTGGCGTAAACAGCTCGGTTTGCAATACGAAAACTGGCGAACCGTGCATGCGGGCCTTTCATTATTTGTGGTTGCCGGCGGATTGGGGCATGCCTTAATGGGCAGACATCATACTGATGGTTGGTTAACCCAGATATTGTTCATTGCTGCGATCACCATTCCATTGTTGCTGTTGCTGGAAACCCGTTTATGGCGACCTTATCAAATGCAAAAACGTCCTTGGCGGGTAGTCGAGTCCGAGAACACTCGAGCGGATTCAACCGATCTGATTTTAGTTGCGGATGGTCATCGGGGAATGAATTTTAAACCCGGTCAATTTGCCTGGCTGACATTGGGGAGTTCGCCGTTTTCAATTCAGCAACATCCATTTTCAATGGCATCCAGTTCAAGCAATCCCGGACATCTTGAATTTGTGATCAAGGAAGCAGGTGATTTCACACATTATCTGGCGAAGGTCAAACCCGGCGATAAGGCCTTTCTGGAAGGCCCTTACGGGGTTTTTACCATGGATCCAAAAGCCAAACGCCGTGCGGTGTTTATTGTCGGCGGCATCGGCATTACACCCATATTGTCGATGATCCGCAGCCGACTGGTAGAGCATAATCAAAGCCCGATGTGGCTGATATACGCCAACAAATCTGAAGATGAAATTATCATGCGCGATACACTGGAAGCGTTTACCCAAAAATTGCCGCTTCAGGTGCTTCATGTACTTTCTGATCCATCCGATGACTGGATGGGCGAGTCCGGTTACGTTGATGGAGATTTGCTGGACGAATATCTGCCTGAAGATGCAGAGGATATTGATTATTTTGTCTGCGGACCACCACCAATGATGGATCTGGTGGAACCCGAATTACGAAAACGCGGCGTCAATATCTGTCGTATGTATTCTGAACGTTTTAATCTGGTGTAAGGAGTTTATATGTTGCATATCTATGCTCGACGAATTGGCAGTGTGGTCTCCGTCGTTTTGTTGTTGATTGCACTTACCATAGCCTGGTTATTTGCTCGATGAAAAATTTCACCAACTGGAGAAAGTAATGGTCGTCACCTTTAGCACCAAAGCCTATGCCAATATCACCATGATGGGTGATGTGGCCAAAGATATGCTGAAAATAATGGGCCACAGTGGCACTGTTCCGGGAGCCTTTCAGCCCCGTGACTTACCATCAGCTTTATCGAATCTGCAACAAGCCGTCGATTCAAGTAAAGCGGCAGAACAGGATCCTAAAGAGGGTGAATTCAAGCCAGGTTTGTCGCAGCGGGCATTGCCATTAATCAACCTTTTAAAAGCCGCCATTGACGCTAATGCGGATGTAATGTGGGATGGCAAATAGCCTGAAAACCCAGTGATAACAGGCGTAGTGAACATTTTATAAAAACGTGTTTAACAATCCGTTGGCAATGCGCTGAAAGGTAAGATTGTCAGGTATGATTACCCTTTAACTCAATATGACGATTGGCTTGCAATCGCTCATCAGACAGGGGAGTCACATCGTGGAACCGGCCTATTTTATTTATGCCTTTGCAGGTGGTCTGCTGGCAATGATTTTACGCCTGCCACCGTTGGCCGGATTTCTGGCAGCAGGTTTTTTGCTCAATTATTCGGGCTATACGCTCACGCCGACGCTTGAGGCTGTCGCCAATCTTGGTGTGACCTTATTACTGTTTACCATCGGTTTGAAGCTCAATATCCGCACTTTATTACAATCGGAAGTGTGGGGCGTTGCCAGTTTGCATATCACCTTGTCCAGCGTGTTATTTGTGCTGATTCTGGGCTTGCTCAAATTCGCCGGTATCATGCTGATGCAATCGACAGACTGGACAGCCATTGTCATTCTGGCGTTTGCCTTATCGTTTTCCAGTACGGTATTTGCTGTCAAAGTGCTGGAAGAGCGCAGTGAAACCCAATCTTTTTACGGACGGGTGGCGATTGGTATCTTGATCATGCAGGATATTTTTGCCGTGATTTTCCTGTCAGCCACTACGGGCAGTTTGCCTTCAGTCTGGGCATTAACATTATTCTTATTGATCCCTGCAGCCCCATTTCTACGTCAATTACTGGATCGCCTCGGTCATGGCGAAATGCAGGTATTGTTTGGTTTTGTCCTTGCGTTAGTGCTCGGCTATAAGCTGTTTGAACTGGTGGGTTTGAAAGGCGATCTCGGTGCCTTAATCATGGGAATTCTGCTGGCGCCTCACAAAACCTCGGCTAATCTGGCACGATCTTTATTTAATATTAAAGAACTGTTTCTGGTCGGCTTTTTCCTGTCGATCGGTCTGACGGCATTACCCAATTGGGAGCACGTTGGGCTGGCATTGTTATTGTTAGTATTGTTACCCCTGAAAACCGTGCTATTTGTGGTGATATTTCCCCGCTTTAAATTACGGGTCCGCACCTCAGTATTAGCATCGATGACACTGAGCAATTACTCCGAATTTGGCTTGATCGTAACGGCTTTAGCGATGACTCAAGGCTGGTTGAGCAGTGACTGGTTAGTGATTTTATCGTTATCAGTCGCGATGAGTTTTGTGGTGGCTGCGATATTGAACAACTATAACGAACGTCTCTATCAATTAAGCCGTAATCGATTGCAGGAAGTGCCTGCGGCTGAATTACATCCACATGACAAACCTATTGAATTAAATGGCGCACAGGTGGTTATTTTGGGCATGGGCAAAATTGGCCGTGGCACCTATCAACGGCTGCAGCAAAAATATAATTTGAATGTGCTGGGAATCGACAACGATGAAAACAAAGTGGAACGCTTGAGTCAGGATTATCAAATCGTTGAAGGCGATGCAGTGGATTCTGATTTTTGGGACAAATTGTTGGTGAGTGATCAGGTGCAACTGGTGGTACTGGCAATGCCGCATCATGCCGGTAATGTCTATGCGCTTAAACAATTGCGAGGACGGGATTTTAAAGGTCGCGTTGCGGCCATTGTTGAATATTCTGATGAAGTTGAGCGGCTGAAAAATCTGGGCGCTGATGAAGTGTTTGAAGTCTACGAAGGTGCCGGCCTATCGTTGGCGGATCAAGCGATGCAGCACTGAATATCATGGTAAAACGGTAAATCAAAGGCCAGCAATCAGTCTGGCCTTCATTTTGGATAAGGTGTATTTCAGCGCAGTTTATTTCCAGTTGGTCCGCTTGGCTTGCTGAAGTTTTTCATAACCTGCCAATAATGCATTGTGGCGTTCAAAACCCTCCAGGCTGAGGCCAGGGCAATGCAGGTTGTGGAATAGTTTTTCACCTTCGACGATTTGAATGCCATCATCAACATTTTGTTGGCCATACATCAAAGCCAGGCCTTTGCTGTATTCAGCGTAATCGCGTTCATCATCCCATTTGATTTCCAGCAGTGCCTTCAGGCAACGGTAAAACAAAATGTTTTCTTCGCTGGCCTGATCCAAAGCCAGACACCAGTCAATCCAATCGATGGCTTCTTCGTCTTCCAATGCCAGATACAGCATGGCTTTCAGTTCGCCAAGACGAATATCCGCCCATAAGGTGCCGGGATCTGGGGCCAGTCCGATAAACGGAGCCACTGGAGTTTGATCGTTATAACCACCTTCATCAAGACGATCCAGAATATCTTGCCATTGCTCTGGGTCGCCATCTTTCAGAGTCAGAAAGTCTTCGCGGAATAAAGCGCCTTCATTATTGTTTTCCCAAACCAATTCATCGACCGGATAAATATCGGACATGCCCGGCACCAGAATACGGCAGGCATAGACATCCAGATGATGGTAATCGGCAATATAGATATCAAAACCCAGGCCGTGGATTTTGTCGGTCAGGAATTTGAACTCATCGGCGGTGGCATCATCATAATCCCAATCGAAGAAATCGTAATCAGGCGTTTCGCGGAAAAAGTCGTTAGAGATGTAACCGCTGGAATCAATAAAATGCATTTCCAGATTGGCAGGCGAAGCGACCTCATCCAAATCAAATGTTGGTGGATGAAATACATCCAGCTGATCCAGGCTGCGGCCCTGCAATAATTCGGTGACGGTACGTTCCAATGCCACTTCAAAACTCGGATGTGCGCCAAACGAGGCAAACACTGAACCATCTTTTGGGTTAATTAATGTCACGGACATTACTGGAAACTGACCGCCCAGTGATGCATCAGCTACTCGCAGGTGATAACCGTGATCACGTAATTCCTGTAAGGCCTGTTGGATTTTTGGGAAACGGTTAAGTATTTCATCAGGGACTTCCGGCAGGCAAAGCCCTTCGGCAATGATCTTGTTTTTCACATAACGTTCAAACACTTCAGACAAACCCTGAACACGGGCTTCATTCTGCGTATTACCGGCTGACATGCCATTACTGACATAAATATTGCCAATCACATTGACTGGAATGTAACGGATTTCACCATCACACAAACGTTGGTAAGGCACGGCACAGATACCGCGTTCGCCATCACCGGAGTTGGTATCAAACAACATATCCGGCGTTAGTTCATTTTCCGGATCAAAATATTTCCACAGGCTTTCATCCATCAAGCCTTCCGGCATCTCATCACCATCAATATCAAACCAGCGTTCATTGGGATAGTGCACAAATTCACTGTTACTGTGATGTTCGCCCAGATAGAAATCAGCAAAAAAGTAATTGCAGCTAAGCCGTTCGAAATACTCGCCCAAAGCACTGGCCAGACAGGCTTTTTCACTGCTGCCTTTGCCATTGGTAAACATTAAAGGACAGGTTTTATCGCGGATATGCACAGAATAAACATTACTGACCGGATTGAGCCAGGAGGCTTCTTCGATATCAAAACCAAACGATTTTAATTTGGCCTGCATGGTGGCGATGCTGGTTTCCAGATCGCTGTCTTTGCCTTTAATAAAGGTTTGTTCAGTCATGATGAAGTACTCGTGTGGATAAAAAAGCCCCCAGTAATGGGGGCTTTTTCAGTTAGCCTGCTTTGGCTTCACATCTTAACAGCTTTGCGGGTTGTGCTTTTTGCATAATTGCCATTGCCTGATTTATGAGTCGATGGCATCTTAAAATTTATTTTTTGCCGAGTGCTAAAAAAGCGCCCACTACCACAGCTACAGCACCACTAATGATGAACCACATGGTTTCATCGGTAAAACGGCCAGTAAGTGTTTCAGTGACCTGATCGCCTAAAGACTGTGAAGCATTCCAACCGAAAATCAGCAGAATAACGCCGACAACTAACAAGATAATGCCTAAAAGTTTGGAACTCATATTCTCTCTCCTTTAATTATTTTATTTATGTTCTCCATAGATGTTCCGGCAAATCACAGACATTGATGATTTCGGCTCCTGCATGAGCGACCAGATCATCGTTTTCGACTGAGCTGCCATTTACACCTATCGCGCCCGACATAAATGCTTCATCATCCACAATCGGTACGCCTCCCGGAAAAGTAATCATGCCATCGTTTGAATGCTCAATACCATATATAAGGCTGACCGGACTGAGACAGTTGACCTGTTTCTCCACTGGGTATGCCGAAATAAACGGCGTACGGGCTTTTTTGGTGGCAATATCAATACTGCCTACCCAGGCAGGGAATGTGATTGCAATGACAACAATGTTGAATAAAAGCGGTTCCACTATAAAAGTCCCAGATATAAGCGCATTAATGTAAGTCAAAACGACTTATTTCATTTGATGACAGGATAAGCCTATGAGAACCGTTTTTTTATTACTCAGCGTAACTCTGAGTATCTTGGTAAATCAGGCCATTGCTGAAGATCGTCAGGCTCTCCAGCAACAACTTAATCAGGCTTGCGAAGCAGCGAGGTTGGAGAAACTGAAACCTGTACGTGAAAAATATGCAGCAGAATGCGTTGCGCAGTGGGATCGAAGCCAGGAGTATTGTGATCGTTTTTACAGTGATTATGGCAATCAGGGCGGTGCTCAAACGCCGTTGTTTTACGATCTGCCGGAGTGTGAAAAGGCCTGGAATTATCTTAATAGTCAGCGTCGACCTGACTAAATGTTCAGTTCAGATATTCTTGACCAAAATTGCTTGGCAACTGAGGATTTTGGAGTGCCTGTATGCGAGTGGCTATCTGATAGTTGTGTGTGGAGGGATCATGGTTTTTTAAAGCCACTATTTTGCCCCTGAAAAAACAATCACTTGTCTGTACTAAGTAGGTAAAAAAGCGTATGCTGTGCGCCCTTTATCACTAACTGATTTTATGGCCGGAAAACTTTTTATCAGAACCTTTGGTTGCCAGATGAACGAGTACGACTCGAACAAGATGGCCGAGGTGCTTGCTGCGTCGCATCAACTGGAAACAACCGATATCGCTGAAGAAGCGGATGTGTTGTTGCTCAATACCTGTTCGATCCGCGAAAAAGCTCAGGAAAAAGTTTTTCATCAACTGGGTCGCTGGAAACGCTGGAAGGATAAAAAACCGCATCTGGTGATCGGTGTCGGTGGCTGTGTGGCCAGTCAGGAAGGTGAAGCGATTCGTAAACGCGCGCCTTATGTGGATCTGATCTTTGGGCCGCAAACCCTGCATCGTCTGCCCATCATGCTGGATGACGTCAGAAAAAATAATAAACCGGAAATTGATATCTCATTCCCGGAAATCGAAAAGTTCGACAACCTGCCTGCACCGAAAGCCGATGGCCCAACAGCGTTTGTTTCTATCATGGAAGGTTGCAGCAAGTACTGCACATTCTGCGTCGTACCGTATACCCGCGGTGAAGAAGTCAGTCGTCCTGTGGGGGCCGTGCTGCGAGAGATTCGACAATTGGCTGCGCAGGGTGTGCGTGAAGTCAATCTGCTTGGCCAGAACGTGAATGCCTATCGTGGCATTATCGAAGATGATGAAACCGCTGATCTGGCGTTACTGATGCACTACGTTGCTGCAATAGATGGCATTGAACGTATCCGTTTTACCACCTCGCATCCGGTGGAGTTTTCTGACTCATTGATTGAAGCATTTGCCGAAATCCCTCAATTGGTCAATCATTTGCATTTACCGGTACAGTCCGGTTCGGATCGCATTCTGGCGATGATGAAACGTGGTCATACCGTCGCGCAATATGTTGAAAAAATTGAGCGAGTGAAAAAAATCCGCCCGAACCTCAGTATGTCGAGTGATTTTATTGTCGGTTTCCCGAATGAGACTGAAGAAGACTTTAATGCAACGATGGCGCTGATTAACCAGATCGGTTTTGATCATTCTTTCAGTTTTATCTATAGCGCGCGTCCCGGTACACCGGCAGCGATGTTTAATGATTCAGTCTCTGAAGAAGAGAAAAAACAACGCTTGCAAATTATGCAGGATCGTTTACGTGAACTTGAAAATGCGGTCAGTGAATCCATGCTCGGCACGGTGCAACGTGTATTGGTAGAGCGGGCTGCACATCGTGATGCAGCAGAAATTGCCGGACGAACAGAAAATAATCGGGTAGTGAATTTCCCCGGTGATATTGCGCTGGTGGGGAAGTTTGTCGATGTGCGAGTCACAGAGGCACACACCAATTCCTTGCGAGGTGAACTTCTTGCTGATAGCGTTATCTTATAACTCCTTTATGGAATCAAATTTGTGGTCACTCCAACTGTAACAGTTGACTCGATAAGCTTTGAATTAAGTCCTGCGGACAACCCCCGATTAGCCAATTTGTGCGGTCACCTGGATGAACATATCCGGATGATGGAACGCGGATTTGGTGTGGAAATTAATAATCGTGGTGGAAAATTCCAGATTATTGGCAAGCCGGAAATGCTGACTGAAGTACAGGAAGTGATTCACGCGCTGTATGCCGATACCGCACAATCCATTATAGAACCCGAACAGGTTCATCTGGCTATTCGTGAATCAGGCGGCACTGAAACCACCGGTTTTGAGGAAGAAAAAGAAGTCACTATCAAAACCAAGCGCGGTTTGATCAAGGCGCGTGGCGAAAATCAACAGGCCTATCTGCGTCGCGTCATGACCCATGACATTAACTTTGGTGTGGGACCCGCCGGAACCGGTAAAACCTATCTTGCAGTCGCCTGTGCGGTAGAAGCACTGGAACGTGATTTTGCCAGACGAATTGTGTTGGTCAGACCTGCTGTTGAAGCCGGAGAAAGACTTGGTTTCCTGCCTGGGGATCTGGCTCAGAAGGTTGATCCCTATTTACGGCCATTGTTTGATGCGCTTTATGAAATGCTGGGATTTGAAAAAGTTGCCAAGCTGATCGAGCGTAATGTCATCGAAGTGGCGCCGCTTGCCTATATGCGTGGTCGTACATTGAATGAATCTTTTATTATTCTTGATGAAGCGCAGAACACCACGGTTGAGCAAATGAAAATGTTTCTGACCCGACTGGGGTATAACTCCACAGCGGTGATAACCGGTGACATTACGCAGGTGGATTTACCGGGCTCAACCCGTTCGGGTTTGCGTCATGCTATTGAAGTCTTAAAAGATATTGATGGTATCGGTTTTACTTTCTTCCAGGCTAAAGACGTGGTGCGCCATTCATTGGTGCAAAAAGTTATCCTGGCCTATGAAAAGGCTGAAACCAAGTCGTGAACGTCATCATTGATTTGCAGCAGGCTACTGATGCAGATGTTCCATCAGAACAACAATTCCAACGCTGGGCCAGCGCAGCGCTGGCCGAAGTCAATGAAGACTGTGAATTAAGTATTCGTCTGGTGAATGAAGCAGAAAGTGCCGAATTGAATAACGACTATCGTGGCAAAAATTATCCCACCAATGTTTTATCCTTCCCCTTCGAGTCACCCGTGCCGCTGGAACCTATGTTGTTAGGTGATTTGGTGTTGTGTGTAAACGTGGTTGAAAAAGAGGCCGCCGAGCAGAATAAAGTGCTGCAAGATCACTGGGCACATCTGGTCGTACATGGCTGTTTGCATTTACTTGGTTATGATCATATTGAAGACGATGAAGCCGAGCTGATGGAATCGTTGGAAATCCGTATTTTAGATAAACTTGAGATCAAAAATCCTTATATAGAGCAGAGGGTTACATCATGAGTGAGGGACGACCGAGTCGCTCAGACAGTCCAGTTTCCTGGGTGCGAAAATTAAGTAATCTGTTTCTGGAGCCAAAAGACCAGGAACAGCTGATTGAACTGTTACGCAATGCTTCCGAGCGACATATTCTTGATGCCGAAGCCTTGTCGATTGTTGAAGGCGCCTTGAGTGTCTCGCAAATGCAGGCACGCGACATCATGATCCCGCGTTCTCAGGTGGTGATGGTTTCAAGAGATGCGCCAGCAGAAGAAACATTGAAGCTGGTGACCGAAACCTCGCATTCCCGGTTTCCGGTGATTGATGATGATCGGGATGATGTCATCGGCATTTTACTGGCCAAAGATCTGCTTTCAGCTGTTGTCAGCTCTGGAGAGTTTAATTTTGATTTGCGCGAATTATTACGTCCGGCCGTATTTATCCCGGAAAGTAAGCGATTAAATGTTCTGTTACGTGAATTCCGTGCCCGTCGTAATCATATGGCCATTGTTGTCGACGAATATGGTGGCGTGGCAGGCATGATCACCATCGAAAACGTGTTGGAACAAATCGTGGGTGAAATTGAAGACGAGCATGATGTGGATGACGATGCACCGATTTTACAGCGTGATGAAAACACCTTCACTGTAAAAGCACTGACACCTGTCGAAGACTTTAATGAGTACTTCGAAACGGAGTGGAGTGACGATGACTTTGATACCGTTGGAGGCCATGTAGTGAATCAATTCGGTCATTTGCCTGGCCGTGGTGAGCAGGTGACCATCGGTCAGTTCGAGTTTACTGTGCTACGGGCTGATAAACGTCGTGTGCATTTGTTGCGTATGGTAGTTTTACCCGAAGTTACTGATAGCGATAGCGAAACGGAATAATGACAAACCCCGGGCAGATTGCTTGGCAAGGTGCATTTGGTCGCTGGGCAGCATTGATTGCCGGTGCCATTCTGCCGTTTAGCCTGGCACCCTTTCATTTTTATCCATTGGCGGTGTTGAGCCTGCTTGTTTTATTTCTGAGTTGGCAGCATGTCACTCCGCGACAAGCCTTCTGGCGTGGTAGTTTGTTTGGCATCGGCATGTTTGGCGTCGGCGTTTCCTGGGTGTATGTCGCCATCCATGTGTTCGGTCAGGCCAGTGTATTTCTTGCAGGGTTACTGACAGCCTTATTTGTCATTGCTTTGGGGGCAATGATTGGTGCACTGGGATGGTTGCTGAAGCGTCTAACTGGTTCGAGACTTACGGCGAAAGATTTCCTGATATTACTGCCTGTCAGCTGGCTGTTGTTTGAATGGTTCAAAGCCTGGTTTTTGACGGGGTTTCCTTGGCTTGAAGTTGGCACCGGACAAATTGAAGGCCCGCTTGCCGGGATGATTCCGTTAATTGGTGTGCATGGGGCTTCCTGGCTGGTGGCATTGACTGCCGGTAGTTTGGCGGTGGTGATTTCTCAGCGTAAATGGTCGCTTTTATTACTGCCTTTAGTGATTTGGGGCGGTGCTTTTGCATTGCAGTCGGTTGAATGGACAAAACCAACCGGTGAGCCGATTAAAGCAGCATTAATTCAGGGTAATGTGCCGCAGGAGATTAAATGGGACCCGCAGCAATTGCGAAATACCTTACAACTCTATGCTGACTTGAGTCGCCAGCACTGGGATGCGGATGTGATTGTATGGCCTGAAAATGCGGCAACCGCGTTTTATCATCAAATAGATGAAGGTTATCTGGCACCCTTGGGTCGCGAAGCGCGTTCGCAAAATACCGATATTCTTCTCGGACTGCCGGTGCTGGACGAAAATGGCGAAGACTACTACAACAGCATGGTCAGTCTGACCGACACGCCGGTGTTTTATCATAAACGCCATCTGGTTCCGTTTGGTGATTATGTGCCGTTTGAAACGTTACGTGGTTTGATCAAATTCTTTGATTTACCGATGTCGGCCTTTGTCCCCGGATCAGCGGATCAGCCACAAATGTTGCTGGCCGGACAGCCTGTTGGGGTATCGATATGTTATGAAGATGCATTTTCATTAGAGGTGAGAGACACCGTACCAGCGTCAACCCTGCTGATAAATGCCACTAATAATGCCTGGTATGGCGATTCGTTTGCACCGCACCAGCATTTACAGATTTCACGCAGTCGGGGGCTGGAGACTGGCAGGCCGATTTTGCGGGTGACCACCAATGGTATTTCTGCGTTTATCGATCACAGGGGCAAACTGCAGCAGCAAAGTCCACAATTTGAACTGGCAGTGCTGACAGGAGAGATTCAGCCCCGGGATGGTATTACCCCCTATGTGCGACTGGGGCAATGGCCATTATTAATATGCATTTTGTTGTTGCTGGGCCTATGGGCGTATTATCAGCTACTTCAACGCCGTAACGACTCATAATCTGATATGCAATTACTCACTATCCAGCGCATTCTGGGCATCTTACTGAGTTTATTCAGTATTACGATGTTACCTCCTGTACTGGTTTCCTTGTGGTTCGATGATGGGGCTGCTACGGCATTTTTAACGGCATTCGTAATATTGGTCAGTACCGGTCTGTTACTTTGGTTGCCAGCCAGAAAGCATCAAAAAGAGCTGAAAATCCGTGATGGTTTTATTGTGGTTGTCATGTTCTGGATTGCCTTGGGCTTTTCCGGAGCGTTACCGTTTTATTTGACGGAATCGCCTCAAATGAGCATTACCGATTCCGTATTTGAGTCAATGTCGGGTCTAACCACCACCGGTGCAACAGTGTTGGTGGGGCTGGACACTTTGCCGGAAGCCGTATTGTTTTATCGTCAGTTTCTGCAATGGTTGGGCGGTATGGGTATTGTCGTATTGGCGGTTGCTATTCTGCCTTTATTAGGTGTCGGTGGTATGCAGCTTTATCGGGCTGAAACCCCAGGGCCGATGAAAGATGCCAAATTAACCCCGCGTATTACCGAAACCGCCAAAGCACTCTGGTATATCTATTTAAGCTTAACAGTCGCCTGTGCCATCGCTTATCGTTGGGCGGGAATGACTTGGTTTGATGCTATAGGCCACAGTTTTTCTACTGTCGCTATAGGCGGTTTTTCTACCCATGATGCCAGTATGGGCTTCTTTAACAGCGCCACCATTGAAATGATTGCTGTGGCGTTCATGCTGATTTCAGCGATGAACTTTTCGCTGCATTTTCTGGCCTGGCGACATCGTAGTCTGATGCATTATTTGAGAGACTCTGAGCTGAAAGTCTTTTTAAGTATTATGTTTATTATCTCTCTGATAACAGCAAGTTACCTATATTTTACCGGCACTTTTGATGATGGCTGGACCTCGGCGCATCATGGCATTTTTCAGGCAGTTTCGATTGGTACGACAGCCGGTTTTACCACGACAGATTATTATTTATGGCCCGGTTTTCTGCCGATTTTATTGTTGATGACCAGCTATATTGGCGGGTGTGCTTTCTCCACGGGGGGAGGTATTAAGGTTATCCGTGCCATGCTGCTGTTCAAGCAGGGGTATCGTGAAGTATTACGGTTGATTCATCCCAATGCGGTATTTGCTATCAAGGTCAATGGCAAGGCTTTACCTTCTAAGGTGGTTGGGGCGGTCTGGGGCTTCTTTGCCCTGTATGTTTTCTGTTTCAGTATCATGCATTTGATGTTGATGGCGACAGGACTTGATGTTGTCACGTCATTTTCCGCAGTAACGGCGTGTTTGAATAATCTGGGGCCCGGCTTGGGTGATGTAGGGGCAAATTTCGGTCAGATTAATGCCACCTCGAAATGGGTTTTATGTGTCGCTATGTTATTGGGCCGTTTGGAAATTTTCACTTTGTTAGTTGTATTGACCCCTGCATTCTGGCGTCGTTAGATGACTGGTATTCAACAAAAGTGGGATAAACGTTACCGTGAGCCGGTTGGTAATTATCCTGAACCAGCCTGGGTATTACAGCAAAATCAGCATTTATTACCCGGACACGGAAATGTGGTGGATTTAGCCTGTGGTTTGGGAGCCAATGCTTTATTAATGGCCAGTCTTGGTTTACAGGTCCAGGCTTGGGATATCAGCGGCGAGGCGCTAGCAAAGCTCTCAATAGAAGCCGAAAGACGTCAGCTTGATTTGAGTATCGAGCAACGTGATGTTTCCATAATGCCTCCGGCTCCTGAGAGTTTTGATGTGATTGTGATCAGTCAATTTCTGGATCGTCCGTTATGCCAGCATATTGTTAATGCATTAAAGCCTGATGGATTAGTGTTTTATCAGACGTTCTGCCGCGACAAGCCCGATAACAAGGGGCCGCAAAACCCAGAATTTTTATTGGCAGATAATGAACTGTTGGACTTGTTTGCCAGTCTCAGGATCAGAGTTTATCGTGAAGAGGCTTTACTGGGGGATACGAGACAAGGCTGGCGTAATCAGGCAATGTTAGTTGCTCAAAAGTCGTAGTAAAAATAAATACTTATTTAAGGCTTGCTGAAAAGCTGATGGATCAGTAGAATTACACGGTTCAGAAAGGGCAAACATATAAAGTGTGTTTGTCAGGCAAACATTATTATTGGCGAGAACAGATATGAAAGCGGATATCCATCCAGATTATAGCGAAATCAATGTTACCTGCAGCTGCGGTAACAGCTTCAAAACCCGTTCAACACGCGGCAATGACCTGACGCTGGATGTATGCTCAGAATGTCACCCGTTCTACACCGGCAAACAGAAAATGCTTGATAGCGCCGGCCGTGTTGATAAATTCCGTCAAAAATACGGAAAGTAATCTTGCGGGCAACTTGCCGGAGATACTGATGAATATCATCAACACCACATACAAAAGCCTCTGTCGATTGACAGGGGCTTTGTTGTTTCTGGGGCTTTTATCAGGTTGTGCACAGAATCCGGTCACTGGTGGCCAGGACTTTGTGATGTTCAGCGAAAACAAAGAACTGGAAATGGGACGTACCTATCATCCGCAAATCGTTAAAGAATACGGTTTGTATGAAGATGAAGCGTTGCAGAGATATGTTCAGGACATAGGGCAAAGACTTGCCGCAGTCAGTCATAGAGATGATCTGGTTTATCGCTTTACTGTGCTGGATTCACCGGTTATCAATGCGTTTGCTTTACCTGGCGGTTACATCTATATCACCCGCGGCTTGATGTCTTATCTGAATTCTGAAGCTGAACTGGCCGCCGTGTTAGGGCATGAAATAGGCCACGTTACTGCAAGACATGGTGTGCGCCAGCAAAGTGCCGCACAGGCGGCTAATTTAGGCTATACCCTTGGTGCAATATTAGTTCCTGGATTACGCACGGCAGGTGCCCAGGATTTGTTTAATTTGTTTGGTGGCGCCTTGCTCAGCGGTTATGGCCGTGAGCATGAACTGGAGTCGGATAGACTTGGCGCAGAATATCTGGCCCGCTCTGGTTATAACCCCCAGGCAATGATTAATGTGATTGGAGTATTAAAAGATCAGGCAACCTTTGCTGAAGCGGAAGCTAAAAAACAGGGGCAGGATTATCAGGGATACCATGGCCTCTTTGCTTCACATCCTGATAATGACACTCGGCTGCAGGAAGTGGTTAAGGCAGCAGATCGATATAAAACATCAGAAGGTGTTGAAGGCGCTGAGCGCTATTTGAAGCGTATTGATGGCATGGTGTTTGGCGACAGTGAATCACAGGGAATTCGTTCAGGTAGAAATTTCTATCATGGTGAAATGCAATTTGCGTTGAGTTTTCCAGTAAATTGGCATATTCAAAATAACCCTTCCAGCCTGCGAGCTGTTGCACCTCAGGGTTCAGCGATTATTGAAATGGGTGTATCTGATCTTAATCGTAAACAGAGTCCTGCTGAATTTATCCGGGATCGGTTGAATATTAAAGATCTGAAGAGTGGAGAACCTATCACCAGCAATGGTCTTCAGGGATATACCGGCTTGGCAGCTGCTCAAGGCAAAACCGTTCGTGTTGCGGTCATGTATTTACGTGAACAGGCATTTATTTTTATCGCCACGACTAAAGCCGCTGGGGATTTTAAACGTTTTGATGCCAGCTTCCGCGAAACGGTAATGAGTTTTCATGCATTACGTGATGATGAAAAACATCTTGCCAAAGCACAGCGTATAGAAGTCGTACAGGTTAGCAAAAATGATAGTTATGCAAGCTGGGCTGCTTCGACCCGGATTAGCAATAGCCCAATCCAACAGCTACGTTTACTGAATGGTCATTATCCTAATGACGAGTTGCAACCTGGACAATTGGCCAAGCGTATTCGTTAATTTCTCTTTGCTCCTGGCTTTGCAACAGAGCAGTTTCAGGTTGTCCCTGTTGAGAACGCAAGTGCGTTAATTCCAATACTCGCTATAAGGTGTGGTGTCAGGCCTGTTGCTCTTCAACGATCACTGTTTAAAAATAACAGACCTTATCGGTCGGCAGATTTGTGTGCCGGGAGGGTAAGGGTCGTATTCAGAACAGATCAATGAGTGAATCATCCTCGTCACGACTTGAACTGCTGCCTCCACGCATTGCAGGAACATTATCCTTATGGAAGGATTCGTAGATAGCATTCTGATCGCCCGGGCGGGCCAATAATCCTGTTTCAGGATCTATTCGAACGGTGACCATGTCCACTGGCTGTTCAAAGGCGTGTTCAGGCTGATCTTCCAGAGCAATACGCATAAAATCAATCCACATTGGCAACGCAGCACGGCCACCCGTTTCATAACGGCCAAGCGTTCGAGGGTTATCAAAACCAACCCAACCGATAGCAACTAAATCCGGGTTATAACCATTGAACCAGGCATCAAGTTGATCATTGGTTGTGCCGGTTTTTCCGGCCAAATCATTTCGATTCAAACTCAAGGCCTGACGACCCGTGCCGAACTTCACAACATCACGCAGCATGCTGTTAATAATATAGGCATTTTGCGGCGTGATAACCTGTTTAGCAGGATAAAACCCTAATAACTCAGCCTGCATTAACGCTTCTTCTTCAGTTATATCTTCATTGGGAACAGCACAGCTATCGCAAACCTTCTGCGGTTTGGTCTGCATTAAAATCTCGCCTGCTGTATTTTCTACACGGGAAATCACATAAGGATCCACCAAGTGACCGCCGTTAGCCAATGTTGCGTAAGCGCGGGCCATATCTAATGGTGCAGCGTTACCACTTCCTAACGCTATAGAAAGGTTTGGTGGCACCTGATCCGGTTTAAACCCAAAACGCTTTACGTAATCCACCGTGTAGGCAATGCCGATATCTCTTAACAGGCGAATAGAAACTAAATTTCGTGAGTGGGTAAGCGCTTCTCTAAGGCGAGTTGGTCCAAAAAAGCGTCCACTGTAATTTTCGGGGCGCCAGACATTTTCAAGACCAGGATCATCAAATACAACGGGTGCATCGTTGACCACGGTAGCGGCGGTATACCCTTTTTCCAGAGCGGCAGAATAGACAAAGGGTTTGAAGCCTGAGCCGGGTTGACGTTTTGATTGTGTCACCCGGTTGAATTTATTCTGAAAGAAATCAAAGCCGCCTTGCAAAGCAGTAATGGCACCATCTTCTGATGCAAGTGAAACCAAAGCACCCTGTACTTCCGGGATTTGCGTCAACTGCCATGCATCATCTTCTAAAGCTCGTAGATAGATGATATCGCCCACAGACAATACATCCGCTATGGTTTGTGGTTTTTTTCCCATACTGTTGGCACTGAGCTGTGGTTGCGCCCAGCTGACGGCTGAAAAAGGTAATTCGATTTGCCCGAAGCGTTTTACAAATACCTGGGCAATGTTGTCTTCGATACTGAGCACTAAGGCCGGGCTGATTGAGCCGATAATGGAATAATCTTTCAGATGCAGTTCCGATGCAGCCAAATCCGGCAGTTCGCTCAGTTCTACCTTGGCCGCTGGTTCCCGATAACCATGGCGTTTGTCATAAGCCAGCAAGGCATCCTGTAATGCTTTTGTTGCCGCCTGCTGATGTTTGGCTTTAATGGTGGTAAATACGCGAATACCGTTTTCATAGATTTCTTCACCATATTCGGCGACCAGGTAAGTTCGGACCATTTCGGCAACGTACGGTGCATAGACTTCTATTTCGCGTCCATGATAGCGAGCACTTACATCTTCTTTAAGTGCTTTCTGATACTCGTCTTGTGTGATGAAACCGACATCCAGCATTCTTCTCAGCACATAATTTCGACGATCGAGAGCCCTTTCGGGCGAGGTAATCGGGTTGGTCGTTGAGGGGGCTTTGGGCAATCCCGCTATCATGGCCATTTGCGCGAGCGTCAAGTCTTCGAGTTTTTTTCCGTAATAGACTTCTGCAGCTGCCCCAACGCCATATGAGCGATGTCCCAGAAATATTTTATTCAGATACAAAGCCAGAATTTCTTCTTTAGACAGAATATTTTCTATTTCAAGTGACAGAAAGATTTCATTGATTTTGCGCAAATAGGTTTTTTCGTTACTTAAGAAAAAATTACGTGCCACCTGCATGGTGATAGTGCTGCCACCCTGGGCTTTTTCACCCGTCAGTGCCAAAGAATAAGCGGCCCGAAGCAAGCCTTGATAATCCACCCCCGGATGCTGGAAAAAACGATCATCTTCAGCAGCCAGAAACGCTTCAATAAGTTTAGGAGGAATGTTTTCGTAAGTGACAGGTATACGACGTTTTTCGCCAAACTCTGCCATCAGCAGACCTTCTTCACTGAAAATACGTAAAGGTATCTGCAACTGCACCGTGCGCAACGATTCTGCGTTTGGCAGTTTGGGAGATAAAAACAGATAGACGACAGCGATAAACAGCAGGCCAGCTATGAAAAAGGTAAAGCCCCATTTAAAAAGGCGTGACACAAGTCGCGACATTGGATTATTTGGTTCGCAAAAAATAAAACCGTAGAGTATATATAAACATCGTAATAATGCCAGTTAATCACTTTTCGGGAAGATGTCACATTTTTAGTTGTTGACATCCTGGTAATTGTTAATAAACTACTTTAACTTACAAAGGTAAGTGTACTTCACACATCATTTCGATGGAATTGGGGCGATGCATGTTTGGACGTAAAAAATCCCCTTTACTAGGGATAGACATCAGTTCTTCAGTTGTGAAGCTGTTGGAGCTTAATAAACGGGGTGATCGTTACACCGTCGAATCGTATGCGGTAGAGCCTTTACCGGTCAATGCTGTGGTAGAAGGACGAATTGAAAACAGTGACGAAGTTGCCGGCGCGATAAAACGTGCGGTGAAACGTTCAGGTACTAAATCCAAAGATGCCGCCGTAGCGGTTTCGGCAAACTCAGCCATTACCAAAGTGGTTTCCTTTCCCGCCTCGATATCAGAGCGGGATATGGAAGAAAATGTGATGCTGGAAGCTGAAAACTATATCCCTTACCCACTGGATGAAGTTCGACTGGATTTTGAAATTCTGGGGCCTTCGGCCGCGGATGCCGATGCCGTAGATGTGTTACTGGCCGCTTCACGGCGGGAAAATGTTGATGCCCGCACTGATGTATTGGAAAAAGCCGGACTTAAGCCTCGCCTGGTTGATGTTGAAGCGTATACCGTTGAAAATGCTTTTTCATTAATCGCCAGGCAATTACCCAATCAGGGAAATGGTTTAACCGTTGCCGTTGCAGATGTCGGGGCAAACGTGACCACACTGCACGTACTGGTCAATGGCAAAATCGTTTTTACCCGGGAACAGACCTTTGGTGGTCGAATGCTCACTGAGGATATTGAGCGTTACTATGGCATGTCTTATCAGGAGGCGGGGCGTGCCAAAAAAGATGGCAGCTTACCGGATGATTATCAGCCTAAAGTGCTTGAGCCCTTCAAACGATCCATGGCCGTCACTATTACCCGCGCCCTGCAATTCTTCTTTTCCGCCTCCAGTCAGTATCAATCCATAGACCACATCATTATTGCTGGTGGTTGTGCCTCAATCGAAGGTGTTGATCAAATTGTCGAGGCGGAAACGGGTACTTCTACATCGGTGGCCAATCCATTTACGGATATGGCTTTAGGCTCTCGAGTCAAAGTACAGGCGATTAGTAATGATGCCCCATCGATGATGATAGCGTGTGGGCTGGCCATGAGGAGCTTTGACTAATGGCACATATTAATCTTCTGCCATGGCGTGAAGAAAAGCGCCAGGAAAGACAGCAACAGTTTTATGTCGTAATGGGACTCACACTGGCATTTGCGATATTGGTTTTTTATGTTTTTACCAGCTATATGAACGGACTGCTGGATAAACAAAATCAACGTAATAATTATCTGCAACAGGAAATCACCAAATTAGATATTCAGATCAAAGAAATTCAGGACTTAGAGAAAAAACGTGATCGGCTACTGGCCAGGATGCGGGTGATTCAAGACTTGCAACAGAGTCGACCAAAAGTTGTGAAAGTGTTTGATTCGGTGGTTAGAACAGTTCCGGAAGGAATTCATCTTCAAGTTTTAAGCCGCGAAGGCGATAAATTGATTGTGCAGGGAGTTGCACAAACCAACGCCAGGGTATCTGTATTTATGAATCAACTGGATAAGGATCCGGAGTTTAGTGAATCAAAACTTCGTGTTGTTCAGCGTACATCTACCCGCGATGATGCAATTCGTCAATTTACTTTGGAAGTTACTGAGTCCAAACCTGAAACGAATAAGGAGCAATAGGCGTGGATATCCCTTCAGTTAATGATATTGATTTCAATGAAAGCGGCGAATGGCCGCTGGTTGGAAAAATCGTTGCCGCCTTGCTGATTTGTGCAGTGATCTGGGGTGGAGGTTATTACTTCCTGATTAAAGATAAGCGTACTGAACTGGCAAGACTTGAACAAACTGAAACTGAACTGCGTACAAGCTTTGAAGTAAAACAAAGTAAAGCCGTTAATCTGGAAGCATATAAAGAGCAGATGAAAGAAATGGAAGTTTCTTTTGCTTCCATGTTGCAGCAGTTACCCCGTAAAAGTGAGGTAGCGGATCTACTGGTAGATATTTCCAGAACAGGTTTGGTGAATGGATTGGAATTTGAATTATTCAAACCCGAAGAAGAACGGCCTATCGATTTTTATATAGAGCTGCCAATCACTATGCGGGTCACTGGTTCCTATCATCAGTTTGCTGAATTTATTAGTGGAATAGCGGCACTGCCACGTATTGTGACTATGCATAACTTCAAAATGGGACCATTAACAGCCAACGGCAATATGACCATGGATATTACCGCCAAGACGTATCGTTACTTTGACGAGCAAGGTAACTGATAATGAATATGTCCATGACAACTCAAACATTTATCCGCAACGTCATTCTGCTGTCCATTACCTTTATGCTGGCAGCCTGCTCCCCGCCAAAAGATGATCTGCAAACCTATGTGGCAGAAGTGAAAGCCCGGCAGGTAGTGGATATTCCGCCAATCCCGGTAATGAAACCCTATGAAAAATTCAGCTATGCAGCATCTGAATTACGTGACCCATTTGTTCCTACAGTCATTGATGTTCCAGAGCCGGAACCTGAAAAAGTGGTTGATAACGGTATTCAACCTAATGAAAATCGCAGAAGGGAAGTTCTGGAAAATTATTCTCTGAGCGACCTGCAATATGTCGGTACTCTGGAACAGGAAAGCTTATGGGCATTAATCCGGGCTCCGGACAGCACAATACATCGCGTGCAAATTGGTAATTATATGGGACGGAACCATGGCCAGATTGTTGCAATCAGTGAAACACAGTTGACATTAAAGGAAATCGTTCCTGAAGGAAACGGCTACAACGAGCGTGAGACGACAGTATCCGTCGTAGAGATAAATTAAGGGCCAGAAAATGATGAGTAAATACGGAATGACAATCACACGGCGTCAAGTCACGGCAACGTCAGACAAAACTCTATTTGAACGGTGGCGGTCCAGTCTGGGGATGCTCTCATTATTTCTTATCAGTGGTTTTGCGTCGGCAAATGAATTGCAGTCACTGGATTATTCATCACTTTCAGGAAATAAAGGCCTGGTAACGCTGACATTTTCTGAAGCGGTAGAAACGCCAGAAAGTTTTGCGACGGATGAACCCGCTCGCATCGTCCTGGATTTCAGAGGTGTCAGCAATAAACTGAGTGAGACAACCAAACAGATAAACAGTGGACAAACACGCAGTATCGCAACGGTTGAAGCTGGCGAACGTACTCGTATGGTCATTAATTTATTACGCAAGCTGCCTTATCAGGTTGAAGTTGAAGGTAACGTTGTAAAAGTGATGTTAAATGACAATACCAGCGTGGCAAGTACACGACCTGATTCAGCGGTTGCTTCCAGGGGGGGCAATTCAGTTACGGATATCGATTTCCGACGCGGTGAACAGGGCGAGGCCAGATTAATGGTGGCTTTGCAAAATGAAAATACCTCATTGGAAGTGCGCCGTGAACGTGGGGATTTGATTGTGGATTTACCGGGGGTAAATTTACCGGACAAATTAAAGCGCCGACTGGATGTGATGGACTTTGCCACTCCCGTGCATTTAATTGACAGTATTCAAACCAGCAACGGTACACAGCTGATTTTGACAACCACCGGTAAGTTTGAACATCTTGCTTATCAGTCAGGCGATATGCTTGTAGTTGAAGTAAAACCCATTGCTGAACAAACTGCTGCGGAGTCTTCGGGTAGTGAGTTTGGCTTTGAAGGTGAAAAACTCTCACTGAATTTTCAGAATATTGAAGTAAGAGCCGTATTACAGCTATTGGCGGATTTCAATGGGATGAATCTGGTCACCAGTGACACCGTGACCGGTAATCTGACGTTAAGATTGAAAAATGTTCCCTGGGATCAAGCCCTGGATATCATCCTGAAAACCAAAGGGCTGGGAATGCGTCAGAATGGCAACGTCATGCTGATTGCGCCAGCGGCAGAAATTGCTGCGCGTGAAAAACAGGAACTTGAGGCAAGAAATCAATTAGTAGAGCTGGAGCCGCTTTATTCTGAAATATTTGAGGTCAATTTTGCCAAGGCATCAGAAATGGCGGAGATTCTGACCACTACCCAAGGCCAGAGTACGGCTGGAAGCTCCGCAGGTGGTTTCCTTTCAGAACGTGGCAGTGTGGTGGTTGACCAGCGGACAAACTCTTTATTGCTGCGTGATACCGCCAGTAATCTGGCCGATGTGCGTAAATTAATCGAAAAGCTGGATATTCCGGTACGACAGGTATTAATTGAATCGCGGATTGTTATTGCGAATAACGATTTTGCCAAGGAACTTGGGGTGCGCTTTGGTTCTTCTGCCCGAAGCGGAACGCTGGGAGCAGGTACTTCTGGTTCACTGGAAGGGCTTCAGGTTCCTGCTACAAATAACAATTCTGTGATACCCACAAACTCTACCGGTGTGCGTGGGCAGGACTTGAATGTGAACTTGCCCGTAGCCAATCCAGCCGGAACCATTGCTCTGGCCCTGGCGAAATTACCTTTGGGTGCGGTGCTGGAGCTGGAATTGTCTGCAATGCAGGAAGAGGGTAAGGGTGAGATAGTGTCCAGCCCACGGGTAATTACCTCAAATCAGAAACAAGCGACTATCGAGCAGGGTACGGAGATTCCTTATCAGGAAGCATCTTCAAGTGGGGCAACCTCCGTTTCGTTTAAAGAAGCGTTGTTAAAACTGGATGTCACACCGCAAATCACGCCGGATGATCGTATTGTGATGGATCTGGAAGTAAACAAAGATGAAGTGGGTGAGATTTTCCTCGGCGTGCCCAGTATTGATACCCGTAGTGTTCGTACTCAGGTATTGGTGGACAATGGCGAAACGGTCGTTCTGGGGGGGATTTATGAGCAAACTTCGACGCAGTCTTCAACACGGGTCCCATTCTTTGGTGATCTGCCTTATGTCGGATTCCTGTTCAAAACTGATCTGAATGAAAACCGGCAGCGTGAATTGCTGGTATTTGTGACACCAAAAATTATTAAGGAAGGTATGGATTATTAAATCCAGCTTTTTCAGTTAAGATAAAAAACCGGATCGACGAAGGCCTGTCGATCCGGTTTTTTTTCATGATAAACAGTTGAGTCATAAGCCGCGTGATTTCAGGTAATATATTTCTGGTGGGACCAATGGGGTCTGGAAAGTCTACTATTGGTCGACAGCTTGCCAAAAAGCTGCATCGAAAGTTTTTTGATAGCGATCGTGAGATTGAAAAACGCACCGGCGTGTCTATTTCCTGGATTTTTGAAATGGAAGGTGAGGCGGGTTTCAGAGAACGTGAACAAAAAATTATTGATGAACTCACGGCGATGGATAATATAGTCCTTGCTACCGGCGGTGGAGCAGTGCTTTCGGAAACAAATCGTCAGAATCTGGTGCGTGGCACGGTTGTCTATCTGGCGGCTTCAGCAGAACAGCTGTACCGTCGTACATCAAGAGATACCAGCCGACCCCTGTTACAAGTGGGCGATCGTCGACAGCAAATTAAACAACTTATGGCTCAACGTGACCCCTTATATCGGGAAGTGGCTGATGTGGTCCTGCAAACAGGTGATCAGTCTGTGACACGAACCGTAAATGCCGTTATAAAACAGCTACAACAATTAAAAACAAAAGATATCTGACTATGATGAATACGCTCCAGGTTGCGCTCGGTGATCGCAGTTACCCAATTTATATCGGTGAAGATTTGCTTGCTGAGAGCAGCTTATATAGTGCGCATATTCGAGGCAAGGAAGTGCTGATCGTTACCAATGAAACCGTGGCGCCATTGTATCTGGATACCGTGAAAACCGCTTTAGCTGACTATCGGGTTGACGTCGCTATTTTGCCTGACGGTGAACAATATAAAACGCTGGAAGTCATGCAGCGGATTTTTGATCGCTTACTGGAAACCCGAATGTCCCGTCAGGTCACAATAGTTGCTTTGGGCGGTGGCGTTATCGGAGATATGGCGGGCTTTGCAGCTGCCTGTTATCAGCGAGGTGTGCCGTTTATTCAGGTTCCCACTACATTGCTCTCACAAGTCGATTCTTCTGTGGGAGGCAAAACAGCGGTCAATCATCCCCTGGGCAAAAATATGATCGGCGCATTCTATCAACCTCAGTGTGTGCTGGCAGATACTGCGACGCTGAACACCTTGGATGACAGACAATTGTCTTCCGGGCTGGCTGAAGTCATAAAATACGGGCTGATTAATGATGCTGAATTTTTTGACTGGCTGGAACAGAATATGCCGTTACTGGTGGCACGGGATCCTGCCGCATTAGCGCAGGCGATTGCACGATCCTGTCAGGATAAGGCCACGATTGTCGCAGATGATGAACGCGAACAGGGTGTCAGAGCATTGTTGAATCTTGGTCATACCTTTGGCCATGCCATTGAAACCGGCTGTGGTTATGGGCATTGTCTGCACGGTGAAGCGATTGCGATTGGCATGGTAATGGCTGCCGATTTATCACAACGTATGGGATGGCTTAACGATGATAAGGTTAACCGGATTCGCACCATTATGATAAAGGCAAACTTGCCCATTACAGTTCCGGGTCAGTTAAGCTCTGCTGACTTTATGGATCTGATGGCGGTGGATAAAAAAGTTCAGGATGGACTGATTCGTTTAGTGTTATTACGCGATATCGGACAGGCTATTATTTCTGATGACTATGACAGTAAGGCGTTGGCTGAAACGCTGTCGACATTTACAGCTGGAAATTGAGAAATGCAATGACTGCGGCGGCAGCTGAACCAAAATACATTTCAAGATTAGCGCTTCAGGCAAACCCATTTAGTACTGAGGTAGGAGAAGCCGGTCTGTATCTGGGGCCGGAAATCAAGCAGCGTCTTGATTTGGTATTGCATCTGCTCAGAGCCAGCGACAAAATCCCTTTACTGTATGGCCCGAATGGTTTGGGTAAAACCACAGCCTTAAAAGCATTAATGAATGTTGGCGGTGATGATCTGCGCTTTTGTTTTATTCAGGCAGAACCTTCACTGACCATTCAGTTTATGGTCAGCCGATGTTTACAGGTATTTGGTGCGCCACAGGAAAGCACCCTTGGCAGTAACAATCTGCAGCTTTTGCAACAACGGTTGCAGCAGTTGCAAACTTTACAGGTGCGCCCGGTTTTATTGATCGATGATGTCAGCAAACTGGCTGACCCGTTACGTCAGCAATTAAAAGTCTGGTTTGACTGGCAGCATGAAGACAAATATTTATGGCGTGCTGTCGTGGCGGATGTTGCGGCGGATGCTATTACTTTAGAGAATGATCGCATACAGTCATTAATGCTCAGTCCCATTCCAGCACAGGAAACGGGTGCTTATTTATTGCAGCGGCTTCAAGGTGTTGGGTTCAACGGTGATAGTCCGTTTAATGAGAAAACCTTAACGCGTTTTCATCGACAATCAAACGGCCTTCCTGCCAAACTTAATCGTCTTGCCCATCAATTTTTATTAGGCCAGGGACAGGCCAGACAGTTGCAGCTTCCGCTCCGCTTCAAAATACCGCAAAGCCTGAAAACGCCTGCTATTAAGCTCAGGTGGAATAAATGGTTTGGACTGATTCCAGTCGCTATCCTGTTCGCCATGATACTGTTTTATCAGCAACAGATTAATGACTGGTTTATTGCGGATAAAAATGCCATTGAGGATGCTGAGGTCAGCAATGATGCTTTAACCGAGGAGCTGCCTTTGGTTATAGCAAATGAGCCGGAACAGTTAACCAGTGTTGCAGAAGCCGATCGCTTAGAGCTAATGGCGTTGCTTGATGAACTTGAACAAACGGTTTCTGAGCCGGAAGCTGACCCTGCAGAGTTTGATTCAGAAGTCGTTGCAGAGACCGAATTCCCCTTAGCGTCAGAGCCTGAGCCAGAAAATAATATTGCTGATTCAGCGGATGAAATGACCTTAACAGAGGAAATTCCTGAGGAGTCTGTTACCGCTGTGAATGCCAATAAAGACGAAGAGAATAACGATACTGACACAATAGTTTCTGAAAATTCTGCAGCACAAGCAGAGATAAACCCTGTCGAATTAAATCCAGCACCTGCTGAGCCTGAAAAAGTCGATAATTCATTGGCGGATACTGAGTTGAAGGATAAGCAGTGGGTTCTGCAGCAATCCAGCACCGCTTACACTTTTCAATTGATGGGGACGTGGGACCGCGAGGAAATTGACAGGTTTGTGAAAAAACATTCCCTCACTGGCAATGTCGCTGTGTTTGATAGTCTGCGTGAAGATAAAGTATGGTATGCCTTGATTTATGGCGTTTATCCATCGCAGGAGGTTGCCATACAATCCAGCAAAAAGTGGCCATCTCCACTGAATAAAGTATCACCGTGGCTGCGACGTTATGACGGCGTGCAAAAACAGATTATAGATAAGGCGCCAGATCGTTAATTAATGACTCACACCGAGTGGTGTGGCTGGTAAATACGGCTCGGTATACAGGTTTCCCGGCCAGTTCAGTTAGCGAAAAAATGCCTTTCCCGATTAAATCCGATAAATTGTGGTGTTGTGGGGCTGTAAAACAGACAATTCCACTGGGTGAATATTGCGCCCACCAGCCTGACTGTTCGTTAATATAATCGGCAAACTGTCTTGCCTGCTCAAGCTGTGTTTCTATTTGTCCGGCCAATCCCGTTTTACCCTGTGTTTTGATGGTCAACCACAAAGGCAATAATAGTTCGGGACCATACGAACCCACTAAAGTATCTCGTGGTGGCTGGGCTAAATAATGGGTGGATACGCTCGTTTTTTTTATGGGTTGCTGATACATCAACAGGCCGCATGGCCGAGGCTGGCCTAAACTTTTATGTGGATCAAAACAGACAGAATCGGCCTGACCGAGCTGTTTATCCGTTAACGGACTGTTCTCTAGCAGACTTAAAAAACCACCCCAGGCGGCATCAATATGCAGCCAGCATGGCAATTGCCCAATAATCGTTTTGATGGCGCTCACATCATCCAGCTGACCACTACTGGTGGTGCCTGCGGTTGCCACAATGGCCATAGGAGCATGAGTGCTGCAGGCCTGTTTCAGCACATCAATATCCATCTGCTGTTCAGGATTGGTTGGAATCAATTGTAAATCCAGTCCAAGAATGTCGCACGCCTTGACGACGGAGTAATGAGACTGTTCACTGGCATAGACTCGTTTTGAGTTTAACCCGAATTTTTTCCGGGCTTGCCATAAGGCATCGAGATTGCCGTATGTGCCACCATGCGTAGCATGCCCTGATTTTTGTCCGAATAATGGGCAGAAAAAATCAAAAATATCTTTTTCAATGTTGCCGAGTTCGGGGTAGAGCTCTGGTGACAGTAAATTTCCCTGATGCAAAGCAGCCACAAGCTGTCCTAGAGCCGCTAATTCATTAACGGCCGGGGTCATATGGCTTGCCCAGTTTTTTTGGTTGTGACGCGTTGCTGTGTGAAGGATAAGCGTTACTTGTTCAGCCAGTTGCTGTTGTTGCTCCGTAGTTAACTCCGTCATTTGCAGATATTGATGAATGACGTTGTTTAACGAGGCAGATAATGGGGTTTCATCAACGCTCATTCCAATACCAGCCCGTTATCAGGAAACAGATTCGGTCTTTGATAGTGGATTAGCTGCGATGATATTGGTCGCTGTTGAAAGAGTGACTGAAAACCCTGATCAAGAATATTCCTGCTACTCAATTCGCTCATCACACCGGTATCGACCGAGACACATTTGATTAAGCTGAGTTTGCTGTTCGGCAATTGCTGGGCAAACCACAAGGCAAGGCTGTCAGACGTTATCTGCCAATTTTGCCTGATTTCATCTGCTTTCAGCAGTTGATCATCTGGTAGCCAGATAGCCAGTTGGGGTGTTACCGGCACTTCAGCTGGGGTATGAATGGTTAAGGCTGTGGGCATCAGTGCATGTAATAACAGTCCATATTGGGCCATCGCCAACAGTGCCATATGGTGAGCATGATGATCATCAAATTGATGTATTGTCTGGGCCTGGCGAACCATATCGGCAAAAGGACCACCACCGGGGACAATCACCACCGAATCATGAAGCGAATAGTCAGACAGTAGAGCTAACCAGGATTTGAGTTCTGCCGTGTGATAAAGACTGCCGCCCAGTTTGACGATGTGCATTTAACGTAATGACTCCACCAGACCTAGCATTGCGGCTGCTTTATCCGCCACTTCCTGATACTCGGCAGCTAATTCAGAGTCAGCAACAATTCCGCCGCCCGCCCAGAATCGCAGGCGTCTATCACTGAAGACCAGCGTACGAATAGTAATATTACTGTCCATATTGCCATCGAATCCAATATAAGCAACGCTGCCACAATACACACCACGGCGTTGTGGTTCGAGCTCTTCGATGATTTCCATCGCGCGCATTTTTGGCGCACCGGTAATGGAGCCACCCGGAAAACAGGCTCTCAACAGACTCACAGCATCCTGATCCTCGGCCAATACACCGGTGATGGTACTGACCAGATGATGAACTGTCGCAAAGGACTCCAGGGCAAACGGTGTGGGAACAGATATTGAACCCGGTTCACAGACCTTTCCCAGGTCATTGCGGAGTAAATCCACAATCATCACATTTTCTGCCCGATCCTTAAGGCTGTTTTGTAATTGTCTGGCAAGCAGTCTGTCGCGCACGGGATTCTGCAGGTCGCGTGGACGAGTGCCCTTAATCGGTTTGGTTTCCACCTGTCTATTTTTGACACGTAATAATCGTTCAGGTGATGAGCTTAATATGGTCGCGTCAGGTGTGGTTATAAATGCCGAAAAGGGGGCAGCATTCTGCTGGCGTAATTGCTGATAAGCCGTCCAGGGATCGCCATCGGCTGCTATTTCATAGCGTTTGGCCAGATTGACCTGGTAACAGTCACCTTCGGTAATATAGTTTTTTATTTGCTGAAATGCCGTTTGATAGGTTTGTTGATCCATATTGCAACGCAATTCACCAAACACGTTAAATGTTGAGGAACCTGATTGTGCGGGTGTTTGCAGCCGATTTAACAGCTCAGGCCAGTATTGCTGCGTGTGGGGGTCTAATCCATGACTGACTAACCAGCAGCGCTGCTGTTGATGATCATTAATGACGACCCAGTCATAAATGCCCACAGCCATTTCCGGTATCTGTTCGGAATCCACTGCCAGGCTCGGCAGATTCTCGATTCTGCGGCCGAGGTCATAACCGAAATACCCAATGGCACCACCACAAAAAGGGAGCTCATTGGATGGTTGCGGGTACTGTTGCAAAATCTGTTGCAGCAATAAAAAAGGATCTTCAGCTGATTGGCTGGAATCAGTATTCCGATATTGAATAGCGGTTGTCTGGTCACGGGTTTGCAGGGTTATAAACGGATCCGCTGAAATAATGTCAAAGCGCCCGTTTTCTCCTTCAGTCATGCTGCTATCCAGAAAAACCGCCCACGGCAAATCACGAATGGCAGCAAACAGGGTAGCGCTGTCAGTTTGGTAAGTTAGCTCAGCGCATAAGGTGGGCAATTGAGAAGTCATCACGATATTTTACGTGAACTGCCTCTGTGCTAGAAGCGCAAGCGCACTTGCAGGCGCATAAGCCGCAGCTGTTTCGTGCGTGCCAAGCAGATTATCAAAATCGACATATGGGCGTTGTAGCCGACTGGCGATCAGTTGGGTGACAAATCGTCCAGTTCCAGCACCAATAACCGGTGCTTGCCAATCAACATCCGGATGTGCGGACAATACCTGCAAACAGGCATTGTGAATCTGCTGAACCTGTTGTTCAGTGAACCAGTGTGCGACATTCTTCCAGTCTGCTGCAGAATATAGATTGGCATCGGTCCCCAGCATTCTGGCCAGTCTTCGTTGGCAATTTTCGATTGACCAATCATTGCCGTCAGCGCTTTTATCATTAATTTGTGCTGCGCTTATTTCATCCAGAATACGCCAGCAATCGCCGGTTGTAGCAAATAACTCAGCGGCCATGGTTTGCCATTGTCCGCGAAAAGGCAACTTCCGACTGACAGCCATTAAAGGTGTCCGAATGACCCCCGTATACAGCAGTTCACCACTGTTTAACCGACCTTGATCATCATAGGCCGTCAGCTCGGGCAGTGATTGAACCAGCGTCATAATATCCGTGGTGGTACTGCCGCAATCAATCAGTAAGGCTGTCGGATAATGGGCTGCGGCTAATTGAGCACTGGCGAGCCAGTTCATCGAAGCTACCGCATCCCAGTTAATCCGGGCTTCTTCCTGACTTAACCAGCCATTTTTACTGAATACCGAGACCCGATCGGCTGGAAAGTATTCTGCTATACAAGCCAGAATTTCCGATACGCCGGCAGCCCGGTCAGTAAAACAATCCGCGAGTTCTCCAGTCATAGTGATCAGTTGCTGATCCAGTTCATTATTCAGTGTATCCAGAGCCAGCCGGATGGCTTTACGCAAAGCATTTTTTCCATGCCAGAGCGGGCAGGGTAATTCGATGGCCTGTAACAACTGTCCATCATTGTCACAGCGAACCACTTTTAAGTGTGCCCCACCAATATCCCAACCACTGAAACAACCTTTTTCCTGTCTATGCATAGTGCGCTTCTTGTTGATTCAAACGTTGTAAATGCTGCCATAAAGGCAGTCCGGAATTGTATTTGCTGGCCGTCGACAGACCGACATAGGCCGTTGTCAGTCGTGGATTGATATCTACCACGACCGGACCTTGCTTGCTTAAAATAAAGTCGATGCCCACAAAGCCTGACAATCCACTTATAGCCTGCTCGATCTGGCTGGCAAGCTGCATTGCCTGCTGTTCAGAAAATGCTTGTGTGGCAACACTGTTTATCAAACACCCTTCAAAGACAAATTGAGTGGCATGTTGTTCGATTAATTGTTGATTAATTGACAGTAGCTGGATTTGAGCATTATCAAGATAGAGACTGATGCTTAATGTTGCCCCATCAATATAGGGCTGAACAATGAGTCTGTCACGTTGGCCTGAAGGTAAAGCGAGTAAATACGCTCTTGTGTGCTCAACAGAATCAAAAATGAATGTATCCAGACAACCTGCTCCATCCAGCGGTTTCACAACATAGGATTGGTTTATCAGACAGGTATCCAGTAATGCATTTTTGGCAGAAAAGGTGGTAGGTGTGGCAATCTCTGCTTTTTGCAGTTGCTGATAACAAAGTAATTTATCACTACAGAGCCGGGTTGCCTCTGCTGAGCAGCCGAGGTAGGTTTTACCGGCAGCGAGAACCTGCTGTTGCAAGGAGCAGAGAACATTGTCTGTTTCGGGGGCAATCAGCAGAAAAAATGCGTGATTTTCCAGACACTCCCACCATTGTTGTTTAAATTCCTGTGGATTAGCACATGTGTTTATAGTGATTCTGGAAGAGGATATCATCCATGCAGGCGGCGTTAGTCTGGCATCCCGGAGAATCGTGATTTGAATCTGGCTCAGCTCAAGCAGATCCTGCAAAATGGCTGAAAGCATCATTTCACCCTCATGTGCGAGCGATGATAGCAACGGCTCGTCACACAAAGCGCCACTGGTGATATGCTCGTAGACGACTAAGTTCATTTTTCTGAGGTTTATTAAAGAAGTGTTGATTATACCGGTCATTGATCTGATGGGGGGCAAGGTTGTGCATGCCCGTGGTGGTCAGCGAGAACAATACCTCCCAATAAAGTCACAACTCACGTCCAGTGTGTATCCACATGCGGTGATAAAACAGCTTTTAACATGGTTCTCATTTCCGGTTATCTATATAGCTGATCTGGATGCCATTGAAAATGGCAGCATTGATAAAGCGTTTTATCTGCAATTACACACACTTTTTCCTCAACTGACCATCTGGCTGGATGCGGGAATCCGCAATCTGGATGACTGGCTGATTTGGCATGAACTGCCCAACATCAAACCGGTTTTGGGGAGCGAAAGTCTTGAGGATGAAGATTTGCTTGGGGAGCTGCAGAAAACAGAATTTATCTTGTCGTTGGATTTTCGAAAGGGGAGTTTATTAGGCCATTATGATTTACTCGAGCACAGCGATTTATGGCCTGACACAATCATTGTTATGAGTTTGGACAGTGTGGGGAGTGAAGCCGGACCGGATAAGCAATTATTGAAAAAAATAAACGAACTTAAGCCAGAAGCAAAGTTGATGGCTGCGGGTGGGGTGCGGGGAGAAGAAGATTTACTGGATTTAGCGGGAATCGGTACAAATGGCGCGTTGGTTGCCAGTGCGTTACACAAAGGAAAACTCAGCGTAAATGCTATACGCCAGATAATGAACTGAAAATGCCACCCCGAAGGGTGGCATCTGCATCAGTCTAAAACTTACTTAGCACCAAATGGGTGTTCTGAAGCTTTATATTGTGCAACAACGTCAGCCGCTTTTGGCTCACGAGCGACTGCACGTTTGATAGCTTCTTTAGTCGCACGGTAGTTCCAGTCCTGGATTTTTTCATCGCTGTCAGCAGTGGGTGAAATAAATACACCAACACAAATGAAGCAATCATCAGCTTCACTGGCAGGGATAGTGCCATCTTCAACACATTCAGCAACGGCAACAGAAACACCACGTTGTGCAGGGCCAAACATTTGCACAGCTTGTTTCATGTTTTTGATGGTTACTTTGTTGAACATAACGGTAGCTGGTTTGACCATCAGGTTAGGTGCAACAACAGCCAACAGGCCATTAACACCTTGTTTCTGGTCGGTCAGAGTGCGGCAGAAAGCATCTTCTGCTGCTGAACCACGTGGGCCCATTAATAAGTCAATGTGAGCAACGTTGTCTAAGTCACCATCTTCAATGACTAAGGATTCACCTACAAGTACGCGATCGATAACTGGCATGTTATATTTTCCTGTTCCAAAAAAATTGTCAAAAAGGCTCATTTTTTCCTCAATCGTTTTTGTGAGATTGAGGTTTATACGTAATAAAGGAACGTATCACCTGCTCAGTGGCGCCCGCTATAAGCATCGTGCTACTGAAATTCGGTTTGAATCAAACGCCTGCTCAAACGCAAATAGCAGCAAAGCTGCTGCGGTCATATCTGCGGAGGTTCCGGGATTGATGGCGTGACTCTTTAGTTCTTGATCCCAGACGGTCAACTCAGTTGTTGATTTGCTTAAGGGTCTATTTTTATTCATTTTTAAAATAAATAACTGTGCCTTTTGTGCCACTGTCTGGGCGAGATGCCGAGATTGCTTTCGTATAATTAAAGTGTCCGGCACACGTGCTAGTAAGTAAAGATACGCGATTGTGGTGGCCCATTCAACCTTTTCCCCACATTTCAGCGCTTCTGTCAATTCTTTATAGCCAATATCCCATATTTGCTGGTAGTTATTTACATATTGCAAAGCAATAGTATCCCGATGTTGCGCTAATGCCATGGCTTCCCGCAGAGTTACTTTTGGCTGCTGATTGATGTCTTCCTGCTCCTGTTTTCCCAAACCGCCTGCTTCAGCCAGCCGAATGGCTTCATAACAGAACCGGGCATCTTCCAGGGTCAATGCATTTAATGTGGCTTCAAGTTCAAAGGATAACTGATCAAAAGTGGTACAGCGTTGAATCGCGTCACAGAGCGGTGCAAACAACAGGACTATGCCGAGATTGGTGTTACAGTTAACCACTTTACGCGTGGCTTCAATGGCCTGCAGAATCCGTTTGCCAACCGGTAGATTCGGCTGGGCCATAATCGGAGCGATAGCGGAAGCGCTTAGTAAAAAATCCTGTACCTCCATGTTATGACCATCACTCCAGGTATTCACGTTACCTGGTTTGGGTGCATTGACTTCCTGCTCACAGGCCCAGCGGACACATTCGACAATCTGTTTTTCAGCTAGCATGTTCAGGAAGCGGCAACTTTTGATTTTGTCGGAGAATAGTGTTCACCATCAATGCCAGCCGACCAGCAATATCAATTCCAGTAGCCTGATATAAGCCTTTCCAGGCCGGTACGCTGTTCACTTCCAATACACTGAAACGACCTTGTTGATCCTGAATCAGATCGACTCCGGCATATGGGGCTTCTACTACCGCCGTTGCCTGGATGGCGAGCTGTGCCATCTCATGTGTCACTGTGCTGGCAAAACAGTTGGCACCTTGAGCAAAGTTGGTGATCCAATGATTCGAGCGACGGGTCATGGCCGCGATCACTTCGCCCTGAACGACCATCAGTCGCCAGTCCTGCCAGCAATCGGCTTGTACTGGTGGAATATAATGTTGCAGATAATATGCATCACCTACGACAGAGAGTTGCTCGAGTTGCGATAGTTGTTCAATGCGCTGAATCCCTTTTCCCTGGCAGCCAAATAATGGTTTGACGACCAGGCTATGGCCTTTAGCAAGCTCTTCAGCTGCAATTTGCAACGCGTGTTGTCTGTTTTCACAGGCCCAGGTGTGCGGTGAAGGAATATTGGCCAGATGAAGTTTCAATGACGTTCTGGCTTTATCGACCGTCAATTCAATTGCGTGAGCCGGGTTAAGTACCGGCACACCCAATTCGGCCAGAGTATGTAACACATCCATACGAAGGGTGATTTGTTCCAGACTGCCAGGCGCAATCCCCCTCACCAGGACGGCATCAGGTAAGGTATTTTCAAACTGCGGAATCACCAATCCTGTCGGGCTACGGGTATCGATCCGGCAATCAGCCAGATCGATACGCACTGCCTCCATACCGAATGCCGATAAGGCATCAGTCAGCTGGGTACTGTGCCACCCATGGGTATCATTAAAAATAGCAACGCGGGCTTGAGGCATGTTCAATCATTAAAACCCGAAAGATTGTTTTAATAAATCGGCATTCAACTCACCAGCAGTGAAACTTTTACCGGTTTGAGTACTGGTAATAATCACTTTAGCCGGACTGAACAGCATCGGATCAATTTTGAAAAAGTCGTATTCATACGATTTGAAAATCTGACCAAATGGCCGACCGTAATCTGACGATGTATTACTTGGCATTTTTTCTGCCAGTTCACGTGCTTCATCATTACTGCTGTCAACAAACAGATGTACGGTACCACCATAAAGAATCGCATCATTGGTACGGCCCATGCCGGTCATAAAATCACCACCCGGAGGTGCAACGGGGGTTGTCCCAAAGCCGTCAACAATTTTGTCCATCGGGAAGTGCAGGGTATGCGCTTTATGCATAGCGACTTCAAGTACCCGAATGGCAATTTGCATTACTCCTGCCAGACTGGTGGTTGGTGTCAGAATCAAGGTCAGGTTTTCTGGTTTAATGGCACAGTTATCAGCGATTTTTTCGGCAATTTCAACCGGAGGCATGCTATCGACTTCCAGTACAATCACGGTGGAATCGGCTTTATCCTGATAGCCGAATTCCTTGAATAACTCTTCACGAGCTGCGAGGGCGCGGCCCGGGCCTGAACCCAAAGCATAAAATTTTACATCTTCACTTTTGTGAGACAGGCTCCATCCCGCGTATTGACTGCCAAGACAGCTTAAAACAGGTGTTTTGGCATGTACATTCACTGACCACGGCCATTCAGCAAAACCACTGTTGCTGCCCAGGGTTGCGGTACCTAATCCCCCCATACAGATTTCACCAATCAAACGTCCGGCTTCAAGACCGCCAGAGGCTTTGATGCCGGCATCAACTACGCGAGTGCCATTGGATAGATAACTGATTTCCAGTTGAAGGGCTTGAGCGTTATTGATTAATTGATCAACCAGAGGCTGACAGGCGGCATTAACACTGGTCCAGTTGGCGGAGATTTGACTGCTCATGGAAGAAATCCTGTCTGATAAAAAAAGACAATAGTATACGTCATGCACTTGGTGCCTGTAATGTTCAGGCAGTTGTCAAGTCAGTGTTTTTTGCGAAATGGTTTCAGCACTTGATCAATAACCTTGCAACGCTGCCTTGCAATGGCGGCGGCGATGGCCGGTCCTTTCAGACCTTCACTGACAAACGGTGCAGCATTAATCTGTAAAGCAGCATCAAAACAGGCCTGAAATGCGATTTTTTCCGGCATATCGGCGTTTTCGTACCCTGGTCGACCGCGAAAATCAGCTTCGCCAGCCAGCAAGTATTGTGAAAACCGCTGTGGTTTACGAAAGGCATCGAGGCCTTCAAATACGGCTAATACGTCAGCAGCCGATAATTCGAATAATAAATGACAGTGAGTATGAAACTCTGCCACTTTTATCGCCAGACTGCTGATTTCGCGTGGCACACGTAACCGTTCACACAGGTTACGGGTTAATGCAATACTGTGTTTTTCATGGCCTTTATGACTGGGCAGAATATCGGCAGGCGTAGTGCCCTTGCCTAAGTCATGACATAAAGCAGCAAAGCGTACAGCAAGATCATCGCTGAGTCGGGCTGCCTGATCCAATACCAGCATGACATGCACACCGGTATCAATTTCGGGGTGCCATTTAGGAATTTGCGGTATGCCAAACAGCCGATCAATTTCCGGAAACAGAATATGTAAGGCACCCACCTCACGTAAACAGTAGAAAAACAGCGAGGGTTGTTTACTTTGCAGTGCTTTTTCCAGCTCTTGCCAGACGCGCTCAGCAACCAGATGTTCCAGCTCACCGTTAGCAATCATTTGCGAAATTAATTGCCTGGTCTCGTCAGCAACTTGAAAACCAAAGCGTGCAGAAAAACGGGCAAGTCGCAAAACGCGTACCGGGTCTTCAACAAAAGCAGGAGATGTGTGGCGGAGGATTTTATTTTGCAGATCGAGTTGTCCGTTGAAAGGATCAATGACATTACCCTCAGCATCTTCAGCTATCGCATTGATGGTCAGATCCCGCCGGGCCAAATCTTCTTCTAAGGTCACTTCCGGTGATGCATGAATTTCGAAGCCATGATAGCCAGGCGCCGTTTTGCGTTCAGTACGGGCAAGCGCATATTCTTCATGTGTCTGTGGATGCAGGAATACAGGGAAGTCTTTACCCACCGGCCGAAATCCCTGGGCCAGCATTTCATTAACATTGCTGCCAACCACCACCCAATCACGGTCTTTAACCGGGAGTCCCAGTAAGCGATCCCGAACACAGCCACCGACTTTAAATAATTCCATATCGCTATGTTAAGGGTTTTTGGGTTGTACCGCAGGCATCCGTTCCGACATTCGTTTGATGGGTTGTTTTCGCTGATAGTCGTAGGTCGCGGCAAAACTGAAAACGGAACGAACATATCGGCGAGTTTCGGTGAACGGAATATTTTCTACCCAGATATCAGCTGGCATGGTTTGTTCAGGTAACCAGCGTGAAACACGATGTGGACCGGCATTATACGCAGCAGTTGCCAGCACGGGATTGCTTTGAAACTGATCCTGCATACGACGGATGTAAAAACTTCCCATCTCGATATTACGTGGTGGGTAATAGAGTTCAGAGTCATGCTGTAAGGGCTTGTTAAGCCAACGCCCTACCTGTTTACCGGTAGCGGGCATCACTTGCATCAGACCCATCGCACCAGCATGAGAGCGTGCTTGTGGGTTAAAAGCACTTTCCTGCCGGGCTATGGCCAGCAACCAGGAGGCATCCACTCCAACATTCGCACTGGCTTGTCGCATTTCTGTGTCATACAACACCGGGAAACGTAAATCCAATGCATCCCAGTAACGTGCAGTACCCAGTAAGGCAATTGTTTGATTATGCCAACCCCATTTGTGGGTTTCGTTTGCCACGATCTGAAGCTCACGTGGAGTCAAGGTTTGCTGAAGAAAATAGGCTTCACGCCGGGCATCAAGTAGTTCGTCCTGCAGATAAAATTCACGCATGCGCTTTACAGGGGCAGAGTTGACGATGGCATTAGTTTCCAATGGTTCAGCGACAATGGGGTGATGGTTCATCGTATATTCTGCATCCACTTTATCGGCGGCCAGAAATGCATAATAATCGCGTTCGTCCACCAATGTACGCCATATAGCCTCGGCTTCAGTACGTTGGCCCAACTCGGCAAGACTTCTGGCAAGCCAATATTGCCAACGTGTTTCCTGTCGTGTGTTTTCATCCAGACTGGCAATGGCTTTTTGTACCTCAGGCCAGTTTTGTTGCCATAAGGCGGCACGTACACGCCATGGGTGATTTGGCGTGTCGCCGTAATAGTAGAGTGCTTTATCGTCACGATCCAAAGCGGCCCAAAGACCAATGCTACCCTGAACATCGTGGCGTTCATCCGTGGAAAACTGATAACGGTTTTCCAGGCGTTTCCAATGAGAATACGCCTTTGCAGGATCTTGTCTGGCTAAGCGTTTTAAGCCATAAACCAGGATTTCCCGAGCCATTGGAACATCCTGTGCCAGGGAAACTCCCTGAGCGGGCGCTGATGCGGGTAATTGTGACAGCAAGCTAACAGGATTTTTATGTATATCTTCCCAGCGTTTTGCCCATGCCTGAGCGGTTCCGCTCTGTTTTACGGTTTTGGCAAGATAGTTGGCCAGAGGAAACTGCTGGTTACGTAATGCCAGCAGCAGCCGTTGCCAGCGTAAATCATCGGTCAGCCAGCCCCGCTGTTCAGCGTGATGAAAAACAGGATCACAGGCCTTGTCTTGTGAAGCTGCGACTAACCAGAGTTTTTCAAATGCTTCGGCCGCGGCTTGTGGCTGGTTGTTGGCGATCAAAGCTCGGGCATAGTGGCATTCACGTGTAGCGGATTGCGGTGCCTGATAAAACTCCAGATACTGTTGCCACTGTTGTTTACTCGCCAGTTTATCCAGCCAGGCGCTGCGCAGACGTGCCTTGAAAAAACTTTCTTCCCGGGTTTGCAGGAAGTCCCTGATGTTTGCTGTTTCGGTATCGTTTAGTCGGTGTTGCAGATATAAATAATCAAGATATTCCCGCAACGGATAATCTTCCAGCTGACCTTGCAGTTGGCGAAACTGAGTCAGTTGATGTGTCTGTAGCGCTTTTTTGGCTTGCTGATAAAGCTTTCTCTGTTGATTGAGTTCAGCGTCAGCAAAGGCCTGGACAGGTAAAAAAGCTGCAAGCATCAGCAGCACTGCTAGTCGAATGTGAGTTTTCATGCCGGTATCTTAAAGCAAATTGTCAGAGGATGTACTACCGGACAAACTGTTTTGCAGATGAGTTTCAATATTGTCTAATTTTGGGATAAATGCCACATTGGAGCCAATCTTTATCTGGCAATGCAACCAGTCGGAGTCGACGATATCATGAGTGGGTTGCAGGGCGGTTTCATTGATAGTGATAAGCTGCGGAGCGCCGCAACAGGCAACCGCATAGTTTTTTATTTTGGCATCATTATTGATGCCGTTGATCACACAAAGTTTGTTGATTTGTCGTTTGTTTTGCTGACCACTGCCGATCAGCGTTTCCAAGTCTATCACCTGTAATGGTAATTCACGCCAGAAGAACTGGCCGATATACCAGGCTGAGTCAATATCGCTCTCTGTAAGATGAGGTAATGGAATGACTTCAGCAATCGTTGGGTTAGGCAGCAATAAATAATGCTGTCTGAGCGGTATCAACATGCAATGAATGAAATCAGATTCTTTGCTCATAATCGCCTTTAGTGAGTTATTCTCAACGCTTTTCGTTCGGATATCGATAAGCAAGTTGTTGTTTCAGTGAAATAATCAACTCATCATCCTGATAGGGTTTACCAAGGTAGGCATTTACACCGATGCTTAATGCCCGCTGGCGGTGTTTGTCTCCGGTTCGGGAGGTAATCATCACGATAGGTAAATGTTTAAACTGCGTGTCATTCCGGATAATGGATGCGAATTCAAATCCGTCCATACGCGGCATTTCGACATCCAGTAGCACGATATCCGGGGTTTGTTCGTAAAGTTGCGCCAGTGCATCCACACCATCTTTTGCGGTCATCACATCAAAACCCAAGCGCGTTAATAAACTGCCGGTCACTTTACGCATTGTAATCGAATCATCCACGATCATTGCCAGTGGTTTACGGTTAACTTCGATTTGCTGGAAGCTCTCACTGGCTTGTTGCAGGTTTATCGTACCACTGGGCTTTTGGTAGCTTTCAATTAAGGTCGGGATATCCAGGATAAAGATCACCCGCCCATCACCGAGAATGGTTGCACCGTTAATGGCGCTGATCTGAGCAAGCTGAGTTCCCACAGATTTGATAACAATTTCCCGGTTGCTATCAATACTGTCAACAGCCAACGCAATTTTGATATCGCCACTGCGGAACAGTAGCAATGGCATTTGCTGACGTAGATTTTCCAGCAGATTAAGTGGTTGGCCGAGCAGGTTACTCAGTGGAACAAAATCATAGTGTTCGCCATGAAATGTATATGTCGGTTTTTCCTGGGCCATCAATTCACCAATCTGCTGAAGACTGATCCGCCCACCGGCATTGACCGCCGAAAGCGGTACAGCAAACTGCTGCTGATTTACCGAGATCAATAACGCCTGCATCACTGACAGTGTCAGTGGGAGACGCAGGTTAAACTGAGTTCCCTTACCTGGTTGAGAGCTGATTGACAGACGACCTTTGAGAGCACGGATTTCATTGCTGACAACGTCCATACCAACTCCCCGGCCAGCGAGTTGAGATATCTTGTCGGCAGTACTGAACCCTGAGGTCAGAATCAACTGAATCAGTGCCTGCTCATTGGGGATGTTGGAGGGATCGATTAAGTTCTGCGAGATCGCTCGTTGTTTGATTTTTTCGATGTTCAGTCCCTGACCGTCATCAGCAATGGTGATCAAGACCTCTGATCCTTCACGTTGCATACTGATTTGAAGTTGGCCACTTGGATCTTTACCTTGTTGCGAACGCTCATCTGCTGTTTCCAAACCATGCGCAATGGCATTACGCAGAATATGTTCAATCGGAGCCACCAGCCGATCCAGGATAGTTCGATCCAGTTCCAAATCCGCGCCACTGACAGTTAATCTGGATTGTTTATTCAGTTCACTATTGGTTTGCCGGACAATTCTTTCCAGTCGCGGCACTATTGAATTAAATGGCAGCAGACGGGTGTGCATCAGGCCTTGTTGTAAGTCTGTATTCAACCGGGATTGCTGTAGCAGCAGAATATCGGTCTCACGCATCAGGTTACCCATCGAACGGCTGATATTATTCAAATCGTTAACCGTTTCAGTCAGACTGCGCGAGAGTTGCTGGATGGTGGAAAAACGATCCAGTTCCAGTGGATCGAATTCTTCGTTCGCATCATGGACCGTGTCTTCATAACGGAACAGGATCTGTGTTTCGGTTTCTATTTCCAGTTTGCGAAGCTGTTCATGCAAACGAGCTACCGTCTCCTCCATCTCCTCAAGCTGCTGATGCATCACACCATGTTGCTGGGTGACCTGGTCACGGGTAATACTGACCTCACCGGCAAAGTTACTCAGATAATCCAGCAGGTCAGCCCGGACTCTGATTTTCTCAGAGCTTTGCGGGCTGGGAGTGGTGTTATCGGATGAATCCCTGGCAAAACTGCTTGCTTCCGACCGGGGCAGATCAATGAAAGGTGCTTGCTCCGGCAACGTGTCGATATTGTCGATATCTGCAGGAATATAACCTGAGTATTGCTGAATATCGTGCAGTAGATCGGTCGCGGCTGGAATGTGGCTTCTGTTAGCCAGTTGTTCCTGCATTTCTGTCAGGCGATCCTGACAGCGTTGCAACAGACTAAAAAAGCTTTCCTCAGGTTGTTCTGAACGATCTGAAACAGAAAGTACCAACGTCTCGGTTTGATGTGTCAGATCAGCCATTGCCGTGGTGGCTGTTAACCTCGCGCCACCCTTAAGTGTGTGTAAATCACGCTGCAACTGCATTGAGCCAGCTGGGTTTTCCGGTTCAGTCTGCCATTGTTTGATAGCCTGATCAGTTGATATCAACAATTCTGCCGCTTCTTCAGTAAAAGCTTCCAGAATTTCAGGATCAACATCGACCGTTGAGATATCGTCCAAAGCCGTCAGGGTGGAACGGATTTGTTCACGGAAATTTGTGAAATCCGCTGGTGCTTTGTGTTGTATCAGTGCTTCAATCTGATCATTTACAATTTCTAAAGCTTCATCAAGCAGTCCACTTAAATTATCACTGCGACTCTGTGGATGCATTATCAGGCGCTGCATCAGTTGATAAAGTGCTGCGAGTTGAGGCAATGCGCTGTTTTCCGCATTCTCTGCCAGTGTGTTTAGCGTCTGCCGAAGGACTAAGGGAGCCTCATCATTTGATTGCTGCCATATTTCAAGCTGCTGACCGTATTCATTTAACAGGCTGTCCGTTTCCTCCAGGAAACTGACAAGTTGTTCAGGATCGAGTCGTGCACTGTAGGATTGTTCTGATTTTTTGGGACAAAGTTCGAAAATCCGGCGGTCCAGTAGACGAATATCAGGTTCTTCTGTCCCCGTTTTAACAGACTGCAGTAACTGACCCAGTTCAACAATAATGTCATTCAATTCACTGATAGACGCATCAGTGAAGGTTTGCTGCTGATGGTAAAGGTTACGGAAAGTCTGATCCAGTTGAGTGGCAATTATCGCGACGGGTTTTACATTGGCAATATTGGCACAGCCTTTCAGAGAGTGTGCTGCACTGAGCATGGTTTTGTTGATGACTTTACCGGTTTGCAGAATAGCGGTTTCTGCAAACAGGGTTTGCAGATGCTGCTCTGCTTCCTGATAGAAAATATCCCGCAGTGCTTTGTCTTCGTCATCTTCATCAGCAATTTCCAGCACATTCTCCTGTTCTGCAAGTTGTTGGGCCAGAATGGTTAATGCTTGTGCGGATTCGGTAAAATCAGACTCTGCCTGGGTAAATAATGTTAAGCAGTTTTTAATTTCAGGAACTGCCTCCATGGCGAGCGCCATGATTTCATCCGAAACAGGTAATTCATCGTCCAAAACTCGATTCAGTATATGTTCAACTGCTTGTGCCATATCAGCGATGGTGGTTGCACCGGCCATCCGGCCGCTGCCTTTAAGGGTATGAAAATGACGACGGATAGTCGCGATGTCACCGGTTTCTGGTGTTTCACTCCATATTGGCAATAATTGCTGCAAGTCTGTTAACACCTCATCGGCTTCTTCAACAAAAACTTCGGCAATTTCAGGATTAATATGTTCTTCAAATAGCCAGTTTCCGGCTACAGGACTATCACCGCTTTCAAAGTGCTCAGCAGTCGAAGGCGTTCGTTCTTCAAGTTCAACGGGTTGCGGGTGCTCATCGGCTTTCTGACCAGTGCTGAGGACGGTTGACTGATCATCCTGCAACGCCAATGTTTCCGCTTCAGTGACGCGCTCGCTGGAGTCTGCAGCAAGCGGATCGTAATCTTCAAACTGCAAGGTATCAGTATCTGTTTCCCTGTCTTCGAGTGCCTTGATATATAGATCGACAGAACTCAATTTTGGTTTTTCAGCAGCTGACTTGAAGGTAATAGAATCATCGGCAGAAAAATCAATCTCGGGTAGTTCCACAGCCTGATCCTGATCTGCTGGCTGGGGGATTCCTTCAGGTTCAACAGATTCCTGTTCCGTTACCGTGATGCTGAGTGGAGGGGCATCGGTATCTGTTGCTTTATCCTCGAGTGCTTTGATATATAGAGCAACCGAGCTTAGTTTCTGCTTTTCAGCGGCTGATGCGTTTTCACTCGATGCATCAACAGAAAAATTAATGTCGGGCAGATCCAATGCGTGGGTTCGCCCAGAGCTTTGACCGTAATTTTGTAATGTTTGCAGGGCTGTTTGCAGAAGATTCTCATCAGCCTGGCCGGTCCGGTGCAGATCGTCCAGATAAATTTCTGCTGAAGCAAGTATTTCTGCCAGGTTCTGCTGGTCATGAGGGGCGGTTAATAATGACGTTTCATCCGCAAATTTGTTGGCAAGAGAAGTAAACAGGTTTGCAGCGATATTGATATCCAGAACATCCAGGCTGCCTGCCAGCATCCGTAAACTATTGGTTAAGTTTTCCTGCATTTCATCAGTATCTTCAGCCTGATGATTTGATTGCTGGATCAGCAATTCTTTAATGCTGGCCAATTCATTAAGGCATTCCGTTAAAACGGTTTTTTGTAACTGACGATGAATTGCATCCGATGCATCGGTTTGTCTGAGTCTTGCTTCAATTTGCAGCAAATCATCAGCCAGACTGGTTAACTGTGCATGGTAGGACTTATCCGTTGCCAGACATCTTTGCAGGGCAGTGTGTTGACTATGTAAGCAATTACTTTGCGCCTGATGCTGCAGTAGTGACAGCGTATCCGCCATGCTGAGCAATTGCAGACTGATATCGTTGACTGCCTCGTCGGCTTGATCTTCTGCAACATCAAACTGACTGATACGTTCTTTTAATTCTTCGAGCTGTTCGAGCAGAGCATTTTGCGCTTCTACCAGTGCAGAATCGCTGTGGCCAATAAGCTGTGAAGCCTGGTCATAAAATGTCAGGTCAAAGCTTTGTTTAACGCCAGTGACCAGTGGCCCATAGCTGCTTGAGCTGGCAACCAGTAGTAACAGTTGTTTTAATAAGGTTTCCGGATATCCGGCCACTAAGGAGTTTTCATCACCTTCACAGACCAGTCTTATCGGTGAGGCCATTTTGCCAATAAGCTGTTTGGCAGTATCTTCATCCCGAATACCTCTGTGGGCCAGGCCTTCAAGCAAGGCTTCTGCCACCCACCAGAATAAGGTGGTTTTTTCCTGCAGACACTGCAACCGCAGATGACGCAAAATCCCACGCATTTTCCGCAGGTTTTTGTCATCTTTTTCACGCATCCAGGTCAACAACAAGTGTTGAAATACGTGGGCTATTTTGTGTCTTTCCAATTCCAGTGGTGGAGCGGACTGCCCTGGGTTAGGGATAATGCTGTCGGGTAGTTTTTGTGAGAGATCCGGCGTAAATACATCTGTTTTAGCAATCACCGGTTTATCTCGTAATACTCTCAATTCATTTATTGCGTCCAGCAGACATAAAGCATTGTCGGGGAATTTCTCATTTAATTTCTGTAAATACGTCGGCAGCAAAATCATGCTGCGAGTCAAGGTTTCCAATGCCTGGTTTTGTTTATCTTCCGGGAAAGAACGCAGATAACCCGCAACGGATTGCATTTCAGCAGCGAGCATCTGGGCGCCATCCAGATTAAGCATTTCCAGAGTACCGTTGACTTGATACAAATGTTCGACACAGCGGCTCAGTGATTCAGACTGTTGAGGATCCTCGATAAATGTCTGGACAGATTGCAATGCCGCAGCGAGTGAATTCTGCAATTCATCCTGAAGCCATGTCAGGGCATGGTAATTGCCTCTGGATTGGGTCATATGCAAATCTCCGCTGGCTCAGCCTGCATCAGGGTAATTTGAAACCGGAGACTGACTTACGCAGTTCGTTGGTCAGTTCAAGCAGTCTGCCGATCGCTGCCGCGCTCTCATTGGTTCCGGTTGAAGTCTGCATGGTGATTTCCTGAATCACACTCATATTTTCTGAAGTACCAATCGCCGCTGTTGCCTGTTGTTTTGCATTGCTGGAAATATTGTTAATCAATTCTGCCAATTGTTGAGATACGGTTTCAATCTGCTCCAGAGAAGCACCGGCATCTTGTGATAAGCGAGCTCCGGAAACCACTTCAGCGGTACTTTGCTCCATGGAACTGATGGCTTCGCTGGTATCACTTTGAATGGTGCGAACCAAAGCATCAATCTGCCGGGTAGCACTGCCTGAACGTTCCGCCAGTCGCTGAACCTCGTCAGCAACCACCGCAAAACCTCGACCGGCTTCACCCGCCATAGCGGCCTGAATGGCAGCATTCAAAGACAGAATATTGGTTTGTTCAGCGATGTCATTGATCAATTCAACGATTTCACCGATTTGTTGGGAGCTTTCACCCAAACGCTTCATGCGTTTGGAGGTTTCCTGGATTTGTTCACGGATGGTATCCATTCCGTGGATGGCTTTTTTTACTGCCCCGTTACCTTGTACGGCGAGGCTTACCGATTGCTTCGCAACTTCAGAAGACTGGCTGGCATTTTCTGAAACCAGTTCGATAGAGGCCGCCATTTGAGTAATCGCCGAGCTGACTTCAGAAATCTGTTGTGCCTGGTGCTCACTGGCGTCGGTTAAGTGTAACGCGGTCGCCTGGGTTTCCTGAGCTGCAGAGGCTACCTGCAATGTCGTTGAGTTAATCTGTGCGACCAGGCTGCGTAATGCATCAATGGTGTAGTTGACGGAGTCAGCAATTGCGCCGGTGATATCTTCGGTCACAGTGGCTGTAACGGTCAGATCACCGTCAGCCAGATCACCCATTTCATCCAGCAACCGCAGAATAGCGTCCTGGTTATGACGATTCTGTAGTTCCATTTCATCCATGGATTGCTTGATTTTGCGTAACGGCTGATAAGCGACCATCAAGGCAAATATCACCGCTAGGATAACGCTTAAACCACTGGCTGCAGCGGTGACCAGGGGATCGGGATAGACCAGAACATATTGTCCGGAAACCAGTAACCAGATACCGGCGAGCGTCAAGCCACTGAAAACAATTATTAAAACAAGGTAAAACAGATTTCTGCCGCTGAGCAGCGATGAAAAAAACAGTTTACTGGTGGCATTCATAGGGCGTGTCCTGAAATAGAATCGTTAAGCGGCTGCATTCAAAAATCTGGGGTCTTCCGCAAGCTTAAGCAGGCTGAAAACATGCCAGTAGGTATCTTGCTGATAAAGTCGACCCTGCAAATATGGTTTCAGATGCAAGTGCTGGCTTGCATCTGCCGGTTCCGGTTGACGTTGAAAATGCTTCAGACCGAAGACTTCATCAACGATCAGACCAGTGAAAAACTCAGGGTGGTTCAAAACAATAACGCGCGTGCGCTTATCTGCAGGAGGGCTGGTACCGTGCAAAAATAAATTCAAATCAATTAACGGTAGAAGATCACCGCGCAGACTGGTTATGCCGGCAACCCAGGGTTGAGATTTGGGAACTGGGGTGATTTGATGCGGCAGTGGAAACACTTCACGGGATTGGCCAAGCGGGATAAGCAGGTGAAGATTATCCAGCCGAAAGCCAATGGCTGTCCAGGCGCCCTCCATATTATCTTGCTGGGACAAGCCCGCAATACGTTGCTGGCTGCGTCGTTCGATATCCTTGAGAGTAGCAATAATATCTTTTGGATTGTCCATTGTGGTCATACTGACACTTCTACCAATTCATTGATTTGCAATATCAGATCTTCCTCTGCAACGGGTTTGCCAAGATAGCCACGTGCACCTTGTCGCATACCCCACATGCGATCAGTTTCCTGGTGTTTGGATGAAACGATCACAATCGGAATATGTGCCGTAGCGCTGTCTTTAGTCAATCGGCGAGTCGCCTGAAAACCATTTAAACCGGGCATTACCACATCCATCAGTATTAGCTGAGGTAACTGGGATTGCGCCATTGCAACTGCCTGCTCGCCATCTGTTGCCACGATCACCTGGTGACCGTTTTTTTCCAACATTTTCTGTAATACATATACTTCTGTTGGCGAGTCATCGGCTATTAAAATTAAAGCCATATAAAACCTAAGCGTCCTTGTTTTTGTTAAGCAAATGCGTCCGTATTGCATCAAGTAAGTCTTCGCGGGTAAATGGTTTTGTCAGATATTGTTCTGCACCGACAACCCGCCCTTTTGCACGGTCAAACAGTCCATCCTTGCTGGATAGCATGACTACCGGGATATCCCGATATTTTGGGTTGTTTTTCACTAGGGCGCAGGTTTGATAACCGTCCAGGCGAGGCATCATGATATCGATAAATATGATATCGGGATGCTGACCACTGATTATTGGCAAAGCCTCAAAACCATTATCCGCAGTGAGAACTTCACAACCTGCTTTCTGCAGCAGGGATTCAGCGCTACGGCGAATCGTTTTACTGTCGTCAATGACCATCACCTTAAGGCCTGAAAATTCTGATAAAGTCTCACTCACAGTCATTTTTACCTACAGCCTGATACATTCGATTAAAATCAACCCTGAAGATAACCCATTTTTGATCGTCAGGCTAGTGACTACTTTCGATGTTAAGGTCTGTTATTCCTTCATTTCTAAACGCATGGCAGAGTATGTATGACTTGAAAATTGCAATCTGTGTCCCATATCACAGTAAATACGGTCTGTTTATCTTTTGTTGTCCCTGGAAGGGCGGGAAAATCGCTTGCAGCAGTGACGGTGATAAAAGATAAACAGCCCTAATTCAGCCAGCCTTATTTTTATTGACTCAGAGAGTTCATCATGACTTCAGCTGTACCGCATCTCATTACTGCCCTGAATGGGCCTTTACTGGAATTGGAATCACATTTACTTGAGCGTCAGGCTGATGTGGAATGCTGGTTACGTGAGCAATGGCTTAAAACTCCCGCACCGTTCTATGCATCGGTTGATTTGCGAAACTCGGGATTTAAACTTGCACCGGTAGACACGAATCTGTTTCCGGCAGGTTTTAACAATCTTAACCCGGCATTTATGCCGCTATGTGTGCAAGCTGCGCAGGCGGCGGTTGAACGACTTTGTCCGAAAGCCCGTCGGGTATTAATCATTGCGGAAAATCACACGCGTAACCTGTTTTATCTGGAAAGCGTGGAAACCTTAAGAGATATTTTTGAAAAAGCCGGCCTGGAGGCGCGCATTGCCAGCTTGCGTGACGATATCAGTGAGGCTATACAGGTCGAATTGCCCTCTGGGAAAACCTGTGAAATTTCACCTTTGGAAAGACAGGGAAATCGCGTTGCGATAGGGGATTTTTCGCCTTGTCTGGTGTTACTCAATAATGATATGTCAAGTGGGCGTCCAGCCATCCTGGAAGGTGTTGAACAGCAACTTGCGCCTCCACTAAAAGCCGGGTGGGCCACTCGGAAGAAGTCGGATCACTTTACCCACTATTCGATGGTTGCTCATGCTTTTGCTGAGCAAATTGGGATAGATCCTTGGCTGGTATCGCCACTTACATTGCAATGTGGTGAAGTCAATTTTATGGAACGCAGCGGCATGGAGTGTCTGGCACGTAATGTGAACACCTTGTTAACGGCGATTCAGAATAAATACAATCAGTATGGCATTGATCGTGAACCGTTTGTGGTAGTGAAAGCAGATTCAGGCACCTATGGCATGGGTATTATGATGGTGAAAAGTGCTGATGAGTTATTGAACCTGAATCGCAAGCAACGCACTAAAATGTCTTCGGCCAAAGAAGGTCTGGTCGTTGATAATGTATTGGTTCAGGAAGGTGTGTATACCTTCGAAACTCTCGGTGAGGAGGAGGCTGTGGCTGAGCCGGTGATATATATGATGGACCATTTTGTTATCGGTGGCTTTTATCGTGTGCATACAGGCCGTGGCATTGATGAAAATCTTAATGCGCCGGGAATGCACTTCGAGCCCCTGGCGTTTGCCCAGTCCTGTATTACACCGGACAAATTTGATAAGCCGGATGCTGAACCGAATCGCTTTTATGCCTATGGGGTTATTGCGCGACTAGCGTTGCTAGCCGCTGCAAGAGAACTGGCATAATTCAGGCGTTATGCTCACTTAAATAGGCGATAGTCATGGTCTGGTTGTGCAACAGGCTATGGCTATCGTCTTCTCCGGAACAGATTTCACCATTTGAGTAAAAACCGGTAATGCCGGTTTGCATGCCCAGCAGACGCTGAACCGCATACACTTCGTCTGAAACCTGATCTTCCATCACCAGTTTACGACCTACACAGCTGACGCAGATGGCCAGCGCTTTATCGTTAATATCCACTTTTTTCAATAAGATTTGCCGGGCAGCTTCGCTGGCTCCGGCGACCAGCTGATCATGATCGGATTTCAGAAAACGTACGGTTGACCCTTCAGCAATATTGCCGGCAAAGGTCATACTGTTTTCTTTTTCGTTAATCGACAGCAAGGTTCTTATGACATTAACGTTTTTGTCATCCATGATGGCGAACGGAAAATTAAGACCCGAAGAAGGCAGTTCGCTGGCATAGTAGCCGATATACATTTTATAAAGCGGTAAGGCTGGTTTGTTATCCATTTCATAGACCACATTTTTAATGGCCTTGGTGATACGTCTTGGCGGGCCGTAAGGTTTCCAGCCACCTAATGCGCCACTGGTCACAATAGCGTCTTTGCCATAAATTCCTACAGCAATGACAATGCGATCCTGGATTTGATCATTATTCAGTAACAGAGTCTTGCTAAATTTGGCATCATCGCCAGCCAGACCGCCGGTAATAGGGGTGTTGGGCAATACTTCCTGCAGACCTTCAACCAGTTCTGAACCGTTAACATTAAGGCCATCGCTGAGAACAAATACACCTTTTAAATCCGGAGCGACTAATTCATTGGCGATTTGGGCACCTAAAGCATGTGATTGCTCCATGCTGTTGACGGGTTTGCAGATGAAGCGAAGCTGGCTGCGCTGCCACTGCATGGCGGTAATATGTACGCTGTCATCAAACACGCCATCTCCGGTAATTTCACCGGAAGTGGTGCAACCGATAATTTGGGCATTGGGGTAGCGTTTCTGTAACTGGCTGGCAAAATTGCGTTCGCTGAAACGGTTAACGGAGCCGAAAACCAAAACCCAATTTGCTTCACTCAATGTCGATGCAGATGAGAGTTTGTTAAAACCGCTTTTGGTAGGTAAATGTTCCTGTACAAACTTCATTTTATTAAACCCAACATCCTGAAATTTAAATGAATCATTAGCATCCTTGTTCTATGTGTTCAAAAAACATCAGCCGATACTACATCAGATTGTCTGATACTGGGAGTAGCTTGATTCAAAATGTGAACTGATTTGCACAAATCTGGCGCATAAAAAAGCCCTGAGCGCCTATTCCGCGTCAGGGCTTTCGAGTAAAAAAAGTTTTTAACCAGCCAGTTTCTGTTTAAGGATATCGTTGACCTGTCCTGGATTGGCTTTGCCTTTTGAGGCTTTCATAACCTGTCCCACAAAAAAGCCGAATACCTGTTCTTTACCATCACGATATTGCTGTAATTGATCGGGATTAGCGGCAATCACTTCATCAATCATTGCTTCGATGGCACCGGTATCGGTGACTTGCTTAAGACCTTGAGCTTCAATGACGGCATCGGCATCAGCGCCTTTACCATTCCAGATGGCTTCAAACACCTGCTTGGCGATTTTACCGGAGATAGTATTGTCCTGAATGCGAAGTAATACGCTGCCCAGTTGGGCTGCAGAGACCGGAGATTCAGTGATGTCGAGACCCGCTTTATTCAATGCGCCGGAGAGATCCCCGATGACCCAGTTGGCACATTGTTTGGGATCTTTATTGCCTGTCGCGACAAGCACGGCTTCAAAATAATCAGCCAGTTCACGGCTGCTGGTCAGTACGCTCGCATCATACCTTGATAAGCCCATTTCACTTACAAAACGATCGCGTTTCTCGTTGGGCAATTCCGGTAAAGTGGCACGAACCTGTTCAATCAAGCCTTCATCTAAAACCAAAGGCAATAAGTCAGGATCCGGGAAGTAACGGTAATCATTGGCTTCTTCCTTGCTCCGCATGGAGCGGGTTTCATTTTTATCCGCATCATACAGACGAGTTTCCTGAACCACTGCGCCGCCGGATTCAATCACATCAATCTGTCTTTCAACTTCAATATTGATGGCACGTTCGACATTACGGAATGAGTTGATATTTTTCAGTTCAGCCCGGGTACCGAATTTTTCCTGACCTTTGGGACGTACGGAAACGTTGGCATCACAGCGGAATGAGCCTTCCTGCATATTGCCATCACATATTTCCAGATAACGTACCAAAGAGTGGATTTTTTTCATATAAGCAACAGCTTCTTTAGCGCTGCGCATATCGGGTTCGGAAACGATTTCCAGTAAAGGCGTCCCAGCGCGGTTCAGATCGATCCCGGTTTGACCGTGAAAATCTTCATGCAAGGATTTCCCGGCATCTTCTTCAAGATGGGCACGGGTGATGCCAATAATTCTCTCACTGCCGTCTTCCATTTCGATGGTGATTTGGCCTTTGCCAACGATTGGCAATTCAAACTGACTGATTTGGTAGCCTTTCGGCAAGTCTGGATAAAAATAGTTTTTGCGGGCAAATACTGAACGATCGGCAATTTCGGCATCAACCGCTAAACCGAATTTGACCGCCATACGAACAGCTTCTTTATTCAATACCGGCAGTACTCCCGGTAATCCAAGATCAACAGCACATGCCTGAGAGTTCGGTGCCGCACCGTAGGCAGTGGCTGCTCCGGAGAAAATTTTCGTTTTGGTTGCAAGTTGGGCGTGGATCTCTAGCCCGATAACAACTTCCCATTCCATAATTGACGGCCTGAATTTAAGTGATTAAAACTTCGAATTGTAGCAATTATTCACGCAGACTCAGAATTTTCCAGTCGCGCTGTCGTGCAATTTCGGCCAATGTTTCATCCGGATCCACCGCGATGGGGGTCTCGACCTGCTCCAGCAAAGGCAGATCATTGTGTGAATCACTGTAGAAATAACTGCCTGCAAGGTTATGCTGATGTTCGGTTAACCAATGTTGTAAACGGACAACTTTGCCATGCTGAAATGACGGAACACCCTGTACCTGACCGGTATAGCGCCCATCAACCATTTCCGGATCGGTGGCAATCAGATGGTCGATACCTAATATTTCAGCTATTGGCTTGGTTAAAAAACTGTTCGTTGCAGTAATGATCAGCAGGGTATCACCCTGCTGGCGATGGTATTCAATCAACTCGCGGCCTTTTGGCAGAATAATCGGCATGATTTTCTGTTGCAGGTACTCGGCACGCCAACTCAGCAAGTTCTGCATACTGTTTTTTGCCAGCGGTTCAAACACAAACTGCAGGAAGGCATTGATATCCAGCTGTCCTGCCTGATAGTCATGATAATAAGCCAGATTAGTGTCGTGGTAACTCTGCGGATCGACGATGCCATTTTCCGCCAAATAGCGCCCCCACAAATAATCACTGTCGCCGCCGAGTAAGGTATTGTCTAAGTCAAATATTGCTAAAGCCATTGTAACTGGTCATGTCCCGATAAATTGAGCGCCTATTGTAAGACAAAATGCGTTGCATCCTCATGTCTCATTCACTAATCTAAACTTATTATAAATAATTATGCTGGCGGCCCGTGCTTATCGTTGCCCCCGGCGAGAGATTGAACCGTGATAGACAAAGATGGCTTCAGAGCCAATGTGGGGATTATCCTCTGCAATGACCTTAACCAGGTGTTGTGGGCGCAACGTGCTCAGCATGATTCATGGCAGTTTCCCCAGGGTGGCATTAAAACCAATGAAACGCCGGAGCAGGCCGCCTTCCGTGAATTGACGGAAGAAATTGGTCTGGGCCGTGAACATGTTGAGCTGTTGGCTACTACCCGGGGATGGTTGCGTTATCGCTTGCCCAAGCGTTATTTAAGGTATGGCAACAAACCCTTGTGTATCGGTCAGAAGCAGCGCTGGTTCCTCATGCGTTTTACCGGTGATGAAGCCGATGTCAGACTGGATCTGCATGAAAAACCCGAGTTTGATGATTGGCGCTGGGTAGATTACTGGACGCCCGTCGAGGAAATTGTATTTTTCAAACGGCGGGTATACGAAAAAGCTCTGCATGAATTTGCGCCACTGCTATTTCCTGAATACCGTAAACGGGCCGGTAATCGTGACCCGTCAGCTGGTTAATTCAGTTGCTTGCGAAATACGCTGGAATTACGTTGATAGTTATATAACGCCTGTTTTTGCATAGGTAAGTCACTGATTGCAGAGGGCTGAAAGCCATGTTCGATAAACCAGTGTGCAGTCTGAGTTGTCAGCACATAAAGCGTATTCCACCCTGCCGTTTTAGCCTGTTTTTCCAACACGGTCAGTAACTGTTTGCCACGGCCTTGATGACGGTAGTCTGTGGATATCGCCATGCAGGCCAATTCCGCTGCATTGTTTTCCGGATAAGGGTATAACGCAGCACAGGCGACGACCGTGCCATCACGCTCCATCACCGTGAAATGATCAATTTCCCTTTCCAGTAATTCCCGAGAACGTTTGACAAGTACTCCGCTTTGTTCCAGAGGTTGCAGTAATTCCAGAATGCCACCGACATCTTCAATATTTGCCTGACGTGTGGTTTCAAACGAAGTGGCACTGATTAACGTACCAGCACCATCCCGGCTGAATAATTCCTGCAACAAGGCACCATCAATCGAACGGTCCAGCAAATGTACCCTGGAAACACCTGCTTTACAGGCGCTGACAGCCGCACTTAATGACGGGTGATCGTAATCTTTTGCCTGTTGCAGCGTAATTTCCCGGGGCAAATGCTCATTGCTCTGACCAATAAATATAAGTTTGTCGGCTTGTAAGCGCGTGGCCGCTGCGGTGGCAATAGCCTCGGCAGATAAATTAAAGATTTCACCAGTAAGTGAATATCCCAGCGGCGGTAGCAGTACCAGATTGCCATTAGTCAATTGCTGTTGAATACCTTCAGCATCAATACGTCTGACTTCACCGGTATGTCCCAGATCAATACCATCAATAATGCCAGCGGGGCGGGCGGTGACCAGATTTCCACTGACACAGCGAATCCGTGAATCGGCCATAGGGGTGTGTGGCAGGCCAAACGAAAGTTTGGATTCAATAGCGATACGTAATTCCCCCACCACCCCACGGGCGATCTGCAGACTGGCATCATCCGTAATCCGCAGGCCACGATGATATTTCACTGCAATATTGCGTTTCTCACATTGCGCTTCGATTTGAGGCCGTGCACCAAATACCAGTACCAGTCGAATATCCAGACTATTCAGAATCGCCAGATCATGGATCAGATGATCAAAATTATCTGCTGCGACCGTTTCACCATCAAAAGCAATGACAAAAGTTGCGCCACTGTGGGCGTGAATATACGGTGCAGCCGCTCTGAACCATGAGGTTGTGGTCGCGAAATGAGCGTCTGCAGGTTGTTGTGATGATGAATTCATAATGTCTTTTTATCGTAGTCTCACCACGCTTGCCAAGTTGCGTGTAAAATCCCGTGGTTAAACTGATGTCATTCCGTTGTTGCAGTGTGTCCATCAGTCTCAATTATAGTTGGAGAAAATCAATGCCTGAATATCGTTCAAAAACTTCTACTGCTGGCCGTAATATGGCGGGCGCCCGTGCTTTATGGCGGGCCACAGGCATGAAGGATGATGATTTCAGCAAGCCTATTATAGCGATTGCGAACTCATTCACACAGTTTGTTCCGGGCCATGTTCATTTGAAAGATCTGGGTCAGTTAGTCGCGCGTGAAATTGAACGGGTTGGTGGTGTTGCGAAAGAATTCAATACGATTGCGGTCGATGATGGTATCGCTATGGGTCATAGTGGCATGCTTTACAGTCTGCCTTCACGCGAAATTATCGCCGACTCAGTTGAGTATATGGTCAATGCCCATTGTGCTGATGCGCTGGTGTGCATCTCCAACTGCGACAAGATTACCCCCGGAATGCTAATGGCAGCATTACGTTTGAATATTCCAGTAGTGTTTGTTTCCGGTGGCCCGATGGAGGCCGGTAAAACCAAATTGGCCGGGCAGGATGTCAAACTGGATCTGGTCGATGCCATGGTGCAGGCGGCAGATGATAATGTCAGTGATGAAGATGTTGCTCAGGTTGAGCGTAGTGCATGTCCAACCTGTGGTTCCTGCTCGGGTATGTTCACAGCCAACTCAATGAACTGTCTGACAGAAGCGCTTGGTTTGTCATTGCCGGGGAACGGTTCCTTGCTGGCGACTCATGCTGATCGCCGCGAACTGTTTCTGGAAGCAGGTCGGCGTATCGTCGATCTGGCAAAACGTTATTACGAAAATGATGAAGAAGATGTCCTGCCTCGTGCTATCGCCAGCAAAGCGGCATTTGAAAATGCGATTGCGCTGGATATTGCCATGGGCGGTTCCACCAACACCGTTTTGCATTTACTGGCTGCGGCGCATGAGGGTGAAGTGGATTTCACTATGGCGGATATCGACCGGATGTCCCGCAAGATTCCGAATCTATGCAAGGTAGCCCCGGCGACCAATAAGTATCACATGGAAGACGTGCATCGTGCCGGTGGTGTGATTGGCATCCTGTCTGAACTGGCTGCCGGTGGATTGTTACATACCGAAGTACCAACCGTGCACAGCAAAACGATGGCCGAAGGGCTGGCTTTGTGGGATGTGGCACGCAGTGATCACCAGCCTGCGCAATTACGTTATCTGGCCGGACCTGCCGGAATACCAACCCAAACAGCATTTAGTCAGGATTGCCGCTGGCCTTCTTTGGATCTGGATCGTGAAGAGGGTTGTATTCGTAATGTTGAGCATGCCTACAGCAAAGACGGAGGTTTGGCAGTCTTGTTTGGCAATCTGGCCGAAGAGGGCTGTATTGTCAAAACCGCTGGTGTTGATGAGTCAATACTTAAATTCTCTGGTCCGGCGCGTATCTTTGAATCGCAGGATCATGCTGTGACCGCCATTCTGACGGAACAGGTTCAAGCTGGTGACGTGGTACTGATTCGCTATGAAGGCCCGAAGGGCGGGCCGGGTATGCAGGAAATGCTGTACCCGACCAGCTATCTGAAATCCAAGGGGCTTGGCAAACACTGTGCGTTGCTGACCGATGGCCGATTCTCTGGTGGTACTTCTGGCTTATCTATTGGTCATGCCTCACCGGAAGCTGCAGAAGGCGGCAATATTGGTTTGGTAGAAGAGGGCGATATGATTCATATCGATATCCCTAATCGCAGCATTAATGTTGACTTAACCGATGCCCAGCTGGCGGAAAGACGTATTGCGATGGAACAACGCGGTGAGATGGCCTGGAAACCGGTTAACCGTGAACGTAAAGTCAGCCTTGCTCTGCAGGCTTATGCTGCTCTGACGACCTCTGCTGCCAAAGGCGCGGTACGTGATGTGGAGCAGCTGAAACGCCGCTGAGGGATTAAAAAAACTAACCACAGAGACACAGAGGGCACGGAGAAAGCTTTCGGGGGTATGTGGTTATTTTATCCGCAGATTACGCAGATTTTCGCAGATTCTTAATATGTATTTGCAGGCAATAAGCCTGCTGATACATAGCTTATTTTCTCTAACCAACGTTTTTATAATCCGCTTGTCAGCTGCCTTGTCTCTTAAATACAAGATAAACACTAAGAAAAGCGGGTAATTAATCTGCGCGAATCTGCGTAATCTGCGGATTTTTTAATAAGCCACTCAAACCAGCATGGATATCTTTTTTAAAGAAACATCTGTGCCCTCTGTGTCTCTGTGGTTATATCTAAAACCTAAATCTGCTGAGCATAAAGTTTCTGATAAATGCCGTGTTCCTGAATCAGGCTGTCATGATCTCCATCGGCGATGATTTCACCTCCATCAAATACCACAATTCGATCGGCTTGCCGAACAGCGCTTAAGCGGTGGGCAATGATTATGGTGGTGCGGTTTTTCAGGTAATCCGCCAAGGCGATATGCAGATGGTGTTCGGTATTGCTGTCCAGCGCTGAAGTAGCCTCATCAAGCACCACCACACTGGGATTCATTAGTGCCATTCTGGCTACGGCAAGGCGTTGCCGTTGGCCGCCCGAGAGCTTAACGCCGGAACGGCCAACCAAGGTATCCAGACCTTTCGGCATGGCCTGAATAACATCCTCAATCTGCGCGGTTTTTATCGCCTGCCAGATCGCTTCATCAGGATAATCGCGTCCCAGTGTAATGTTTTCCCGCACCGAGTCATTAAACAGGGCAGGATGTTGTAAAACGGTGGCCACATGCTCGCGCACGCCTTCCAGTCCTATTTCGCTGACCGGCACTTCATTGAAATACACCATGCCTTTATCGGCTGGATACAGACCCAGCAATACATTGACTAAAGTTGATTTACCGGCACCGCTGGCCCCCACCAGAGCCACTTTTTCACCGGCTTTGATATCCAGCGAAACTCCGCTGAGCACCGGATTATTTTCGTCATAACTAAAATGCAGATTTTCAATGCGGATACTGCTGGCCTGGCCTTCGATAAACGGATTGGTTTTGGCCGGATAAACCACTTCCTGTTTTAACGAAAACAATTTGTTCAGACGAGAAACCGCGGCACCGGCAGCATAGAATGCATATTGGATATTCAACACTTCCTGCACTGGTCCCATCATGAACCACAGGTAGCCAAACACCGCAAACATCTGACCGATACTCAGATCGGAAAACACCACCATCCACATGCTTACCGCGCGAAATATATCAAACCCAAACAGAAAAATAACAAAAGAAATACGATTGGCTGCATCGCTTTTCCAGGCATAGTCAGTGGCATGCGTGCGTATTCCACGAGCCCGGTCAATAACTCGCAGAAAATAATGTTTTTCACGATTGGCCGCACGGATCTGCTGAATGGCATCAAGTGTTTCGGTCAGGCTCTGTTGAAATACCTCGACTGCGGTATTTTCATTTTTTTTCAGGTGTTTAACATGTTTACCCACTCGCATGGTGAAATAAATTACCAGGGGATTCATAAACAGAATCAACAAAGCCAGTTGCCAGTGCAGAAACAGCAGTATTACTGCAGTACCGATAATGCTCAGCACTGCTACGATAAACCTACTAATGGTATTACCGATAAAGTTATCAATGACCTCAATATCGGTGACAAAATGAGAGGATATGCCACCACTGCCACGGGTTTCATATTCACTGATGGCGATTCTTCCCAGCCGTTTGATCAGCTGACGGCGAATTCGAAAGGTAATGCGTTTGGCAATGATGGTGAAATAGCGTGATTGCAACACGTTTAAAACCAATGAGGCCAAACGTAATACCAGCGTCAGGATCAACATGGCGCTGATGAAAAGAATAGGACCATGCCAGTGTTCAGGGGTAAACGAGGAAATAAATGCTACGGCGGCACCAGGCTGATTAAGCAGGACTTCATCCACCATTATCGGTAGCAGTAACGGCACAGGAACCGCACACAGAGTGGCAAACAGCGCGATCAGGTTGGCTTTTATCAGATGCTTTTTATAACTCAACGCCTGTTTGAGTATGCCTTTAAGCTGATAGCTGGTTTCTGTGCTCATGGATGTTAGTCAATTCAGTTAGGGTCTATAGGCAGCAATTTAACAGTGACTTTACCCTCCTCAGACCAATATCTGCTGGCCCTCGCTGTTAAAAAACAGCTCCGGTTGATAACCCCATATTTTCATTACTGTTTCAGGTTGAAGCACCTGCGGTGGTGATCCCTGGGCGACGAGTTCACCCTGTTGTAAAAGCCACACTTTGTCAGCATAACGACTCGCTTGGTTCAAATCATGCAAAATACTGATCACCGCAAAGCCATTTTCCTGACAAAGCGATTTTACCAAATTCAATAACTGATGTTGCTGTCCAAGATCCTGTGCTGATGTTGGTTCATCCAGTAATAACAATGGTGCCCGTTCTGCCTGTGACAGTTGTAATAATACTCTGGCCAATTGTACCCGTTGTCGTTCACCGCCCGACAGGCTGGTATAAAGCCTGTCAGAAAATTGCCAGGTATCGGTTGCCCGCATCCACTTTTGCACGGTGTGATTAATAGCATGACGATTCAGGTTGAGTGGTGTGGCACCTATGGCAACCACCTCCTGCGCTTTGAATGGAAACGATAACTGGCTGGCCTGAGGCAAAACGCCCAGATGTCGAGCCAATACGTGTCTCGGCCACTGTGGTAACGGTTTATTATGTAGACGTATCTGTCCGGTACTTGCGGGCCACTCACCACAGATGGTTTTAATTAAACTGGATTTACCTGCACCATTAGGACCTAACACCGCAATTAACTCGCCGGAAATCAAACTGGCTGCGGGCAAATTCAGAATTTGGCGGTGTTCCTGTTGAACAAGCAGATTTTCGATAGTGAGCATAGGCAGGCTTATAAGGTACTGAGTCGTTTACGTTGCTGGATCAGCAAAAATGCAAAGAATGGCGCACCGATTAATGCGGTCACCAAACCTACTGGTAATTCCGCCGGAGCCAGCAACACTCTGGCACCAATATCTGCCATCAGTAATAAAACCGCTCCTGTCAGCGCGGATAATGGCAGCAATAAACGGTGATCCGGGCCCATGGTCATACGCACCAGATGGGGCACCACCAGACTGATAAAGCCGATAATGCCGGTGGCTGAAACGGCAATGCCAATGCCGATTGCGGTGACCACAATCAATTGCAGTTTTAATTTCTCGACATTGATGCCCAGATGGCGGGCTTCGGCTTCGCCCAGCAGAAAGGCATTTAATGCTGGTGCCTGAGTTTGGTAAAACAATAAAAGGCAAAGGCAGGTCATTGCGGACAGCCAGATAGATGTATTGTTTGCGCCGTTCAGCGTACCCATACCCCATAAGGTCAGCTCGCGTAACGCCATATCATTGGCGATATAGGTCATAAAACCAATGATTGCCCCGCTAAAAGCCGCTATGGCAACGCCAGCCAGCAACAGAATCAATACCGAAGTCTCCCCATTTTGAGATTGCGCCAGCCGATACACCAGTAAGGTGGTTATCAAACCGCCCAGAAATGCCGCTACAGGTGTTGTCAGATAGCTGAGCGAAGCCGGTAACAATACGATGGCAATGGCCGCGCCAAGTCCTGCGCCAGAAGAGACGCCAATAATGCCGGGATCAGCTAATGGGTTACGGAATAGTCCCTGGGTGACAGCACCACAAAGGGCTAATAACGCACCGATAAAGATAGCGAGTAAAGTTCGTGGCCAGCGTAACTCCCAGATAATGGCGGTTTGAAAGGCATTTAACTGACTCAGTTCACTGCCGAAAAACTTATCTAGTATGCTCAATAAGCTTTGTTTTGCAGGCAAGGTCATTGGACCCAGCATGATCGATAACAACACCGTTACCAGCAATAACATGACCATCATCAGCCAGATGCTTCGGCGCCAGCCATGCAAGCTGGCAGGTAAATATTTGGCATAACTCATCGTGCTGAGGAATAAATAATGGCTGCCAGCTGATCGGCCTGTTTTACCGCAGTTATGCTCAGTCCTGCGATTAACTTACTGGCATCAATACTGATAATGCGCCTGGTTTGGCCGGCAGCAGTATTTTTCAGCAAAGGATAGCGAGACAACAGCTGCTCCGTTTCCGGTGCGCGATTACTGCGGTTTCCAACCAGAATGACATCGGGATTCATTGCCAGAACAGATTCCAGCGACACTGACTGATAACCATTAAATTCGCTGATATTTTGACCATCAAGCACATTGATGAGGGCATGACCAACCGTGTCACGTCCAGCCTGTGATAATCCCCGATCATTCAAATCCAGCAGAAACACCATTTTTAAATTTGATCCATTGAGATGATCGGTGATCGCGGTTTCCATTCGCTGAATATCGACGATTAATTGCTGACCGGTTTTTTCGCGATCCAGTGCTTTGGCTAAGTACTGAATATTACTGCGAAGGTCCGCAATGGTTTGCGGACTGTTGAGCTGGATAAAGTTAATCTGTGCATTTTGAATGGCTTTTACAGTGGGAGCAGGCCCTGTATGGTCGCTGCCCACAATCAGATCCGGTTGTAAGGATAAAATCGCTTCGGCCGACAACGCACGGTGATAGCCGAGTTGTTTAACATGATGACTTTTGAGTAATGGCTCACTGGTGATATCGGTGGCGATAATGTTGGAGCCAACCCCCAAGGCCAGCAAAATTTCTGTGGCATTGCTATCAACACTGATGATTTTTTTATCGGCATGAACCGGCTCAGCCATCGTAATTTGAGCCGTTAACAGTAATAAAACGCCGTAAAATAGTTTTCTCATATTAAGACGAGAAAATGTAGATTGAGACATGAATAGCTCCAAGCAGGGTAAATCAGTTTCGGGCTCGTTATTGAAGAACGCCATGAGCAAATGCAGAAGTTTAACCACAAATAAATAATTTGTTAAGTTAAATCTAAATGATAATCGTTATTATTTGCATGTTGTGTGAGGTGTGATAATTTTCCCAGCCGATGCAGTAACTCTCATCTGCAAATCAACTTTTTGAACGTTAAGGCGATCTTTACTGAGGAAAAAATGAACACACAATGTAAAACCCTCCCTACCCTGATTCAGTCTGTGCTTTTGCTTAGTCCGCTATTGGTGTCAACCAGTCACGCCCAAACGCCTTTGCAAATGGAAGAAATCAAGATCACTGCAACACGTAATGCAGAACAGCAAGACTTGCAGAGTCGCAATATCACGGTCATTGATAAAGCTGAATTGGATCAGGTTCAGGCGACTTCTGTGCCACAGACGGTAGCTCATCTGCCCAATGTCACGCTGAGTGGTGGGCCAAGGGAAGATGTTCAGAATGTGAATATCCGTGGTTTGGGAGATAACCAGGTATTACAGCTGGTGGATGGGGTCCGACAAAACTTTATGTCAGGCCATCGCCCGACCTATTTTCTGGATCCGGAATTAATCAAAAATGTCGAAGTAGTGAAAGGACCGAGCAGCGCGTTGTGGGGGTCAGGTGCCCTGGGCGGCGTAATTTCACAAAACACCATTCATGCGGCTGATTTGCTGGGAACCAGTGATTTTGGCGGTTTTATCAAGCAGGGTTATCACAGCAACAGTGATAAATGGTTGACCACCTCAGCACTGGCTGGACGAGGTGATAATCTCGACTGGCTGGTTTCTGGTTTTTATCGTGATGGTAATGACCTGGAACTGGGCAATGGGAAGAATCTCGAGGGTTCTGCATCACGTGATAAAGGTTTGATGGCGAAAGTAGACTGGTTTATTGATGATGCACAAACCGCGACATTTAATCTGCGAACTTCCGAGGTGAATGGCGAGATTCCTTCGAATGGAGCAGCCAATGTGGGATCCTCTAATTTTATGATTCACCGCGAAAATCAGACTGATCATGCTGCAGTGGATTATCGTCTGAATCCAGACAGTAACTGGCTTAATGCCCAGCTGATGCTGTACTGGAACAATACCGAAATGCAGGAATATCGCTTATCAGATCGACGTGCTGATCGGACTGAGATCGAAACGCTTGGCTTAAATCTGAATAACCGAACTGAGCTGGGTGACATTAGTTTTATCTATGGTGTGGATGGCTATCAGGATAAGTTAACTAGTAGCCGTGCTGGGTTAAATCGTCCTACACCGCCAAATGCCACAACCGAAGTTTGGGGAGCATTTACCGAAGTTCATATTCCGTTTGCCGAAGCTTGGCGACTAGAACTTGGCAGTCGTTATGATTATTTCAGCACTGAAGCAAAAAATTTAAATAATGATCGTAGTGATAAAGCGTTTTCACCTTCAGTCGCTTTAGTGTGGCAAACCACAGATAAGTTGAATCTGACCTTACGTTATGATGAAGCTTTCAGGGCACCAACTGCTGAAGAGCTTTATACAACCGGAACACATTTTTGTATTACTTCCACTGCCTGTAATACCTTTATTCCCAATGCTGATCTGAAACCAGAAGAATCTCAAAATATTGAATTCATTGCTGACTTTAATACGCAGAATGTTTTTACTCAACAAGATCGCTTTGGCATCAATGGGGCATTGTTTTATAACAATATTGATAATTTTATTGAGCAAACAGTTGATAACCCTGTTTTCTCAGCTTTACCTTTTCCACCTTTTTTCAGTGTAGATGCTGGTCATACCACTTATAACAACGTTGATGAGGCTCGTTTAAAAGGCTTTGAGCTAACATTTAACTATGGTCTAAATGATTTTAATGCTGCATTGTCGTACGGACAGACCCGTGGTGAAGATAAACAGACTGGTGAGAAACTGAGCGGTATCCCAGCAGATAAATGGGTATTGGATCTGAGTCAGCGCTTTATCAATCGCAGTGTTAAAACAGGTCTAAGAGTCAGTCATGTTGAAACTCAGAACCGAACTCCCTCCGGAGATAGCCGTGATTATGATCGCTATACTCTGGCCGATATTTATGCGACATGGGAACCAGTTACCATGCCCAACCTAAAACTTGATCTCAGCGTGAATAATCTGACCGATCAATATTACCGTGTGGCCTTTCAGGAGCTTTATATGCCGGGACGTGATGTAAGATTAGCCGTACGCTATCAGTTCTAATGCGGAGTAGATTTATGCAACAGGAACCAGCAGTAACAGCAGTCTCAATAATGCCGGGACAAAATGCGCAACAATTACTGGAACAGATTAGCGATTGGGGTTCGATGACCACGATAGTGATTCATGGTGGTAGTGTATTCGAATTTACCGGTCCTTTTCCAAAAGCAACAGTGGCAGAAGGATTCTATAACCTTAAAGCTGACAGTAACGGTTTTCATGGCCATCTTAATCTGCAGAAAGTTGAGCAAATCAGCTTTCAGACCAAACCCCATCGAGGTCGCGAGAGTTATGCCTTTGTGTTTGAGGATGTAAACAGTGAAGTGATCTTTAAAGTGTTTCTCGGTCGCGATGAACGAGGTGAATTAATCGCATCACAACGCGAAAAGTTTTATCAGTTAATGCAGCAATATCAGCTGTCAGGACATTCCGATGAAGAATAAAGGTTTGGAACAACAGATCAGCGATGAAATCATGATGATGGTCAACAGCCGTAAAACGTTAATGCTGTCGACGCTTGATGAAAATAATCACCCTTATGCATCCTATGCAGCATTTGCGGTAGGACGTGATTGTCTCTATGTATTACTCAGCGATATTGCTGTGCATGGTGTGAATCTGCGGATTCATCCACAGGCATCCGTGCTGATCATCGAAGATGAGGATTCGGCTATTGAATTGTTTGCCCGGTTACGGGTGAGCTATCAGATAGAGGCGGAATGGATTCAGGTCGATTCAGATGCCTGGAATGTGGGCATCGCCTTATTAACTGAACGTCATGGGCAGCGAATTACCAATCTGAGTCAATTAAGTGATTTTCGTCTGTTTAAGCTGAAGCCGAAAGGGGGACGTTATGTGAAGGGGTTTGGCAAAGCGTATCAGATTGATGGTGGCACGCTGGCAGGTAAGAACCTTGAGCATTTGCGCGATGGCCATAAAAAACGTGAAGTGGTGGTCAAACCATCCGCATCAGAATAAAAATAGCGCTGTGAATTCACAGCGCTATTTTATGGTGTCGTTTAGAAATTCCCCCACGAGCTTTTCTTGCGCATCCTCAGGCTCGGCATAATCAGGCCAATGATTATTCCACCAAATAACACGGCGGCACCAATTAAAAACCAGTTTTTTGCATCATTGTCCTTCAGGGTATTGTTTTCAATCACGATAGACTGAATCTCATGATCAATTTGCTGCAACCGTTCCTTTAATTGACGATTTTCGTTTTCCAAAGCCACAGCATTAGAGGCTGTACGACGTATATCATCCAGCTCCTTGCTCAGGCGTTGAGCGGTCTCTTTCAGGGTCATATTTTGTTCATCAGCCTCTGAGGTTTGTGAGCTGAGTTGTGCTAATTCTTCTTTATATCCGGTGACTTCCAGTTCAAGGTTGGCAATACGCTGTTCTTTGGCGGCTAATTGTTCACGCGCGCTTGGATTATTGTTTAAATAACGTGATAACACCCAGCCTTCGATACCATCATTGGTGCGTACTTTTGAATAGCCTGAGGGATCATTTTCCAATACCGTCAGTTCGGTGCCGGATTTCAGCATTTTTCGAATACCAAACTCCAGTCCCTGGCCATTACGCATGGTAATTTCTAATTCATCTGAAACATAACGAGTTGTCTGGGCAGCACTGATCCCCGGCAGTAATATCGGAGTGGCAAAAAGCAGCAGTGTGATAATCAGTTTTTTCACGTGTGAATCCGGCATTAAATTTAAAGCGTCATTCTAGCAGAAGCTATAAGACTGATTTCAAGTGCAGATAAGAATCATTATTAGGTTTTAATATGAGTTAATGGTTTTGTCATACAAGCTTGATAGGCTGATCAGCTAATCGAATGAGGTGGTTTATGGAAAAGTTCAGAATAATGTTTTTGTGCACAGGAAACTCCTGTCGATCGCAAATGGCAGAAGGCTGGGCCAGATTTCTGGGGGGCGATGAGATTGAAGTTCGCTCTGCCGGTATTGAAGCGCATGGCCAGAATGCCCAGGCAATAAAGGTAATGGCCGAAGCCGGTATTGATATCTCACAACAGGAATCAATCCGAGTAAATGGTGAAATGCTGGAGTGGGCCGATTTACTGGTGACGTTATGTGAGAATGCTGACGAGCAATGTCCAGTGGTCAGTCCGCATACGCTACGCTTGCATTTACCCTTGACCGACCCGGCAAAGTATCGTGGTACTGAAGAAGAGATCCTTGCCGAGTTTCGACTGACCCGGGAAAAAATCAAGCAACGTGTTAATTATGTTCTGCAGCAATTAAACAAATCAGCTGTGAATGCCCGTTAAATATTAAGCCGCTTCCTGCAACTTATCTGGCTTAAATCGCCTCAGAAAAAGGCTGGCAATCTGATAGATTAAGTTGATAAAGACTGTTACCCGGAATTTTCTTCGCTTTGGATTTGGCCTTGGTGGCATGCTCTGCCAGATCCGCTTCATCAACCAGATAACTAAAATCACTAATGGTGACTGCGCCGATTGACAAGCTGAGCAATGGATAGAACACCCGTTGCCCATAGCGATCCTGCGCCTCAATGCCTCCTTGACGGAGATGTTCTTCAGTATAGAGCTCCGGATACAACAGTTCGAAATCGTGAAGCATTCTCTGGCAACGTTTCTGCCAGTCAGTGCTGTCAAATATTATAATAAAATCATCACCACCGACGTGACCGAGAAAGTCCATGTCATGATCAATGTGCTGACTGAGAATTCTGGCGGTTCTGGTGATGACTTTATCGCCCTTGTTATACCCATAGGTGTCGTTGTAGGGTTTGAAGTTATCCAAATCAAAATAACAAACCGTCGCGTGACGTTTCTGACCGATAGCCTGTTGGATATGCTCATTAAGTGGGACATTTCCAGGCAGTCCGCTCAAGGGATTGGCATAACGCGCAATCGTCAACTGTAAATCCGTTATTTGTCTTAACAAATCAATCAAACTGCCGACACCACGGTAATAGCCGTGTTCACTAATGATGAATACACTGTGTTGATGAGCTGAATTCTGACTGGTAATTTGCTGACTGAGTTTTTTCAGTGTCAGAGAGGTTTCTGCAATAATTGGCTTCTTATCCATAAACAAGCGGATAGGTTTCCGGCCATACAAGTCGCGTCCATATCGGCTGGCATAAAGGGTCAAAAATTCATCCCGCCAGACGATGCCGGCAATCGTATTGTTCTCATTCAAAACGGGTAATGCCGCCAGATTCATCTCATTTTGAAAACGCTCGCCCACATATTCAAAATCATGGTAAGTTCGAAGCGGTGTCAATTGGGTCAGCAAGCTCACCACCAGTGAATCTGAGCGTGGTACCCCCGAAGGGATTTTTTCTCTTGGTTCACGCTTGGCAAATAGCGATGCTGGCAGTTGACGCTTCGGGGTAGCTGTAGGCCGGGAAAAATAATAGCCCTGGACAAAATGCATTTCCATGGATTGTGCCACCAGATATTCTTCACGCACTTCAACGCCTTCACCGATCACACGGCAATTGCTGCTGAGGGCGATATCAATCATCGATTGCACAAACTGTTTTTTCTGCTGATCTTCATGAATATTCTGCATGAAGTGTCGATCCAGCTTGACGAAGTCAGGCTTCAATTCTGACCAGGTTCGCAGTCCCGAATAACCTGCACCTAAATCATCAATTGCGATAGAAAATCCCATATCACGATAGTGAGCAGTCGCCTCACGCATCAGATCGTAATCATCAATTGGATATTGCTCGGTTAATTCAATAACAATTTGTTCGGCGGGAATTCTGGCTTGCTTAAGAAATTTTGCCGTCAGACCATGTGGATAATCGGGTTGTAATAACGCTGACGGAATCGTGTTGATAAAAAGTTTGGCATTCAGGTCAAGTTCACCAAAACGGCTAATGGCGATTTCTCTGCACAGCAAATCCAGCTCAGCCAGGCGACCATGGCGATTCGCCGCATCAAAAAGATTTATCGGAGAATGCAAAACACTGTCTGAGGGACCACGAATCAATGCTTCATAACCATAAATCTGATTATTTTTTAATGAAACAATCGGCTGAAAGATAGGGGTGAGGGCCGCGGTGGCGAGAATGTCTTCCAATGACTTAAATTGTAATAGTTCTTCTTGAGTCATATTGAATCCGGAAATTATTTAGCCAAAGCCTTATTAGTCGGAAAAGGTCATAAGGTCAGTGATTAAAATAAAATGATGGCGCAACTTAAGCCCCATACTGAAGGGGATCAAAGTATTGCCATCGGCAGTCAGGTAATCAGTTCAAGCTGTTTTGGTAGGCATTCATCGCTTGTTTTAAGACATTCATCGCTTCCTGATGATCAGCAAAGCCTTGAGCTTCCATGCCGCCATTTGGGCCTTTGTAATTTTCAAACCAGAGACGGACGATTTCAGAAACCGCCGGAAATTCTTTGTCCAGTTGTTGCATCGACTCAACGTTAGCAAAAGGACTATCTTCGGTAATAACAGCGACTAATTTGTCATCCTGCTCACCGTCATCCAGCATTTTTAATACACCTATCAAACGTACTGACAAAACCTCACCGCGAGGGATAGACTGGCCCAATACCAAAACATCCAACGGGTCACCATCACCCCCAAGCTCTTTTGGCATTGCGGTGCCGGGGATGGTGCCGTAATTTCCCGGGTAACCCAGGTAATTCACGATACGTGGTTTGTCATCTTTTAATTCCCAGATAACTTCCTGAGTGTTGTCTTTATTCATTTCCCATTTTGCAGATGTACCGGTCGGAATTTCGATCAGAGCATTCACTTCGCCTGCGACATTAATGGCGGAAACCGCCATTAAGTCCTGGTTTGAAGATAACGTGAACGAATCTTTAAGCTGCATGGAATGACTATGATTAATGGCTTTGTCAAAACTCAGACCGGCACCGGTCATTTGTTTTTTATAGCGCAGCATATAATCCACTTTCTTATTGGCACGAAACAGTTTTTCAAATTCCTTTTTATCAAAACCTTCATACTGACCCATTCTGGAAGCAGACATGCCAATACCGCCGACATTGTCAGATTTCACCGCTAAAATAGCGTCACTGACGTCTTTAACGGCTTTTTTATAGCCCTTCATTGAATTTAAGTCGTATTGGCTTAAATCGACTTTGTTGTAAATTTCTTTCCCCCAGTAAAACTCAACAAAATTGATGGCTGGTTTGGGTTTATCCCAGACAATTTCACGGGAAAAATAAACCAGTGAGCGATATAAGTTGTTATGGAAGTTTTCCAGACCAAGACTTTCTGGCAATGCACTACGATCAATTGGTTCAAACTTATCGTCATACAACCATAAGTTGTTTTCTGCCTGCATCTTGCTCCAGAAATCATCCATCGAGGTTAGATCACGATAATCGTCAGCAACCACAACATGCACTTCAAAATTGGCACCGCCATCCGGCATATGCCAGAACACGTTGAACGTATGATGACCATCGGTCAGATATAAACCATTATCGGGGCCTATCACCACTGTTTTCATATCTTTCGTGGCTGTACCAACGGGATCGGTACATTCAAATGAGCTGGCAACAGCGACATTGGATTTTGAGGAATAGTCTTTAATGGCCTTCTGGCCATTGGCTTCACAGATTTCATCAAATTTCTTTTCAGTATCGCCTTCATAACGTCCCAGTTTGTAGAAAACCTGGTCATAGCCGACAGAGGATTGTGTCGGTTTAAGCTGATGTAATTGAACCGGGATAACATCGCCTTTTTTGGCTTGGGCAAGATGATCGTCAGCAACAACCATGCTGCTGAAGAGGCTCAGGCCGGTTATCGATAACATCACTAAGCGTGACATAGCATTCATAAAGAACTCCGTGAATTTAACAGTCGTTGAACAGGTGGTATTCAAAAAAAAGCCCCACCTTTGAAGTCCAAGGTGAGGCTTTTTCTCAGGAGATATGCTGCGTCAAATTAGAACGCAACCTGACCACGGAACATAAAGGCTTCGATATCGCCTTCCAAGTCTGATGCATCATCAGATTTGATGTCCGCATCAACATAGTTCGCCATAAAGCGAATATTGTCGTTCACATACCAGTTCACACCCAAGGTCCAGATATTGCTTTCTGTTCCACGAATACCACTGGTATTTTCCAATGCTGCACTGCTATCCCAGATATCCAGTACGTCATAACGAGCAACCAGTTCCCAGGCACCAAAACCACCTTTACCTACAGGATTTTTCGGTGAGATAGTGCGCATTGCGCCACCTTTATAACCACGAGCTTCACCGGTTAAAGTGTAAGTCGCTAATGCATACCAGCCATCAGCATCAGCATCCTTGGCTTCTTTGCGGTTTAGCTGTTGCGTATAGTATTCAGCCTGTAAGGAGAAAGGCCCCATTACAGTGGCCGCTTCAAAACCGAATGTATCTGCATCTTCAGTACCACCGTAGTTCACTTGTACAGGGCGGTCATTAAAGAAGTGAATGCCAGGACGGGCACGTAAACGGCCGTTATTACTGCCTAAATTATTACCATCAAAAGTTTCTTCAAAACCAACATGGTGGTAGCTTGCACCTAAATGAACCAGTTTTTCTTTCTCTTGAATTGGAGCAAAGGTGACACGACCTGCATAACCATAATCAGAGTCTTTACCTTCCCAACCATCACTTTCAACACCTTCGCCAAGATAAGCACCACCAGTTAATGTCCAGTTTGAACCGCCGGTTGCAACAGTCAAGCCATTACGACGACCTAATGCAAATGTATTTGTAGGACCGGAACGTTCCATTGTTGAGATACGATTAGAACTGGTCAGCTCTTCCAGACCAACTGGCATCTTATGGCGGCCCAGTTTCAATTTGACGTTTTCAAAACCTTCATAACCGATAGTTGCATCAGTAAACTCAGTGGCTTCATCCTGACCATAGTTAATTTCTAACGCATAGGTCCAGTCAGTGAACATGGTGCCTTCCATACCAATACGAGCGCGGCGGAATTTTGCACCATTACCAAATTCGTCAACACTATCAACATTACGGTCAAAGTAGTTATCGTCAATAAACGCATAGTCAGCATGAATACGGCCGCCAATATTGGCAGTAAATGCTTTATCAGAAGACTCAAAATTCAAGCCTTTTTTGTCTAATGTAACGATTGAAGAAGGTTTACTATCGACCTTCGTCATGATTTCTTCTTTTTCAGCAGCAGCTTGTTCTTCTTTATCTTTAGCTGCATTCGCCAGTAATTCATAATCTTCAGCGCTGATAGTACCTTTGTCACGTAACACTTTCAGCAGGTCGACCATTGGGTCAGCCTGAACAGGTAAAACGGCTGCACCCATCAGTGCGCCGGCGATTAATAGAGATGTAGGTTTCAGTTTCAAGGGGCTATCCTCTTAGTTGATAAAACAAATCGGTCTTAAGTCCGAAGACCCGCACACCATAAGACTGGAATGTTTCAGGGTGATGATGTTTCTATTACAGTTGTGTTACATAGCAACAAAAGTGGAAATTTGTTGTTAAAACGCGACAACCTGGATAAGACAAAAATGCTTGAAAAATCAATATAAGCCCCAACCTATTGAATCATTGATATCCGTTAAGGAAAGAACATGTTCAAGTGGCTTTTTTTGCTATTTCTGCTGGTGCCGATTGCTGAAATTTACGTTTTAATTGAGGTTGGCGAAGTCATTGGCGCGGGTTGGACCATTCTGTTTGTGATTGCCACCGCAGTGTTGGGGGCCTGGTTAGTCAAGTTACAGGGGCTTGCCACTATGCAGCGTGCCCAGCAGTCAATTCGGCGAGGCGAAACACCCGCTTTGGAAATGCTGGAGGGCATGACTTTATTTATAAGTGGTTTTCTCTTGCTGATTCCGGGATTTGTAACTGATGCTGTTGGCTTCTTATTACTTATTCCAACGTTACGACGTGCTTTGCTACTGAAATTAATTCGTAACAGCAATGTGCTATTCCGTCAGCAATGGTCGGCACGTAGTCGCTATTCACAAACGGATGACATCATTGAAGGCGAAGTCATTAAGGATGACGAACAGCGCAATATTCGTTGATGCTGATAAATCAAGCAATTCACTGCATTTGACAGTTTTTTCAGAAATTTTTTAACGCAGGCACTTGAAGTTTGTTCTGGCAGCCCCATTAAAGGGGTTCCTGGAATTTTCTTGGTCATTTTTTGTTACTTTTGGAGGATAAAACTAATGAACCTTCGTCCCCTTCATGATCGTGTGATTGTTCGTCGCATGGAAGAAGAAACTACCTCTGCTGGCGGAATTGTCATTCCTGACAATGCAGCAGAAAAACCATCCCGTGGCGAAATTATCGCAGCGGGTAACGGCAAACCTACCGATTCTGGTGACGTCCGTCCTCTGGCTGTTAAAGTCGGTGACAAAGTGCTGTTTGGCAAATATGCCGGCACTGAAGTCAAAGTGGAAGGCGAAGAACTGCTGGTAATGCGTGAAGACGATATCGTTGCTGTGATCGAAGCTTAAGCGCTTCCCGACGATTTCACATCTGGTTACGTTAAACATAGCTATAAAGAGGAATTAAAATGGCTGCTAAAGAAGTCAAATTTGGCGCTGATGCGCGCCAGCTAATGGTCAAAGGCGTTAACACGCTGGCTAATGCGGTAAAAGTGACATTAGGACCGAAAGGTCGCAATGTTATTTTGGACAAAAGCTACGGTGCACCCACCATTACTAAAGATGGTGTTTCTGTTGCCAAAGAAATTGAGCTCGAGGATAAATTCGAGAATATGGGCGCCCAAATGGTGAAAGAGGTTGCTTCGCAAACGTCTGATGCTGCCGGTGACGGTACCACGACTGCTACCGTTCTTGCTCAAGCTATCTTGCGTGAAGGCATGAAATCAGTCACAGCGGGTATGAACCCCATGGATCTGAAACGCGGTATCGACAAGGCAGTGACTGCAGCAGTTGATGAACTGAAAAAAATGTCATCACCTTGTGATGATGACAAGGCTATCGCCCAAGTCGGTACGATCTCTGCCAACTCTGACAAATCAGTTGGTGACATCATTGCTGAAGCAATGAAAAAAGTCGGTAAAGAAGGTGTTATCACGGTTGAAGACGGTCGTGGCTTTGAAAATGAACTCGACGTTGTTGAAGGTATGCAGTTTGACCGTGGCTACCTGTCTCCCTACTTTGTCAACGAACAGCAAACCATGTCAGCCAACCTGGATGACCCTTACGTTCTGCTGTACGACAAAAAAATCTCTAACATCCGTGAACTGCTGCCAACATTGGAAGCTGTCGCTAAGTCCAGCCGTCCGTTGCTGATCGTTTCAGAAGATGTTGAAGGCGAAGCGTTGGCGACTCTGGTTGTGAATAACATGCGTGGTATCGTTAAAGTCTGTGCTGTTAAAGCACCTGGATTTGGTGATCGTCGTAAAGCGATGTTGGAAGATATCGCTGTGTTAACCGGCGGTACGGTTATTTCGGAAGAAGTTGGCCTGAATCTGGAAAAAGTTACCCTTGACGATCTGGGTCAGGCGAAGAAAATTTCTGTCAGCAAAGAAAACACCACTATTATTGATGGTGCTGGTCGTGCTGATGAAATCACCGCGCGTGTTGAGCAGATTCGTGCACAGATTGCTGATTCATCTTCAGACTACGACAAAGAAAAACTGCAGGAACGCGTGGCTAAATTAGCCGGTGGTGTTGCCGTTATTCGTGTAGGTGCTGGCTCTGAAATTGAGATGAAAGAGAAAAAAGCGCGTGTTGAAGATGCGTTACATGCCACACGTGCTGCGGTTGAAGAAGGCGTAGTTGCTGGTGGTGGTGTGGCTTTGGTCCGTGCCGAAGTGAGCCTGGGCGAGCTGAAAGGTGACAATCTGGATCAGGATGCTGGTATTGCTATTGCACGTCGTGCAATGCAGGAACCTTTGCGTCAAATCGTCACCAACTCTGGCGATGAAGCATCTGTTGTCTTGAATGAAGTCGTTGCCGGTAAAGGTAACTATGGTTACAACGCTGCGACTGGTGAATATGGCGACATGATTGAAATGGGTATTCTGGATCCAACTAAAGTCACGCGTACTGCATTACAAAATGCCGGCTCGGTTGCGGGTCTGATGTTGACCACTGAAGCCATGATTGCTGAATTACCTAAAGATGAAGCGCCTGCAATGCCTGATATGGGCGGCATGGGCGGCATGATGTAATTTATTACATCTGTTAATTCAGCTTTTAGCACAAACAAAAGCCCTGCCTCGATAGAGGTGGGGCTTTTTATTAGGTGTTTAGCAATGACTTTATCAAGGATGCAACGTATTCCAAAAAGGTATCAGCATCAAACTGAGTACAAAGAGCACTAACAACAGAACGCCTATAAAGCGAAATGGGTGTTGCAAAATGGATTGGAAAAAACCGGGGATTTCACCACTGGCACGCAGTGATTCGTATTGCTGACGTTGTTCAATGGCCCGTTTGGCCTGATATTCATCCAAAATGGCTTTGGCAAGCGGTAGCTGATTGTCGTTGACCAGCCAGATAGCGGCAACACCTAAGCCAAAGAATCCGGCATGAGTTTCGTAAAAGGCAAAGCCTTTGTCATCCAGTAATTGCCGAACGTCTTCAGCTTCGTCTTCAGGCACATTATTAAGTCGGAAAAGTAAAGTCGCCATAGTCGTCCCTGTCTGTTAGCGCAATGTGAAGTCTGTCATACCTTAATCAATCTGTGTCGCCGCGGTATCTTATGCGTTTTGCAATTGGTTGGCAAAATCATGATTCACGTCACGATGCTTTGCCTCATCATCTCTTACTACCAATATAACATCACGCAAACGGGCCTCTGCAGGCAGATTCCAGTAATCAATGGCAACTTGCGGTGCGGCTACATTTTCGTATTTTCCCGCGTCAATTCCGGCCAGATATTCGCTGTAGCTGTATACCGCTTCCTCCTCTAAATAGCCCACAATTCGGTGCGCAACACGAGATGAAAACAGGTAAAGAATAAAGAACAAATTATAAAACACACCCTGGGCAATAATGATCAATACGCGTTCCAGCCAGCTGGGTTTGGCAATATGTACAAAGGTCAGCAAATGCATACGTTCATTGTCAGCTTCCTCCAGCAAGGTGCTGATCCAGCCATCATCATCCTGCATTCGACGTAATGAACGAAGGTGTTGTAAGGCTCCGCCAACCATACCTGGAACAGCAGCAACCGTTTCCAGTACGACAGCACGATGTCCATAGCGACCCGAAAAAAACACGTCAGCAAAAAAACGCATAAATTTAACAATTGCCAGCGCAACGCGATCTGAAACGCATTCCGGTGTGTGGTGCGGAGCGCTATTTCTTGTGCTGTCCATCATGGTCTCCTTTGACGAGACGGAAGTTAATAAGGTGATAGCAAAATGTAAGTTAGAGATGCGTGAAAATTTCGTTCTTCTGCCATCGCGATAGTCTAAATGTTCTGTTAGTTTAGACACATTTTCAGATACTGTGCATCGCGAAATCAAATGAGGCAAGCATGACACCACCACTCAGTGACCATTGGCAATCGATTTTGCAAAATAAACAAAATCTGCTGCATTCTGCCATGACAGTATTAGCGGCCAGTGAATACGTAATGAATCAGGGCGACAGACAACCACAACGTCTGATTGAGTTGTTTCAAAGCGGTGATTTGGAAATGGCCTATGAGGGGGATGGTTATCAGCAACGCTTGCAATCCCGACTTGCTGAGGTAAATGACGAGGCATCTTTACATCAGCAGCTTCGAATCTTTCGCCAGCGTGAAATGGTACGCATTATCTGGCGGGATTTAAGTGGTTGGGCGGATCTGGCTGAGACAGTGCGTGAGTTGACTGCATTGGCTGATTGCTGTGTTGAGCAAGCACTGAACAAGCTTTATCAATGGCAAACTCAGCTGTTAGGGACACCATTGGATGAGCATGGTAAAGCACAACAATTAATTGTTTTAGGTATGGGGAAGATGGGGGCAGGAGAGCTCAACCTGTCTTCTGATATCGATTTGATTTTTACCTACCCTGCTGAAGGCGAAACGCAAGGCGCCAGAAAAAGCCTGACCAATGAAGAGTTTTTTACGCGGTTGGGTCGTAAGCTGATTCAGGCTTTAGATAATGTCACAGTCGATGGCTTTGTGTTCCGGGTGGATATGCGGTTACGTCCTTTTGGAGATAGCGGTTCATTGGTGGCCAGTTTTGATGCAATGGAGGAGTACTACCAGACGCAAGGCCGTGAATGGGAACGTTACGCGATGATTAAAGCAAGACCCGTTACCGGCACCGAACAGGATAGAAAAGCCATCACTGAGCTGTTACGTCCATTTGTATATCGACGTTATCTTGATTACGGCATGTTTGATTCATTACGGGAAATGAAATCAATGATTGCTGGCCAGCTACATCTGAAAGGAATGGAAGATAATATTAAATTAGGTGCTGGTGGAATTCGTGAAATCGAGTTTATCGGTCAGGTATTTCAATTAATCTATGGCGGACGGGATAAATCTTTGCAACAACGGCCGATCCTGACAATTCTGGAGTTATTGGCTGACAGAAAATTATTGTCAGGTTATGCGATAACGGCGTTAAAAGAGGCCTATGTATTTTTGCGGCACACTGAGCATCGTATTCAGGCCTGGGCCGATCAGCAGACTCATTTATTGCCCAAGGACAGTGAAGCACAAACCAGGCTGGCCAACAGCATGGGCTTTGCAAACTGGGCTGGTTTTATCAAAACATTGAATGAACATCGCCAGCAGGTGCATGAACATTTCGAGCAGTTGCTTACCGCCCCGCAGGCTGATGATGATAAAGCCGAGACCATTGCTTTACTAACCGCAGGTGAATCTGAAGTTATTGCTTATCTGGAAAAATGGGGATATGACGATCCACAGCAGTCACAGCTAATCATTGAAAATTTACTTGAGCAAAACAGCGTCAAAAAGCTTAGTCACACAGGACGTGGCAGATTAAAAAAACTTCTGCCATTACTTGTCCAGGCGGCAGCTGGAACCGAACAACCGGATATCTGTTTGAAACGAATGATGCCACTTTTAGAGTCCATCATGCGGCGTTCTGCCTATATGTCACTGTTAGTCGAGAATACGCTGGCCCTGTCGCAATTGGTCAAATTATGTGCGGCAAGTCCATTAATCAGCCATCAATTGGCGCGTTACCCCGTCCTGCTGGATGAACTGTTGGATCCCCGAACATTATACGAAGTGCCTGGCCGGGAACAGCAAAAAGCTTTATTGGAACAGTTCTTATCTGTTGCTGAAGAGACCGATCTTGAACAGCAAATGAATTTATTGCGCGAATTCAGGCAGATTGCCACCTTACATGTCGCGGCTGCTGATGTGACTGAGGTTCTTCCATTAATGCGCGTGGGAGATCAGTTGAGCGAACTGGCGGAAATTCAGTTAGAACGCGTATTGCAATTGGCCTGGTTATATCTGAGTAGTCGTCATGGCTTGCCTCCGGGCGCAGATGCAAATGATATGTCGTGCTGTGGTTTTAGTGTGATTGCCTATGGAAAATTAGGTGGATTGGAACTGGGCTATGGTTCGGATCTGGATTTGGTATTTGTATTCGATGATGCCCGTGAAGGCACCACCGATGGTGATAAGCCGGTTGATGTAATGGTGTTTTATACACGGCTGGCCCAGCGCATGATCCATTTGTTGAACACCGTCACCTCCGGTGGCGTGCTTTATGAAGTGGATATGCGCCTACGACCCAGAGGTAATTCTGGTTTATTGGTGAGTCCGATCTCCGGTTTTGCAGATTATCAGCAAAATGAAGCCTGGACCTGGGAACATCAGGCCCTGGTCAGAGCGAGATGTGTCGCAGGCGATAAAAAATTGACAGAACAGTTCAGTAACATTCGGCAGCAAGTTTTGTCCAAGCCTCGCGAAGAGTCAGATCTGGCGAAAGAAGTCAGCGAAATGCGCCAGAAAATGCGGCAGCAACTGGATAAGTCTGCAGAAGGCCTTTTTGATCTCAAGCAGGGTATAGGTGGTATCACTGATATTGAATTTATGGTGCAATATGCTGTGCTGGCCTGGTCATCAAGCTTGCCTGATCTAATGGTTTACACCGATAATATCCGGATTTTGGATGCATTGGTGGCGACCGGCAGACTCAGTCAGCAGGAAGGATCTATGCTAGCGGATGCCTATCGTTATTATCGTAGCGAAGCAAATCATTGTGTCCTGCAGGAACAACCGGCAGTGCTGCCGGTGGCCAAAGTGGCCGATTTTCAGCAACAAGTAAAAACAATTTGGCAGCGCTGGTTAAACTAAATAAACCGGTTTGATATCAATTTAAGTCTTGAAAGTAGGTAATTATGGCAGCAGTAACAATGGCAGATCGTGATGGCGTTATCTGGTTGGATGGCGAATTCGTGCCTTGGCGTGAAGCAAAAGTCCATGTTCTGACGCATACCCTGCACTACGGTATGGGCGTGTTTGAAGGTGTTCGCGCCTACAAAACAGATGCTGGGACCGCTATTTTCCGACTGCAGGAACATACCGACCGTTTATTCCGCAGTGCGAAGATTCTCGGTATGAAAATGCCGTTTGATAAAGCGACGCTAAATGAAGCGCAACGTGCAGTGGTTCGTGACAACAAACTGGATTCGGCCTATATACGTCCAATGTGTTTTTATGGGTCTGAAGGTATGGGAATCCGTGCAGACAACCTCAATACACATGTCATGGTAGCTGCCTGGAGCTGGGGCTCGTATCTGGGTGAAGAAAATATGACGCGAGGTATTCGCATCAAAACGTCTTCATTTACCCGTCATCATGTGAATATCACCATGTGTAAAGCCAAAGCCAATGGCAACTATATGAATTCAATGATGGCGTTACAGGAAGCTGTGAACGATGGTTATGACGAAGCGTTATTACTGGATGCCAATGGTTTTGTCACAGAAGGCAGTGGTGAGAACTTTTTTATGATCCGTGATGGCGTGCTTTATACACCGGAGCTGACTTCTGCACTGGAAGGTATTACCCGTGATACGGTTATGCGCCTGGCCAATGATATCGGTTTGAAAGTGGTTGAAAAACGCATTACCCGTGATGAAGTGTATATCTGTGATGAAGCTTTTTTCACTGGAACGGCAGCGGAAGTAACCCCAATTCGTGAACTGGATAATCGTCCAATCGGTGAAGGTAAACGCGGCCCGATAACTGAACAATTACAAAGCATGTATTTCGATCAGGTGTATGGTCGTAGCGAATATTATCGCGACTGGAATACACTGGTTTAATTGCTTAACACTCGTATTACGTAATAACAAAGAGGTTAGTACCAAATGGCAGGTCATAGTAAGTGGGCGAATATTCAGCATAGAAAAGGTGCGCAAGATGCCAAACGCGGCAAACTTTTCACGCGGTTGATTCGTGAAATTACTGTCGCTGCCAGAATGGGGGGCAGTGATCCTGCCACTAACCCGCGATTACGTGCTGCCATTGATAAGGCTTTGGGCAGTAATATGACTAAAGATGTTATCGAACGCGCTTCAAAACGTGGTGCTGGCGAGCTGGAAGGCGCGGCCTATGAAGAAGTACGGTATGAAGGTTACGGACCAAATGGCATCGCCATTATGGTGGATTGTATGACGGATAATCGTAATCGTACTGTGGCCGAAGTCCGCCATGTTTTCAGTAAACGCGGTGGCAACATGGGCACCGATGGCTGCGTGGCCTTTATGTTTAATCAAAAAGGGATTATCAGTCTGGCGCCAGGTGTAGACGAAGACGCGGTCATGGAAGTGGCACTGGAAGCTGGTGCTGAAGATATTGTCACCAATGACGACGGTTCCATCGATGTGTTTACTACGCCGGATGACTATGCCGCCGTTAAAGATGCTTTGGATGCAGCAGGATTTGAGGCACAATCAGCTGAAGTCACTATGCACCCGGACAATACCGTCAGCCTGGATCTGGATGACGCGCAAAAAGCTATCGCGATGATTGAAGCATTTGAAGAGCTGGATGATGTGCAACAGGTATACTCAAACGCTGATTTCTCCGATGAGGTGATGGCGCAGCTGGGTAGTTGATTTGGTGCTTTCTGATTTTGATATTGTGGTCATCAGTGTGTATATGCTGGCATGCAACAAGGCGCATTGTGCAGGTAATGTTTTTCCCCTTGCCAAGTGATGCAATGTAGTGGCGGGGCAATACATATACGCTTAAAGGGTTCCCTGGCCGCGTTGTTTTTCTTACAAGGTGGTTATCATTTCTCGCTAGCCGCGCCTTGCCATGAATGCTGACAGAAACAACTGAAGGTCCCAATATCACGATGAGAGAACACTAGTTATGGCGCGCATTCTTGGTGTGGATCCTGGTTCTCGGAAAACCGGTTTTGGCATCATAGAGCTTGATGGTAAACAAATTAATCATGTTATTAGCGGCAGACTGCTGGTCGGGGATGGTGATTTTGCCAACCGGCTTAAGCAGATTTTCGAGGGATTAACAGATATCATCCAGCGCTATCAGCCCGACATCATGGCCATCGAACAGGTATTTCTGCATAAAAATGCCGACTCCGCTTTAAAACTTGGTCAGGCGCGGGGTGCGGCCATTTGTGCTGCGGTCAATCAACAACTGCTTGTCCATGAATATTCCGCAACCCAAATTAAAAAAGCCGTTGTGGGCAATGGACATGCCAAAAAAGAACAGGTTCAGTATATGATGACGGTCATGTTGCAACTTAAAGAAGCGCCACTGGAAGATGCCGCCGATGCTTTGGCGTGTGCGGTCACTCATGCGAATCATGCTGCTCTGGATAGTCTCACTAATAAACTTCCCGCAGGAATGCGGCTCAGTCGTCGTCGAGGAGGACGCTATAGCAGATGATTGGCCGTTTAACTGGAATTATTATCGAAAAACAGCCCCCTGAATTAGTATTGGATGTGCAAGGGGTTGGCTATGAAGTTTCGGCTCCAATGTCGACATTTGTCAATTTGCCGCCACTTAATGAAAAAGTAAGTTTATATACCCATTTGGTGGTGCGTGAAGACGCTCAGTTACTGTATGGTTTTGCTACTACACGCGAACGATTATTATTTCGCAGTTTATTGAAGGTGAATGGGGTTGGAGCAAAACTGGCATTGACCATTTTATCCGGTAGTGATGTGGACAGCTTTGCAAGAAGTGTCCAGGAGGGGGATGCCGCAAGTTTGACGCGGCTGCCCGGTGTCGGTAAAAAGACAGCTGATCGTCTTATCATTGAGATGCGCGACAGGCTTAAAGAAGTGGGTTCCGCGATGGGACTTGATGAGCAAATTACCACGAATATGCCGAGCGCTGGCGGGGCACGAAAAGAAGCACTGGAAGCTTTGGTAGCTTTAGGGTATAAAGCCGCCGAAGCAGACAGAATGATCCGTAGTTTTGATGCACAGGATATGACAACTGAGCAAATCATCAGACAGGCATTGCAGCGAAATTAACTATGGATGAACGATTTATTTCCCCGCAAACAGTAAATGATGATGAACGGGTGGATCGTGCTATCAGACCTCTCAGTTTGCAGGATTATATCGGTCAGCCAGTGGTTCGTGAGCAGATGGAGTTATTTGTTTCTGCTGCTCGTAAACGTAAGGAAGCATTGGATCACACGCTTATTTTTGGTCCCCCCGGACTTGGTAAGACCACATTGGCACATATTATCGCCCATGAAATGGGAGTGAATTTAAGACAAACGTCAGGTCCGGTATTGGAACGTCCGGGTGATTTGGCAGCATTATTGACGAATCTGGAACCGAATGATGTATTGTTTGTCGATGAAATTCATCGACTGAGTCCGGTGGTTGAAGAAGTGCTGTACCCGGCAATGGAAGATTACCAAATCGATATCATGATTGGTGAAGGGCCGGCAGCACGTTCGATTAAGCTGGATCTCGAACCTTTTACCTTAGTCGGAGCCACAACGCGTGCGGGTTCTTTGACCTCGCCATTACGGGATCGTTTTGGCATTGTGCAGCGATTGGAATTTTATAATGTTGCTGATTTAAGTACGATTGTGCAACGTAGCGCAGGTATTTTGGGTGTCTCTCTGGACATAACTGGAGCAGGCGAAATTGCTCATCGTTCGAGGGGAACTCCACGAATCGCGAATCGACTTTTGCGGCGGGTAAGAGATTATGCGGAAGTCCGGTTTGATGGTGTGGTGACAGCGGAAATTGCTCGACAGGCACTGGATTTACTGGATGTTGATAAGTTTGGTTTTGATATGTTGGACCGTAAACTTTTGTTGGCCATTATTGAAAAGTTTTCGGGCGGGCCAGTTGGGCTGGATAATTTGGCAGCCGCCATTGGCGAAGAACGAGGCACGATTGAGGATGTTATTGAACCTTTTCTGATACAGGAAGGGTTTATTATGCGGACACCTCGTGGCCGAATTGCCACCAAACGGGCCTTTTTACATTTGGGGTTGACACCGGATTTGGATCTTACAGGTGATTAATGCAGTCTTTTGATTGGCCGGTAAGGGTGTATTACGAAGATACCGATAGTGGTGGCGTGGTCTATCACGCAAATTATCTGAAATTTATGGAGCGGGCGCGAACCGAATGGCTGCGCCAGCTTGGTTTTGAACAGAACGTTTTAAAAGACGAGCATAATTGTCTGTTTGCAGTCCATTCGATGCAAATCAATTTTCGTCGACCGGCACGATTTAACGATGCCTTAATGATTCGATCTGAAATGACACAAACGAGCGGTGCAAGCATGCAGTTTGAACAATCAATATTGCGTGACGACGAACTGTTGTGCAGTGCGTCAGTCAGAGTGGCTTGTCTGGATGCTCTGCGATTTAAGCCGTGCCCTATACCTTCTTTTATTTTGACGGAGATGCAATGTGAATGCTGATCTATCCTTGATGTCCCTGATATCTGAAGCCAGTTTGTTGGTACAGATTGTGATGCTGATTTTGCTGCTGATATCAGTTTATTCCTGGACTATTATTTTCAAAAAACGTAGTGAACTTGCCGAAGCACGGCGAGATGCTGACTTGTTCGAAGATAAATTCTGGTCAGGAAATGAATTAAACAGACTCTATGAGGATATAACCGCCAGGCCGCATTCTGGTAGAGGTATGGAAGGTATTTTTGAGGCAGGTTTTAAGGAATTTGTCCGTTTGAAAAAAACTTCCACAGATTCGACTTATGTGTTGGAAGGTACTCAGAGAGTAATGCGTATTTCTCTGTCCAGAGAAATGGATGAGTTAGAAGTGTCATTACCTTTCCTTGCCACAGCCGGCTCAACCAGCCCTTACATTGGTTTATTCGGAACGGTCTGGGGTATCATGAATTCATTCCGTGCTTTAGGTGAAGTCCAACAAGCGACACTGGCAATGGTGGCGCCTGGTATCGCTGAAGCGTTAATCGCCACAGCAATGGGGTTGTTCGCTGCGATTCCAGCGGTTGTGGCATATAACCGCTATTCACATGAAGTAGAGAGATTGATTAGTCGTTATGACAATTTCGTTGAAGAATTCTCTTCAATTTTGCAACGGCAACAAGGTTAATAACGGAGCCAACTATGGCGCTTTATAAACAACAACGCCAACGTCGCAAGCCTATGGCAGAAATTAATGTCGTACCGTATATCGACGTTATGCTGGTACTGTTGATCATCTTTATGATTACTGCTCCTTTGTTAACACAAGGGGTACAGGTAGATTTGCCGCAAGCGGATGCCAACCCTGTCGAAGCCCCGGAAAATCTAGAACCACTGGTGATTTCCGTGGATGCGGAGGGTAATTACTACGCTTCTGTCGGTGATAATCAAGACGAAAGTATCGGCGCGCAAGAGCTGGTTGCCAGGGTCTCGGCGGTATTACGTCGCAACCCTCAGACACCCGTCATGGTCAAAGGCGACAGTTCAGCAAGTTATGGACAGGTGGTAGGGGCTATGGCTTTATTGCAAAAGGCTGGCGTACCTAATGTCGGTTTAATAACTCAACGTCCGGAAACGGAAACACAGTAATTAATATGAAGCATTCTATTGTGCAAACCTTTCTTGCCGGTGGAGCCTCAACAGTACTGCATGTATTGCTGTTTTTGCTATTGATATTCAGCTTTGATATGCCCACTGAGATTCGCCAGTTTGGCCAGCCGGAAGTGGAGATAGTACAAGCCACGGTAATGGATGAAGAGTTAGTTCTTGAAGAAATGGCACGATTGCAGGAGGCGGAAGACAGCAAACGTGCTGCTGAAGAAGAGCGTCAGCAAAAGCTGGATGAACAACTTGAAAAATCCCAACAGGAACTGGCACGTCAAGAGCAGGAACTGCTGGACATGCAAGAGCGTGCGAAGCTGGAGGCTGAAAAACGCAAACAGGAAGCAGAGCAAGAACAACAACGCTTAAAACAAGAAGCTGAAAAAGAACAGCAACGCCTAAAAGAACTTGAACAGCAACGAGTTGAGCAGGAAGAAGCACGCAAACAAGCAGAGCTGGAACGTCAGAAGGCTGAGGAAGCTAAACAGCAGGCAGAGGCCGAACGAAAAGCAGCCGAAGAAGCCAAACAGAAAGCTGAGGCGGAAAGGTTAGCTGCGGAAAAAGCCAGAGAAGAAGCTGAAGCCAAACGCAAAGCTGAAGAAGAAGCCAGACGTAAAGCGGAAGAAGAAGCGAAGCGTCAAGCTGAGGAAGAGGCCAAACGCAAAGCGGAAGAAGAGGCCAAACGTAAGGCCGAAGAAGAAGCGAAACGTAAAGCTGAGGAAGAGGCCAAGCGAAAGGCTGAAGAAGAAGCTAAGCGTAAAGCAGCCGAGGAAGCGAAACGCAAAGCTGAAGAAGATGCACGTCGTCAGGCCGAAGCAGATTTACAGCGCCAATTGGAAGCAGAACAAGCCGAGCGTGAAGGTCGCCGGGTAAGAGGCGTGGTAGATGAGTATTCACAAATCATTCAGCAACGGGTAAAACGATTTTGGAATAAACCAGCGAATGCTGACCGGGGCTTGGAAGTGACATTACGGATACGAACATTGCCTGGCGGAGATGTTGGGGAAGTCACCATCGTTAAAAGCAGCGGGAATGCGATTTTTGATCGATCCGCAGAAAGTGCAGTCTACAAATCCTCACCATTGCCACTTCCAAGTGATGCGAAAGCGGCAGCGGAATTTAAAAGTTTTAATTTTGTATTCAGACCAGAATAAGAGGCGAACGTGATGATAAAGAAATGGTTGTTAAAGCTAGGCTTTGTGCTTGCTTTGTTACCTTTACAAGCACAAGCCTTACTGACTATTGAGATAACTGGCGGATCAGATGCAGCATTACCAATTGCTATTGTTCCTTTCGGAAGTGAAGGGCTGAAAGCACCCGAAGATATTACGAAAATTATTCGTAACGATCTCGAAAGCAGTGGTCGTTTTGCCCCATTGGATGAACAGGATCTTGTATCCCGGCCCAGCGAACAGTCACAGGTCAATTTTGCTGACTGGCGTTTATTGAGATCGGAAGGACTCGTTATCGGAAAAATCAGTAGTCAGGATGGAGAGAATTTTCAGGTTCAGTTCCAACTCTTTGATGTTTACCGTGGACAACAGTTGGCGGGTAAAAGATATCAAGTACCCGCATCGGGCCTGAGAGCATTAGGACACCAGATTGCTGATCTGATTTATGAAACACTTACGGGTGAGAAAGGTATATTTTCAACACGACTGGCTTTTGTTACTCAAGTCACTGCTGGCGATGGGAAAAAGCGTTTTGCATTACAAATTTCGGATGCTGATGGAGCAAATCCGCGCACCGTATTACAATCAACTCAGCCAATTATGTCGCCAGCCTGGGCGCCTGATGGAAACCAGCTTGCTTATGTTTCTTTTGAAAATGGAAAGTCAGAAGTTTATGTTCAACAGCTGCAAAGTGGTCAACGTAAATCTGTCGCTTCTTTTGAGGGTATAAACAGCGCGCCATCATGGTCGCCAGATGGTCGAAAACTGGCACTGACCCTGTCCAGGAATGGTAATCCTGAAGTGTATGTTCTGGAGTTGACAAGTGGTGATTTAATTCGTGTAACCAATAATGCCCAGGCCATAGATACTGAAGCCGTCTGGTCACCTGATAGTAAAGACATTTATTTCACATCTGACCGTGGTGGTCGCCCACAAATCTACCGGGTTTCTGCAAACGGCGGTCGGGCCGAACGGGTCAGTTTCGAAGGTAATTACAATGCGTCTCCTGATATATCACCGGATGGACGTAAATTAACCATGGTGCACGGCGCGAATGGTCGTTTCTATATTGCAGTACAGGATTTGAAAACCGGAGCGATGCAAGTTCTGACTGAGTCAGGACGCGCCGAGTCACCGAGTTTTGCTCCAAATGGTCAAATGATCCTGTATGCTACTGAGCAAAAAGGTAGCGGTGTATTAGCTGCTGTCTCTGTTGATGGCCGGATCCATCAACGTTTGAGCGAATCCGGAATTGTCGTGCGTGAACCAGCATGGTCTCCGCTGAAAAAATAATTTATGTCAGGAGTGTTTGTTATGAATCGTTATAAATTCTCGGCTCTGTTTGTTGCATTGTTCCTATTGAATGCCTGTAGTAGTAATGCAACTAAAGATGGAACGGATGATGTGCTGGTGGAAGAGCGCAATGGCGCATCGACATCAGGTGTTTCAGGTCAAGGCGCTGATGGTAGTGATTTGGGTGCTGAAGCGAGTGTAATTGTTGGCGAAGACGGTTACGCCGGAAGTGAATTGAATGATCCTTCCAACCCATTATCCAATCGGGTAATTTACTTTGATTACGATAGTGCCAGCGTCAGACCGCAGGATCAGCCGATTGTTGAAGCCCATGCAGAATATTTGGGCAAAAATCCAAATTTGAGTGTGAGACTGGAAGGACATACTGATGAACGGGGGTCACGTGAATACAACCTTGCTTTAGGTGAACGTCGTGCTCTGTCTATTCGTCAATTATTGATGTTGCAGGGTGCCAGTGCTCAACAATTCCGGGTAACCAGTTTTGGGGAAGAACGTCCCGCAGTTGATGGTAGCGATGAATCTGCATGGTCTCAAAACCGTCGAGTTGAAATAATTTATATTGGTCGTTGATATGCCTTTTAAAAAGCGAAAACAACTTGCAATAGCAATAATGGTGGGCGCTTTCTTGGCGCCCACTGTTTCTTGGGCTGAGCAGGAATCCATACAAGCACGTATGGATAGACTTGAGCGAATCATCCAAGGACAAGGGTTAACTTCATTGCTCACTCAGGTGGATCAACTTCAGCGTGAAATTCAGCGTTTGAATGGAGCGAATGAAGAGCTCAGTCATAAAATCGATCAGATGCAGCAGCGTCAGCGGGAACAGTATCTTGATTTAGACCAACGTTTGACTGAAGTCCAGCAGCAGCCTGCGGCAGCACAAGAACCCACTCGAGATGAGTCAGCTTCCATGACCAGTGAAGCTGCTGGTGCAGAGTTGGCTGATAACGAGTTAGAACAAACTGCTCGAGACTCTGCCATTGATAATGGGGAAATTGACACCCTTGCTCCGGTTGCCGTTGAAAGTGGTGAAGCTGCTTACCAGTCTGCCTTACAGGATTTACGCGGTGGACGTTACCAGGAAGCTTTAACGGCTTTAGGAGAGTTTCCGCAAAATTATCCAAACAGCACCTATCTGCCAAATGTTTATTATTGGCAAGGAGAAGCGCATTACGTATTACGTGAATTTGATAAGGCTATAGTGGCTTTTGATAAAGTGCTATCCAACTATCCGGATAGCAATAAAGTCTCAGATGCTTTACTAAAGCGTGGCTTTAGCGAATATGAAACTGGTGATACTGGCAAAGCTCAGGAAACGCTGAATTTGGTGATTCAAAAATATCCTGATACATCTGCTTCACGTTTAGCCCGAGTGCGTCTGGATCGCATTCAGCAAAATGCGCAATAAAAGATTATTTGTAGAACGAACTGATGGCTCAATGTCGTATCACCGAGATTTTCTATTCATTGCAAGGTGAAACCCGGACAGTAGGTCTGCCCACCGTTTTTGTAAGACTTACGGGCTGTCCTTTACGCTGTGGTTATTGTGATACTGCTTATGCATTTCATGGCGGGAAAAAGATGGAAATCAGTGACATTGTTACTGAAGTTAAAGGCTTTAGTCCCCGCTATGTCACAGTGACCGGTGGTGAACCGCTGGCGCAAAATACTTGCCGGGAATTATTAAGCGCCTTGTGTGATTTAGATGTCGAAGTGTCATTGGAAACCAGCGGAGCGATGGACATCAGTAATATCGATCCACGGGTTGTAAGGGTTATGGATTTAAAAACCCCCGCATCAGGCGAAGTCTCCAAAAACCGTTACAGCAATATCGATCTGTTAAACCTCCAGGATCAGGTTAAATTCGTTATCTGCAATCGTGAAGATTATGATTGGGCCTGCCAGCAGATATCACATTTCGAATTAACCCATCGTTGTGAGGTATTGTTTTCCCCGGTACATGGTGATTTAAACCCAACTGACTTGGCTGAATGGATTGTTGCCGATAACCTGCCAGTGAGAATGCAAATTCAACTGCATAAATATTTATGGAACGATGCGCAAGGCAAATGAATAAACGTGCGGTCATATTACTTTCCGGCGGATTGGATTCGGTTACGGCCTTGGCAATAGCCAAAGCTGAAGGTTATGAATGCTTCAGTATCAGCTTTGATTATGGCCAGCGACACAAAACCGAACTTGTAGCCGCAGAAAATCTGGCTAAAAAAGCTAATGTTGTCAGTCACAAAGTAATACAAATTGATCTGCGTGCCATCGGTGGTTCAGCGTTAACCGATGACATCGATGTGCCTGAGTCAGAACAGAAGGGTATTCCTGTTACCTATGTTCCGGCAAGAAATACGGTTTTCCTTTCGATTGCTTTGGGATGGGCAGAGGTGCTTAATGCCGAAGCCATTTTTGTAGGGGTTAATGCCGTTGATTATTCTGGTTATCCCGATTGCCGCCCTGAATTTATCGATGCATTTGAAAAACTGGCAAACCTGGCAACCAAATCTGCAGTTGAAGGTTCCGCTATATATATAAAAGCTCCATTGATGCATCTATCAAAGTCAGAAATCGTCAAGCGTGGTACGGAGCTGGGGATTGAGTACAGTGAAACAGTCTCTTGCTACCAGGCTGATGCGCAAGGCAGGGCGTGTGGACAATGTGATTCCTGTCGCTTGAGACGACAAGGTTTTATTGATGCTGGATTAGCAGACCCAACACGTTATCAATAAGTTATTGTTTCTTGGTAAGAATCAGCAACTACCTGTTTTCTGCAAGACTCCCCCCGACTTTGTATGTCAGTAAAATAGAAAAATATTGGCAACTGGGGTTGTCATTTTTATCAACTATAGTATTATGTCGCGCTTGGTTTGGGCCGTTAGCTCAGTTGGTAGAGCACCGGACTTTTAATCCGATGGTCCTGCGTTCGAGTCGCAGACGGCCCACCATTTTTTCTGCAAAATTTCAGTTTTATTCTAGTTTCATAATTCTGTAATAATTGTTGTTGACAGCCCGGCGAGTGGCTGTATAATTCTCGCTTCTTTG